>CAVXYP010000005.1:0-587322 GCA_963766035.1 uncultured Actinomycetota bacterium | reverse complement strand
TGAGGAGGGCCGTCAGCGTGACGAGGACAGCAATGATCCGAAGGTCCATGGCTCATCCCCGTGCAATTAGCGGGCCGGCCGAGAACCCTGCTTGCATCCTGCTCCTTGCCAAGCACTGCTGTCTTGGAAACGGCGAGGCCGGCCCATGGGCTCTCAGCGCGAGCGGTACGCCGGCGCCCGCGCGTCGCGCTGCTCGGCGGACCGCTCGAGGAGTGGGAGCACCCGGGGGGCGACCACGGTGCCGAGCACGACGACGCTCGTCGTACGCACCACGGAGGGGGACCGGTTGAGCTCGATGAGCGTCTCCTGCAGGTCGGAGTGCGACGACGCCGCGACCTTGCAGAGGACGTCGGCGGTGCCGGTGGTGGCGTAGGCCTCGAGGATCGTCGGCATCGCCGCGAGCTCGGGTGCGAGCTGGTCGAGCGCACCCTGGGCGATCTCGAGGGTGACGAACGCGGACACGTGCTGGCCGGCCGCCTCGAGGTCGATGTCGGGCCCGTATCCAGTGATCACGCCGGTCGATTCGAGGCGTTGGAGCCGGGCCTGCACGGTCGCCCGGGCCACCTTCGTGATCCGCGACAGCTCGAGCGCACCGGCCCGCGGATGGTCACGGAGCGCGGTGAGCAGCGCCAGATCGAGGCGGTCGAGAGACATACTGGACAGTATGCCTAGTTGGAATCGCGCGAACTGCACAAACATGGCCACAGCGACCATCAATTGATGGCTCGGTTGTGCAGCATGGCCGATCGAGGTTGGCTGGGCCCATGACCCTGGATCAGCTCACCGACTCCGAACGCCTCGCCCAGCTGAGCCTGGAGCAGCTGCACCAGCTCGTCGGCCTGGTGGAGTACGACGACAGCCACGACCCGTTCCCCGTCACCGGATGGGACGCGGTCGTCTGGGCGGTCGGCAACGCGAACCAGACCGCGCACTTCTTCGCCTCCGCGTTCGGGATGAACCTGGTCGCCTACTCCGGTCCCGAGACCGGCAACCGGGACCGCAAGTCCTACGTGCTGGAGAGTGGCGCGGTGCGCTTCGTGATCGAGGGTGGCGTCGACCCCGACAGCGAGGTGATCCGCCACCACGCCCAGCACGGCGACGGCATCGTCGACATCGCGCTCGAGGTGCCCGACGTCGACCGCTGCATCGCGCACGCCGCGGCGCAGTCGGCGACGGTGCTGGAGGAGCCGCACGACGTCACCGACGAGCACGGCACGATCCGGCGCGGCGCGATCGGGACGTACGGCGACACCCGGCACACGCTGATCGACCGCAGCCGCTACCACGGCCCCTACCTGCCCGGCTATGTCGCGCGCACCTCGTCCCTGGTCCGCCCCGACGGCGCCCCGAAGCGGCTGTTCCAGGCGCTCGACCACGTCGTCGGCAACGTCGAGCTCGGCCGGATGGACGACTGGGTCGACTTCTACCGCCGGGTCATGGGCTTCGCGAACATGGCGGAGTTCATCGGCGACGACATCGCCACCGACTACTCCGCGCTCATGAGCAAGGTCGTGGCCAGCGGCAACCACCGCGTGAAGTTCCCGCTCAACGAGCCCGCGATCGCCAAGAAGAAGAGCCAGATCGACGAGTACCTCGAGTTCTACCGCGGCCCCGGCGCCCAGCACCTGGCGCTCGCGACCAACGACATCCTCACCGCGGTCGACCACCTGCGCGCGGCCGGCATCGAGTTCCTCAACACGCCGGACTCCTACTACGAGGACCCCGAGCTGCGGGCCCGGATCGGTAACGTCCGGGCGCCGATCGAGGAGCTGCAGAAACGCGGCATCCTGGTCGACCGCGACGAGGACGGCTACCTGCTGCAGATCTTCACCCAGCCGATCGGCGACCGGCCGACGGTGTTCTTCGAGCTGATCGAGCGGCATGGCTCGCTCGGCTTCGGCAAGGGCAACTTCAAGGCCCTCTTCGAAGCGATCGAGCGCGAGCAGGACAGGCGAGGGAACCTGTAGTTTCGAGGCTCGCTCCGCTCGCACCTCAACCACCGGAGGCGACATGGCGCACTACCAGCGGGTCGGCGACGTACCGCCGAAGCGGCACACCCAGCACCGGGACCCCGACGGCAACCTCTACTACGAGGAGCTGATGGGGGAGGAGGGCTTCTCCTCCGACTCCTCGCTGCTCTACCACCGGCACGTCCCGTCGGCGATGGTCGACGCCCGGACGTGGGACCTCCCCGACCAGGCGACCGAGCCGAACGCGCCGTTGACGCCGCGCCACCTCGCGCTGCACGACCTGTTCCCCGGGGACGGGTGGAAGCCCATCGACGCGGTCACCGGCCGTCGGCTGGTGCTCGGCAACGCCGACGTCCGGATCAGCTATGCCGTCGTCGGCACGACGTCCCCGCTCTACCGCAACGCCGTCGGCGACGAGGTGGTCTACGTCGAGAGCGGGCACGCGACGCTCGAGACCGTGTTCGGCCACCTCGAGGTCGCCAGCGGAGACTACGCGGTCATCCCGCGGGCCACGACCCATCGCTGGGTCGTGTCTGGTGACGGTCGCGGAGCGACCTCCTCGACAACCGACACGCCGCTTCGGCTGTATGTCATCGAGGCGAACAGCCACATCGCGCCGCCGAAGCGCTACCTCTCCCGCTACGGGCAGCTCCTCGAGCACGCGCCGTACTGCGAGCGCGACCTGCGGCTGCCGACCTCGCTGTTCGAGCTGGTCGAGACCCACGGCGGCGACGGGGACGTCGAGGTCTACCTGAAGCACCGCGGCACCGGACCGGGTGGATTGGCCGGGTCCGTGCACGTCCTGCCCCACCACCCGTTCGACGTCGTCGGGTGGGACGGCTGCCTCTACCCCTACGCGTTCAACGTCGCCGACTTCGAGCCGATCACCGGCCGGATCCACCAGCCGCCGCCGGTGCACCAGGTCTTCGAGGGTCACAACTTCGTGGTCTGCAACTTCGTGCCGCGCAAGGTCGACTACCACCCGCTCGCCGTTCCCGTGCCCTACTACCACTCCAACGTCGACAGCGACGAGGTCATGTTCTACGTCGGCGGCGACTACGAGGCGCGGAAGGGCTCCGGCATCGGCATCGGGTCGATCACGCTGCACCCCGGCGGTCATGCCCACGGCCCGCAGCCGAGCGCGATCGAGGCGAGCCTCGGTGCCGAGCGGTTCGACGAGCTGGCGGTCATGGTCGACACGTTCCGGCCGCTGGAGATCGGCGAGGCCGGACGCGCCAGCGACGACGGCGAGTACGCCTGGACCTGGGCCGGCGGCCGCCGGTGAACCCGCACCAGTTCGGCGCGTTCGAGCCCCTACGGTCCGACGGCGTCGCCCGCGTCGGGCTGCGGTACGACGACCGGGTGCTCGATCTCGCTGCGGCGCTCGAGCCCGACCTGGCCGCGGAGGTCATGGGTCCGAACCTGGACCGGTTGCTCGCCGCCATGCCCTCGCTCTGGCAGTGCGTGTTCGACGCGGTCGCGTCGCTCGAGCCGCCCGAGGAGCATCTGTACGACCTCGCCGACGTACGGCTGGTCATGCCGTTCACCGTTGCCGACTACGTCGACTTCTACTCCTCCGAGCACCACGCCGCGAACATCGGCCGCATGCTGCGGCCCGGTCAGCCGGCGCTGTCGCCGAACTGGAAGCACCTTCCTATCGGCTACCACGGTCGCGCGGGCACCGTCGTGGTGTCGGGCACCGACGTGGTGCGCCCCCACGGGCAGCGCCGCCTGCAGAACTCTGGGGCAGACGGCGAGGTGGTCTTCGGGCCGACGACCCGGCTCGACATCGAGGCCGAGGTCGGCTTCGTCGTCGGCACTCCGTCCGAGCTCGGGACCTCCGTGCCACTCGGCGGTTTCGCCGATCACGTGTTCGGCGTCTGCCTGGTCAACGACTGGTCGGCGCGGGACATCCAGGCCTGGGAGTACCAGCCGCTCGGGCCCTTCCTCGCCAAGTCGTTCGCGACCTCGGTGTCGGCCTGGGTCACCCCGTTGGCCGCGCTGGGGGCGGCCTGGGTCGCGCCGCCGGCACGGGATCCGCAACCGTTGCCCTATCTCGACGACGCGGCCACGCCGCCCGCCGGCCTGGACCTGCGGCTGGAGGTGCGGCTCAACGGGCACGTCGTCGCGACGCCGCCGTTCGCGCAGATGTACTGGACCGGCGCCCAGCAGCTCGCCCACCTGACCGTCAACGGCGCCTCACTGCGCACCGGCGACCTGTTCGCGTCAGGCACGGTCAGCGGCCCGGAGCCCGGTGAGCGCGGCTCCCTCATGGAGCTGTCGTGGAACGGCGCGGAGCCGATCACGCTCCCCGACGGGCAGGTCCGGACCTTCCTCGAGGACGGCGACGAGGTGGTGATCACGGCGACCGCTCCGGGGCCGGGCGGTGCGGTGGTGGCGCTGGGCGAGGTGCGGGGGCGGATCCTCCCCGCGCGCTGACTAGACTCCCCCAGATGACCGAGTCAGCCCAGCAGGACGAGTCGGTCGAGGCGCTCCTCGGCGCCGTGGCCGAAGGAGCCGACCAGCTCCCGGGATTCGCGGGGCTGGAGGTCGCCGAGGGCGTCGTGATCGTCGCCCAGGGCGGACCGGCCGAGGCAGAGCCGTCGCAGGAGATCAGCTACGAGCAGTTCGGGGCGGCGTACATCCGTCAGGTCCTGCACAAGGACCGGATCCTGCAGATGGTCAACGACGTGCTGGGACCGACGATCGAGCTCGGCCCCATCGGCGCCGGTCCGGGCCGCAAGGCGGCGACCGTCAAGGTGCTCGGGACGTTCCGGGAGACCAAGGGCGAGGAGATCCCGGGCGACCTGCTGGCCTACCGGGTGTTCCTCCCGATCAGCGTCGTCTTCGACATCGACATGCGCGTCGACAAGCACCGGTTCACGGCCGACGTGGTCGTGCCGCTGACGCTGAGCGTGCACACCGTCGCGCCGCTGCGGATCCGGATCGACATCACCGTGCCCGCGGAGGAGGAGGTCGCGCTCACCCTGCAGGCCGACACCCGCCGCGGCGCCGTACTGCAGAAGGTCGCCGGGCTCGAGACCGAGCTCCGGCGGTTCCTGGTCAAGGTGGTCCGCACCGAGCTGGCCAAGCCCTACGTACGCCGCGCGACCGACTTCGACATGGCATCGTTGATCGACGACGCATGGCCGGGGATCGCCGCGGTGATCCTGCCGCGGGGCGCTGAGGACCGACTCGGGTAGCAAGGGAGAGGCAGCAATGGTCGACGCAATCACTGGAGAGCAGTTCCTCGCGGCCGACGGTGTCGGTGACTGGCGGGTGCTCGACAGCGGGCAGGTCGGCACCGTCTTCCGCACCGGGTCGTTCGACAAGGGCGTTGACCTCGTCGTACGGATCGGGGCGTTGGCCGATGCCGCCAACCACCACCCCGACGTCGACCTGCGCTACCCGAGCGTCACCGTCCGGGTGTCGACCCACGAGGTCGGCGGCCTGAGCGAGCGGGACGTCGCACTCGCGCGGGAGATCTCGGCAGCGGCACGGGAGCTGGGCATCGAGGCCGATCCGGCCGCACTCTGAGGCAACGCCGCCCACGATGGGTCGGAATCTAGGTTCGTCGGTGGAATCGGATGTCGCCGTTGGGGAGGATTTCGTGGGTGTAGCGGGGGTCGTGGAGCAGGTGGTGGTGGAAGCTGCAGCCCAGGACGCCGTCGTCGAGGTCGGTCTTGCCGCCTTTGGACCAGGGGATCCAGTGATGGGCCTCGCACCACGGCGCGGGGACCGAGCAGCCCTCGGCGCGGCACTGCTGGTCGCGTAGCCGCATGGCTTTGCGTTGTGCGGGTGAGAAGAGGCGGCGGCTGCGGCCCAGGTCGAGGATCTCACCCTTGCCGCCGAGCACGACGGGGATGATGTTGGCCTCACACGCCAGGCGGCGGATGGCGGTGGCCGAAAGCGGCTCGCCGCCGAGGATGGCACCGGTGCCGAGCTCGCTGGCGCAGGGCGTCCAAGCTGATGGTGACCATGAGCGTGGTGGCGTCGCCGCCGTGGGCGGGGAGCTTGGTCGGGGTCGAGGTGTTCGAGGAGCGCGCAGAACGCGAGGCCGAGCTTGCGGCGGTACGGGATCCGGTCCTCCTCCCCCAGCACCGTGTGATCGTCCTTACGCGGGGAGGTGTAGGCCTCCAGGTAGGTCCGCAACCGGGTGGCGTCGGCGTCGGGCAGGACCCCGGACAGCCGGGTCGACCCGTCCCCGATCGGTTTCAGGGTGAGTCGGCAGGTCTCGCGGGCGCGTTGTTCCTCCTTCTCCAACGCCCGGGCTTCCTCGGCCTCGGCGATGTCGGGGGCCACGACTTCCAGGATCCGGCGTCCGAGGCGGCGGACCTCGGTGGGGGTGAACTGGTGCACAGCTCGACAAGGTGCGCCTTCGGCCTTGGCGACGAGGCTCGGGTCGAGGTCGGCGGGCAACGCCTCCAGGGCGTGCACGACCGCCCGGGCGTGGGGCACCGACACGGTGCCGTCGGCCATCCCGGCCGCGACCTGGGCCCAAGACCGGTCCAGCGCCGAGGCGAGCCGGGCATCGGCCCGCGATGGTCCGAAGTCGGCATGGGTCAACGAGCGCCATCCAGGCACCGACGTCGCGGGCGCCGGCCTGGTCGGCGGCCTCCCCCGAGGCGGCCAGGACCCGGAGCTGGAGCTCGGCCAACGCCGTCGCGGCCCGACCCAGCTCGATGACCGCGGTCTGCTGGTCGGCCGGGGTCATGAACACCGGCTGCACGTCCCGCACCGAGGTGAGCGTCGTCAGCAGTTGCTCGGCGCAGGCCAGGATCGGGTGCGGCTGGGGCATCAGCTGTGCGACCACGATCTTCACCTCCCGAGTGCTCCAATCGTACACCAGTTCGGTTCCGAATGGAACAGCATGAAGGATCGGAATCTGCATTTCGTCGAGGTCTCGTGACGGTCGCAGAGCGACCTCCTCGACCAACGGCAGGCCCGCAGGCCGCGCTCATCGAGACGAAGTGTTGGTTTCGAGGCTCGCTGCGCTCGCACCTCAACCACCACCCGCAAGCCGCGCAGCGTGTGGGACGCTCCGGTGGTGCGCCTCGTGGTGATCTTCGGGCCGCCGTCGGTCGGCAAGATGACGGTCGGGCGCGCCGTGACGCGCCAGAGCGGCTTCCGGCTGTTCCACAACCACGCCGTCCTGGAGCCGTTGCTGGAGGTCTTCGACTACGGGACCCCTCCGTTCGTGCGGCTCCTGGGGGAGTTCCGGCGGCGGACGATCGCGGAAGCGGCCGCATCCGGGACCGATCTGGTGCTGACCTTCGCCTGGGCGCTGGAGCTCGAGGAGGATGCGCGCGAGCTCTGCGACTACCTCCGGCCCTACGTCGAGGCTGGTGCGCAGGTTTCGTTCGTCGAGCTGTACGCGGACCTCGAGACCCGGCTCCTGCGGAACCGGACCGAGCTCCGGCTTGCGGAGAAGCGCTCGAAGCGGGAAGTCGACTGGTCCGACGACAACCTTCGTGAGCTGGATCAGCACGTCCTGAACACCGGGCTCGTCGAGGGCGCTGCTCCGACTCCCGGCGAGCGGATGCTCGCACGGCACCGGCACCTCCGGCTCGACAACACCGACGTCCCGGCCGACGACGTCGCCCGCCAGATCCTGGTCTGGCTCGACCGCTGAGCGATCCGGACCGCCGTCCGCCGGGCGATAATCCCGTCATGACCGTCAGGATCCGCGTCGGCCCGCGCCCGGGGGACCTCGGCCGCGTGCTGGAGCTGCACGGTCGGCTGTATGCCGAGGAGTTCGGCTACGACGAGGACTTCGAGTCCCATGTCGCCTCCGGACTGGCCGGGTTCGCGGCCGCCCTCAGCCGGCGGCGTGAGCGGCCGTCGCTGCCCGAGCCGGGCTGGCTGTGGATCGCCGAGGACGACGCCAACGACGAGCTCCGGCCGGAAGCGGTCGGGATGGTCGGCCTCACGGTCGAGGAGGACCGGGTCGGCCAGGTGCGCTGGTTCCTGGTCGCCCCGCACGCGCGCGGTGGGCTCGGCCGCACCCTGCTGACCACTCTTCTCGTGCAAGCGAGATCGGCCGGCCTCACCCACCTCCGCCTGTGGACCGTCGACGGCCTGGACGCGGCGGCGCGGCTCTACACCAGCCTCGGCTTCCGCCGGACCGAGGACGTGCCCGGCCACCGCTTCGGCCAGGACCTGGTCGAGGTCCGCTACGACCTCGATGTCGAACGCGCCAGCCGGCTGCTGGACGGACGGTAGCCGCCGACCCGGTTCCGGCGCCTGCAGCCGGGTACCGAAAAGTCATGACCAAGATAGCGATCATCCTCGGCAGCACCCGGCCCGATCGGTTGGGCGGAGCCGTCGCCGACTGGGTGCACAAGCAGGCGGCCAGCCGGGATGCGACGTACGACCTGATCGACCTCCGTGACGTCGACCTGCCCCTCCTCGACGAGGCCACTCCGCCCTCGATGGGCAAGTACGAGCACGAGCACACCAAGGAGTGGGCCGCCACCATCGCGGACTACGACGGCTTCGTGTTCGTCACCCCGGAGCACAACCACTCGACGTCGGCGGCGCTCAAGAACGCCCTCGACTACATCTACGCCGAGTGGAACAACAAGGCGTGCGCCTTCGTCGGCTACGGATCGCTCGGCGGCGCGCGTGCCGTGGAGCATCTGCGGGCCATCGCCAGCGAGCTCCAGCTTGCGCACGTCCGTCAGCAGGTCGCGTTGTCGCTGTACCAGGACTGGGAGGACATGAAGGACTTCCGCCCCGAGCCGCAGAACGAAGAAGCCCTTGACACCTTGTTCGAGCAGCTCGAGTCCTGGGCGGAGGCGATGGAGACCGTTCGGGAAGACTGACTCACTTCTCCCGGAGCACGCTCCGCCGGGTGCGGTAGTCCTCGTCGCTGATCTCGCCCGCGGCGTATATCTCCGCCTGCCGCGCCTCGCCCGATCGGCGCGGGGCCGAAGCGTCATCGTCGTACGACGGGAGGCGCACGCCGCTCCTCGACACCGTTGGCGGCCGCCGGGATCCGGCGTTCGAGGGCCAGCGCCATGACGCCGACGGCGACGCAGCCGACCACCATGAGGGCGACGTACGGCGCCGCCAGGTCGTGCTCGAGCAGGAAACCGGCGACCACCGGCCCGGTGACGGCGCCGCACTGGAACGCCGCAGAGTTGATCGCGTTGTAGCGACCGCGGGTGTGGTCGGCGGCGAGGTCGTTGCTCATCGCCGGCACCGTCGGCTGCAGCAGGGTCTCGCCGAACGCGAAGACCCCCATGAACCCGATCAGTCCCAGGGCGGCGAGCGCCGAGCCGGGCACCAGGCCGGCCGCGCCGACCAGCAGCCAGGCACCGACCCACGCCACGGCCATCACCATCATCGCCCGGGTGCGGCGGTGGCCGGTGAGCTTGGCCAGCACCACGAACTGGAGGAGCACGATCACCGCGGCGTTGACGGCGTACGCGATCCCGATCACCCGGGTCGACACCTCGGCCACGTCGCGGCCGTACGCCGGGAACCCCGCCTCGAACTGGCCGTAGCCGACGAACATGGCGACGAACGTGAGTCCGGTCAGCCACAGCACGGGGGGTCGCCGCAGGATCGCCAGATAGGTCGTCGCATCGTCGGAGTCCGCGTCGGCCGGGCGCTCCGCGCGGCCGTGCACGTGGCGGAGCGGGCCCAGCAGCAGCGCGGCCGGGACCGCCGACGCCGCGGCCGCCATCAGGAAGATGTTCGTGAAGGTCCGGGGATCACCGACGTCGACATAAAGACCTCCTACGACGCCGCCCACCCCGAGGCCGAGGTTGACGAGGGCGAAGTTGACGCCGAAGTACTTCTGTCGGAGGTCACCGTCGACGACTGCTGCGACCAGCGAGTTGAAGGCGGGCCACTGCACTCCGAAGTTGATGCCGATCAGCACCATCGCCGCCGCCACCGAGCCCGGCGTCCTGGCGAAGGCCAGCAGGATGTTGCCCGCGATCATCGTCGCGCAGCCCGCCAGGAGGACGGTGCGAGCGCCGAGGCGGTCGGTGAGCGAGCCACCCGGGCCGGTGACGATCAGGGCCACGAACGCGATGAGGCTCATCAGGGTGCCGGAGAGGCCGAGGTCGAAGCCGCGCACCTCGTGCAGGTAGATGATCGTGAACGGCAGCGTCACTCCGCGCCCCAGGAGCTCGATGGCAGCCGTCGACAGCAGCCACCGGCCTTCGGTGGGGAGGGCGACCCAGAACGCCCGGATCCCGATCACCCGATCATCCTGCAACCCGCTGCCGGGATCAGCGAGCGGATATCGGCAAGGTCACTCGTCGGCCGACACCGGTCACTGCCGTGCGTCGGCAGGCGTGTGCCCTTCCTCGGCGACGCCGTTGGCCGCAGCCGGTATCCGGCGCTCGAGCGCCAGCGCCATCACGCCGACGGCAACGCAGCCGAGCACCATGATCGCGACGTACGCCGTGGCGAGGTCGTGCTCGAGCAGCAGACCGGCGACCACTGGACCGGCGATCGCGCCGCCCTGGAAGGCCGCCGAGCTGATCGCGTTGTAGCGACCGCGGGTGTGGTCGGACGCGAGGTCGTTGCTGATCGCGGGCACCGTGGGCTGCATCAGCGTCTCGCCGAACGCGAAGGCGCCCATGAACGCCAGCATCCCGATCGCGGCGACGACCGAACCGGGCACCAGCCCGGTCGCGCCGAGCAGGAGCCAGGAGACGACCCAGACCAAGGCCATCACGGTGATGACCCGGGTGCGTCGGTGCCCGCTGATCCGGTTCAGCACGAGGAACTGCAGGAGCACGATCACGGCGGTGTTGACGGCGAACGCCAGGCCGATCACCTTCGTCGACACCTCCGCGACCTGGCGCCCGTAGCCGGGGAAGCCCGCCTCGAACTGCCCGTAGCCGACGAAGACGGCCACGAACGTCAGGCCGGTCAGCCACAGCACCGCGGGCTCTCGCAGGATCGCCCGGTAGGTCGCACTGCCCACGGCTGCGTCGCCCTCGGGGCGCTCGGCGCGCCCGCTGAGGTGGCGCAGTGGACCGAGGAGCAGCACTGCCGGGATGAGGGCCGTGACGGCGTTGACCAGGAAGATCGTGGTGAAGGTGCCCGGGTCGGAGACGTCGACGTAGAGGCCACCGACGATGCCGCCGACCCCGATGCCGAGGTTGATGAGGGCGAAGTTGACGCCGAAGTACCTCAGCCGCAGGTCGCCCTCGACGACCGCCGCGATCAGGGAGTTGAATGCCGGCCAGGAGACGCCGAAGTTGATCCCGATCAGCATCAGCGAGACCGCCGCGGCAGCAGGCGTCGTCGCGAACGCGAGGAGCACGTTGCCCAGCACCATCGACGCGCAGCCGGCCAGCAGCACGGCCCGGGCGCCGAGCCGGTCCGTCAGCGAGCCGCCGGGCCCGGTGACGATCAGCCCCGCGATCGCGATCAGGCTCATCAGGGTGCCGGCCAGGCCGAGGTCGAAGCCGCGCACCTCGTGGAGGTAGATGATCGTGAACGGCAGCGTCAGCCCGCGCCCCAGCGTCTGGATCGCGACGGTCGACAGCAGCCACCGACCCTCGGTCGGCAGGGCGCCCCAGAACGCTCGGATCCCGATCACCTGCCCATCGTGCGACCCGCCACCGACATCGGCCTCTTCGCTGGTCGAGGAAGTCGCGCAGCGACTGTCTCGAGACCTCAGTCGGCGGTCGGCGCCTCGACCTCGAGGGCGCGGACGGCGTCGATCAGCTCGTTCAGCGCCTTGGCAGGCAGCGCCCCGGCCTGCCGGAACACCAGCTGGCCCTTCTTGAACGCCATGAGCGTCGGGATCGACGTGACCTGGGCAGCGGAGGACAGCGCCTGCTCCGCCTCCGTGTCGATCGAGGCGAACACCAGGTCCGGGTTGGCGCCCGCCGCCTCCTCGTAGATGGGGGCGAACATGCGGCACGGGCCGCACCAGGAAGCCCAGAAGTCAACGAGCACGATCTCGTTGTCGAGCACGGTCTGCTCGAAGGTCTCGGAGGTCAGGTCGATCGCGGACATGGCGTGATAACGGTCGCACGTGGGCCGCTATTCCGGAAGGTCAGCCGAGCGGGCGCTCCTGCGCAACCGGCACGACGGCTGCTGCCACCAGCCCGAAGCCGGCGGCGAGCGCGAACGCGGCGCCGTACCCCCAGACCGTGATGACCACGCCGGCGACCGGTGGCACGGCGGCAGCGACGAGGTACTGGCCGGTGTTCTGGATGCCGAGCGCCCGGCCGGACCAGAACGCGCCGGCCCGCTCGGCGACGGCGGCGAAGGCGAGTCCGTTGTCGGCGACGGTGATGGCGGAGGCGACGACGAGGAGGAGTACGGCGAGCGCGACCACGCCGGGCCCGGACCCGGATGCCGCGGCGCCGAGCGCCAGCATGGTGCCCGCGGCCGCCCAGGCGATCCACTGCATCGGCCGGGTCCGGCTGCGGACCAGGTCGGAGAGGTGACCGGCGCCGATCCGGCCGAACGCACCGATCAGCTGGGTGCCGGCGACGACGATGCCGGCGAGGCCGGCGGCCCAGCCGAGCTCGTCGACCAGCCAGGTCAGCCCGAAGGTCCACACCACGAACTGCGGCACCACCAGCAGCATCGAGGTGACGTGCACACGGGCGAGGTAGCGGTC
The DNA here is from genome assembly GCA_963766035.1 of uncultured Actinomycetota bacterium. Taxonomy (GTDB): domain Bacteria; phylum Actinomycetota; class Actinomycetes; order Propionibacteriales; family Nocardioidaceae; genus Nocardioides. The sequence goes on along the minus strand of CAVXYP010000005.1, from coordinate 574,749 downwards.
GGACCGGTAGGGGTTCGGTGCGCCGGACCGCTCTGCGGCGGGCGGGCGCGGGGGGTCGAGCACCAGCACCGCCACGAGCACCAGGGCGGCCGCTGCCGCAAGCAGCGGCACCCAGAGCGCGGCGGAGACGCCGTACCCGTCGGCGATGAACGCCATCGTGAGGGCGCCGAGCCCGACGCCCAACGGCTGCGCGCACTGCCGGATGCCCATCGCCAGGCCGCGTCGCTGAGGTGGGAACCAGCCGACCACGATCCGCCCGGACGCCGAGTTGGTGGCGCCCGACGACGCGCCGGCCACGAACAGCGCAGCCGCGACCAGCCACGGGCCGTCGACCAGGACGGCAGCCACCCCGGCCGCGACCACGCCGCTCATCCCGGAGAGCATCGCGAACCGCTCGCCGCGGCGGTCGACGACGACGCCCCACGCCACCAGGGTGCACATCAGCCCGGCCATCGGCGCCGCCGCGACCAGGCCGGCCTCAGCCAGCGTCAGCCCCTCGCGGTTGTGCAGCACCGGGATCAGGAACGCCGGCCCGTGCACCATCGTCGCGGAGGAGGCCTGCGCCGCCGTACCGACCGCGAGCATCGCCCAGCGCCGCCGCACCGATACTGCGGGCGCTGCCGACTGCTCGTCGACACCGATCACGAGGGCTCGTCGATCGGCTGCTTCGGAAGCTTCTTGACCCGCGACCGCCTCTTCGGACGCTCGGGGATCATCGACCGCATCTCCTCGAGCTTGCCCCAGCACAGCAGCCGGTCGCCGTCCTCGAGGATGAGCTTCGGTCGCGGGTTCGGGATCACCTGCACCCCGCGGTGCAGCGTGAGCACGGTGATGTCGCGATCCCGGAGCCCCGAGTCGCCGAGCGGCTGGCCCACCAGGTCGGCGTCGCCGTGGACGACGATCTCCGCGACGCCGTAACCGGTCGAGACGCTGAGTCGCTCGCGGACGTCGACGTGGGGGAACGCGACCTGGTTGTCGATGTAGTCGATGATCGCGCCGGCCACGTCGAGGTTGGTCGCGGCCTCGATGCCCTCCAGGCCCGGAGAGGAGTTGACCTCCATCACCAGTGGCCCGTCGTCGCCCTCGAGCATGTCGACACCGGCGACCTTGAGCCCCATGATCTGCGCGGATCGCACGGCGAGCCGCTCGAGCTCGGGCTCGATCTCGACCTTCTCGACGCTGCCCCCGCGGTGCACGTTGGAGCGGAACTCGTCGCCCTTCGCCGTACGGCGCATCGCCGCCACCACCCGGTCGCCGACGACGAGCGCGCGGATGTCGCGGCCGCGGCTCTCCTTGACGTAGCGCTGGATCAGCACGTTCTGCCTCGTGCTCTGCAGGGTCTCGATGATCGCCTCGGCGACCTTGATCGTCGGCGCGAGGATGACGCCGATGCCCTGGGTGCCCTCCAGCAGCTTGATCACGACCGGCGCGCCGCCGACGCGCTCGATCGCCGGGATCACGTCGGCGCGTTCGCGCACGAACGTGGTCGGGGGCATGGCGACGCCGTGTCGCGAGAGGATCTGGGTGGCGCGCAGCTTGTCGCGCGAGTTGGTGATGCCACCCGCGGTGTTGGGCGTGTAGACGTCCATCTGCTCGAACTGGCGCACCACCGCGGTGCCGTAGTAGGTGATCGAGTTGCCGATCCGCGGCAGCACCGCGTCGTAGTGCGACAGCGGCCGGCCGCGGAACTGCAGATCGGGCTCGTCGTCGGAGAGGTCGATGGCGAAGCGGAGCGTGTTGAGCACCTTCACGGTGTGCCCCCGCTGCGCGGCCGCGGTGCGGAGTCGCTGCGTGCTGTAGCTGCGGGGGGCGCGCGAGAGGATCGCCAGCTTCACGTCGGAGCCTGATCAGTCGGAGGGATTGGACATGCCTGCCGCGGAGAGGCCGGCCTGCTTGGATGGGGTCGTGGCCCGATCCCATCTAACCAGCGTGGCTGGCTGGCGCGAGTGGGTGAGCCTGCCCGATCTCGGGGTCGGCTGGATCAAGGCCAAGCTCGACACGGGTGCCCGCACCTCGGCGCTTCATGCGTTCGACCTCGAGGAGCTCGAGCGGGACGGGCAGGCCTGGGTGCGGTTCTCGATCCACCCGTGGCAGGAGAGCGCCGACGACGCGGTCACCGCGGAGCTCCCGGTCCACGACGTGCGCCGGGTGCGCAGCTCCTCGGGTCACGTCCAGGAGCGTTATGTCGTGATGCTCGCCCTTCGGATCGGTGAGCGGGTGATCACGACCGAGGTCACGCTGACCCGGCGCGACGAGATGGGGTTCCGGCTGCTGGTCGGCCGGGAGGCACTGCGCCAGGGTTTCCTCGTCGACGCGGAGAAGTCGTACCTCGGCGGCCGCCCCAAGCGCGTCGTACGGCGGCGCAACCGGGGAGTGTGACGGTCATGGCCCGCGAGTCGTTCGCCATCGGCAACGTCCGGGTGCGCGCCGGCGCAGCCCGCGACGTGGAGCTGCCGATCACCCGGCTGGTGACCGGCGGCGACGTCAGCCTGCCCGTGCGGGTGGTGCACGGGCGGGAGGCCGGACCGGTGGTCTGGGTGAGCGGGGCGATCCACGGCGACGAGGTGATCGGCGTCGAGGTGGTCCGGGAGCTGATCTCGACCCTGTCCCCCAAGGAGTTCCGCGGCACCGCTGGTCGCGGTGCCGGTCGTCAACGTGCTCGGGTTCATGGCCGGCGACCGCTACCTGCCCGACCGGCGCGACCTCAACCGGTCGTTCCCCGGTTCGCCCCGGGGCTCGCTCGCCAGCCGGATCGCGCACCTGTTCATGACCGAGGTCGTCGCCAAGTGCGAGGTCGGCATCGACGTGCACACCGCGGCCGACAAGCGGGCCAACCTCCCGCAGCTCCGGGCCGACCTCGACGACCCGCGGACCCGCGCGCTGGCCGAGGCCTTCGGCGCCCCGGTGATGGTGCACGCGCGGCTGCGCGACGGCTCGCTGCGCCAGGCCGCACTCGACGTCGGCGCCAAGGTGCTGCTCTACGAGTCCGGAGAGGCGCTGCGGTTCGACGACGAGTCGATCGCGACCGGGGTGGCCGGCGTCCGCCGGGTGCTGGCGTTCCTCGGGATGATCGATGCCGAGCCGGGCGATGCGCCGCCGGCCAGCCTCGAGTCACGGAGCACCCGCTGGGTCCGGGCCCGCGGCACCGGCATCCTCAACCTGCAGACCAAGCTGGGCGCGTTCGTCGAGGCCGGCGAGCGGATCGGCGACCTCTCCGACACGTTCGGCCGCCGGGTGCGGCTGGTCCGGGCCGACCGGCCCGGCATCGTGATCGGGCTGACCCGAGCGCCGATCGTCAACGCCGGCGACGCCCTCGTGCACATCGCGTCCGTCGAACCGCCGCCGGCTACCTAGTGTTTACTGCACGCTGTCCACAAGCGAAGGGGGACTGGCATGGCGCTCAACCCGGTTGGTCAGATCCTGAAGAAGGCCGACAAGACGCTCGAGAGCGCGAACGAGACGCTCGGCACCGTGGGCGGCACCCTGACCACGGTCGAGGGCACCTTGACCACCGTCGAAGGGACGCTCGGCAGCGCCGATGCCACCCTGGCCGAGACCAAGGAGGTCCTCACTCAGGTGCAGGGCCTGCTGACCGAGCTGGCCGAGGAGATCGCCCTGGTCAAGGAGCTGCCGGCGATGAAGACGATGCTGGAGCAGATCCACGCCGCCGTCACCGCCGCTGGTTGAGGTGCGAGCGAAGCGAGCCTCGAAACCAAGGCGACCGGTGGCGGCGACCGATACCGTCCGAGCATGAACCTGTCGACCCGACTCAAGGCGGCGTACGCCGGCATCGCCGCGCTCGACACCGCACTGTCGGTGTCGTCCCGGCCGGCCGCGCACAAGGCGCGATTTCTCACGAAGCCGCTGCTGATGCCGGTGCTCTCCGCGTCGCTCGCCACCAGCCCCGGGTCGTCGTCGGCCCGGATCCCGGTCGCTCGCCGCACAGGCGGGCGGCTGGGTGGGCGACGTTTCGCTGCTGAGCGAGGAGAAGCGCCCGTTCGTGGTCGGCACGACAGCGTTCGGGATCGGACACCTGGCCTACCTGGCCGCGTTCGTGCCGCGGCGCCGGCGGGACCCGCGGCTGGTCGACGACCGTGGGGCGCAGACGCTGGCCGCGGTGTGGGCGGTCAGCTCGCCGGTGATGGCCTGGCATGCGCGCCGCCAGGGCGTCGCGCCGGTGATCGCGACCTACTCGGCCCTGCTCACCTCGATGGTGGTCGCCGCCACCCGGCTCGACGAGGGCCAGCGCCCCGCCGCCCGCCGGCTGATCGCCGCCGGCGCGCTGCTCTTCCTCGCCTCCGACTCGACCCTCGGGCTGCGGAAGTTCGTCCTCAGCGACCCGAGTCCCCTCGTCGAGGGTGCGGTGATGGCGACCTACACCGGAGCCCAGCTCCTGATCAGCGAGGGCGTCAGCCGCCTCTGATCCTCCTCTAGGCTGCCCGGGTGAGTGAGACCGAACCCGACGAGCCGCTCTACCTCGACAAGGCGGAGCCCGAGATCTTCGCCGCGATGTCCGGCGTCTCGAAGCAGATCTCCGAAGCCGCGAGAGGGGCCGGCGTGAGCGAGCAGCTGCTCGAGCTGGTGAACCTGCGGGTGTCGCAGATCAACGGCTGCGCCTACTGCCTCGACGTCCACCACCGCAAGGCGGTCCGGCTGGGCGAGGACCCGCGCCGGCTCGCCGTGCTCCAGGAGTGGCAGGAGACCGAGCTGTTCGACGACGTCGAGAGCGCCGCGCTCGAGCTGGCCGAGTGCATCACCCGGATCCCCGAGCCCGCTGACCGCCACGAGGTCGAGACCTTCGCGCGCGCCGGGCTCGGCGACGCGGCGTACGCCGTCATCGCCTGGGCCGTGGTCTCCATGAATGCCTTCAACCGGATCTCGATCACCAGCCACCACCCGGTCGCCGCAGTCCGGAAGCCCTGAGCAGGACCTGAGTAGGAGCAGCCATGTCCGCACCAACGACCATCGCCATGGCCGGCGGTCCGTCCCTTCCCCAGCAGCGCCGGCTGGTCACCGAGATCCCCGGCCCGCGGTCCCGTGAGCTGGCCGCCCGCAAGGACGCCGCCGTCGCGCGGGGGGTGGGCACGATGCTGCCGGCGTACGTCGTCGCGGCGGGCGGCGGGGTCGTGGTCGACGTCGACGGCAACTCGCTCATCGACCTCGGCTCCGGCATCGCCGTCACCACGGTGGGCAACAGCAACCCGCGGGTCGCGACCGCGGTAGCCGAGCAGGCCGCGGCGTTCACCCACACGTGCTTCATGATCACGCCGTACGACGGCTACGTCGCCGTCGCCGAGGCGCTCAACGAGATCACGCCCGGCGACCACGAGAAGCGGACGGCGCTGTTCAACTCCGGGGCGGAGGCGGTCGAGAACGCGGTCAAGATCGCCCGCTCGGCGACCGGACGGCAGGCGGTGGTCGCGTTCGACCACGGCTACCACGGCCGGACCAACCTGACGATGGCGCTGACCGCGAAGAACATGCCCTACAAGGACGGCTTCGGGCCGTTCGCCCCCGAGGTCTACCGCGCGCCGATGTCCTACCCGTTCCGGGACGGGGACCTGGACGGTCCGGGTGCCGCCCGCCGTGCGATCGAGGTGATGGAGAAGCAGGTCGGGGCCGCGAACCTGGCCGCCGTCGTCATCGAGCCGGTCCAGGGCGAGGGCGGGTTCGTCGTACCCGCTCCGGGCTTCCTCGGGGCGCTCGCGGAGTGGTGCTCCGCCAACGGCGTCGTCTTCGTGGCCGACGAGGTGCAGACCGGCTTCGCCCGGACCGGCGACCTGTTCGCGTGCGACCACGAGGGCGTGGTGCCGGACCTCATCGTCACCGCCAAGGGCATCGCCGGTGGTCTCCCGCTGGCGGCGGTGACCGGCCGCGCCGAGCTGATGGACGCGCCGCACGTCGGCGGCCTCGGCGGGACGTACGGCGGCAACCCGCTCGCGTGTGCCGCGGCTCTCGCCGTCATCGAGAGCATCGAGGCCGACGGCCTGGTGGACCGGGCGCGTGCGATCGGGACCACTCTGCACCAGCGCCTGTCGGCGTTGCAGGCCGCGGACCCGCGCATCGGCGACGTGCGCGGACGCGGCGCGATGATGGCCATCGAGCTGGTCGCGCCCGGCACCACCGAGCCCGACCCGGCGCTGGCGCAACGCGTGGCAGCGACTGCACACGCCCAGGGTGTCGTGGTGCTCACCTGCGGCACGTGGGGCAACGTGCTGCGGCTGCTCCCGCCGCTGTCGATCGGCGACGCGCTGCTCGAGGAGGGCCTCGAGGTGCTGGCGACCGCCCTGGCGGAGGCCTGAGGACGGCGGCCGTTACCGCAGTCGACCGAGCTCGAGCACGGCGAGCGGCAGGTCGGCCACGGCGTGCAGGCCGGCCCGCGGGCCCTTCGCCCACGCCTCCGGCACGTCGATCTCCGAGACCAGGTCGCCGCAGAGATGGCGGCCGCTGTTGCTCGCGACGATCCGGCCCTGCTCGTTGACGACGGCCAGCGGCCGAGACGCCGCTCGCAGGGACGGCAGCAGCAGCCGCTCGGCGGTGTTCACACCGATGTCGGCACCGGCGACGCCCGCGAACCGCTCGCCGAGGAAGACCGGAGCCGTGTAGGTCATGTTGTAGTCGTCGGTGCACAGGTAGTCGATGTAGGGGCCGGTCACGTGCCGGCGGCCGGTGTCGCGCGGGACGACGTACCAGGTGAGGAACTCGTAGTCGAAGAACCCCACCCCGTCGGGATCGGTCTGGCAGACCATCCGGTGCGAGCGGCCGTCCTCGCCCTGGGTGAACCACTCGAGCCACCACGGCTCGTCCGCGAGGAACCCGACACCGGCGACGAACCCCGCCCCACGCACCGGATGGTCGGGGTCGCCGACGAACCCGCCCGCGAGACCTTCGACGCCGGCCAGGGTCGACCGGCGCGGGTCGGGGACCTGCTCGAACCGCCCGCTCACCAGCGCGGCGATCTCGCCGACGACCCGGAACGCCGCGTCGGTCATCCCGGTGACGGCCTCGAGGACGGTGGCCACATCGACGGCCGGGTCGGGCGCGAGAGCGGGGGCTCGGGTCATCACGGCTCCTGGTTGAGGTGGTAGTCGATGAGGCGTGCGGTCGCGTCGGCGACCCGTTGCTCGGCCGTACGGCGCGCGACCTCGCGGTCGCGGGCCTCGATCGCGTCGACGACCGCGTTGCAGCTGGTGACCATCAGCTCGTGGCTGTCGTCGTCACCGAAGGCCAGCCACAGCAGGGTGCCGAACTCCGCCTGGAGCGCGACCTCCTCGTGGTAGAGCCGGGCCGACTGGGCCGCGACCGCCACCTGGATGTGGAACTGGGCCTCGGCCCGCCGGCGCGCGTCCGGCTTCTGCGCGTCCGCGAGCTGGGCGGCCGCGCGCCGCAGCTGGCGCACGTCCTCGGTGTCGTTGCGCTTGGCCGCCAGCGCGGCGGCCGAACCGGCGATCGCGGCGTAGAGGTCGCCGAGGTCGCGCAGCTCGAGCAGGCTCACCTCGGCGAGCCGGCGCTTCGCGAGCACGGCGGGACCGTCGGCCGGTGCCCGCACGAAGCTGCCGCCACCGCGTCCGCGCCGGGTCTGGATCAGTCCCTCCTGGCGCAGCACCGACAGCGACTCCCGGATGGTCACGGTGGACACGCCGAACTGCTGAGCGAGATCGGCCTCGCCGGGCAGCTGCTCGCCGTCGGGGAGGAGGCCGAGGGCGATCGCGTCCGTCAACCGACGGGCGACCCGGGCCGAGCGACTGGTGCTCTCCAGGGGCGCGAACACGGCCGCGGTTGCGCGACCGTAGAACTGGATCGCCACCTTCCTCGCCTCCGTTCGCCGCCCCTCGGGGCTTGGTCACGAATTGTGCACCGCCCCTTGTGCTTTGAAAACTGGTCTCATAGGTTTTCTTGGACCGGGATCCGATCACACGGAGGAACGTGACATGGGCGCGAAGCGGCTGTCGGCCGACCTCGAGTTCGGGTGACCGCCGTGACCGCCTCGGTGAGCACTGGCCTGGACACCCCGGCGATCTCCCTCCGAGGACTGCGCAAGGAGTTCGGCAGCGTCGTCGCCGTCGACGGCATCGACCTCGACATCGCCAACGGTGAGTTCTTCTCGATGCTCGGGCCGTCCGGATCCGGCAAGACCACGGTGCTGCGCATGGTGGCCGGCTTCGAGACGCCGACCGACGGCACGGTCGAGCTCGGCGGGGCCGACGTGACCAGGGACCCGCCGTTCGCGCGGGACGTGAACACCGTCTTCCAGGACTACGCGCTGTTCCCGCACATGACCGTCGCGCAGAACGTGGAGTACGGCCTGCGCGTCAAGCGGGTGCCGCGGACGGAGCGTCGTACCCGCGTTCAGGAGGCGCTCGAGCAGGTCCAGCTCGCGCAGTACGGCGACCGCCGGCCCGGCCAGCTCTCCGGCGGCCAGCGGCAGCGGGTCGCCCTGGCCCGGGCGATCGTCAACCGGCCACGCGTGCTGTTGCTCGACGAGCCGCTCGGTGCGCTCGACCTCAAGCTGCGTCGGGAGATGCAGGTCGAGCTCAAGGAGCTCCAGCGCGAGCTCGGCATCACCTTCCTGTTCGTCACCCACGACCAGGAGGAGGCGCTCACGATGAGCGACCGGATCGCGGTCTTCAACGAGGGCCGGATCGAGCAGGTCGCCCACCCGCGCGATCTCTACGAGAAGCCGAGGACCCCGTTCGTCGCCGGCTTCGTCGGCACCTCCAACGTGATCGACGGGGAGACCGCCGCGCGTCTCCTCGGCGAGTCCGGCACCTACAACATCCGTCCGGAGAAGATCCATCTCCACCGCGACCCAGCGGCGATCCCGTCCTCCCACTCGGTCACCACCGCCGGTGTGGTGCGGGAGGTCGTCTACCTCGGCTCTGCGACCCAGAGCATCGTCGACCTCGACGACGGCGGCTCGCTCATCGTCGTCCGCCAGAACCAGCAGGACCCGGAAGACGGCGACGATGCATCGCGCGAGGCCCGGGTCCACCTGAGCTGGCTGCGCGAGCACGCGGTCCAGGTCGCCGCCCCCGACTGACTCCCTCCACCACTCACAGCAAGGAACCGTCATGACCCATCGATGGACACGAAGGACCCGCATCCTCGCGGCCTGCGCCGCGTTGACCCTCCTCGCCGCCTGCGGCACCTCGGACGACGAAGGAGACGGAGACGGCGAGGGGGCCGCGGCGGGGTTCACCCCACCGGACCTGCCCATGCTCGAAGAGCTCGGCGACCCCGAGGGCGAGCTCAGCATCCTGGCCTGGCCGGGGTACGCCGAGGACGGCTCGACCGATCCGGCGTACGACTGGGTGACGCCGTTCGAGGACGAGACCGGCTGCCAGACCAGCGTGAAGTACTTCGCCACCTCCGACGAGGCGGTCACCCTGATGAAGACAGGGGACTACGACGTGGTCTCGGCCTCCGGCGACGCGTCCCTGCGGATGATCGCCGCCAGCGACGTCGAGCCGGTCAACACCGACCTGGTCCCCAACTACGAGGACATCTACCCGTTCCTCAAGGACCGCGAGTGGAACTCGGTCGACGGCCAGATGTACGGCATCCCGCACGGCTACGGGGCCAACCTGCTGATGTACCGCACCGACGTGGTCGACCCCGCCCCCACCAGCTGGGGTGCCGTGTTCGAGGAGGACTCGCCGTACGCCGGCAAGATCACGGCGTACGACTCCCCGATCTACATCGCCGACGCGGCGCTCTACCTGATGGAGCACGAGCCCGACCTGGGCATCGAGCACCCGTACGCGCTCGACGAGGACCAGCTCGCCGCGGCCGTCGAACTGCTGAAGTCCCAGCGTGAGCAGATCTCCGAGTACTGGTCGGACTACCTCAAGGAGGTCCAGGCGTTCGGGACCGGCGACTCCGTCATCGGCACCACCTGGCAGGTCATCGCCAACGTGGCGCAGGGCGAGGGCACTCCGGTGGAGGCCGTCCTGCCCGAGGAGGGCGCCACCGGCTGGTCGGACACCTGGATGGTCGGCACCGAGTCGGAGCACAAGACCTGCGCCTATCTCTGGATGGACCACATCATCAGCCCGGAGGGGAACGCCGCGGTGTCCGAGTGGTTCGGTGAGGCCCCGGCCAACCCCAAGGCGTGCGACATCGCCTCCGAGGGTCACTGCGAGACGTTCAACGCCGGTGACGAGGAGTTCGCCGAGCAGATCTGGTACTGGACCACGCCCATCGAGCAGTGCCTCGACGGTCGCGAGGACGTGACGTGCACGGACTACGGCGACTGGACCCAGGCCTGGACCGAGATCAAGGGCTGATTGCTTGATGGGCGCCCAGCACCGGGGGTCCGCCGTCCTGCACCGCCATCCGCGGCTGCGACTGGGACTGCTGATCACCCCGCCGATGCTGTGGCTGGGGCTCGCCTACCTGGGCGCCCTCGCGGCACTGTTCATCACCGCCTTCTGGGACCAGAACTCGTTCACCGGCGAGACCGTCCGCAACTGGAACCTCGACAACTTCCGGTTGCTCTACGAGTCGGAGGTCTATCGCAAGATCGCGTTCCGGACGCTCGGCATCGCCGTCGGGGTGACCGTCCTCGACATCGTCATCGCGTTCCCGATCGCCCTCTACATGGCGAAGGTGGCCTCGCCGCGGATGCAGAAGATCCTGGTGATCGCGGTGCTCACGCCGCTCTGGGCGAGCTACCTGGTGAAGGCCTACGCCTGGCGGATCATGTTCTCCGAGGGCGGGTTGGTCAGCGACGTCGGCGGTCTGCTCGGGATCGACACCCCGGGCTACGGGCTCGTCGCGGTCGTGGTCACGCTGGCCTACCTGTGGCTGCCGTTCATGATCCTGCCGATCTACGCCGGCCTCGAGCGGCTGCCCGACTCGATGCTCGAGGCCTCGGCGGACCTGGGGGCCCACACCGCGCACTCCTTACGGCGGGTCGTGCTGCCGACGGTGTTCCCGGCGATCGTCGCGGGGTCGATCTTCACCTTCTCGCTGTCCCTCGGGGACTACATCACCGTGCGGATCGTCGGCGGCGCCAACCAGATGCTCGGCAACGTGGTCTACGACAACGTCGGTGCGGCCAACAACCTGCCGCTCGCAGCCGCCGTCGCGACCATTCCGGTCGTGATCATGCTCTTCTACCTCGCGGCCGCCCGACGTGCCGGCGCGCTCGACAATGTCTGACCGGGCCGAAGGGGACTGCGGATGACCATCTCGCCGGCGTTCCGCATGGTGCTGCGGATCTCGACTCTGCTCGCGCTCCTGGTGATCTACGTGCCCCTGATGCTGGTGGTGCTGAACTCCTTCAACGCCAGCCAGACCTTCGCCTGGCCGCCCAAGGACCTCACCTTCGAGTGGTGGCGCCGCGCCGCGGACAGCACGGGCGTGCGCGAGGCGCTGCTGACCAGCGTGCAGGTGGCACTGCTGGCCACGGTGCTGGCGCTGCTGCTCGGCACCATGGCGGCGATGGCGCTGCAGCGCTACCGGTTCTTCGGTCGCGACGCCGTCTCGCTGCTGATCATCCTGCCGATCGCGCTGCCGGGCATCGTCACCGGCATCGCGCTCAACAACGCGTTCCGGACGATGTTCGGCTGGGAGCTGGGCTTCATCACGATCGTCATCGCGCACGCGACGTTCTGCATCGTCACGGTCTTCAACAACGTGATCGCTCGCCTGCGGCGGATGGGCGTCAACCTCGAGGAGGCGTCGGCCGACCTCGGTGCGTCGACGTTCACGACCTTCCGGCTGGTGACGTTCCCGATGATGCGCTCAGCGCTGCTCGCCGGCGGCCTGCTGGCGTTCGCGCTCTCGTTCGACGAGATCATCGTGACCACGTTCACCGCAGGCGCCCAGCAGCAGACGCTGCCGATCTGGATCTTCAACAACCTGTTCCGCCCCAACCAGGCACCCGTCGTCAACGTGGTCGCCGTCGTCCTCATCCTGCTGTCGGTGGTGCCGATCTGGGTCTCGCAGAAGCTGGCCGGCTCGACCGAGGGTCTCGCCGGTCGCTAACCGCCGTCGCCGGACGGCACGATCGCGGAGATCACGGTGCCGTCGGCGCGCTGGATGCCGGCCGGGTTGGGCGGCTCGCCCTCGAGCATCGGACCCTGGTGCTCCAGGGGTACGACGACCGCCGGACCTTCCTTCACCACGACCTGCTGGCCGCGCACGTCGAAGACGAGCGGCCCGGTGCCCTCCTCGACGTACAGCTCCAGCTCCTTGGTGCGCACGGTGACCCGCACCCGGGTGCCGTGCAGCGTGATCCGGTAGACCAGCGACGCCCACGACGCGGGCAGTCGGGGGTCGATCTTCCACTGCTCGTCGCCGTTGTCCGCGCCGCAGTCGCGGAAGCCGCCGAAGCCGCTGGTGAGGGCGCTCCACACGCCACCCGTCGAGGCGACGTGGACGCCGTCGGCGGTGTTGTTGTGGCGGTCGTCGAGGTCGACGAAGAGGGCGGCGAGGAAGTAGCGGAGGGCGAGGTCGGTGTAGCCGACCTCGGCGGCGACGATCGACTGCACCACCGCCGACAGCGTCGAGTCGCCGGTCGTGATCGGGTCGTAGTAGTCGAAGTCCGCACGCTTCTGGTCGGCGGAGAACTCCTCGGCCTGGAGGAACAGCGCCAGCACCACGTCGGCCTGCTTGAGCACCTGGAACCGGTAGATCACCAGCGGGTGGTAGTGGAGCAGCAACGGCCGCTTCTCCAGCGGCGTGTTCTCCAGGTCCCACATCTCCCGCTCGAGGAAGTGGGCGTCCTGCGGGTGGATCCCCAGGAACTCGTCGTAGGGGATGAACATCGCGTCCGCGCACTCTGCCCACTCGACCGCCTCGTCCGGGTCCAGGCCGGTGCGGCGGACCAGCTCGGCGAAGGCGTCGGGGTCGTCGCGCTCGAGCCGCCACACCGCCTTCGCCGCCCGGCGCAGGTTGAAGCGCGCGAGCACGTTCGTGTAGAGGTTGTCGTTGACGACGGTCGTGTACTCGTCCGGGCCGGTGACCCCGTGGATGTGGAACGTCCGCCGGCTCTCGTCGCGCCAGAACCCGAGGTCCGCCCACAGCCGGGCGGTCTCGACGAGGATGTCGATGGCTCCGCGGGTGAGGAAGTCGTCGTCACCGGTCGCGCCGACGTACTTGCTCAGCGCGTAGGCGATGTCGGCGTCGATGTGGTACTGCGCGGTGCCGGCCGCGTAGTAGGCCGAGGCCTCGTGACCGTTGATGGTGCGCCACGGGAACAGCGCGCCCTTCTGCGAGAGCTCGTGCGCCCGGGACCGCGCGGAGCTGAGCATCGAGTAGCGGAACCGGAGCGCGTTCCGGGCGACCCACGGCATCGTGTAGGTCAGGAACGGCATCACGTAGATCTCGGTGTCCCAGAAGTAGTGGCCGCCGTACCCCGACCCGGTCACGCCTTTCGCCGGGATGCCCTGGCCCTCGGCTCGGGCTGAGGCCTGGCAGAGCGCGAACAGGTTCCAGCGCACCGCCTGCTGCAGCTTCGGGTGGCCGGGGATCTCGACGTCGCACCGGGACCAGTAGTCGTCGAGCCACTGCCGCTGCTCGGCGTACTGGTGCGTCACGCCCTGCTCATGGGTGCGAGCGAGGGTGCGCTCGCAGCGGTCGATCAGCTCGCGCGGCGGGACCGAGGTCGCGGTGTGGTAGCTGACCAGCTTGGTGAGCCGGATCGGCACGCCGGGCTCCGCTGCCACCTGGAAGATCACCTTGGCCAGGTCGTCCTCCGCGTGCACCTGCATGGAGTGGGCAGATGCCGTCTCCAGCTCGTGGTCGGCGACGACGCCGATCGTCATGCCACTCTGTGCCGTGCGGTAGCCGAGGGAGAGCCGGCCGGTCTCGGCGTCCGCGGAGTGAAGGACCGGCTCGAGGACCCTCCGGTCGAAGCGGTCGGCCTTGCGCGGATCGGCGGCGCCCGACTCCGACGTCACGACCAGCTCGGCCGCGGCGTCCTGCCGGTTGAGCAGCTGCGACGAGATCGACACCGACGCCTTCTCGTCGAGCAGGGTGACCTCGAAGGAGAGCACCACGAGATGACGTTGGGTGAGCGGCACCATCCGGGTGCTGCGGACCCTGACCTCCTTGCCGCCCGGCGTCCGCCAGATCAGCTCACGGGAGAGCACACCGCTGCGGAAGTCGAGCGCCCGCTCGTACTCCAGCAGGTCCGCCACCGACATGTGCAGCGGCTCGTCGTCGACGTAGAGCCGGATCACCTTGGCGTCGGGAGCGTTGACGATCGTCTGCCCGATCCGGGCGAAGCCGTACGCCTCCTCCGCGTGCAGGATCGGCCAGGTCTCGTGGAAGCCGTTGATGTAGGTGCCGTCGACGTGGGCGTCGCGGCTCTCGGAGTAGTTGCCCCGCAGGCCGAGGTAGCCGTTGCCGACCGAGAACAGCGACTCGGTCTTGCCGAGGTCCTCGTCACCGAACCGGGTCTCGACGAAGCGCCACTCGTCGACCGGGAACCGGCTCCGGTCGAGCGGGTCGACGGCAGGCGGCGCGACGTGCGACGGGCCTTCCGACCGCAACCTCCTGCGCCTCACTGCCGGGCCTCGTCGGTGGTGCCGGGGACGAGCTCGGCGAGGTCGGCGACCACCACGTCGGCGCCCGCCCTGGTCAACGCGTCATGGCCCGCACCCCGGTCGACGCCGATCACCAGCCCGAAGTCGCCGGCCGCGCCGGCCTGGACTCCGCTGATCGCGTCCTCGAGGACGACCGCGCGCGCGGCAGTGACACCCAGGTCCTCGGCCGCGGCGAGGAACGTGTCGGGTGCCGGCTTGCCGGCCAGGTGCCGCTCGGCCGCGACGCCCCCATGCATCACGGTGTCGAAGTAGTCGGCATGCCGGCCGCGGCCAGCACCGCCGGCGCGTTGCGGGAGGACGACACGATCGCCATCGGCATGCCGCGCTCGCGGAGCGCGTCGAGCAGCTGCACCGACCCCGGGTAGGCCTCGACGCCCTCGTCGGCGAGCACCTTCGAGAAGTAGTCGTTCTTGCGGTTGCCGAGCCCGCTCACCGTCTCGGCGCTGGTCGGGTCGGTCGGCGCGCCTTCGGGAAGCGTCGATCCCGCGAGCGTGCAGGAAGGTGCGCACACCGTCGTAGCGCGGCTTGCCGTCGACGTAGGCGAAGTAGTCCTGATCGGTGTACGGCGCCTGCCCCGCCACGCCGGCCAGGTAGTCGTTGAACATCGCGGCCCACGCCCGCATGTGCACCTCGGCCGTCGGCGTCACGACGCCGTCGAGATCGAACAGCGCCGCGTCGTACTGGTCCCAGCTCACCTCGGCCACGGCACCAGCCTAGGGTGCCGGGGTCGCGAACCAGGGTCCGACTCGGGGCAAGGTGGGTAGGGATACTCAGGCGGAGCGCGGACGCCGGGATGGTGGAATACAGCCCATGGCCCTCCCCCTGGATCTTCTCGGCCCGGTCAAGCGCCGGGTCGGCAAGTTCCTCCTCGAGCGCACGATGAAGGACGGCATCGACCTCCGCAAGCTCCGTTTCCTCCCCGACTCCTTCACGCTGCCCATCAAGCGCGACGGCCTCGACCCGCTGCCGGCGCTGATGCAGGCGCAGGCCGACGAGCCGGTCAAGAAGCTGGCGACCATGTTCGGCCGGGGGATCTGGCTGGTCACGGGCTACGACGAGGCGCGCGAGGTGCTGGCCGGCGACCCGGCTCTGTGGTCCAACGACCTCGGCCAGTTCGTCTCCCAGGAGGGGCGCGCGGCCGAGGAGCAGATCGGTGGCCTCGGCATGACCGACCCGCCGTTGCACACCCAGCTGCGCAAGTACCTCACCCCCGAGTTCACGATGCGCCGCCTCGCCCGGCTGCAGCCCGGCATCGAGGCGATCGTGCAGGCGCGGCTGGACGCGATGGAGGCCGCCGGAGCCGATGGTTCAGCGGTCGACCTGGTCGAGGAGTTCGCGTTCGCCGTGCCTTTCGACGTGATCTGCGACCTGCTCGGCCTGCCGGTCGAGGACCGCGCCCGGTTCCTCGAGCTCGGCGTCGCCCGCTTCGACCTCAGCGGGGGCGGCGCCGGCGCGTTCGGCGCCGCGGCCCACACCCGCGACTTCCTCATCAACGCGGTGCGCGAGCAGCGCGCGCACCCCGGCGACGGCCTGATCGGCGCGCTGCTCCAGGAGTACGGCGACGAGCTCGACGACGTGACGCTCGGCGGGGTCGCCGACGGGGTGTTCCTCGGCGGCTACGAGACCAGCGCCAGCATGCTCGCACTCGGCACCTACCTGATCGCGACCACCCCCGAGGCCGGCCGGATGCTCCGCTCCGACCCGGAGTCGGTCAACAAGGTGGTCGAGGAGCTGCTCCGCCACCTCGCCGTCGTGCAGCTCGCCTTCCTCCGGTTCGCCAAGCAGGACGTCGAGATCGGCGGGGTGACGATCAACGAGGGCGACGCGGTCGGCGTCTCCCTGCTCGCCGCCAACCGCGACCCGCGGCTCGGCCCCGACCTCGACACGTTCGACCCGACCCGCGAGCCGGTGCGCCACCTCTCCTTCGGCTGGGGCATGCACCGCTGCGTCGGCGCCGAGCTGGCCCGGATGGAGCTGCGCACCGCGCTCCGCATGCTCGCCGAGCGCTACCCCGACCTCACCATGGCCGCCGACATCGGCGACCTCGACTTCCGCAAGCTCTCCGCCGTCTACGGCGTCGAGGCGCTCCCGGTGCTGCTGTACGGCGAGCTCGAGGAGATCGCGTAGCGCCGAACGTGAGGTGCGGCGCACGCTCGACTTCGAGGTCGACAGGCGGTACTGACGGACCGCGAGCGGCGCGAAGATCGCCACGATCGCGGCCGACCACAACAGGGAGTAGACGACCGGGTTCTGCATCGGCCACGAGTCGGGGACCGGCACCCCGCCGGTGTTGCCGAACAGCTCGCGGCAGGCCTGGGTGACCGTCGACACCGGGTTCCAGTCGACGAACGTCTTCAGCGGGCCCGAGAACGACTCCTGCGGCACGAACGCGTTGGAGACGAACGTCAGCGGGAAGATCACGATGAACGACGCGTTGTTGACGACCTCGACGCTCGGCACCATGAGCCCGACCAGGGCCATGATCCAGCTGATCGCGTAGGCGAACACCAGCAGGAGCAGGAACCCCAGGACCGCGTCGAGGAATCCTTCGCGGATCCGCCACCCGACGACCAGGCCGGTCAGCGCCATGATCGCCAGCGAGATGACGTTGTAGACGACATCGGACGTCGTGCGGCCGACCAGGACGGCCGAGCGCGACATCGGCAGCGACCGGAACCGGTCGATGATGCCCTTCTGCATGTCGTCGGCCAGGCCGTAGCCGGTGAAGGTCGCGCCGAACACCACCGTCTGGGCGAAGATGCCGGGGACCAGGAACTCCTTGTAGTCCACGCCGCCGGGGACGTCGATCGCCCCGCCGAAGACGTAGGCGAAGAGCAGCACGAACATGATCGGGCTGATCAGGACGAACACCAAGATGTCGGGCACCCGCTTGATCTTGACGACGTTGCGCAGTGCGACCACCCAGCCGTCGGAGAGCGCTCGGGTGAGGGACTGGGTCGAGGGCTCATCGGGCCATCTCCTTCGGGGTCTCGTCGGTTCCGCTGGCTTCGGCGTCGTCCGGCGCCTCCTCGGCCGCGTGGCCGGTCAGGGCCAGGAAGACGTCGTCGAGGGTCGGCCGGCGCAGGCCCACGTCGAGGACGGTGACCGTCTCGCGCTCGAACCCCTGCAGCACGCGGAGCAGCTCGCCGGCGCCGCTGCCGCGCGACGCCGGCGGCCAGCTCGCGGCCGTTGTCGCTGACCCGGACCTCACCCGCGGCGACCTCGGCCATCACCCGGACCGCGGCCTCGCGGTCCTCGGTGTCGGCGAGGACGACCTCGATCCGCTCACCGCCGGTGCGGGCCTTGAGATCGTCGGCTGTGCCCTGGGCGATCGCGCGGCCGTGGTCGATGACGAGGATCTCGTCGGCCAGCCGGTCGGCCTCCTCGAGGTACTGCGTCGTGAGCAGCAGGGTCGAACCACTGGCGACCAGGTCGCGGATCACGTCCCACATCTGCTGGCGGCTCCGCACGTCGAGGCCGGTCGTCGGCTCGTCGAGCACCAGCACCGGCGGCTCTGCGACGAGCGCGCCGGCCAGGTCGAGCCGGCGCCGCTGGCCGCCGGAGTAGGTCTTGGCCGGCCGGTCGGCGAACTCGGTCAGGTCGGATCGCTCGAGCAGCTCGCGCGCCCGCTCCTGGGCCCGTGCCTTGCCGAGGTGGTAGAGCCGGCCGATCATCACGAGGTTCTCGTAGGCCGTGAGGTGCTCGTCGACGGCGGCGTACTGCCCGGACAGCCCGATCTTCTCCCGGACGCCGACCGGGTTGGTCTGCACGTCGCAGCCCGCCACCTCGGCCGTGCCGGCGTCGGGCTTGATCAGCGTGGTCAGGCACTTCACGGCGGTGGTCTTGCCGGCGCCGTTGGGCCCGAGCAGCGCCAGCACCTTGCCCTCGGGAACCACCAGGTCGAGCCCGTCGAGGGCCACGACCTCCTTGTAGCGCTTCACCAGTCCGCTGGCGCGGATCATGTCGGTCATTCGCTGCTCCCTTCCCGAGGCCCTCACCCATGGCGTCCAGCGTCCAACCTACGGACCACGCCCGACAACCGGATTCATCGCTGAGACGGGCTGGCCGGGAACGAGAACTTGTTCCATTCTGTCCGGATGGGAACCGAGTCGACCGCCGCCCGCTACCGCGCCGGGAGGCGGCACCGCGTGGCGGGACCCGTGGTCGTCGTACGCTGCGCTGCGGGACGACGACCCGGTCCACCACGTCATCCCCCCGGGCCGTCCGGAGCAGGACTACTTCGTGCTCTCCCGGCACGCGGACGTGCTGGGCGCGGCCGTGGACACGGAGACGTTCAGCAGCGCACGCGGCCTCACGGTGACGTACGACGAGCTCGAGCAGATCGGGCTCGCCGACAACCCGCCGTTCGTGATGACCGACCCACCCGAGCACACGGCGTTCCGGCGCCTGGTCGCCCGGGGGTTCACGCCGCGCCAGGTCGCCGAGCTCGAGCCGGTGGTTCGGGCGTTCGTCGTCGAGCGGCTGGAGCGGCTCCGCGCCGACGGCGGCGGCGACATCGTCGCCGACCTCTTCAAGCCGATGCCGAGCATGGTGGTCGCCCACTACCTGGGCGTGCCCGAGCACGACCGGTCGCGCTTCGACGAGTGGACCAACGCGATCGTCGCGGCCAACGCGGCGGAGGGCGCGAGCGGCGCGGTCGGCGGCGCGGCCGGAGCGACCGTCGAGCTGATGGCCTACTTCTCGGCGCTGATGGAACAGCGCCGGGTGGAGCAGGCCGCCGGCCAGATGGCGGAGGACACCGTCTCCCACCTGGTGGCAGCTGCCGCCGACCCGGACGACCCCGAGGCGCGCACGGACGTGATGGCGATCCTCGGCTTCGTCTTCACCATGGTGACCGGCGGCAACGACACGACCACCGGCCTGCTCGGCGGCACGATGGAGCTGCTCGCCCAATACCCGGACCAGCACGAGGAGCTCGCCGAGATGCCGGGCATGGTGCCGGACGCCGTCGAGGAGCTGCTGCGGCTGACCTCGCCGGTGCAGGGCCTGGCCCGCACCACGACCCGCGACGTCGAGATCCACGGCACCGTGATCCCGGCCGGACGACGGGTCCTGCTGCTGTACGGCGCGGCCAACCGCGACTGGCGGAAGTACGGCGCCGATGCCGAGCAGCTCGACATCCGCCGCCGGCCCACCCAGATCCTCACCTTCAGCCAGGGCCACCACCACTGCCTCGGTGCCGCCGCCGCCCGGCTCCAGGCCCGGGTCGCACTGGAGGAGCTCGTGGCCCGCATCCCGCGGTTCACCGTCGACCCTGACCAGATCGTGTGGGCGCCGGGCGCCTACGTGCGGCGCCCGGTCAGCGTGCCGATCGCCGTCGGCTAACACAGCAGGGAGCATCCGGTCGACGAACGTCGGTCGGTCGGGGCCGGCGTACCTTTCCATACGTCGCCGTATGGAAGTGAGTGGGCCATGAGAATCCCGAACGAGCGCCATCTCGCTCTCGATCTGCGGATCCACGAGGTCGTCCCGGACTTCACGCTCGAGGACGTCTGGCAGCTGCCCGAGGTCATCGGCACGGCGGCCGACTTCGAGAGCGCCGTCCAGCTGATGCTGGAGGCCGATCCTGCGAACGGATCGCGCGGACCGGCTCACTTGCTGTGGCTGGTCCGCGACCTGCTGGGCCGGTTGTTCGGTCTCGGCACGATCGACGAGTCGACCGGTGCGGAGTCTGCCCTCGCCATCCCCGGCACCGACGAGACCAGCCTCCGCGGCAGGCTCCCGGCCGACCTGCAGGGCACCGCCGACGGATTGTCCTACGCGCACCTGCCGTTCGTGCCGCTGTTCCGGACGCCGACGGAGTACGCCGCCGAGATCGGCAACGCCACCGTCCACGGCGTGATGCACCTGGCGTGGGTGCCGAAGCCCAACGGTTCGTATCAAGGCCAGATGGCCGTCTACGTGAAGCCGCGGGGGTGGTTCGGCAAGGCCTACATGGCCTTCATCAAGCCATTCCGCTACCTGGTGGTCTACCCGGCAGCGGAGCGCCAGATCGCCCGGCAGTGGGCGGCCCGTGCGCCGCGATGAATCGGCGGCCGCTTCGCGGTCTTGTTCGCCATGACCACAGAGACTCACGGCGTCGGCCCCCTCGACGTCACGTTCACCGAGACCCTGCAGCTGAGTCCGACCAAGGGCGGCTGGACCTACATCGTCTGGCCGGAGTCGGCCAGCTACTTCGGCACGCGCGGCCGGGTGAAGGTGCGCGGCACGATCGACGGCGAGCCGTTCGAGACGTCGTTCATGGCGCTCGGCGACGGCAACCACAAGCTGCCCGTCAACAACGCGCTCCGCGTCGAGACCGGCAAGCACGCCGGTGACGAGGTCGTCATCCACCTCACCGAGCGGACCGCGTAAGCGCTGCGGCGGCGCGCTCTGACCGCCCGTCAGGCGTCGACCGCCCCGGGCCGCGCCAGTCGATAGCGCCAGAACACGGGGATCGCGACCACTGCCGCGGCAGTCAGGACCACGACCAGCGCGCCGCCGCCGGCCGCGGCGACCGCCGTACCAACGAGCGCGGCGGTCGCGCCGTGGGCGACGTCGGCGATCCTCGGACCACCGGCCACGACGACGATGAAGATGCCCTGGAGCCGGCCGCGCACCTCGTCGGCCGCCGAGGACTGCAGGATGCTCTGCCGGAACGCGGCCGACGCCATGTCGGCCGCGCCTCCGACGATGAGCATGATGACGGCGGCGGTCAGCATCCCGGCGGCGACGCCCGGTGCCTGATCGGCGATCGCGACGGCCACGCCGAAGCCGACCATCGCCAGCCCCCACACGACGATGCACCACACGACGGCCTTGCCCTGGCTGTCGATGCGGGACACCCACCCGGAGAAGATGCCGCCGAGCACGGCGCCGGCCGGGATGCCGGCGAACAGCAGCGCGAACGCCAGCCCGCCCTCGGTAGGACCGGCGAAGCTCTCGTGCGCGATCTCGGGGAACAGCGCGCGCGGCATGCCGAAGACCATCGCGATGATGTCGACGAGGAACGACATCAGCAGCACCGGATGCCCACGCAGGTAGCCGATGCCCTCGATCACCGACCGCAGGCCAGGGGGCCTGCCGCCGGCCCCCTCCACCTTCAGCGACGGCAGCCGCACCACGGCGAAGAGCGTCGCGAACAGGCAGCAGGTGTCGATCAGGTAGAGCCACGAGAAGCCGAGCACCGGGATCAGCGCGCCGGCGACGAGCGGGCCCGCGATCGCGCCGGCCTGGAACACCGTCATGTTGAGCGAGTTCGCGGCCGGGAGCAGCTCGTCGGACAGCAGCTTGGGCAGGATCGCGCTGCGCGTCGGCTGGTTGATCGCGAAGAACGCCTGCTGCACCGAGAACAGCCCCAGCAGCAGCCACACGTCTCCGGCGCCGAGGGCGGCCTGCAGCCAGAAGAACGCGCTGGTGCCGATCAGGCCCGTGGTGGTGACCACCAGCAGGGTGCGGCGGTCGAAGTGGTCGGCAAGGGCGCCGCCCCACAGCCCGAAGACCACCAGCGGCACCAGGCCGAAGACGCCGGTGAGCCCGACGTACGCCGACGACCCGGTCTCCGCATAGATCTGCGCCGGCACCGCGACCACCGTCAGCTGCGCGCCGATGACGGTGACGATGTTGGCCGTCCAGAGCCGGCGGAAGTGCGGGACGGACAGTGGCCGGGTGTCGGCCATGACCCCCTTCATCCGCACCCGTCGATGCTACGGACCGGCCCACCGCCGTACGGAATCGCCGGGTCCGGTCGGATCGGGCGCCGCTGTAACACGCTGTTCGCGTTTCTGGGCGGCCGGAGCCGGCTGTAACACGCTGTTCGCGGATCTGGGCGGCCGATGACGGTTGTGGGAGACCGTTGCATGGGGGCCCAAGGGACGCCGACGTACTGCCAGATCGGCGAACAGCGTGTTACAGCCGCGGCGGGCCCCGCAGAAACGCGAACAGCGTGTTACAGCTGCACCCGACCCGCCCCGCCCCGCCCGCGCCCCGCCGGATACTACGGACCGCCGTCGTAGGGCACGTGCGGGTTCCAGCCGTCATCGGGCCGCGACACGGCGCGCCACATCGCGTCCGCGATCGGCGGCGGCGAGAACGCACCCTCCCGGCCGAGCACCCCGTTGATCTGGACCGCGACCGCGCGGATCCCGTCGGGGGCGAGGGTGGCGTCGAGGCTCGTCACCAAGTTGCGCACCGCCGCCTTCTGCACGCCCAACGAAGCCGCCTTGGCCGACGGCTTGTCGGCGGCCGCGCTGCCGGTGACGAGCACCCGCGCGCCGGCGGACTGGAACGGCCGGGCCGCCTGGACCGCCGGCAACAGAGCGCCCGCCCCGAAGGCGACGTCCTCGAGGAGCTCGGCGACCGTGAGGTGCAGCGGGTCCTTCTCGCGCCAGGTGCTCGGGTTGAAGTGGAGTACGTCGATGCGGCCGTGCCGCTCGCCGATCCCGGCCACGACCGCGGTGATGTCGGCCGGGTCGGTGAGGTCGACCCCCACGCCCTCGGCCTGGTGGCCCTCGTCGCGCAGCGTCTGCGGCCAACGGCTCGGCATCCTCTGCGGTGCGGGTGGCCAGCACGGCGACGTACCCCTCCTCCGCGAAGCGGCGGGCGACGGCGAGCCCGAGCCCGGGACCGGCACCGAGGACGACGTAGACGGGCGCGCTCATGACGCCAGCCTAGGGACTGCTAGACCGGCGGCCAGCAGTAGCGGTAGTACGGCAGGTCCCGGAACGGTTCGTCGTAGCCCTCGACGAAGGAGTCGACCCGCTCGGCGCCCCGGATCAGCTTGCCGAGGACTCCTCGATCGAGGGCGCTCAGCTTGTCGAGCGCCTCGCGGACGACGATCCGGTTCGACAGGGAAGCCTGCAGGACGTCGCGCTCGTACGCCGCCCACCGGTCCCGGCCGGCGGCGTACTCGGGGCTGTCGCGATAGGCGACGACCACCCGTGACCCGCCGCGGAACCGCTTGCGGGACTCGCCGTCCGCGGCGACCTCGGACTCGGCACTGGTGGTCATGAAGTGCGCAGAGCCGCCGAGGATGTTGCTCGGCTGGTCGAGCGTCACCTGGGCGCTGTAGCAGTCCGACGGCCGTACGCCGACGACCGCGAGGTAGGACTCGAGGAGCTCGGCGCCGGTGCTCGGCAGATAGGGGAACGGCGACGGCACCAGGAACCGCTTGTCTGGGTGGGGAGCCACGACCCGGCGGAGGTCGCCCCAGTTGAGGATCGCGATGTGGACGTCGGGGGCCGGCAGCACCTGCAACGGCTTCTGCGCCTCCATCTGGGCGGCGACGCCGGCACCGAGGTGGGACGGATGCAGCACGAGCAGCCCGGTCACCGCGATGACGACGTACGTCTCGCCGCCGCCGTCGGAGGACCCGGAGGCGGCCTCTACCTCGGTGATGCGGGCGACGCCGAGGCACTGCTCGGGTCCGAGGTCCGCGGTGCGGAGGTAGTCGAGCCCGAGGTCCTCGTCGAGGATCGACGGCTCGCCGGTCCGTCGTGCGGCCCATCGCTGGCGGGCGTGGAAGACGGCCCCGAACGCCGGCGGCGCGGCGGGCAGCCCGGGCGTCGCCGCGTGCACGACCTCCCACTCGACCACCGCGGCGCGGTTGATGCCGAAGCCGGCCAGTCCGCCGGCGATGTGATCGGGCACCCGGTAGATGCCGTACACGAGGTCGGGGCGGGCGGCCAGGCCGGCGGTGCCGAGCCAGGTCGCCAGGTCCTGGACGTTGTTCTTGCGGTCGAGGGCGAGCCGGGTCAACACGACCGGTGGCCGGTTCGGTGCGAGGTACGGCGTCCGCGCCTCGTCACGTTGCGCGCGCTCGTGCGCGTACTGCTGGTCCCGGTCGCCGCTCACCGGCGGCGTCGGCGGAAGAGGCGGCGGCGCCTTCTTGCCGAACGGGTTGCGCAGGGTGTCCATGAACCCGGCCTTCGAGGCCTCCCACTGCGTCTGGAAGCTCATGTCGGTCAGCCGCTCCCGATCGGGCAGCGGGCCGTAGAGATAGTCGCCCGCGGGCCCCCAGAGCACGCGGCGAGACTTCTCCTCCTCGATGATCCGGTCCGCGGTGGCGGCCATGTTCTGCTGGGCCTTGGCCATCTCGGACTCGTACTGCGCACGCTGCTCGGGAGTCCACCCCGCCATCTGCTCCTCGGTGAGCCGGCCGCCGTTGGCCATCGACTGCCGGCTGAGCTCGATGCCGCGTTTGATGTTCCCCGGGCTCAGGGCCTGGGCGACCAGCTTGAGCTTGTCGAACACGTCCCGAGTCTCGACCCGATGACCGACGGACGCGCCGGTTTCGAAGAAATCGCGTGGCAGGCTGTCGTATCGACGGGGGAGTGTTCGTAGCGAGGGTGAGAGGCGGTCATCGGGGCCGCTCCAACACACACGAGGAGAACGACATGACGCAGTACCTGCTGGCCGTCCACGGCAGCGAAGAGGACTACGCCGACATCGACCCCGAGGCGATGCAGGAGATGTTCGCCGCCACTGACGCCGTCAACAAGCGGATGCAAGAAGAGGGCGTGTGGGTGTTCGCCGGCGGACTCGAGACAGCGGACACGGCGACCGTCGTCGACAACCAGGGCGACGCCCCGGTCATGACCGACGGCCCCTACCTCGAGACCAAGGAGCACATCGGCGGCTTCTGGATCATCGACGTCCCCGACCTCGATGCCGCGCTGGCATGGGCCGCGGAGGGCTCGAGGGCCTGCCAGGGCAAGGTCGAGGTCCGCCCGTTCCAGGCCGAGCCCCAGGCCTGATCGGTCCGTGTCTCTCGCCACTGCCGAGGTCGAGCGGGTCTTCCGGGAGGAGTACGGCCGGCTGATCGCCTCGCTGGTCCGCCGCTTCGGTGACATCGACATCGCCGAGGAGGCGGCCGGCGAGGCGCTGGTCGCCGCGCTCGAGAAGTGGCCGGACGCCGGCGTGCCGCCCAACCCCGGCGGGTGGCTGACGACCACCGCCAACAACCGCGCGATCGACCGGCTCCGCCGCGAGAAGCTGCGGGACACCAAGCACCGACAGGCCTTCGAGATGTACGACGACACGCCCCACGAGCCGACCGGCCTGGTCGAGGACGACCGCCTCCGGTTGATCTTCACCTGCTGCCACCCGGCGCTCGCGCCGGAGGCGCGGATCGCGCTGACCCTGCGCCTGCTCGGGGGGCTGACCGTCGAGGAGATCGCGCAGGCCTTCCTCGTCCCCGAGACCACGATGGGACAGCGGATCACCCGAGCGAAGAAGAAGATCGCCGCGGCCAAGATCCCCTATGCGGTGCCCGGGGCCGGCGACCTGCCCGCCCGGGTGGCGGGTGTGCTCGCCGTGCTCTTCCTGGTCTTCAACGAGGGCTACCTCGCCTCCGGGGACGGCGAGCCGATCCGCACCGAGCTCACCGGCGAGGCGATCCGGCTGGCCCGGATCCTGCACCTGCTCATGCCCGGCGAGCCGGAGGTGACCGGTCTGCTGGCGCTGCTGCTGCTCACCGAGGCGCGGCGGGAGTCGCGGGTGCGCAGCGGCGAGCTGGTGCGCCTCGACGACCAGGACCGCGGTGGCTGGGACCGCGCACTGATCGCCGAGGGGCACACGCTGGTGCGCGAGTGCCTCGCCATCAACCGGCCAGGGCGCTACCAGATCCTCGCCGCGATCAACGCCGTCCACACCGACGCACCGACGGCCGAGGCCACCGACTGGTCGCAGATCGCCATGCTCTACGACCAGCTGGCCGCGATCGACCCGTCGCCGATCGTCGCACTCAACCGGGCGGTCGCCATCGCCGAGCTCGACGGCCCGGAGGTCGCACTGGCCCAGGTCGACCGGCTGGTCGCGTCGGCACCGGTGCTGGCGTCGTACCACGCCTTCCACGCCACCCGCGCCGACCTGCTCCGCCGGCTCGGCCGCAGCGCCGACGCGCGGGAGGCGTACGACGCCGCGCTCGCCGTGTGCGACAACACCGCCGAGCGCGCCTACCTCAGCCGACGCCGTGGGGAGCTGGTCTGATCGTCGTTGGGTCAGGGTCCGACCTAGGGTGGGACCGTGACCCTCGAGCCGCTCGCCCTGCCTGCCACTGACGACCCCGCCGCCTGGGGTGACTGGGTGCGGTCCCGATCCTCCGGCGAGCTGGCACGGGCCCGCGAGCTGATCGGCACCGTCCGCGCCACCTCCCCGGACGACCCGCTGACGGCCCTGCGTGCCTGGGACCGGGCCAACGGCCACCTCGGCAACGCCGCGGCGATCGGGTCGCTCTTCGGCAACGTCCATCCTGACGACAGCGTGCGGGATCTCGCCGACGCCGCCGAGCAGGAGGCGGAGCGCCTGTCGACGGCCTGGAGTCTCGACCGGGGTCTGTACGACGCGTTCGCGGCGCTCGACGACACGGTCATCGCCGACGACCCGCTGGCCACCCGGATGCTCGAGAAGGTCCGCAAGGACTTCCGGCGATCCGGCGTCGACCGCGACGAGGAGACCCGGGACCGGATCTCCGCGATCCGCGACCGGCTGACCGAGCTCGACCAGGAGTTCAGCAAGATCACCCGCGACGACGTCCGCTCCATCCGGGTCGAGGCCGAGCGGCTCGCCGGCCTGCCCGAGGACTGGCTGGCCGCCCACCCAGCGGGCGACGACGGGTTGGTCACGGTCACGACCGACTACCCCGACGCGATCCCGGTGCGCATGTTCGTGCACGACCAGGACGTCCGGCGCGACATCGTCACCGTGTTCCTGCAGCGCGGTTGGCCGACGGCCGAGCCGCTGCTCGAGGAGATGTTCGCGCTGCGTCAGGAGCTGGCGTCGTCGGTGGGCTACGCCGACTGGCCGTCCTACGACACCGACGTGAAGATGATCGGGACCGGCCCCTTCACGGTTCCTGAGGAGGTCGCGCAGCGACCGTCTCGAAGGATCCCGGAGTTCATCGCGAAGATCGCGGCCGCCGCCGAGGAGCCGATGCGGGCAGATCTCGCCGTGCTCCTCGAGCGCTACCGCCAGGACTACCCCGATGCGACGGAGATCCCGCTCTACGACTCGTACTACTACCAGGAGCAGGTCCGCCGGCAGCAGTTCGACGTCGACGGCCAGCGGATCCGGAAGTACTTCGAGTTCTCCAAGGTGCGCCAGGGTCTGCTGGACGTGACCGGCCGGCTGTTCGGGCTGCGCTACGCGCCGGTCGACGTACCCGTCTGGCACGAGGAGGTCGCGGCGTACGACGTCTTCCGGGTCGACCCGACGACTGGCTCAGGGACCGAGTCCAGCATCGGGCGGATCTACCTCGACCTGCACCCGCGCGAGGGCAAGTACAAGCACGCGGCGCAGTTCACCCTCACCGACGGGGTCGCCGGCGAGCAGATGCCCGAGGGCGTGCTGGTGTGCAACTTCTCGCGCGGCCTGATGGAGCACGACCACGTGGTGACGCTGTTCCACGAGTTCGGTCACCTGCTCCATCACGTGCTGGGCGGGCACGGCGACTGGTTCCGCTTCGCCGGCGTCGCCACCGAGTGGGACTTCGTCGAGGCGCCGAGCCAGATGCTCGAGGAGTGGGCGTGGGACCCCGCGGTGCTGTGCAGCTTTGCCACCGACGAGGCCGGCGACCCGATCCCGGAGGAGCTGGTCGAGGCGATGCGCCGGTCCGACGACTACGGCAAGGGCATCTACGCGCGGACCCAGATGTTCTACGCCGCGATGGCCTACGGGTTCCACGCCGACGAGGCCCGCCGGGCGGCCGGCGAGGAGGTGGCCTCGCTCACCGACCGGATGATCGGATACCAGGAGGAGTACGGCGCGCTGCCCTATCTCGAGGGCACCCACCTGTTCGCCAGCCTCGGCCACCTCGGCGGCTACAGCTCGGGCTACTACACCTACATGTGGTCGCTCGTGATCGCGAAGGACATGTTCAGCGCCTTCGAGGCCGAAGGTGGCGGCGACCCGTTCGCCGCCGAGGTCGCCACCCGCTACCGCGACCGGGTGCTCGCCCCCGGCGGCAACAAGGACGCCGCCGACCTGGTCGCCGACTTCCTCGGCCGCCCCTACTCCTTCGACGCGTACGCCGCCTGGCTCGCGCGCTAGGACGCCTCAAGTCGGCTGCCGCGGGTCGCGGCGCTGCAGGTTCACCACGGTATGCAGCCGAACCATCACTCCCCATGCAGTACTCGCCGTGGGGAGTGCAGGTTCGTCGACATACATTCGAAGAGCGCGGGCAGGCCGCGGAAGAAGCGGCGTCTGCCGCCGAGCGAGAAGTACGAGTTGTGGGTCTCGGTGCTGACCGGACAGGCGACCCAGCGCGAGGCCGCGGATCGGTACAAGGTGGACCGGTCGACGGTGGTCAGCGTGTGCCGGACCGCGAAGCAGGGGGCGCTGGACGCGCTCGCTGCGGCCCATCCAGGTCGTCCTGGACAGACTCCGGAGCAGGCCGCGTTGGCCGAGGCCCGCGAGGAGATCGAGCGACTGCGAGACACGGTGACCGAGCAGGCGGTCGCGTTGCACCTGTACCAGGGAAAATCGCGTTGGGACTGAATGCTGGCCCGGTCCCGGTCCGTGTGGACGCGTCCGTCAAGGCCGGCCTGCTGGACCTGATCGACCATGCGGTCCAGCACGATTGGACTCGGCGGCGAGCATGCCAGCTGCTCGATCTGGACGAGGACCGCGACCTGCGTTGGCGTCACCGCCGTCAGGTCGGTGGCGTCGACGGCTGGCCGACGCCCCGCCGGGCGGGCATCCCGTGCACGGCCTCCTCGACATCGAGCGGGCCGCGATCCTCGACCTGTTCGAGGCCTGGGGCGGGTTCGACCGCTCCCATCGCAAGCTCGCCCACCGCGGTTCGCGACTCGACGTCGTCCACGTCAGCGAGTCCACCGTCCGACGTGTTCTCGCAGATCACGGACTGGTTCTGCCGTCCCCGGCGACGCGGGAGCCGACTGAGAAGCGGCCCTGGCCGGAGTGGCTGGAGTGGAAACCGAACCGGGTCTGGGCCTACGACTTCACCCACTTCACCCGCGCCAAGCGGGCGGTGATCGCGGTCCTCGACATGGTGTCCCGCAAATGGTTGGCCACCCTCTGTTCCCCGGAGGAGACCTCCACCCAGGTCGAGGCATGCTTCCTGGCCGCCCTCGAAGCCGAGGCACTGATGGAGGTCATCGACGCCCGTGACACCGAACGGCTGCGGGAGGCGCTGCTGTCTGGCGAAAGAAAATACCGTGATGAACCTGCACGGCCGCCTTGCGCCCGCCCACATCCACCGATACACTAGCGATATATCGCGACAGTATTCAGAAGGATCGCGAGCACTACTGGGGAGGAACCCATCATGCACAGCCACCACAAGCAATTCGGCCCGTTCTGGGCCGCCATGGGGGACTGCGGTCCCCACCAGCACGAGCACCGGCACCAGCACCGCCCCGGCCCGTGGGGCAACCCGTGGGAGCGCGGTTCGCACCGCCACGGCGGAGGTCCGGGCGGTCCGCCGCCCTGGCTCGCCGGACTGCTCGGCATGGGTCGACCGGAGGGGATGCGCGGCGCTCGAGTACGACGCGGCGACGTCCGCTCGGCGATCATCGGCGTGCTTCGCGCCGCGCGCGAGCGCGACGAGTCCATCAACGGCTACCAGGTGATCCAGCAGATCACCGACCGGAGCGGCGGCGCGTGGCGCCCGAGCCCCGGTTCGGTCTACCCGACCATCCAGCAGCTCGAGGACGAGGGCCTGGTCGAGACCGACGACGAGCGTGGCCGCCGTTCGCTGCGGCTGACCGAGGCCGGCTCGGCGTACTGCGCCGAGCACGCCGACGAGCTCACCGCCGTGTGGGCGCCGTTCGAGAGCGCCGAGGCCGACTGGCCGGGCGAGCACGCGGACATCAAGGCGGAGATCCCGCAGGTGATGGGTGCCGTCTGGCAGATCGTCACCGCCGGCGACGACGCCCAGCGCCGCGCCGCGGTCGAGGTCCTGGTCGAGGCCAGGCGCCGGCTCTACGGCATCCTCGCCGACGGCCCCGCCGCCGACGAAGAGACCACGGAAGACCAGTGACACTGATCCACCCGCGGCAGCCCTAGCTTCATTTGCGCGAGCGTGTCGCGGACGGAGCTTGCCGACCGGGCCATCGCAAGCTCGGCCCAGGGGCTGCGCGCCGTGCGGCTTCGCCGCCGCGCGCCACGCTGCCGCGCACTAGGCTGCCGCGGGTGAGGTCTGTCCGGGGAGCGGCCGCTGCCGCGGCGCTCGCGCTCGGCTTGAGCGCGTGGACGCCGTACGGCGCCGCGGCGCCGCTCTCGCTCGCGCAGCAGGTCGACCTCGGCGGTCAGCCGGTCGTCGCGAGCACGGACGGCGGGGAGCCGACCCCGCTCGGGGCCGGCCTGTGGTCGACCACGATCGGGCCGGCGGCCCCCGCCTTCTTCAGCTACGAGCGGCAGATCAAGGACAGCACCGTCCACTTCGGCGTGATCGCGGCCTCCCAGACCATCGACGGCGACGGCGTCGACCTCCACGCACGCGCCCCGACCGAGGACTCCGCCCCCGTCGACTGCGTCTCGGACTCCGACTCGACCTCCTACTCGACGCCGTTCGCGCTGGTGGGTGCGGAGCTGGTGGTGGGGGGCGCCGGGCCCGACGACCAGTGCAGCTCCTCGGCCGTCCTGGTCTTCGAGGTCGGCCGCTACTCCACGTCGGCCACGGGGAGCTCCCGCTCGCGATCAAGGTCGTCGAGGAGGCGCCGGTCGCCCAGGAGGGCGAGCCGATCCCCGACGACGACGAGCTCACCTACCGGCTCCCCCAGCCGGCCGAGCGCCCGGCGGACGGCCCGGACGGGTCGGACTCCTTCGACGCGGCGCCCGAGCTCGACCTCCGTGACGGCCCGCTGACCATCGGCACCACCATTCCCGAGGGCTCCGAGGCACTCTGGCGGGTCCCGGTCGACTGGGCCGACCAGCTGGTGGTGCGCGGCGACCTGCCGGCCCTCGAGGAGACCGAGGAGCCCGACCCTCTTTCCGACGTCACCGTCCAGCTCCACCTGATCCAGCCGAGCCGCGACGTCTACGCGCTGGGGAAGAGCGACAGCTACACCTACGGGACCTACGGCACCGAGCCGGCGGTGTTCGTCGCAACCGGCTACCCGCTGCGCTACGGCAACCGGTCGCGCGACGTCGAGCCGACGCTGCCCGGCGACGAGTGGGTCGCGGTGACCGTCGAGGCGCCGGCGACGGAGGGCGCCGCCCCGCTCGACGTACCGGTCACCTTGACCTTCGCCCTCACGCGCACCGACGCAGCGGCACCCACCTACCCCGGCGCCGTGCTGAACCCGGCCGACGACGACGGCCCGCCCGGCTACTCACCCGAGACGCCGTTCCTCGTCGGCGACGACGAGTTCTCCGCCGTCGCGTCGGGGAACCCGTTCACACCGGACTCCGAGAGCGCGGACGACGAATCCTGGTGGGGGCCGCGCCGGGCAGTGGGTCTCGGCGTCGGCCTGGTCAGCTTCGCCTGCTGCGCGGTCGGCGCGGCCTGGCTGACCCGACGCCGAGCGCGGTGAGCGTCAGCCGATCAGCAACCAGCCGCTGACGGCCAGCCCGAGCAGGCCGACGATCAGGAGCAGGACCGGCGCCAGCACGCTGGACCGCACGGGTGCGGCGACGGGCTGGTGCATCGTCTCCTCGGCCGTGCGCACGGGCGGTGGTGGCGGAGGTGGCGGCGGCGGCAGGGTCGGCGCCGCCGGGCGGACCATGGTCCCGGTCATTGCGACGGTCCCGGCCGTCGCCGCCGGCAGCGGCGGGAAGACGTCGGTGATCGTGATCGGATCGGCCGGGTCGGGCGGCAGCTCCAGCAACCTCCGCAATGCCGGGTGCCCGCGCAGCTTCGTCGCGCTCGGCCGCGCCGCGGCGTCGTACGACGTGCTCGCGGTGATCAGCTCCAGCACCGCATCGCGTGCGGGGTCACGCGTCCGCAGTGCCGCCGTGTCGAGGGGAGCCGGGTCCCGGGGCGGCTTGCTCGCCGTGAGCATCTCGAGCATCACCCGGCCGAGGGCGTAGACGTCCGCGCTGGGGTCGGGATCCGCGCCGAGCTGCTGCTCGGGCGGCATGTAGCCCGGCGTGCCGATCACCATGGCGACGTGGGTCAGCCGGGCCTCGTCGGTGGGCACGGCGATCCCGAAGTCGGTGAGGCGCAGGTGCGGTACGCCGCGGCCGGTCGGCTCGAGCAACAGGTTTCCGGGCTTGATGTCGCGGTGCACGATGCCCGCGGAGTGCACGGCCTCGAGCGCCTGCAGGGTCTGGTCGACGAGCCGTCCGATCCAGCGCGGCGGGAGGGCGCCGTACTTCCTGATCAGCTGCGACACCGAGCCGCCCGCGACCAACGGCATCGTGAACAGCACCCGGTCGTCCACCCCGGCCCACGACTGCGGCGTCACGATATGGGTGTGGTCGATCCGCAGCGACTGCTCGCGGACGAAGCGCAGCAGCATCGCCGCGTCGCTCTGGTTGAGCATCTTGGCGGCCTTCACCTGGCCGTCCATCCGGTCGAGCACCCGCCACACGGTGCCCATGCCGCCGGAGGCGATCGGGTCGATCAGCTCGTAGCGACCCGCGAACACCTCACCCATGGCCTGAGCCTAGATGAGTGGCCGGTCAGGCCAGGTCGATCGCACGGTTGACCCAGACCGAGTCGGTGACCATCCCGACCTTCTCGTAGAGCGACAGCGCGCCGGTGCGCGAGTCGGTCGACAGACAGGAGCTGGCCGCGCCGTGCTCCCGCCCGGCCCCGAAGGCGGCGACCAGGAGCGCCTGGGCGAGCCCGCGGTTGCGGTGGTCCCGGTGCACCGCGAGACGGGACACGTAGGTCTCGCGGTTGCCGTCGATCTCGCTCACCGTCGTGAACGCGGCTCCGGCGATGGCGCCATTCGGCCCGGCGACGACCAGCAGGTTCCACGGCTCGAAGCCGGGACGCCGCCACACCTCGGCCGCGAAGTCCTCGAAGCTCTGCTTCTCACGCACGGACCACTCGAGGAACGCGTCCTCCACGACGTGCCAGACCTGCTCGTGGTCGGCCTCGGTGGCCACCCGCAGCGCGTAGCCCTCCGGAAGCGGCCGCTCCTCGATCGAGCTCCCTGCCGGCAGCCGGAGCACCCAGCTGGTCCACCGCACGTGGTAGCCCAGCTCGGTCAGCAGCCGGTCGCCCGCGGAGCCCTCCGGCACCGGCATCCCCACGACGGTGGCACCGCGGGAACGCGCGAGGTCGCGCACCCAGCCGGCGAGCCAGGTGCCGATGCCGCGGCCGCGCACGTCCGGATGCACGGCGACGTCGTACCGATCGGCACCCATCAGCTCGGCGTACGCCACGATCCGGTCGCCGGCCGCACTGTCGACGACGGCGACCGAGCTGCCTTCGAGGTCGTACGACGGCCGCTGCCACTCCGCGATCAGGTCCTCCTCCTCGATCTCGACCGCGCCGATGTCGTGCAGCTCCTGCGCGGCGATCAGGGCATGGACCTCGGCGGAGTCGGTCGGCGCCAGCGGGCGCGTGGTGAAGCCGTGCGGTCCGGCCGGGTTCCCGGCGGGGGTCGGAGTCGTGGTCACGATCGACGAGTGTGTCCGGTCGGCGTGCCGCACCGCGACCCATTACTGGTTCTGATCGAGTCAACCGCGAAAGCGTCAGGTTCGCGCAAACATTTTTCGGCCGAGATCTAGCCAGCCCGGCGGTTGGTGGTCTACCGTCGCCGCAAACCGCAGGCGCTTGATTCTGACCGAAACGGGACGATCTCAATCATGTTTACGCAGTTCAAGACCCTTGTTCTTGCCCTCGCCGTGGCTCTCTCGGCCCTCGCCGCACCAGCCATGAGCCACGCCTCGGCGGCGGACGCCGACGGCCTCGGAGATGTCACCGGGTTCGAGCAGCACGGCGACAGCTACACCTTCCACTCCGGCGTGGCCGCGCTCCGCGTCGACTTCGAGGACGCCGACCTGTTCCGGGTCTGGCTGGCGCCCACCGGCGAGTTCTCCGACCCGGCGAACGACGAGCCGGCCGACCCCGATGCGCCGGACGCGGACATCGTGGTGAAGACCGACTACGCCGGTGCCGGCAGCCAGGTGCACGAGACCGCAGCGGCGTACGTCATCGCCACCTCTGCCGCCCGGCTCACGGTGACCAAGAGCCCACTCACCCTGCGCCTGGCCGATGCCGACGGCGACGTCCTGTGGGAGGAGACCGCTCCGCTGTCCTGGGACGACGCCGGCACCACGCAGTCGCTCGCCCAGGGGCCGCAGGAGCAGTTCTTCGGCGGCGGGATGCAGAACGGCCGGTTCAGCCACCGTGACCAGTCGATCGAGATCTCCCGTGACTACAACTGGAACGACGGCGGCAACCCCAACGCCGCGCCCTTCTACGTCTCCTCCCGGGGCTACGGCGTGCTGCGCAACACCTTCGCGCCGGGCACCTACGACTTCGGCGCTCCGGTCACGACCACCCACCAGGAGCAGCGGTTCGACGCCTACTACTTCGTCGGCGACGCCGAGCAGGTCATCGACGGCTACACCGAGCTGACCGGCCGGCCGATCGCCGTACCCATGTATGCGCTGGAGATCGGCGACGCCGACTGCTACCTGCACAACGCGAACCGGGGCGAGCGCGAGACGCTGCGCGACTCGACGGCGATCGCCGACGGCTACGCCGAGCACGACATGCCGCTGGGCTGGATGCTCGTCAACGACGGCTACGGCTGCGGGTACGAGGACCTCGGGGAGACCGGCGAAATGCTGGACCAGCACGGCGGGGAGCTCGGGCTCTGGACCGAGTCCGACCTCACCGAGCAGGAGTCCGAGGTCGCGGCCGGCGTCCGGGTGCGCAAGACCGATGTCGCCTGGGTCGGCTCGGGCTACCGGTTCGCCCTCGACGCGTGCGAGCAGGCACGCGACGGGATCGAGGACAACAGCGACGACCGGGCCACGGTCCTGACCGTCGAGGGCTGGGCCGGCACCCAGCGGTGCGCGGCGACCTGGAGCGGCGACCAGTCGGGAAGCTGGGAGTACATCCGCTGGCAGATCCCGACGTACGCCGGCTCGACGATGTCGGGCCAGCACCTCACCACGGGCGACGTGGACGGCATCTTCGGCGGGAGCGCCGAGACCTACGTGCGCGACCTGCAGTGGAAGATGTTCCTCCCGATGACCTACGCGATGAGCGGCTGGGCCGCGTCGGACAAGCAGCCGTGGCGGTACGGCGAGCCGTTCACGAACATCAACCGCAAGTACCTGCAGCTCCACGAACGACTGCTGCCGTACTTCTACACGCACACGATGAACGCCACCCGGGACGGGGTCGGCGCGACGAAGCCGCTCTACCTGAACTACCCGGACGACCCCCACACCTGGGGCGACCAGGTGCGCTACGAGTTCCTCGCCGGCGACGACTTCCTGGTGGCTCCCGTCTACACCGACACCGACAGGCGTGACGACATCTACCTGCCGGCGGGCCGGTGGGTCGACTACTGGAGCGGCCGGATCTACGAGGGCCCGAGGACGGTGCAGGGCTATCACGCCCCGCTCGACACCCTCCCGCTGTTCGTGCGTGCGGGAGCGATCGTCCCGGAGTTCCCGGAGGGGACGCTGGACTGGCAGGAGGGCAAGGAGTCCGGCCGGCTGGACCTCGACATCTACCCGCAGGGCAAACGTCGTTCGTCAACTACGAGGACGACGGCCGCTCGCAGGCTGACGAGACCGGCAGGTCCGCGACCCAGCGGTTCGAGGTCGCGGCGCCGCGGCAGGGCCGCGGCTCCGTCTCGGTCGAGATCGGCGCGCTCCACGGGAGCTACCCGGGCATGCCTCACGACCGCGGCTACACCTTGACCCTGCACACGGGCGAGAAGCCCGGCAGCGTGAAGGTCGGACGGGAGAAGCTGCGCCGTACGTCGTCGCTCGCCGAGCTCGCGGCGGCGGGGTCCGGCTGGTTCCACGACGACACGACGGGCATCACGCACGTCCGGACGGATGACCTGCCCACCAACCGGGACGTCGCCGTCGTGCTGAACGGCTCGTCCGCGGTCGGCGGCTCTCACCCCGCGGACCGGGACGCCACCCTGGACGCCTCGGTGGACCCGATCTCGGTGGCCGGTGAGGCGACCGAGGTCGGCGCCACCTTCACCAACGACACCGGGGCTCCGGTGCGGCTCTCGTCGATCACCGCCGGCGCACCCGACGGGTGGACCGTGACGCCCTCCGGCCCGGTCCGCGGCAACGTGGGTCCCGGTGCAACGTTCGACGCGGCCTTCACGCTGACGCCGCCGGACGACGCCGAGCCGGGCACCGTGGAGGTCTCGCTGGAAGCGTCGTACGTCGCCCACGGCGACCGCTACTCGACATCCGACCGGGGCCGCACCACGGTGGCCCACCCCGACCTCGCGTCCGCCTTCAACAACGTCGGGGTGACCAGGAGCGCCAACCCCGACCCGGGCGACCTGGACGGAGGCGGCAGCAGCTTCCTGTCCGAGCGGCTCGCGGAGAAGGGCGTCACTGCCGGCGCGACGATCGACGCCCATGACTTCGAGTTCATCTGGCCGGCCGCGGACCCGGGCACCGAGGACAACGTGGCCGGCGGCGGAGCGACGATCAGCGTGTCCGGCCGGGGCAACGCCCTCGCCTTCCTCGGCACCGGCACCAGCGGCGCCGCCGACGGCACGGCGACCGTGCACTACGCCGACGGCACCACCAGCGTGCAGACGCTCGGGTTCCCGAACTGGTGCTGCCTGGCGACCGACACCTACGGCGCCAAGATCGCGATCAGCACGAAGGGCAAGAACACGCCGAGCGGGCCGGCGTACCCCACCGTCGACTACCGCCTCTACACCAAGACCCTGCGCCTCGACCCCACCAAGGACGTCGTCGCGGTGACGCTGCCGGCCAACGCCGCGGTGCACGTGTTCGCGATGACCGTCGGCACCGAGGAGATCGTGCCGCCGCCGCTCGAGGACGGCCAGTACTCGCTCGAGAACGTGGGGTCGGGCGACGCGCTCGACGCACCGGGATCGACCAACGCGGGTCAGCTGAAGGTCTCGCCGGTCGGCCCGGCTCCCTCGCAGAAGTGGGTGCTGACCCGGCAGGGCGACGGCAGCTACCAGGTCAAGAACGCCGGCAGCGGGCTCTGCGCCGACGTCGCGGGATCCGCGAGCCAGAGCGGCGCCCAGGTCGTGCAGTACACCTGCACCGGGACGCCCAACCAGCGCTGGCTGATCGTCAACCACGACGGCGTGCTCACCATCAAGGCCAAGCACAGCGGACTGTCGCTCGCCGCCCGCCCCGACGCACTGGTCGTGCAGGAGACGGACACGGGCGTCGACAGTCAACGCTGGGCGGCATCGGCCAACTGAACGGACGAGGCTCAGCGCCGGAGGCTCAGGCGACGACGACCTCGATGCCCTGCGACCGGAGGTCGGCCGCGACGTCGGAGGAGATGCGGTCGTCGGTCACCAGCCGGTCGACGGCGCTGACGTCGCAGATGCGGGCGAAGGCGCGGCGGCCGAGCTTCTCGGCGCCCGCGACCACGGTGACCTCCTTGGCCCGCTCCACCATGAGGGCGTTGATGCTCGCCTCGCCCTCGTGGTCGCAGGTCGCGCCGCTCGCGGCGTCGAACCCGTCGACGCCCAGCACCAGGTGGTCCAGCCACAGCTCGCGCAGCACCTGGTGCGCCAGCGGCCCGACGACCTCGTAGGACTGAGGCCGGGCGACGCCGCCCAGCGACACGGTGCGGATGTGGGGGCGCAGCACCAGCTCGGTGGCGATGTTGAGTGCGTTGGTGACGATCGTCAGGGTCGGTTGCTCACCGGCCGTCGCCAGGTCCAGCCGCGCGGCGAGCTGGCGAGCGGTGGCCGAGGTCGTCGTACCTCCGTTGAAGCCGATCACCTGCCCGGCGGTGACCAGCGCCGCGGCCGCGGCCGCGATCCGCTCCTTCTCGGCGCTCGCGCCGTTGCGGTAGCGGACCGGGAGGTCGTAGGCGACCGACGAGGCGACGACGCCACCGTGGGTCCGGGTGACGAGCTGCTGGTCGGCCAGGGCAGCGAAGTCGCGACGGATGGTCGCCTCGGACACCCCGAGGGCCGCGGACGCGTCCACCACCGACAGCCGGCCACGCACGGCCACCAGGTCCAGCAGCGATCGCGTCCGCCAGGCCTTGTCGACGGGCTGCTCCTCGGTCACACAGGGACGATACCGACGGCGCCGCCGCCGGCGCCGCCGTACGCCTCGGTGGGTCAGGCGCGGATCGCGGAGATGTCGAACTCGAGCTTGATCTTCTCCGAGACCAGGAGGCCACCGGTCTCGAGCGCGGCATTCCAGCCGAGGCCCCAGTCCTTGCGGTTGATGGTGGTCTCGCCCTCGAACCCGACCCGCAGGTTGCCGTACGGGTCCTTGGCGGAGCCGCCCTCCTCGAAGGCGATGGTGACGGGACGGGTGACGTCCTTGATGGTGAGGTCGCCGGTGATGGTCCACTCCTGGCCCTCGCGGCCGACCGCCGTCGAGGCGAAGGTCCACTCGGGGTAGCTCTCGACGTCGAAGAAGTCGGCGGACTTGAGGTGGCCGTCGCGGTCGGCGACACCGGTGGCGACGCTGCCGGCCTGGATGGTCAGCTTGACCCACGAGGCGGCCGGGTTGGCGGTGTCGATGTGGGCGGTGCCGGACCAGTCGGCGAACGAGCCGCGGACCTTGGTCACCATCGCGTGCCGGGCGACGAAGCCGAGCCGGCTGTGCGCGGTGTCGATGGTGTAGTCGCCGCTGATGTCGGTCAGGGCGGGGATGAGGGTCTCGGTCATGGGGATCTCCTGGGATGAGTGGACGGTGAGCTCACGCTCGCGGATGCGGATAGCGACCTCATGGCGGTTGGATAGCGACCAGCCGTTAGTTGAAGTCTCAATCAACTGAACCAAAGCGGACCATGGTCCTATTCCGCGCTTCCCCAAAATGATCCGAGGGACCGCGTCCCGTGGACGCGATCCCTCGGCGGGTAGGTGTGAGCTCAGGCGGCCCTATGC
The DNA here is from genome assembly GCA_963766035.1 of uncultured Actinomycetota bacterium. Lineage (GTDB taxonomy): Bacteria > Actinomycetota > Actinomycetes > Propionibacteriales > Nocardioidaceae > Nocardioides. Next base: position 535,226 of record CAVXYP010000005.1, on the reverse strand, counting down.
GGCATGGTGCACGGACGCCGCCGGCGTCGTGCTGACCTCGATCCACACGGCCTGCATCTGGGCGCGGCCCTGCTCGTCGGTCACCGGGATCCACCGCATCTCCAGGTGGGCCTGGCTGGCCATCTGTGCGTCGTGCATGGGCTACCTCCTGTTCATCTTCTGTTCACCAAGATACCACAGCCCGCTCGCCGGTCCAGAAATTCGGCGAAATCGGGCGATTCTGCCCCACTTCGCCACCCACGATCGGGGTCAACCGGGCTCCAGCGCTCCACTCGGCCACCGAAGTTCGCCGAGTCGGCGCATCTTAAGACCAGCCGACTCGGCGCAGTTTCGGGGGTAAGTTGAGCCGACTCGGCGATCTGTGCCCGATTCCGGGCAGGAAATTGGCAAATGGTGGGCTCGGAGCGGATCATCGTCGGGTGGTCACTGATCCCCGCCTCGTCCGCCACGTCGTGGCGACCACCGGTCTGGCCTCGACCGAGGCGACCCGGGTGATCGAGGACGTGCTCGCCTTCCACCATGAGCCGGTGGAGGCCTACGTCCGCCGCCGGCACGGCGAGCTCAAGCTCCGCGGCGCCAAGAACGCCGACATCTTCAGCGTCCTGCGCGACGAGCTGGCCGAGCGCGTGGTCGCGGCGCCAGAGCTGTCCGAGCGTCAGCTGCGCCGGATCATCTACGGCTGAGAGGACAGGGGAATGTGCGGCATCGTCGGATACCTCGGCACCCACCAGGCGGCGCCGTTGCTGCTCGAAGGCCTCGGGCGACTCGAGCATCGCGGCTACGACTCGGCGGGCGTCGCCGTGCTCGGACCCTCGGGCATCCGGGTCGCGAAGCGCGCCGGAAGGGTGCGGGACCTGGGCGAGCAGCTGCCGAAGCGGTTCGCGGGGAAGGTCGGCATCGGCCACACCCGATGGGCGACGCACGGCCCCGCCAACGACGTCAATGCGCACCCGCACACCGACAGCTCGGAGCGGGTCGCGGTCGTGCACAACGGGATCATCGACAACGCCGCCGCGCTGCGCGACGAGCTCGCCTCCGGCACAGACGGCGTCGGCGGTGTCGCATTGGTGTCCGACACGGACACCGAGGTGCTCGCCCACCTGGTCGCGCGGTCCGAGGCCGACACCCTCGAGGGCAAGGTCGCCGAGGCACTCGGCCGGATCCACGGGACGTACGGCATCGCGGTGGTCCACGTCGACTTCCCCGACCGGATCGTGGTCGCCCGCAACGGCAGCCCGCTGATCATCGGCGTCGGCGACAAGGAGATGCACGTCGCCTCGGACCTGGCGGCGCTGGTGCGCTACACGACGACGGTCGCCCACCTCGACGACGGCGAGATGGCCACGATCACGCCGGCCGGCTTCACGACCTACCGGCTCGACGCGGGCGGGTGGTCGGCCACGACTCGCCCGCCGGCGACGGTCGACGTCGACCCGGCGTCGTACGACGCGGGCGAGCACGAATCGTTCATGCTCAAGGAGATGCTCGAGCAGCCGGCTGCGGCGGAGCGGGTGCTGCGCGGCCGGCTCGACGAGCGGTTCGCGACCGGGCACCTCGGCGGGCTCAACCTCGACGCCCGCGGCCTGCGGGCGATCCGGCGGATCAAGGTGCTCGGCTGTGGCTCGGCCTACTACGTCGGTCAGATGGGCGCCACGCTGCTGGAGGAGCTGGCGCGGATCCCGGCCGACGCCGAGGCGGCATCGGAGTTCCGCTACCGCAACCCGATCATCGAGCCGGACACGCTCTACGTCGCGGTCAGCCAGTCCGGCGAGACCATCGACACGCTGCTGGCCGTGCAGGAGGTCCGCCGCAAGGGCGGCTACGTGATCGGGCTCGTCAACGTGGTCGGCTCGGCGATCGCGCGCGAGGTCGACGGCGGCATCTACCTGCACGCCGGGCCCGAGGTCGCAGTGGCGTCGACCAAGGCGCTCACCAACATGTTCCTCGGCTTCGCCATGCTCGCGCTCCAGCTCGGCCGGGTGCGCGACCTGTCGATCGCCGACGGCCGCCGCCTGATCGCGGCGCTGGACGCGCTGCCGGCCAAGATCGAGGAGATCCTCGCGACCGAGAATCAGCTCGTTGCGGTGGCCGAGCGTCTGGCCGACGCCGAGAGCCTGTTCTTCGTGGGCCGGGTCCGGGGGTTCCCGGTCGCGCGCGAAGGTGCGCAGAAGTTCAAGGAGATCAGCTACCGGCACGCGGAGGCCTACCAGACCTCCGAGCTCAAGCACGGCCCGCTCGCGCTGATCAACCCGGACGTCCCGACGGTCGCGATCGTCCCGGACGACGAGCTGGTCGAGCGCAACGTGGCCGCGCTGCACGAGATCGCCGCCCGGCGCGGGCCGCTGGTCGTGATCACCCACGACCAGGTGCCGCTGCGCGGGATCCCTGGCGACCTGGTCGAGCGGATCGTCGTACCCCGGAGCGAGCTCGAGCTCGACCCGATCCTGCTCACCATCCCGCTGCAGCTGCTCGCCTACCACGCCGCGAAGCGACTGGGTCACGACATCGACAAGCCCCGCAACCTCGCCAAGTCCGTGACGGTCGAGTAGGTGACCCAACCGGTTTCGAGGCTCCTCGCTGCGCTCGTCGCACCTCAACCACCGTCATGGAATAGGCCCGGATCTCGGACGCCACTACCGTTGTCGGGTGAGTGATGTAGCACCTGACCCCTCCGCCGTCGACACCGCCCTCGACGCAACCCCCGGCTTCGGTGACCTCGGCCTCGGCGCCAAGGTGCTGAAGGTGCTCTCCGACGTCGGCTACGAGTCGCCCTCGGCGATCCAGACCCAGACCATCCCGCACCTCCTCGAGGGCCGCGACGTGATCGGCCTCGCCCAGACCGGCACCGGCAAGACCGCGGCGTTCGCGCTGCCGATCCTCGACCGGCTCGACCTGTCCCAGAAGTCTCCGCAGGCGCTGGTGCTGGCACCGACCCGCGAGCTGGCGCTGCAGGTCTGCGAGGCGTTCGAGAAGTACGCCTCCACCACCAAAGGCGTGCACGTGCTGCCGGTCTACGGCGGCCAGGGCTACGGCGTCCAGCTCTCGGCCCTGCGCCGCGGTGTGCACATCGTCGTCGGCACCCCGGGCCGGATCATGGACCACCTCGACAAGGGCACCCTCGACCTGTCGGAGCTGCGCTTCCTGGTGCTCGACGAGGCCGACGAGATGCTCAACATGGGCTTCGCCGAGGACGTCGAGACGATCCTCGCCGACACCCCGGACACCAAGCAGGTGGCGCTGTTCTCGGCCACCATGCCGAAGCAGATCCGCAACCTGTCGCAGAAGTACCTCAACAACCCGGTCGAGATCTCGATCGAGCGCAAGACGCGCACTGCCGACAACATCGCGCAGCGCTACCTGATCTGCAGCTACCCGCAGAAGGTCGACGCCCTCACGCGGATCCTCGAGGTCGAGAACTTCGAGGGGATGATCGTCTTCGTCCGCACCAAGAACGAGACCGAGACGCTCGCCGAGAAGCTGCGCGCCCGCGGCTTCGGCGCCACTGCGATCAACGGCGACGTGCCGCAGGCGGTGCGGGAGCGGACCGTCAACCAGCTCAAGGCCGGCAAGCTCGACATCCTCGTCGCCACCGACGTCGCCGCGCGCGGTCTCGACGTCGAGCGGATCACCCATGTCGTCAACTACGACATCCCGACCGACACCGAGTCCTACGTCCACCGGATCGGCCGCACCGGCCGCGCCGGCCGCAGCGGCGACGCGATCTCGTTCGTCACCCCGCGCGAGCGCTACCTGCTCAAGCACATCGAGAGGGCCACCCGGCAGCCGCTCACCCAGATGCAGCTCCCGAGCGTCGACGACGTCAACGCCACCCGGCTCGCGCGCTTCGACGACCGGATCACCGCCGCGCTCGAGTCGTCGCAGATCGGCTTCTTCCGCGACGTGGTCGGCCACTACGTCAAGAACAACGACGTCCCCGAGGCCGACGTCGCCGCGGCGCTCGCGATCGTGCTGCACGGCGACTCGCCCCTGGTCCTCGAGGAGGAGCCGCAGCGCCCGAAGCGGGAGTACGACGGGCCGGACGGGCGCGGCCGTCCCGACCGCGACGGTGGCAAGGCCGACCGCGGCCCGCGTCGCCCGAGCGACAAGCCGATGGCGTCGTACAAGATCGCCGTCGGCAAGCGGCACCGCGTCGAGCCGCGCCAGATCGTCGGCGCGCTCGCCAACGAGGGCGGTCTTGGCCGCAACGACTTCGGCCGGATCACGATCCGGCCGGACTACTCGATCGTCGAGCTGCCCGCCAAGCTGCCCGGCCCGGTGTGGGAGAAGCTCAAGGAGACCCGGATCAGCGGCAAGCTGATCGACCTCAAGCGCGACTACGGCCCGCCCAGCAAGGGCAAGCCGCGCGACTGACCGGCGCCGCCCGCTCGCTCCTCGCGTCCAGCTCACCGGGTTTCGATGCGCCCGTCGTTCCTGCTCGCGAGCTCGCAGGAACGGGGCTTACTCAACCTCCTCGCCCGACGCCGCCCGCTCGTTCCTCGCGGTCGGCTGGGCTCGGACCTGGTGGACGTCGACCCGCAGGACCCGGGCGGCGAGGTCGACCATCGGGCCGAGCAGCACGATGACCGCGATCGTGCCGGCGCCGATGGTGGCGCCGAGCAACCAGCCGACCAGCGCGCCACCGCCCTGGACCGCGCTGTAGCTCCACCTGAACGGGACCGGCGGGTCCCACGCGAGGCCGGCCGCCTCGGTCGGTCCGGCGCCCGTCTGGCTACCGAGGTAGGCCGCGATCCCGACGGCAAGGATCGGTAGCGCCCCGGCGAGCAGGGCGATCCGGGCCGGCCACCCGTCCGGGGTGCTGAGCAGGTCGAGCGCCACGGTCACGGTCACGCCGACGAGCGCGACCTGGACGACCGTGCCGATCCCGGGGTAGACCTTGCGGGCCGCCGCCATGGCCACGAACACCACACCGACGACAAGGTTGGCGACCCAGAACGACCAGTCGAGTGACCGCGCGATCCCGTTGACCAGTGTCGAGTAGCCGTCCGATCCCAGGTCCGCGGTGAGCAGCATGCCGACGCCGAATCCGAGAACGACGCTGCCCGCGACCAGGAGGGTCAGCCGACCGAGCGAGGGCACCCCGTCACTATGACAGGCGACGGCAGCCGCGGACCTCCCGGAGGTTCTGGGCGACAATGCTCCGATGGGGGGATGCAGGCTCATCGTCGGCGCCGCGTTGTGCGCGGTCGCCCTGACGGCCTGCGCCGTCACGGAGGAGCCGCCGGTCGAAGCCGGTGCCGAGGCGTCGTCGGCGACGGACCCGCAGCAGCCGCCCGGGTCGACGGCACCTGGGTCGACGGCGACCGGGCCGACGACTGGGTCCACGCCGCCGACGCCGCGGATCGAGAGCGGGGGTGCCCGAGCCCAGGTCCCGGCCGATGTCATCCTCCAGCAGCTGCGGCGCGCCGCCGAGCGGATCGCCCAGAACTACACCGCGCCGCCGGCGCCGACCCCGGTCGACGTCGACCCCGGCACCAACCGCGCGCTCGGCTACCAGCTGATGCTCGCCTTCGGGTTCGCGCCGGAGCAGTGGCAGTACCTCGACGCTCTGTGGCAGCGCGAGTCGGGCTGGAACCAGCTGGCCGACAACCCGACGTCGACCGCGTACGGCATCCCGCAGTCGCTGCCCGGCTCGAAGATGGCCGTCGTCGGCGACGACTGGCGCACGAACCCGGAGACCCAGATCCGCTGGGGCCTGGCCTACATCGCGGCGCGTTACGGCAGACCCGAAGGCGCCTGGGCGCACTCCCAGCGTCTCGGGTGGTACTAGCCGCCCGTCGGCGGTGTCAGCGACCTCACGAGGACGACGATGTCGTCGGCGATGCCGCGCACACCCGGGATGCGCGTCGCGCGGAGCAGCTTGTCGAGGATCGGGACCGCCTGGCGCACCAGCTGCCGGGTGCGGGTGCGGCCGGGCGAGCCGTCATAGACCCAGAAGAGCACCATCCCCATCTGGATCAGCCAGAGCAGCTGGGGAAGCTCGGCGCGCAGGGCCGGCGCCACCTTGAGGTCGGAGCTCTCGACCACCTGGCGCATGAGGTCGATCGCGCTGTCCCTGGTCGGGGCCGACTCCGGGCTGAACACCGACAGCGGGCTGGTGGGCTCCGCGGCGTGCTTGAAGAACTTGCCGGCGAACTCGTGTGACGAGTCGGCCACGTCGACCCAGATGTCGAGGACGGCGGACAGTCGCTCGACGAACCCGGTCTCGGTCTCCAGGACCCGCTCGCACGCAGCGACGTGCGCGGTGAAGATCTCGTCGTAGAACGCCAGGACGAGATGCTCCTTGGAGCCGAAGTAGTAGTAGGCGTTGCCGACCGAGACCCCGGCCTCGTTCGCGACCGCGCGCATCGTCGTGGCGTCGTAGCCCCCGGTCCGGAACAGCTTCGTCGCCGCCGCGACGATCGCGGCGCGGGTCTGCTGCGACTTGGACGAGGGCTCGGTCACGATCCACAACCTAGATCAGTCGACGCGCGCTCAGCGCGGGGCCGGGGCGGTCTGTCGCGCCCAGGCATCGAGATGGGTCTCGTAGGCCCGGACCTTCTGCTGGTCGACGACGTGGCGGCGGCGCATCGCCGAGAAGGCCTTCACGTTGACCATGTGGATCAGGCCGAGGACCAGCAGGACGATGCCGACCTTGAGGCTGAGCGACTCGATCATGCCCTCGGCGGTGTGCACGCCGTTGCCCGCCCGCAGGTAGAGCAGCACGAACCCGACGTTGAGCAGGTAGAAGCCGACGACGAGCAGTCGGTTGGTCGCCGTGGCCACCGCCTCGTCGGCGAAGACGTCGGCCAGGAAGACCTGGCCGTTGCGAGCGAGGATGTGACCGACCCAGACGACGACGGGCACGCAGACGACCAAGTAGAGCAGGTGGGTGGCGAGGGTCCATTCCATGATGTTCTCCTTCAGAGTTGAACACGTTCAGGATCGAGTTAACGCCCAACGTATGCCATTTTTCGAACATGTTCAAACATCGAGGACTCACAACTTCCTCCAGCGACTCTGGTCATCACGCGTCTCCGCGTGCTTGAGTGACCGGCGTCACATTGGTACGGCCCGTACCCGGGCCGCCGTCTTGGGAAGGTCACCATGCCTGTCATCGCCCGCTCCCGGCCGATCACCAGCCGCCTCCGTCTGCTTGCCGCCGGCCTCGTCCCGATCCTTGCCGCGCTGGTCCCGCTCGGCATCCAGGCCCCGGCGCACGCGGCCGGGCCGGCGTACGTCGCGCTCGGCGACTCCTACGCCTCCGGCGTCGGCACCCGGACCTACATCGACGACGGCACCAGCTGCCAGCGGTCGACCTTCGCCTATCCCTACCTGGTCGCGCAGCAGAAGGGATACTCGCTCACCTTCAAGGCCTGCTCGGGCGCGACCACCTCGACGGTCACCAGCTCCCAGCTGAGCGCGGTGACGTCGACGACGAAGTACGTCACGATCTCGGTCGGCGGCAACGACGCCGGCTTCTCCGGCGTGATCACCGAGTGCGCGCAGCCGGGTTGGGCGTCGGACTGCAACGGCGCGATCGACGGGGCGCAGTCGTTCATCAACAACACCCTTCCCGGGCGGCTCAACACGCTCTACGCCTCCATCAAGTCGCGGGCGCCGAGCGCGGTCGTGGTGGTCACCGGCTACCCACGGCTGTTCCAGGGCGAGGACTGCAACGCCGCCACGTTCTTCTCGCCCTCCGAGGAGACCCGCCTCAACCAGACCGCCGACCTGCTCAACGGCAAGCTGTCCGCCGCGGCGTCGGCGAAGGGCTTCAAGTTCGCCAACCCGACCAGCCGGTTCATCGGCCACGCCGTGTGCGACGACGTCGAGTGGCTCAACGGGCTGTCCAACCCGATCAGCGAGAGCTATCACCCCAACAAGCTGGGACAGTCCTCCGGCTACACGCCGCTGGTGAGCCCGCTGCTGGTCGGCGCGCCTTAGGACGCACAGGCTCGAGACGGGTCTCGTGACGGTCGCTAGCGCGACCTCCTCGACCTCCGAGACCGCCAGGGCGAGCTCCTCGACCAACGCGCTGGTAGAACCTTCGCATGCGACGGATCTCGGTGGCGCTGTCGACCTGCCTGCTCGTGCTGACCGGGTGCAGCGGCGACCCGGACGGTTCGGACGAGCCGGACGACGGGATGGCTGAGGCGGAAGCGCTCGTGGCCGCGTTCGGAGATGCCCTCGTGGACCCCGACGCCGGGTTCCCCGGGATCGTGTTCGCCAACGTCGAGGGTCCGGAGGCGGCCGAGCGGTACGGCGAGATCGTCGCGGGGATGGACGGGATCGAGCCGGCGATCGAGGTCGGCTCGGTCGAGGTCGGCGGCGGGCGCGGCAGCGCCACCCTGACCTGGTCGTGGCCGGTCGTCGCGGCCACCGACCCATGGGTCTACGAGACACCGGTCGACCTCGTGCGGGACGGCGAGCAGTGGCTGGTCACGTGGGCGCCGACGGTCGTCGAGCCGAGCCTGGGCAAGCACGAGGTCCTCGAGGCGACGACCGTCCCCGCCACCCGCGGGGAGATGCTGGGTGCCGAAGGCCAGGTGCTGGTCACCGAACGACCGGTGGTGCGCTTCGGCATCGACCGGGTCCGGGTGTCGAAGGCGAAGGCGCCCGAGTCGGCACGAGCCCTGGCGGAGCTGGTCGGCATCGACGTGGCGCCGTACGTCCGGGCGGTCCGCGCCGCCGGTGACCGGGCATTCGTCGAGGCGATCTCGTTCCGGAAGGCGGAGGTGCCGCCCGAGGTGCTGGCGGGCCACGACGAGATCCCGGGCGCGCTGGCGCTCGCGGACGAGATCGCGCTGGCGCCGACGAAGGAGTTCGCGGCGCCGATCCTCGGCCGGGTCGGGCCGGTCACCGCGGAGATGATCGAGGCGGACCCGGACCGATACCGGGTCGGCGACGTCGCCGGGATCAGCGGGCTGCAGGCGCGCTACGACGAGCAGCTCGGCGGGATGCCCGGCCGGGTCGTCGAGGCGGTGTCCGAGACCGAGGCCACGCCGGCGCGCGACCTGTTCCGGGTCGACAAGGTCGACGGGGAGCGGCTGGAGCTCACCCTCGACCCGGCGCTCCAGACGAGCGCCGAGTCACTGCTCGCCGACGTCACGCCGGCGAGCGCGCTGGTTGCCATCCGGCCCAGCGACGGCGCGATCCTGGCCGCCGCCAACGGCCCCGGCAACGCGGGGCAGAACTTCGCGACGTACGGGCAGCTCCCGCCCGGGTCGACCTTCAAGATCGTCAGCAGCCTGGCGCTGCTCCGCGCCGGGCTCACGCCCGACAGCACGGTCTCCTGTCCGTCGACGGTGACGGTCGACGGCAAGGAGTTCGGCAACTACAGCGACTACCCGAGCTCGGCGCTCGGCGACATCCCGCTCCGCACCGCGCTCGCCCAGTCGTGCAACACCGCGTTCATCGGGGCGCGCGACGAGCTCGGCGACGGCGACCTCGCCGATGCCGCCGCCAGCCTCGGCCTCGGCGTCGACCACGACCTGGGCTTCCCGGCCTACTTCGGCAGCGTCGAACCGCCCGCCAGCGAGACCGAGGCGGCCGCGGACCTGATCGGCCAGGGCACGATCCTCGCGTCGCCGATGACGATGGCCGCCGTGATCGCGTCCGTCCAGCAGGGCGAGCTGGTCGTCCCGCGCCTGGTCGGGCAGGTCGACGTCTCCGACCACGACCACACGCCACTGACCGGCGAGGAGGCCGCGCAGCTGCGGGAGATGCTGCGCGGCGTGGTGACCGGCGGCAGCGGCAGCCAGCTGGCCGACGTACCGGGAGAGCCGGTGATCGCGAAGACCGGTACGGCGGAGTTCGTGGCCGATGACGAGGTGGAGACCCACGCCTGGATGGTGGCCGCGCAGGGCGACCTCGCCGTCGCCGTCTTCGTCGACATCGGCGAGTCCGGCTCGCACACCGCCGGCCCGCTCCTCGAGGCCTTCCTCCGCGCGGCTGGCTGAGTCGCCTTGGTTTCGAGGCTCGCTTCGCTCGCACCTCAACCAGCGGCGGCAGGAGCTCCGCTCAAACAGGCCGGCAGCGCGGCGGGAGGACGCCGGCGGCGCAGGACCACAGACCGCGTCGACTGCGTGGCCGGCAGCGTGGCGGGAGCTCCGCTCAAACAGGCCGGCAGCGCGGCGGGAGGCGTCGCCGCCGGTTGCGGACCGTGAGCCGACGACGGTCGGTCAAGTCTCGGCGGCGATGCCGGAGACGCGCTCGGCCCATCAAAAACAGTCGGACCCCGCGCCGCATGGGGTCAGCGTCGGGGCCCGGTCGAGTCGTAGGTGCTCCCTCCGAAACGACGGGTTCACGATAACCCGTGGGCGGGGGTTCGGAACACGATTCCGAGGAAGATTTTCGCAGTTCGCGGTCGGGCGGTGACGAGGTTTCCCTCGGAATGCCACAGTGGCCCCATGAGCACCGAACCATTGCACCTCGACCGTCGTCAGCTCTTCATCGGGGGCGAGTGGCGTCCCGGTTCGGGGGGTGGCCGATTCGACGTGATCGACCCCGCCGACGGGTCGGTGCTGACCGACGTCGCGGACGGCAGCGTCGACGACGCGATGGCCGCCCTCGACGCCGCGGTGGCGGCGCAGCCGGAGTGGGCCGCGACCGCGCCCCGCGAGCGCGCTGAGATCCTGCGCCGGGCCTTCGACCTGGTCACCGCCCGTGCCGACGACCTCGCCCTGCTGATGAGCCGGGAGATGGGCAAGACCGTCGCCGAGGCCCGCGGCGAGGTGACCTACGGCTCCGAGTTCCTCCGCTGGTTCTCCGAGGAGGCGGTGCGCATCCACGGCCGGTGGCTGCAGGCGCCGGCCGGTGGCAGCCGGCTGCTCACCATCAAGAAGCCGGTCGGGCCGTGCTTCTTCATCACGCCGTGGAACTTCCCGCTCGCCATGGGCACCCGCAAGATCGGGCCCGCCGTGGCGGCCGGCTGCACGATGGTCGTGAAGCCCGCTGCGCAGACGCCGCTGACCATGCTGCTGCTCGCCGACCTGCTGGCCGAGGCGGGCCTGCCTGCCGGTGTCCTCAACGTGATCACCACCCACAGCTCCGGCAAGGTCGGCGAGGCGCTCATGGCCGACCCGCGGCTGCGGAAGGTGAGCTTCACCGGCTCGACCGACGTGGGGAAGGTGATCGTCCGGCAGTCCGCCGACCAGCTGCAACGAGTCAGCATGGAGCTCGGCGGCAACGCACCGTTCCTGGTCTTCGCCGACGCCGACATCGACGCCGCGGTCGACGGCGCGATGATCGCCAAGATGCGCAACATGGGGGAGGCCTGCACCGCCGCCAACCGCTTCCTGGTCGAGGAGTCGGTGGCCGAGGAGTTCGCCGGCAAGCTCGCCGAGCGGATGGCGGCCCTGCGGGTCGGCCGCGGCCAGGACGACGGCGTCGACGTCGGCCCGCTGATCGACGAGAAGGCGGTCGCCGGCGTCACCACCTTGGTCGAGCAGGCGGTCGCCGCCGGCGCCCGGGTCGTCACCGGCGGCAGCGCTCCCGACGGTCCGGGCTACTTCTTCAGCCCGACCGTCCTCGTCGACGTGCCGCCGGACGCCGACGTGAACACCAACGAGATCTTCGGTCCGGTCGCCCCGATCACCACCTTCTCCTCCGAGGAGCAAGCAGTCGTTCGGGCCAACGCGACCGAGTACGGGCTCACGGCGTACGTCTTCACCCGCGACCTGGCGCGCACCATCCGGCTCGCGGAGTCGCTGGAGTTCGGCATGGTCGGCATCAACTCGGGCCTGGTCTCCAACCCCGCCGCGCCGTTCGGTGGCGTCAAGGCCAGCGGGTTCGGCCGGGAGGGTGGCTTCGAGGGCATCGAGGAGTACCTCGACACGACCTACGTCGCGCTGCCGGCCGGCTGAGCGCGCAGCCGGATGCTCCTGCACGGACCGATCAACGAGAAGTACCACGAGTTCGCGTCGTACGCCGAAGACTCGCCCTGCTACCAGTCCTGGGCGCGCGGCGTCGCGGCCGACCCCGAGGTGCAGCAGTGGCTCTCCACGCTGCCGGACGTGAAGCAGCAGCCGAACCTCGTGTTCACGGCCGCGCGGTGGCACGGGCTCGCCGCGCCGGCGCCGTACGACGCCCTGCGGGACGCGCTGCTCGCGGACGACGGGAGGATCCGCGCGACGATCCTCGCCCGCGCCACCCAGACCAACGAGGCCGGCCGGTTGGCGACGCTGGTGCCGATGATCGCGCTCGCAGCAGGGGGGCGACCGGTGGCGCTGATCGAGGCCGGGGCCAGTGCCGGCCTGTGCCTCTACCCGGACCGGTGGGGGTATCGCTGGTCGACCCCGGACGGTGTCCGCACCGCAGGGCCGGCCGGTCCGACTCTGGACTGCGCGGTCACCGGGCCCGCGCCGCTACCGGGAGTCGTGCCGACGGTCGCGTGGCGCGGAGGAGTCGACCTCAACCCGCTCGACGTCCTGTCCGACGACCACATGTCGTGGCTGCTCGCGTTGGTCTGGCCCGAGCACGAGGACCGGCGCGCACTGCTCGCGACCGCCATCGAGGTGGCGCGCGCCGACCCCGTGGACCTGCGCCGCGGCGACCTGTTGGACCTGGTGCCGGCGCTCGTCGACGAGGCCCGGCACGCGGTCGGAACGGACGGCATCGTCGTGGTGTTCCACACCGCCGTGATCGCCTACCTCGAGGACGCGGACCGCGAGCGGTTCGCCGGCCTGATGGCGGGCCTGGTCGCGGACGGCCGGTGCCGGTGGGTGAGCAACGAGGGCCCCGGCGTGCTCCCCGGCATCACCGCGACCGGACCGGAACCTCCCCCCGGCCAGTTCGTGGTCGGCCTCGACGGCCGGTCGATGGGCCACACCCACGGGCACGGCCGCACCCTGCACTGGTGGGGCTGATCAGGCCCCGGACGACTCCTAGGAACGACTCCTAGGACGACTTCTAGGACGACTTCTAGGACGACTCCTCGGCCGACCCGGCGACGACCTCACCCGAGGACGACGCCGAGGTGTCGACCGCCGACTTGAGCATCGACTGAAGGTCCACGCCGGTGGCCGTCTTGAGCATCTGCAGGGTCTGGGCGACGTTCTCGACGACCTGCTTCGGCAGCGCGCCCGCCCCGTCGGTCGAGAGCACCGTCAGGTTGTCGATGGCGCTCATCGGCGCGGCGACCTCCTTGGCGATCTGGGGCAGCACCTCGATCAGCATCTGCAGCACGGCCGCGTCGTTGTAGTGGGCGAACGCGTCGGCCCGCTTGTCCATCGCCGCGGCCTCGGCCTGGCCGACGGCAAGCGTTGCCGCGGCCTGCGCGTCACCCTCCAGCTTGGTCGCGTCGGCGAGTGCGGACCGGCGGGCCTTCTCGGCCTCACCGGTGAGCCGGGTCTCTTCGGCCTTGCCCTCGGCGGCCGCGATGGTCGCGGCCTTGCGTGCCTCGGCCGCGGCGATCTCCGCCGACCGGCGCGCGTTGGCCTCCTGCTCGACGCGGTAGCGGTCCGCGTCCGCGGGCTTGCGGACCTGCGTCTCCAGCTGGCGCTCGGTCAGCGCCGCCTGGCGTACGGCGACCTTCTCCTGCTCGGTGAAGATCGCCTGGTCGCGCTCGGCCTGGGCGAGCGGTCCGGAGGCCGCGGCCTGGGCGGCGGCAGCGTCGGTCTCGGACTTGATCTCGGCCTGCTTGAGGGCCAGCGTCCGCTGGGCGATCGCGATCTCCTGCTCGGCGGCGATCCGGGCCTGCTCGGCCGCCTGCCGGGCGTTGGCCTCGGCGATCGACGCGGCCTGCTGGATCCGCGCCGCCTCCGGCCGGCCGAGGTCGGCGAGGTAGGTGCCGTCGTCGGTGACGTCCTGGATCTGGAACGCGTCGAGGATCAGGCCCTGGCCGGTCAGCGAGGCCTCGGACTCGTCGGCCACCCGCTGCGCGAAGGCCGCCCGGTCGCGGATGATCTGCTCGACGGTCAGGCCGCCGACGATCGACCGCAGGGCGCCGGCGAGCACCTCCTGGGTGAAGGCCTCGATGTCGGCCTGCTGGCTGAGGAACCGTTGCGCACCGAGCCGGATCTGGTCGGCGTTGCCGCCGATCTTCACGATGGCGACACCGTCGAGGTTGAGCTTGATGCCCTGCCCGGAGACCGCACCGCTGATGTGCACGGAGATCCGGCGGCTCGAGAGGTCCATGGTGGCGAGCTTCTGGACGAACGGCACCACGAAGACACCGCCGCCGAGCACGACCTTCTGACCGGAGAGGTCGGTCGTGAGCTGCCCGGTCTCCGGGTTGAGCACCGCCTTGCCCTTGCGGCCGGTGACGATGAACGCCTGGTTGGGGCCGGCCACCTTGTAGCGGCTGGTGACGAGCAGCACCAGCATCACGAGGAGTACGACGACGCCGATGATCGGGCCCGCAACGCTGAAGTCCATAACCGGTTCCTTTACTCGTTCTCGGGCTTCCACACCGGGGCCACGGTGACCGCGGTGGGTGACAGGACGCCGGTGATGGTGACGTCGGCGCCCGACTCGATCGCGAGCAGCGAGCTCGCGTTGCATTGCATCACGTGGCCGCCGACACTGACCCGGATCACTCCGTAGCTCCCGCCGCCGGGGATGTTCGTGAGCACCCGTCCGACCTGGCCCACGGTGTCGCCGATCGAGACCGTGTCGTCGCTGGGGCCGTCCTTGATCAGCCGGGTCAGCCACCAGGCGAACCAGCCGACGACGACTCCGCTGCCGCCGCCGACGAGGAGCGCCAGGGGGGTCGGCAGCCCGGCACCGTCCGCGGCGGCTGCGCCGAAGCCGAACGCGGAGACGAAGCCGCCGAGCACCGCGGTCGAGAACACGTCGCCCTCGAGCGCGTTGAACGCGCCCCCGACGGCGGCCTCGAGGTGGTCGCCGACCAGCAGCGACACCACCACGAGCGCCAGGCCGACGAAGCCCAGCACGAGGAAGACGGTCACGCGTTCTCTCCGGAGACGTAGGAGCGGTAGGACTCCGGATCGTATCCGGCGTCGGCAGCGTCACACCGCGCCGGCGATGAAATCGATAGCCGCTGTCGGTCCTCACGAGGAGACTGGTGCTGAACTCCAGGAGACCCCATGACAGATCAGCTGACGACAGCGTCGCCGGCGCCTGAGGGCCCACGCCCGCCCTCGGTGAGCCGGCTGCCGCGCGCGTTGTCGCCGTTCCGTCACGCCGCCTACCGGCGGCTGGGCACGGCGCTGGTGCTCGGCACGTTCGCCGGCGGCGTCTGGGTGGTCGCGCTGGTGTGGGAGGTCATCCGGATCGGCGGCGGTGCGAGCCAGCTGTCGGTGGTGTCGACGGCGGGTGCCGTCGGCGTGCTCCTCCCGGCGTTGCTCGGCGGCGTGGTCGCCGATCGGGTCCCGCAGAAGCTGATCCTGCTGGCCGTGGCTGCGGTCGAGCTCACCGGCATGGCCGTCGTCGCCCTGCTGTCGTGGAGCGACCACACCCAGGTGTGGCACCTCGCGGTGGTGTCGTTCGCGACCGGGGTCGCGTTGGCGTTCTACTACCCCGCCTACTCCGCGTGGCTGCCGGCTCTGGTGCCCGAGGAGGACCTGATGGCGGTCAACGGGTTCGAGGGCATGGTGCGGCCGACGGTCGGCCAGGCGCTCGGGCCCGGTCTCGCCGGCGTGGTCGTCGGTGGCGTCTCGACCTCGGCCGCGCTGGGGCTCGCGGCTGGTTTCCACCTGCTCGGGCTGCTGGTGCTGGCGACGGTGCCGCTGACCGCCGTACGCCGCGAGCGCGCCGACGAGGAGACGACGAGCGACGCCCACCCGATCGCGACCGCGCTGGCGGACATGCGTGAGGGCTGGGTCTACATGGTCCGGACGCCGTGGCTGCTGGCGACGCTGCTGTTCGCCTCGGTCATGATCCTGGCGATGATGGGCCCGTTCGAGGTGCTCATCCCCTTCCTGATCAAGGACAAGCTCGGCGGTGGCCCGGGCGATCACGCCATGGTGATGGCTGCCTTCGGCATCGGCGGCGCGGTCGGATCGATAGCGATGGCGTCCTTCCGGATGCCGCGGCGCTACCTGACCTTCATGAACCTGATGTGGGGCGTCGGCGCCCTGCCGCTGCTCGTGATGGGCTTCGCGACCGAGGTGTGGATGGTCGCCGTCGCCGGCTTCCTCCTCGGTGCGTCCTTCTCGGCGCCGATGGTGATCTGGGGGACCCTGCTGCAGCGCCGGGTGCCGCCGCACCTGCTCGGCCGGGTGGCCTCGCTCGACTTCTTCGTGTCGGTCAGCCTGATGCCGGTCTCGATGGCGATGGCCGGTCCGGTCGCGGAGTGGCTCGGCCTGCGCACCACGTTCGCGATCGCCGCGATCGTGCCGGGCGTCGCGGCCGCGCTGGCGATCTGGCTGGCCAAGCTGCCGGCCGACGAGCTGGCGCACCCGTTGTCGTAGGACACCGGCACAATGGCCGCATGACGACGAGTCGGCTCGAGGCCTTCAGTGACGCTGTCCTGGCGGTGATCATCACGATCATGGTGCTGGAGCTGCATCCTCCGGAGGAGCCGACCCTGGACGCGCTCTGGCACGACACCGGCCCGGTCCTGCTCACCTATCTGCTGAGCTTCGTCTACATCGGCATCTACTGGAACAACCACCACCACATGTTCCAGCTGGCCGACCACGTCAGCGGCGCCGTGCTCTGGGCCAACCTGGGGCTGTTGTTCGTGCTCTCGCTCTACCCGTTCACGACGGCGTGGATGAACGAGTCGATAGACCAGTACGGCATGGACGAGCACACGCCCGTCGTCTTCTACGGCGTCAACCTGCTGGCCGCGGCCATCGCCTACTACATCTTGCAGCTGGCGATCTTCCGGGCCGAGGGCCCCGACTCGAAGCTGCGCGAGGCGGTCGGTGACGACCTCAAGGGCAAGCTCTCGCCGGGGCTCTACATCCTCGGCATCGCCGCGGCCGCATGGATCCACCCGCTCGTCGGGATCGGCTTCTTCGTCGCGGTGGCGATCATCTGGCTGGTCCCCGACCGGCGGCTCGAGCAGTACGTCATCCAGCACGGCGGCTAGCGCCCGCGCGTCGACCGAGGAGCGCGAGCAGCCGTCGCTCGGGGCCGGCGTCGACGGGCACCGGTCGGGGAGGCCCGAACTCCCCGTCGTGCTCGAGTGCGAGCCCGAGCGCGGTCGGGATCAGGGCCGCGGCGAACTCCTCGGGGATCGGCAGCCCGGCGTCCGTCGTACGACCGACATCCCAGCCGTGGACGGTGATCTCGACGGCGGCCAGCCGGGAGATGGTGCCGACCGGCACCGGGCGTCCGCCGACCTCGACCAGCGGGGTGGTCGCACTCGCCCACGCGCCGAGCAGCCCGCACGCCTTCCGCTGCAGGGTGGCGATCCGCTCGTCGAGCGGAGCCGGCGCCGCGCTGTGCAGGCTGATGGTGCCGCGGGCGCCCTCGGCGAAGGCGTCGAGGGAGTCCTCCATGTGGGCCAGCAGGTCGGCGAGGTGCCACCGTTCGCACGGGGTGCGGAGGTCGAGATGCGCCGCGGTGACGGTGGCGAGCGTGCTCCGGGTGTAGCCGAGGGCGCGCTCCAGCAGCTCGACCCCCGGGTCCGGCGAGCTGGTCGGTGAGCCGGTCGGGGGGCGGGGGACGGCGGTCATCGGATCAACCGGTGGGGTCGAGCGCGGGCTGCCAGTCGGCTGGCAGCCGGTCGGGCAGGCCGAAGCGGATGAAGTGCTCGGCGCCGAAGAACGCCGTGACGTGGCGGACCTTCGTGCCGACCACGTCGAGGACCTGCATGTGGAACGGCTCGAAGTGCCCGTCGGCCTGGCGCATGTAGAGGCCGAACGCCGGCTGGCCGTTGGCCACCGTGCGCAGCATCGGCATGTCGTGGATGCCGCCGGGGCACTGGGTGTCGATGAGCCGGCCGATGTTCTCGGCGCCGCGGTAGTGGTTGAGGAACGGCGGCATGTCCCAGGTCGCGTCGTACTGGAGCAGCTGGACGATGCGCTGCACGTCCTTGGCCCAGAACGCCTCGAGGTAGGCGTTGAGCATCCGCTGCTGCGCCTCGTCGAGATCCTGCTCGACCGTGTCGGGGGTGAGGCCGCGCTCGTGCAGCTGGGCGTGCGCCCGCTGGAGGGCGGAGTTGACCGCGGCCGTCGTGGTGTCGAGGGCGGTCGCGGTCTCGGCGGCGCTCCACCGCAGCACGTCGCGGAGGATGAGCACGGCCCGCTGCCGGGCCGGCAGGTGCTGGAGGGCGGCGACGAACGCGAGCCGGATCGTGTCGCGCTCGGCGACTTCGACCGCGGCGTCCGGGATCGGCTCCAGCCACGGGATGTCGGCGTCCGACTCGAGCGCGTCGCCGGCGATCGAGTCGGCCGTGCCGAGGCCGGTGGGCAGCGGCCGGCGGGGCCGGCCCTCGAGGTTGGTCAGGCAGACGTTCGTCGCGATCTTGTAGAGCCAGGTGCGCACCGAGCTCCGCCCCTGGAAGCTGGCCGACGCCTTCCAGGCGCGCAGGAACGTCTCCTGGACCAGGTCCTCCGCCTCGTGGACGGACCCGCTCATCCGGTAGCAGTGCGCCATCAGCTCCCGCTGGTAGCGCCCCGTCAACGTGTCGAAGTCCGCGAGCTCGTCGGTCGCGGTCAATCGGTCGGTCAGCTGCTCGGTCACCGTCGTTCCCATCGCCTACCCCCGGATGTTGTTCGAGTCTGCCTGATGGGTCGACCGGGGCCAACCGGAAAACTCATCGCTCGGGGCGCAGGAGTTTCGAGATCGGTCGACCGTGATCTCGATACGGCCTTCGCTCGGGCTCGCAACTCGCCCGAGCAGGCGTACTCGACCTCCTCGCTCGACCGGGGCTCCGCTGGCGCGCCAGCTCCAGCGCTCGGACCGCAGCGGGTACGGCGAGCGCCCGGTCGGCGGGGATCAGCCCGACCCGGGTCCTGCGGTCGAGCAGGTCGGCGACGTCGGCCGCGCCCTCGTGGGTGACGCCGAAGACCAGCTCGGCGAGGGTGATCGGGATCGTGTCGTCGATCGGGGCGAGCAGCTCGTCGTCGGGCAGGCCGGTCACCGCGCGGGCGGAGTCGAGGACGAGGGCTGCGTCGGTGCCGAAGCGGCGCACCAGTCGCGCGTGGCCGGAGGTCTCGGCACGCTCGACGAGCTCCGCGAGCTGGGTGCGCGGAGCGGCGCCCGACAGAGGCAGCTGAGCGGTGACGCACGGGCCGGCGCTGAGGCCGGCGTGGGCGACCGCGGTGTCGACGGCGTCCTCGGCCATCCGGCGGTAGGTCGTGAGCTTGCCGCCCACGATCGTGACGACCCCGGTGGGGCTGGTGAGGACGGCGTGCCTGCGCGACAGGTCCGCCGTCGAGTCGTCACCGGTGTCCAGCAGCGGCCGCAGGCCGGCGTACGCGCCGACGACGTCGCTGCGGCGGAGGGGACGTGAGAAGGACGCGGCCACGACGTCGAGCAGGAAGCCGATCTCGACCTCGGTCGGCTCGGCCACGTCCGGCACCGGGCCGTCGGCCGGCTCGTCGGTGAGGCCGACGTAGATCTGGCCGTCCGGCTGCGGCAGCACCAGCACGAACCGGTTGCGCTCGCCCGGGATCGGCGCGAACACCGCGACGTTGAGCCCCGGGAGGGTGTCCCCGCGCAGCACCAGGTGGGTGCCGCGCGAGGGCCGCAGCCGGATGTCCTCGACGACGTCGCCGGCCCAGACGCCGGCCGCGTTGATCACGGTCCGGGCGCGGACGGTGGCCGTCGCGCCGGTGAGCTCGTCGCGCAGACCTACCGAAAACTCGGTGGTTGAGGTGCGAGCGCCAGCGAGCCTCGAAACCCCGGTCGCCGAGACCACCCGGCTGTGCGTGTGGATCGCGGCGCCTCGATCGGCGGCAGTACGGGCGATCGTGGTGACCAGGCGCGCGTCGTCCTCGAGCTGGCCGTCCCAGCCGAGCACGGCACCGCGCAGGCCGTCGGCCCGGAGCGTCGGCGCGAGCCGGCGGGTCTCGGCGGCAGTGAGTCGCCGGGGCTTCGGGAGGGTGTCACTGCTGGTGCCGGCCGCGCGGCGCAGCAGGTCGCCGCCGAACAGGCCGGCCCGGGTGAGCAGACCCATCGGGCGGGTCACGCCGGCGGCGAGCGGCACGATCGTCGGCAGCGGCCGGGTCAGGTGCGGCGCGGTGGTCTCCATCAGGATGCCGCGCTCGACGGCGCTCTCGTGGGCGATGCCGACCTGGCCGCTGGCGAGGTAGCGCAGCCCGCCGTGCACCAGCTTGGACGAGAAGCGGGACGTGCCCCAGGCCAGGTCGAACGCGTCGACCGCGAGCACGCTGAGGCCGCGGCTCGCGGCGTCGAGCGCGACCCCGGCTCCGGTCACGCCGAGTCCGACGACGACCACGTCGACGGTCTCGGGTACGCCGGCCAGGCCAGGCGTGATGCGGGAGTGGGTCATGGCAGGAGGGTCCTTTCGATCAGGATCCGCAGCTCGTCGTCGAGCTCGTCCGGGGCGACGTCGTCGTCGGCCATCGTGTGCGCGGAGAGGACGAAGCCGTGGGCGGCGAGCACGACGGCGCGGGCGAGGGCGATCGGGTTGCCCTTGCGGACGCTGCCGGACGCCTGCCCGGCCTCGATCGCTGCCGCCAGCAGGCCGAGGATCAGGTCCTGCGAGCGGCCGCGGCGGGCAAGGAGATAGGGGAGGATCAGCTCGGGGTCGAGCTCGACGATCCGGACGAACAGCTCGTTGTCACGGAGTACGGCGACCGCGCGCAGCACGCCGTCCGCGATCTGCCCGGGCTCGGGGCCGTCGGTCCCGTCGGCACCCAGCGTCGGCTGGGTCGACGCCACCAGCTCGCCCCACTCGCGGGTCATCAGGTCGCCGAGCAGCTCTGGCATGTCCGTCCAGGTGCGGTAGATCGTCATCCGCGACACCCCGGCCCGGCGGGCCACCTCGGTGAGCGTCGTCCGGCGCCAGCCGACGTCGAGGATGCAGGCCCGGGCGGCGTCGAGGTAGGCGTCCCGAGGACTCTGCTCGATTCCCGCGGGGTTGTGACGATGTGACGACATGTGTCACACTGTAACACATGACTGAGATCCAGCACGACCTGCTGCAGCCCGAGATGCCCCCCACTCGGTGGGGCGACCCGGCGCACGCGGGCCCGCTTCCCGACAGCGTCCGCGACCTGGTCGGCCTGGTCTTCGAGCTCTCCGACACCCCGGCCGCGGTGGACGTCGTGATGCCGGCGTCGCACCTCTCGCCCGACCTCCTGGCCGGGCTGGGCGCGGTCGTCGGCGAGGAGCACGTGGTGCTCGACGACGCCTCCCGACGCCAGCGCACCCGCGGCAAGTCGACCCCCGATCTGCTCCGGCAGCGGGCCGGCGATCTCACCGACGCCCCCGACGTCGTCGTCCGGCCGGGCAACCACGACGACGTGCAGGGGGTGCTCGACTACGCGCAGGAGCACCGGATCGCGGTCGTCCCGTTCGGCGGCGGCACCGCGGTGACCGGCGGGCTGGCGCCCGATCGTGATGGCTTCGTGGGCGTGATCTCGCTGGACCTGGGCCGAATGCGCAGCCTGCTCGCGCTCGACCCGGTCTCCTCGACGGCGGCCCTCGGCCCGGGCCTGCGCGGCCCCGAGGCCGAGGCGCTGCTGGCCGAGCACGGGCTGATGCTGGGCCACCTCCCGCAGAGCTTCGAGTTCGCGACGATCGGCGGGTTCGCCGCCACTCGGTCCAGCGGCCAGTCCAGCGCCGGCTACGGCCGCTTCGACGCGATGGTCGTCGGCTTGCGCGCGGCCACCCCGCGCGGCGAGGTCCGGCTCGGCGGGACGTCCCCGTCCAACGCGTCCGGCCCCGACCTGCGTGAGCTCTTCCTCGGGTCGGAGGGCGCGTTCGGCGTGATCACCGAGGTCACCGTCCGGGTGCGACCGCTGCCGGAGGTCAAGGAGTACGAAGGCTGGCAGTGGTCGTCCTTCGCCGCCGGCGCCGACGCCATGCGGGCACTCGCCCAGGGCGACCTGATGCCGACCGTGCTGCGCCTCTCCGACGAGAACGAGACGGCCATCAACCTCGCCCGCCCCGACGCCATCGGCGGCGAAGGCACGACCGGCTGCCTGATGATCGTCGGCTACGAGGGCACGTCCTCGGCGGTCGCGGCGAAGAAGGAGGCGGTCACCGCGGCGCTCACCGATCTCGGTGGCACCAACCTCGGTGCCGAGCCCGGCGAGGCGTGGGCGGCCGGACGCTTCAACGCGCCCTATCTCCGCGACTCGCTCCTCGACGTCGGCGTCCTCGTGGAGACCCTGGAGACGGTGACGTTCTGGTCCAACCGCGAGCGGCTCTACACCGCGGTGAAGTCGGCGCTCGAGTCGGCGCTCGGGGAGGGCACGATGGTGCTCTGCCACGTCTCGCACGTCTACGCGACCGGCTGCTCGCTCTACTTCACCGTCGCCGCGGCCGGAGGCGACCAGCGGCTCGAGCGCTGGCTCCACGCGAAGGCCGCCGCCAACGACGCGATCGTCGCGAGCGGCGCCTCGATCACCCACCACCACGCCGTCGGCACCGACCACCGCGCGTGGCTCACGCCCGAGATCGGCGAGGTCGGCGTCGCCGTACTCCGTGCCGTGAAGCGCGAGCTCGACCCGGTCGGCATCCTCAACCCGGGAGTGCTGATCCCGTGAGCGTGCCCGGAGAGCGAGCCTTCACGTTCCTCGTCAACCCCAACTCCGGCGGCGGAGCGGCGCCGAGGGTGGTGGTGCCGCTGGCTCGACGACTGCGCGAGGCCGGGGCCGATGTCGAGGTCAGCTACACCTCCTCGCCGACCGTTGTCCCCGACCTGGTCAAGGCCACCGTGGCCGCCGGCCGGGTGGTGGTGTCGGTGGGCGGCGACGGGATGCTGTCGTCGGTCTGTGGCGCGGTCGTCGATGCCGGCGGCGAGCTCGCGGTGATCCCCGCGGGTCGCGGCAACGACTTCGCCCGGATGCTCGAGGTGCCCACCGACCAGGACGCCCAGGTCGACCTCCTGCTGGGCGGTACGCCGACGCCCGTCGACCTGTTGTCGGTCGTAATGCCGGGCAGTCCTGCCGCACTGGTCGCCGGCTCGGTCTACGCCGGCGTCGATGCGCGCGCGGGCGAGATCGTCAACCGGTCGCACTGGCTGCCGAGCAAGCTGCAGTACCCGTTCGCGTCCGTGCGCGCCCTGGCCACCTACCGCCCGGTCGCGCTGACCCTCGATGTCGAGGCAGCCGACGGCCGTCACCATCGATCCGAGCACCGCGCCGCCAACGTGGTCATCGCCAACTCCCGCTACTACGGCAAGGGCATGGCGATCGCCCCCGATGCCTCCATCGACGACGGCGAGCTCGACGTGGTCGTCATCGAGGCCGCCGGCCGCCTGGACCTGATCCGCGCCCTCCCCAAGGTCTACGACGGCGCCCATGTCGAGCTCGACGCGGTCACGGTGCTGCGTGGGTCCCGGGTCTCCGTGTCCGGTCAGTACGCCGGCACCGGTGCCCCCGTCCCCGTCGGCGCCGACGGGGAGGCACTGGACAACCTGCCAAGCGACGGCGACGTCCTGACCGTGGAGATCCGACCCGGCGCGATCAAGATCCTGCGTTGAGAGGCCTCAACCGGTGGCGTTGCCGAACGACCACACCAGCAGCTCGGTCGGCGGGCCGGCGGTGACCTGGTGGTGCGGCTCGTCGACGAAGCAGAACGCGTCACCGGTCTCGAGCGGCGCGGCGAGCGAGGACCGCAGCAGCGCACCCGTCACCACATAGGCATGCACCCGGCCGGCCACCGGGAGGATCAGCCGCTCGCCCGCGCCGAGCCGGGCGACGGCGTACGACGCCCCGGCGACGCCGACCTCGAGGGCGGATCCGACGCCGGCGAACGGGACCAGCCCGGCGCCGGGTACGGCAGCAGCTGCGGAGGTGCGCGCATAGCTCGGCGGGGCACCGGTCTGGTCGGGTCGCAGCCACACCTGCACGAAGCGCGCAGCGCCGTCGTCCGACGCCGTCTCGCTGTGGCGCACACCCTCGCCTGCTGAGAGGACCGCGAGCTCACCGGCCGCCAGTGTCTCCTCGGTGCCGAGCGAGTCGGTGTGCCGCAGCGCCCCTGTCACGACGAAAGTGACGATCTCCAGGTCGGAGTGCGGGTGATCGTCGAACCCCGTGCCGCTGCCGAGCAGGTGGTCGTCGTGGCACACCATCGGGCCGAACGACAGCCATTCCGGGTCGTAGTGCGCGCCGAAGGAGAACCCGTGCTGGGTCCGACGGCCGACCTCGCGCTCGACGAACCGGCTCGAACTCCTGCGGATGACCACGCTCACACTGCAGGATTGTGCCCGTGACAGGGAAGTCGCAGTTCCCCAGGCTGCCCGCAGACTTCCATTTCGGCACGGTGGCGTCGGCGTACCAGGTCGAGGGCGCGGTCGCCGAGGACGGCCGCGGCGCCAGCATCTGGGACACCTTCACCGCGCTGGCCGGCCCGATCGTCGACGGCAGCAGCGGCGCTGTCGCCTGCGACCACTACCACCGGGTCGACGAGGACGTCGCGCTCCTCAAGGACCTGGGTGCGGGCGGCTATCGGTTCTCGATCGCGTGGCCGCGGATCCAGCCGGCCGGCGGCGGCCGGGTCAACGCCGACGGTCTCGGCTTCTACGACCGGCTCGTCGACAAGCTGCTCGCGGCCGGCGTGCAGCCGATGGCGACCCTCTACCACTGGGACCTGCCGCAGGCGCTCGAGGACGACGGCGGCTGGCTCAACCGGGCGACGGTGGACCGGTTCGCGGACTACGCGGCGATCGTGGCCGACTGCCTCGCGGACCGGGTCGAGCACTGGATCCCCGTGAACGAGCCGGCCATCGTCACCACGCTCGGCTACGCGACTGGCGCCCACGCCCCCGGCAAGAGGCTGATGTTCGACGCGATGCCGGTCGCCCACCACCTGCTCCTCGGACACGGCAGGGCGGCGATCGCCCTGCGTGCGGCCGGCGCCCGGAGCGTCGGTTGCGCCAACACCCACGCGCCGGTGTGGCCGGCCTCCGACGACGATGCCGACGTGGGTGCGTCGAAGCTGTTCGACGCGTTCTGGAACGGGATGTACATCGAGCCGATGCTGCTCGGCCGCTACCCGGTCGACCTGGCGCCGCTGCTCGAGGACGTGATCCTCGACGGCGACCTGGCCACGATCCGGCAACCGCTCGACTTCTACGGCGTCAACTACTTCACGCCGTTCCGGATGGGCGCCGCGGGCGAGGACGCACCGATGCCGTTCGAGTTCCGCGGCGTGGTGGGCTACCCGACGACCGACCTGCACTGGTCGGTCGTGCCGGACGCGCTGCGCGAGTGGCTGATCATGTTCCGTGCGCGACTGCGGGCCGCCGTACCTCCCATCTACGTCACCGAGTCCGGATGCGCCTACGACGTCGCGCCGGACGCGGACGGGGTGATCGACGACCAGGCGCAGATCGACTACCACGCCGCGCACCTCACTGCCGTCGCCGAAGCCGTGCGGATGGGCGTCGACGTGCGCGGCTACTACGCATGGTCGCTCTTGGACCAGTTCGAGTGGGCCGAGGGCTACGGCGCCCGCTTCGGGTTCGTGCACGTCGACCGCGAGACGCAGGCGCGCACCAAGAAGCGGTCGTTCCAGTGGTACGCCGACCTGGTCGCGGCCACCCGGAACGGCAACGACTGATCCCGATCGTTGGTCGAGGAGGTCGCTCTGGCGATCTCGGAGGTCGAGGAGGTCGCTCTGGCGACCGTCACGAGACCCGTCACGAGACCCGTCACGAGACCCGTCACGAGACCAGCGCCTTCGCCATCCGGCGCACGATCTCGGCGAGCCGGTCGGGGCTGGTGGCGATGTTGAGGCGCACGTGCCCGGGCAGGCCGGCGTGGTAGTCGTGGCCGGGGGAGAGCCGCACCCGACCGTGCTCGAGCGCGATCGCCGCGGGGTCGTCGTGGCCGTAGCCGCGGAGATCGATCCAGGCGAGGTACGTCGCCTCGAGCGGCCGCATCCGGGCCTCCGGCAGGTGCTCGGCGAGCAGGTCGACGAGCAGGTCGCGCTGGGCGGAGAGGCGGGTGCGGAGGGCGTCGAGCCAGTCGTCGCACTCGGTGTAGGCCGCGACGGCGGCGACCACGCCCAGCGGTGACCAGGAGTCGTTGCGCGCCATCGGCACCGCGCGGAGCCGGTCGCGGGTCGCCGGGTCGGACGCGATGATCTGCGCGCACTTGAGCCCCTGGGTGTTGAAGGCCTTGGAGCCCGCGACGACAGCGACGGCATGGTCGGCGGTGCCGTCGAGCGTCAGGTAGGGGACGTGCGGCGTCGATCCGTCGAGGACCAGGGGCGCGTGGATCTCGTCCGAGACGACGCGCGCGCCGTGGCGGCGTACGACGTCGCGGATCCCCTCGAGCTCGGCGCGGGTGAAGACCCGGCCCCAAGGGTTGTGCGGCTGGGTGAGCAGCAGCGTGCGGGCGCCCTCGGCGAACAGCCGGTCGAGGGCGTCGAGGTCGATCTCGGCCCGCTCGGCGTCGGGGTCGACGACCAGGTCGACCCGCTGCCGCCCGGTGATCTCGGCGATCGAGAGCTGCGGGGGGTAGCCGGGGATCGGCATCACTACCGGCCCGGGCTCGGACAGAACGTCGAGGGCGAGCCGGACGCCGGCAGTGACGTCGGCGGTCGGGACGACCGCGGCCGGGTCGACGTGGTGGCCGAACTGGCGGAACGCGAAACCGGCGTACGCCTCGCCCAGGGCGTCGCCCTCCTCGAAGTCGGGATAGCCGGTCAGTCCCTTGGCGACCGCCTCGGTGAGCGCCGCCGCGATGGGTGGCGCCCAGGCGTAGTCGCTCTCGGCGACCCAGGCGGGCAGCACGTCCTCGTCGATGAGGCCCCACTTGCAGGGCAGGGCGTAGCGGAGCTCCTCGTCGGTGCGGTCCACGATCACGTCGACCAGCCTAGAAGCACGTCCGTCAGGTGCCGAGTGCCGCGTCGACCAGCTGATGGATCTCAGCCATCGTGTCCGCCAACGGCGCGATCGACCGCTGCGCCCGGCTGATCGCGACGGCGCCCTCGATCGCGGCGACGACGAACATGGCAAGCCGGGGGGCGCGGGTGGCGTCGACGCCGGCGTCGGTGAGCACGCCGGCCAGTGCGGCCTGCCAGGACTCGACCACCTCGGTCGCCACCGCCCGCAGCGCCTGGTCGTCGCCGGTCGCGACCGCGAAGACCGGGCAGCCGGTGCTGAACTCACTGTCCTCGAGCAGCGCCCGCCACTCGTCGCCGAACGCGTCGAGCGCCGCGACCGGACCGCGCTCGCGCCCCACCTCGATCCGGCGGGTGACGGCCGCGCCGATCGTGCGGACCGCCTCCTCGATCAGCTGCTGCCGACCGCCCGGGAAGTGGTGGTACGTCGACCCGATCGGCACCCCCGCCTCCTTGGCGAGGTCACGCAGGCTCATCGCTCCGACCCCTCGGGCGCCGACCATCCGAGCGGCGCCGTAGATCATCCGGGTCCGGGTGTCGCGTGCCACGCTCGCATTGTAGAGGCGGTGTATGACGGTCGTCATAGCCGGTGCGGTCGGTCGGTGGGCGGGGAGCTGTCGTTTGGTCCCAAACGACATGATTTTCCTCGAAATCCATGCCGTTTGGGACCAAACGTCAACCCCCCGACGCCAACAGTCAGAGCGCCGCGGCGACCTCTGTGCCCTGCTTGATCGCCCGTTTGGCATCGAGCTCGGCGGCGACGTCGGCACCGCCGATCACGGTGCGGCCGGGGGCGACCAGGTCGCGCACCGACTCCTGGCCGGCGCAGAGGACGACGTGGTCGACCTCGATCACCTCAGACGTCCGGTTGTCGGCGGGGCCGACGGTGAGGTGGAGGCGGAGCCGGTCGCCGGAGGGGGTCGGCTCGATCCGGTCGTACGACGCGCCGCTGACCAGGCGCACCTCCGACTGCTTGAGGACCGCCCGGTGCGCCCAGCCGGACGTCTTGCCGAGGTCGACGCCGATCGGGGTGGTCTTCCGCTGGATGAGGGTGACCTCGCGCTGCGGGGCGCGCGGCTTCGGCTCGGTCAGCCCGCCGCGGTGCAGGCTCGGGTCACCGACGCCCCAGTGCGCCATCCACTCCCCGATGCTTTCGGTTCCTGAGGAGCCGAGGGACGAGGCGTCTCGAAGGGCGCCCAGCTCGTGGGTCAGCCACACCGACACGTCCACGCCGATGCCGCCGGCGCCGATCACCGCGACCTGGCGGCCGGGCACGACCTCGCCCGACAGCACCTGGTCGTAGCGCAGCACGAGCGGGTGGTCGACGCCCGGGATCGAGGGGATCCGCGGCGTCACCCCGGTGGCGAGCACCACGTCGTCGTACGACGCCAGGTCGGCCGGCTTCGCCTCCGTGCCGAGTCGCACGTCGACGCCGAGCACCTCGAGCCGGCGGCGGTAGTAGCGCAGCGTGTCGCGGAAGTCCTCCTTGCCGGGGACCTGCATCGCGAGCTTGAACTGACCGCCGAGCCGGTCGGACTTCTCGAACAGGGTGACGGCCAGACCACGCTCGGCGGCGGACACCGCGGTGGCCAGCCCGGCCGGCCCGGCGCCGACGACGGCGACCGATTTCTTGACCCGGGTCGGCCGCAGCACCAGCGTCGTCTCGTGGCACGCCCGCGGGTTGACCAGGCACGACGCCAACTGGTTCTTGAACACGTGGTCGAGGCACGCCTGGTTGCAGGCGATGCAGGTGTTGATCTCGTCCGCCCGGCCCTCGGCCGCCTTGTTGGCGAACTCGGGGTCGGCGAGCAGTGGCCGCGCCATCGAGACCAGGTCGGCCTCGCCGGCGGCGAGGATCTCCTCGGCGGTCTCGGGGGTGTTGATCCGGTTCGAGGCGCAGACCGGCACCGAGACCTCGGCCTTGAGCCGCGCCGTGTAGGCGCGCCAGGCGGCCCGCGGCACCTGGGTGATGATCGTGGGCACCCGGGCCTCGTGCCAGCCGATGCCGGTGTTGAGCACCGTGACGCCGACGTCCTCCAGCAGGTGGGCGAGCTCGACGACCTCCTCCCAGGTCTGGCCGTTCTCGACCAGGTCGAGCAGCGAGATCCGGTAGATGATGGGGAAGTCGCCGCCGACCAGCTCGCGGGTACGGCGCACGATCTCGACCGGGAAGCGCATCCGCTTCTCCGTCGTGCCGCCCCAGGCGTCGGTGCGGTCGTTGGTGCGCGACGCCAGGAACTGGTTGATCAGGTAGCCCTCGGATCCCATGATCTCGACCGCGTCGTAGCCGGCCTTCTCGGCGAGCGAGATGGCCCGTGCGAAGTCGGAGATGGTCCGGTCGACGCCCTTGGTCGACAGGGCGCTCGGCTTGAACGGCGTGATCGGCGACTTCTTGCTCGACGCGCTGACACTGAACGGGTGGTAGCCGTAGCGCCCGGCGTGCAGCACCTGCATCGCGATCGCGCCGCCCTCGTCGTGCACCGCGCCGGTGACCTCGCGGTGCCGCATCGCCTGCAGCCGGCTGGTCATCTCGGACGCGAACGGCTTGAGCCAGCCTCGCTTGTTGGGGGAGTAGCCGCCGGTGATGATCAGCCCGGTGCCGCCGCGCGCCCGCTCGGCGAAGTAGGCCGCGAGCTTGCCGGTGTTGAACGCGCTGTCCTCGAGACCGGTGTGCATCGAGCCCATGACGACCCGGTTGCGGAGGGTGAGCCGGCCGAGCGTGATCGGCTCCAGCAGGTGGGGGAACGGCGTCTTCCGGGGTTCGTTCACTGGTGTGCCTCCAGGTATTCGGTGAGCCACGCGATCCAGGTCTCCTCCATGAGGATGCCGCCGCGGAGCACGAGGTACTGGTCGAGCTCGAGCCCGGCCAACGTCTTGGGTTCGGGGTAGTCCCGCTTCATCAGCAGCCGGTAGTGGTCCAGGCGGGTGTGGTGGTCGGCCAGCCGTCCGCGCACGGACTCGAGCACGGCCTCGCGGTCGCCGAACGAGGCACCACGCAGCTTCACCGCGAGGTCGCTGCGCAGTGGTGACTCGGGCGTCGGCTCCGCCAGCCACTCCGCCAGCGCGGACTGGCCGGCCCGGGTGACGTCGTAGACCTTCTTGTCGGGGCGTCCCTGCTGGGCGACGGTCTCGACGCGGACCCAGCCGTCGGCCTCCATCCGCCCGAGCACCCGGTAGATCTGCTGGTGGGTCGCGCTCCAGAAGAAGCCGATCGACCGACCGAACCGCTTGGCGAGCTCCAGCCCCGAGGCCGGCTGCTCGCGCAGCGCGACGAGGAGGGCGTGCTCGAGGGCCATGGCAGCAGTGTGGCGCACCTATGCAACGAGTTGCAAGCATGCCGTCCGTGATGTGGCCCACGCGCGGATGAGCGCCGATACGATCGCGCCATGCACCTGCCCCGCAGCCACCGCTCGTTGACCGCCGTCGCCCTCGCCGTCCTGCTGGCCATCGCCGCGACCGGCTGCGCAGAGGAGAAGAAGGCCGAGGACAAGACGGGTGACGTCGCCGAGGCCGACGAGTGCGCGGTCGAGGATCTCGCGCTCCACGAGGAGGGCGTGCTGACCATCGGCACCGACTCGCCCGCGTACGACCCGTGGTTCTCCAACAACGACCCGACCAACGGCAAGGGCTTCGAGTCGGCCGTCGCCTACGCCGTGGCGGAGGAGATGGGCTTCGCGAAGGACGACGTGAAGTGGATCAAGGTCGGCTTCAACAGCCTGGCCAAGCCGGGCGACAAGGACTTCGACTTCGACATCAACCAGGTCTCGATCTCGCCGGAGCGGGACAAGGTCGTCGACTTCTCCGAGGGCTACTACTCCGCCGCGCAGGCGGTGATCGCGCTGAAGGGCAGCCCGGCCGCCGATGCCACCAGCCTCGAGGACCTCAAGGGCCTGAAGCTCGGTGCGCAGACCGGCACGACTTCGCTGACCGCGATCCGGGAGACCATCCAGCCCGACCAGGACCCGGCGGTCCTCGACGACACGAACGTCGCCAAGCAGCAGCTGCAGAACGGCCAGCTCGATGCGATCGTCGCCGACCTGCCGACCGCGCTCTACATCAGCGCCGTGGAGATCCCGGACTCCACGCTCGTCGGTCAGTTCCAGGTCGCGGCCGGGCAGACCGAGGAGTTCGGCCTGCTCTTCCAGCAGGGCAACGAGCTGCTCCCCTGCGTCAACCTTGCGCTCCAGCACCTCAAGGACGACGGCACCCTCGCCGCCATCGAGGAGGAGTGGCTGGGCGCCGACGCGGTGAGCGTGCCCGAGCTGCAATGATCGCGCCGGCTCCGGGCTGGACGCCCAGCCCGCGGGAGATCGAGCGCCGTCGCACCCGGGCCCGGCTGACCCGCAACCGGGTGGCCGTGGCCACGCTCGCGACCGTCGTCGTGATCGGTGGGCTGGCGGCCGCCGTACTCCTGTCGCCGGGGTGGCCGCGGGTGCGCGAGTCCTTCTTCGACGGCTTCCATGCGCGCGAGTCCTTCCCGGCCATCGTCGACGGCTTCTGGATCAACGTGAAGATGTTCCTGATCGCAGAGCCGCTCATCTTGGTGGCCGGGCTCGCGCTCGCGCTCGCGCGGAGCTCGCGCTCGCCGTGGTTGGTGCCGGTGCGGGGGATCGCGGTCGTCTACACCGACGTGGTGCGCGGCGTCCCCACGCTGCTGCTGGTCTTCGTCTTCGCGTTCGGGATCCCCGCGCTCGATCTGCAGGGCCTGCCGGACGGCGCCTTCTTCTGGGCGACCGTCGCGCTGGTGGTGTCCTACTCCGCCTACGTCGCCGAGGTGTTCCGCTCCGGCATCGAGTCGGTGCACCCGTCGCAGGTGCTCAGTGCCGAGGCGCTCGCCCTCTCGCGCGGGCAGACGATGCGGTACGTCGTCGTGCCCCAGGCCGTCCGCCGCGTCGTGCCTCCGCTCCTCAACGACTTCGTCTCGCTGCAGAAGGACACCGCGCTGGTCGCGTCGGTGTCGATCTTCGACGCCCTCTTCACCGCGCGCGACTACGCCAACTACAACTTCAACTACACGCCGTACGTCGTCGTCGCGTGCTTCTTCATCGCGATGACGGTGCCGCTGGCGCGGCTGTGCGACTGGCTGGCCGCGCGGGTGGCGCGGCGGGAGCGGTCCGGCGCGCTATGACCTCGGTGATGGAGGTGCGCGGTCTGCGCAAGACGTACGGCGATCGCCTGGTGCTCGACGACGTCGCGCTGACGATCGAGGCCGGCGACGTGGTGTGCCTGATCGGCTCGTCCGGCTCGGGGAAGTCGACGCTGCTGCGTTGCCTGGCGCTGCTCGAGGGGATCGACGACGGCGTGATCGAGTTCGACGGCCGGGAGATCTCGGACCCGCTGGTGGATCCGCGTGAGGTGCGCCGGTCGATCGGGATGGTGTTCCAGGCCTACAACCTGTTCCCGCACCTGTCGGTGCTCGCCAACTGCACGCTCGCGCCGCGCAAGGTGCACGGCCGGTCCAAGGCGGAGGCCGACGCCACCGCCCGGGAGCTGCTCTCGCGGTTCGGCCTGAGCGAGCACCTGCACCAGCACCCGGACCGGCTCTCCGGCGGCCAGCAGCAGCGGGCCGCGCTGGTGCGGGCGCTCTGCACGGGGCCGCGACTGCTGCTGCTCGACGAGATCACCGCCGCGCTCGACCCCGAGCTGGTCGGCGAGGTGCTCGACATCGTCCGCGACCTCGCTCGCGGCGGCACGACGATGGTCCTGGCGACCCACGAGATGGCGTTCGCCCGGGAGGTCGCGACCCGGGTCTGCTTCCTCGACGGCGGCCGGATCGTCGAGTCCGGCCCGCCCGAGCGGGTGCTGGTCTCGCCCGAGCAGCCGCGCACCCGCGAGTTCCTGCGGCGGGTGCTGCCGGGGTGACCGGGGTCGCCGACGCACACGGGCAGGCGTCGTACGACGTCCGCCTCGACTGGGGTCCGACCGGGGGTGCCGCGGTAGCGAGGGACGAGACGTCTCGAAATCTCGCACCTCGCCCACCGGTGATCGCGGTCGTGGTCGACGTGCTGTCCTTCACCACCACGCTCGGGATCGCGGTGTCCCGGGGGACCCGGGTCTACCCCTTCCCGTGGAAGGACGACCGCGCCGCCGCGTTCGCGGCGGAGCGCGATGCGGTGCTGGCCGCCGGGCGGTTCGAAGGCACCGGTCTCGACGATCCGCCGCCGCTTGTGCTGAGGAGCTCGCGCAGCGAGCGTCACGAGGTGAGCCTGTCGCCGGCGCAGCTGTTGGCTGCCGCGCCCGTCGACCGGCTGGTGCTGCCGTCGCCGAACGGGTCGACGATCTGCGCGGCGCTCGGACCTCAACCGGCGGTGACGGTCGTCGGCGCGTCGCTCCGCAACCGGACCGCCGTCGCCCGCTGGCTCACGCCGAGGCTCGCGGACGGAGCGGTCCTCGCCCTGGTGCCGGCGGGCGAGCGGTGGCCGGACGGGTCGTTACGGCCCGGCCTCGAGGACCTGTGGGGCGCGGGCGCGGTGCTCGCCGCGCTCGACCTGACCGCGCGGCGCGTGAGCCCCGAGGCGCAGCAGGCCGCCGCGGCGTACGCCACCGTCCGGGCCGACCTTCGCGCGGCGCTCGCCGACTGCGGAAGCGGCCGCGAGCTGATCTCGGTCGGCTACGGCGACGACGTCGACGTGGCGGCCGACCTCGACGCCGACGACGTGGTGCCGGTGCTCACCGGTGACGGGTTCGTCGCGGGCTGACGGTCAGTTGCGGCCGAAGTCCTGGGTCCAGTACGGCGTCCCGTTCGCGGAAACCGCGTAGCCGACGCCGAGGTCCTGGTAGCGGCACTTGAGGATGTTCCTGCGGTGGGGCCGGCTGTGCATCCAGGCGCGCAGCACCGCGGCCGGCGTCGCG
Source organism: uncultured Actinomycetota bacterium (assembly GCA_963766035.1). Taxonomy (GTDB): domain Bacteria; phylum Actinomycetota; class Actinomycetes; order Propionibacteriales; family Nocardioidaceae; genus Nocardioides. The sequence goes on along the minus strand of CAVXYP010000005.1, from coordinate 501,473 downwards.
GACCCGTTGGCGACGTTCTCGCCGATGAGCGTCCAGCCGCGGTAGCCGGCGCGGGTGACCCGGGTGCCCAACGACGCCTCGCCCGGCAGCTGGTGCGAGAGCGTGCCGCCACGGCCTGCGTTCGCCATCCGCTTCGTGTGCCGCTGGGCCGACTTGCTGAGCGCGGCGTTCTTGGACAAGGGGTCGCAGCCGCGGGCCACGCGAATCTCGTTGGTGAGCTCGATGACCTGGTCGCGCACGCTCACCCGGGCGATGCGGGCGGTGCGGACGGCCGGCCCGACGCGGTCGGCATGACCCGCGGGTGCCGACATCGCCGGTGCGGGTGGGGCGGCGACGAGCGCCGCCGCGAGCACGAGAAGGGCCGCGACTATCGTTCGCATGGGACCAGTGTGGTCCGATCCGCAACGGCTGTCAGAGGTTCCCGTGAACCGGTCGCTGCCGACCCCGTACGCTCGGCTTCCGTGAGCATCCTGGACGACGCCCGCGAGGGCATGGACACCGACATCCGGCCGCAGGACGACCTGTTCGGTCACGTCAACGGCCGCTGGCTGGCGGGGACGGAGATTCCGTCCGACCGTTCGAGCTGGGGCCCGTTCGTCCAGCTCGCCGACGTCTGCGAGCAGCAGGTCCGCGACATCATCACCGAGCTGGCCGACGGCGACGTCGACACGGGCAGCGCGCGGCAGATCGCCGATCTCTACAACTCCTTCATGGACACCGAGCGGATCGCGTCCCTCGGCCTCGGCCCGGTCCGCGCTCTCCTCGACGCGGCGACCGGGCTGCGCGACGTCCGTGACCTGGCGGCGTTCCTCGGTGAGTTCGAGAGGGTCGGCGGCTACGGCGTCTTCGGGTCCTACGTCAACACCGACGACCGCGACTCCGACCGCTACCTCTTCCACCTCGTCCAGGGCGGCCTCGGGCTCCCGGACGAGAGCTACTACCGCGACGAGAAGTTCGCGGAGATCCGCGCGTCCTACGTCGGCTACCTCACCACGCTGCTGACCCTCGGCGAGCACCCCGACCCCGCGGGCGCGGCTCAGCGGATCATGGCGCTCGACACCGAGCTCGCGAAGGGTCACTGGGAGCGCGCCGAGACCCGCGACGTGCAGAAGACCTACAACCTGCGCACCGGCGACGAGCTCAAGGCGATGTGCCCGGCCTTCGACTGGGACGCCTATGTCACCAACCTCGGTGGGCAGCTCACGGGTGCACAGGCCACCATCGACGAGGTCTGCGTGCGGCAGCCGTCGTACCTCGAGCACCTCTCGACCGTCCTCACCCAGACGCCGATCGAGGTGTGGCGCGACTGGATGTACAGCCGGGTGCTGCGGTCCGCGGCGCCGTACCTCCCCGACGACTTCGTCGAGACCAACTTCGACTTCTACGGCCGCACCCTGTCGGGCACGCCCGAGCTGCGCGCGCGGTGGAAGCGCGCGGTGTCGTTCGTCGAGGGGGCAGTGGGCGAGGCGGTCGGCAAGGAGTACGTCGCCCGGCACTTCCCGCCCCAGTCCAAGGCGATCATGGACGACCTCGTCGCCAACCTGCTCGCCGCCTACCGGGTTTCCATCGAGGCGCTGGACTGGATGACCGAGGAGACCAAGAAGAGGGCCTACGACAAGCTCGCGACGTTCCGGCCCAAGATCGGCTATCCCGACAAGTTCCGCGACTACTCCACGCTGCCGGTCGTCCCCGACGACCTGATCGCCAACGCCCAGGCCGCGGCGGCGTTCGAGACCGACCGGCAGCTGTCCAAGATCGGCTCCCCGGTCGACCGCGACGAGTGGTTCATGCTGCCGCAGATGGTCAACGCCTACTACAACCCGGGCACCAACGAGATCTGCTTCCCAGCGGGGATCCTGCAGAAGCCGTTCTTCAGCCCGAATGCGCACCCGGCCGAGAACTACGGCGGCATCGGTGCCGTGATCGGGCACGAGGTCGGGCACGGGTTCGACGACCAGGGTGCGCAGTACGACGGCGCGGGCAACCTCAACGACTGGTGGACCCCCGACGACAAGGCTGCGTTCGAGGTCAAGTCGAAGACCCTGATCGAGCAGTACGACGACTTCTCCCCCCGGAACCTGCCCGGCGAGAAGGTCAACGGCGCGCTGACCGTCGGCGAGAACATCGGCGACCTGGGCGGCCTGACGATCGGGCACAGGGCGTTCGTGATCGCCGAGGACGCTGCGGGCCGGGACGCCTCCCCCGACGACCGGCGGCGGCTGTTCCTGAACTGGGCGTTCATCTGGCGCACGAAACGCCGCACCGAGCTGGACCGCCAGTACCTCACCACCGACCCGCACAGCCCGCCCGAGTTCCGGGCCAACATCGTCCGCAACCTCGACGAGTTCCACGAGGTGTTCGAGACAGCGCCGGGTGACGGGCTGTGGCTCGATCCCGGCGACCGGGTCCGGATCTGGTAGATCCCGCTCTCTGCCTGCCGGCGGACCCGAAGTTCTGACCGTGGGTAGATGTGCCGGCGGCGTGGCCGCGATGTCATAGGGGCATGAGCGAGACACCGACGAGCTACCAGCCCTACACGCCCGGGCGGCCGGGCCCCGAGGCGCCGGCCGAGAGTCCCCGGTACGGCGGGGCGCCCGACTGCCTGGTCGTCGCCTCGGTCGTGTGCGTCGTGATCTGGGCGACGTCCGGCTTCGGCTACTTCTGGCCGATCTGGATCCTGCTGCCGACGTTCCTTCCGGTCGTCCTCCGAGCGCTGTACTCCTGGCGCGGGACCGCCGAAAAACTAAGTACCGCCGCAGGCGTCTCGGGTCACCTGCGGCGGCGAAGTAGAAGTTAGCCGCCTCGATCGGCTCAGCGGCAGGTTTTCTCGGAATTTCGATGAAGTTTTTACCAAATGGACTAGTCCACCGCAGGAGGTCATACGTCCCGGCACCTGTGACCGCTCAGCCGCATGACCGTCGGACGGTGCTGGTAGACACGAGCCATGACCGCGGCTACCCAGCTCGACGCCACCCGTGCTCGCGCCGAGCAGCACCTGCGGGCGCTCGTCGGGCCGAGGGACGGACTGGACGACGCGGAGCTGTACGACGACCAGTGGGCGGCGATCGAGGCGCTGGTGGTCGACCGCCGCCGGGCGCTCGTCGTGCAGCGCACCGGGTGGGGCAAGTCGGCGGTCTACTTCGTCGCGACCCTGCTCCTGCGTGAGGCCGGCAGCGGCCCGACGGTGATCATCTCGCCGCTGCTCGCGCTGATGCGCAACCAGATCGCGGCAGCCGAGCGCGCCGGCATCCGCGCGGTCACCATCAACTCGACCAACATCGAGCAGTGGGAGCAGACGCACGCGGCGATCCAGCGGGGCGAGGTCGACGTGCTCCTGGTCAGCCCCGAGCGCCTCAACAACCCCGGCTTCCGTGACGAGGTGCTGCCCAGGCTGGCAGCGACCTGCGGCCTGCTGGTGGTCGACGAGGCGCACTGCATCTCCGACTGGGGTCACGACTTCCGGCCCGACTACCGCCGGATCCGCACGCTGCTGGCCGAGCTGCCCACCGGCATCCCGGTGCTCGCGACCACGGCGACCGCCAACCAACGGGTCACCGACGACGTGGCGGAGCAGCTGGGGTCTCGTGCCTTGGGTCGAGGAGGTCGCGCTGGCGACCGTCTCGAGACCACCTCCTCGACCGACGTCGCTCCGCTCGTGCTGCGCGGGAGTCTCGACCGCGAGACCCTGCGGCTCGGCGTCGTGCGGCTGACGACGGCCGAGCAGCGACTGGCCTGGCTCGCCGACCACCTCGCCGAGCAGCCCGGCAGCGGCATCGTGTACTGCCTCACCGTCGCCGCGACCCAGCAGGTCGCCGACTACCTGCGATCGCGCGGGCACCGCGTCGCCGCCTACTCCGGGAAGACCGAGCAGACCGAGCGGCTCGCGCTCGAGCAGGCGCTGCTCGACGGCGAGGTGAAGGCGCTGGTGGCCACCAGCGCGCTCGGCATGGGCTTCGACGCGTCGCTCGGATTCGTGGTCAACCTGGGAGCACCGAACTCGCCGGTCGCCTACTACCAGCAGGTGGGCCGGGCGGGGCGCGGCACGACGAGCGCGGCGTCCGTCGTACTCCTCCCCGCCATCGAGGACCGCGACATCTGGGCCTACTTCGCGTCGCTGGCATTCCCGCGCGAGGAGCTGGTGCGGGAGACGCTGGCCGCCCTGGCGGAGGCCGGAGGAGTGACGAGCACGCCGGCGCTCGAGGCGCGGGTCGACCTCAGCCGCAACCGGCTCGAGACGATGCTCAAGGTGCTCGACGTCGACGGTGCCGTACGCCGGGTGCGCGGTGGCTGGGAGGCAACTGGCCAGGACTGGACCTACGACGCAGAACGCTACCGCCGGGTCGCGGAGGCACGGGAGCGCGAGCAGCGGGCGATGCTCGACTACCTGACGACCGACCGCTGCCGGATGTGGTTCCTCCGCCACCAGCTCGACGATCCGGGAGCAACGGCCGAGTGGACCTGCGGCCGGTGCGACAACTGCGGCGGCCTCGAGCTGCCGACGGACGTCTCCTCGAAGGCGGTCGCCGACGCCGCGGACCGGCTGTCACGCCCGGGCGTACCCATCGAGCCGCGCAAGCTGTGGCCGACCGGGCTGTCTGCTCTCGGCATCGACCGGTCCGGCAAGATCAGGCAGCCGGCCGAGGTGGGTCGCGCGATCGCACGGCTCACCGACCTGGGTCACGGCACGGCGCTGCGGGAGCTGTTCCGTGGTGACGCCCCCGCAACGGTCCCGGTGCCGCTCGCGCGGGCCGTCGTGGCGATGCTCGCCGACTGGCGGCCCGACGCCGACGTGATCGTCGTGACCCGGTCGGAGACCAGGGACGAGCTGGTGACCGACCTCGCCGCCGGGCTGTCCCGCTACCTCCAGCGTCCGGTCGTCGGCCACTGGGCGATCACCGATCCTTCGGTGCTGCCCGGTCAGGGCGCCACCAACTCGGCGCAGCGGATCGCGGCCCTCACCCGCCGCCACGGGTTGCTGCTCGACGACCCGGATGCCGTCCGCGGCCGCCGGGTGCTGCTCGTCGACGACCTGGTCGCGACCGGCTGGTCGCTCACCCTGGCCGCCGACGCACTGGCCGGTGCGGGTGCCGAGGCGGTCCTCCCGCTCGCACTCGCCGTGTCGGCCTGAGGCCGCAGGTCCACGGGATCCCCCACCGGGAGACGTACCGTCGACACATGACCGAGGATGCTCCCTCCACTGGCCCGGGTGAACAGCAGCCACGACCCGCCAACCCGCCGCCCACGGTCGCTCCGGCGGACGCCGTCGGCGGCCGCCCGACGCTCGAGGGCCCGGCGCCCGCAGCGCCACCACCCGCCGCCCAGACGGCGGTCGTCGGAGCGCCACCACCGCCCGGAAGCACGACGACGGCCGTGCTGGATCCGCCGCCCCCGCCGCCGGGGGTGACCGCGCCCAAGGAGTCGGGTCGGCCGGGCATGGGCCTGCTCCCGATCGCGATCGGGGTCGGCCTGCTCGCGGCGGCCGTTGTGCTCTCGTCGGTCCGCAGCCGCTCCGACGGCGACCTCGACTGGTCCAACTACAGCGTCGGCCTCGGTGCCACCGCCGTGCTGCTGCTCGTCGCGCTGGTCGCGTCGGCGGTCGGCAGCGGCAGGGGCCGCGAGGAGCTGGTGACCTGGCCCGGCTCGATCGGAGTCCTCGCCGCCGGGGCCATGCTCGGCATCGGTCTCGACGGCATCGACAACAGCGAGGACTGGTTGCCCTACCTCGTGGGCGGCGTCATCGTCCTGCTCTCGGTCGTCGGGTACGCCGCCGTCCGCCGCGGCGCGTTCGCCGTGACCGCGATCGTCGGGCTCGGCCTCGCCTACATCCAGCTCGCCGACGACGTCCTGGTCGACATCGGTGACGAGGACGACCAGGCGATCATCGCCGCGGTGACGATCACCGTGTTCGTGCTCGCCGTGACCGCGGTCGGATGGTTGCTGCGCACCCGGGCGATCAGCGGCATCGTCGCCGGAGTGATCGGTGTGGTGGGCCTCAACGCGGTGCTGCTGGTGCTCGTCGTCTCCCAGATCTTCGACGCGATGTTCGGCACCGCCGATGTCGACTTCGCGGACGGTTCGACGGAGGCGCCGAGCGCCCCGAAGCCTCCGGACTACGACAACGACGTCTACGTGGTCCTCGCGCTCGCGGCGCTCCTCACCCTGGTCTGGGCGCTCGCGGCCTCGCTCAACGGCAACCCCGGGTTCACCGTCCTGACGATCGCGATGCCGGCCACCGTCGTCCCGTCCGCGACGTTCGTCCTCGCGGTCGAGCACCCGACCTGGTGGGGCGTCGGCTTCGCCGCTGTCGGCGCGGTGCTGCTGGCTCTGGTCGGGCTCAAACAGCTGGCGGGTAGGAACAAGACGACGTAGCGGGGTTTCGAGGCTCGCTCCGCTCGCACCTCAACCACCGGGGTGTCGGCCCCACCCGTTAGCCTCGCCGGTGGTCGAGGAGATCGCGCAGCGATCGTCTCGAGACCCGGATCGCTGCTGGGAGGTCTGCGTGAGCTTCGTGCCCGTCACCGGCCCGGCCACCTTCCGGCCGGCGGACCCTCCTCGGGACGGCACGATCGAGTTCTCCGACGAACGGCGCACGATCGCGCTCCCGATCCGAGCCGCGCTGCCAGTGCTCAGCAAGGCGCGGGCACAGGCCGACGTCCACCCCAGCGTCGCGCTGCTGGGCGGGGCCGCGTTGCTCGCGGGTCGCTTCGTCGCGGCCGGCAAGCTGGCGCCGACGACGGTCGAAGGGCGACCGTGCTGGCAGATCGCTGGGCTCGACGAGCGCGACCGGGACAGCGTCGCCCAGCTCGCCCGGGCCAGGGCGTACGACGACCTCGACCCCGCCGCCGCTGCGGCGCTGGTCGCACAGGTGCTCGACGCCGTCGCCGATGCGCTGCCGCGGGCGGCGCCGGTCGTCGGGTCTCGTGACGGGTCTCGTGACGGGTCTCGTGACGGTCGCCAGAGCGACCTCCTCGACCTCCGAGATCGCCAGAGCGACCTCCTCGACCTCCGAGATCGCCAGAGCGACCTCCTCGACCTCCGAGATCGCCAGGGCGACCTCCTCGACCAACGTCGTGACTTCGCTGAGCGGGTGCGGCGCCGGGCGGCCGAGCGGGCCCGGGCCGAGCGGGTGGACGGCGCCACGCTCCCCGAGCTGGTGCGGATCTCGCTGCGGGTGGAGGCCGACGAGGAGGAGCTCGCGGCCGGCTCGGTGCGCGTCGTGCTCCAGGTCCACGACGAGCGCGATCCGCTCCACGTGCGCGACGCGGCGCTGCTGTTCACCGACGACGACTCCCACGGGTTCGGGCCCCGTGCGCGGGTGCACGCGAGCATCGCGCTCCGGTCGGCAGCGGAGGTGTGGCCGGTGCTCGACCGGCTGCTCGCCCTGTCGGTCCCGGACCAGCTCACCCTCGACGGCGCGGAGATCGGCAGCCTGCTCGAGCACGTCGGCCCGCTCCGCGATGCCCGGGTCGACGTCCACTGGCCGCGGGCGCTCGGCCGCGACCTGACCACGCAGGCGGTGCTCGAGCGCCGCGCCGACCCGCGCGATCCCGAGCTCCCGCTCCAGGACAGCCCGTTCTCGGCCGACGGCCTTTTCACGTTCTCCTGGCAGGTCGCGCTGCACGGGGACCCACTCACCGGCAAGGAGATGGACCAGCTGGCGACGGCGGCGGCGCCGGTCCTCAAGCTCCGCGGCGCCTGGACGGTCGTCGACCCCGCGACCGCCCAGCGCGCGCGGAAGCGGCTGATCCGCAAGGCCACCGGCGCCCAGGCGCTCGCCGCGGCGCTGACCGGCGTCGCGGAGCTGCCCGACGCCGCCACCAGCGCCGGCGCCGGCGGCACCGAGCAGGTGATCGTCGGAGCCACCCTGCTGAGGGTGCGCGAGCAGCTGCTGGCGGCGCCCACCCGCGATCCGTTGCCGGCGCCGTCCGGCCTGCACGCCGAGCTGCGCGACTACCAGCGACACGGCCTCACCTGGCTCGCCGACCTCACCGGGCTCGGGCTCGGTGCCTGTCTCGCCGACGACATGGGACTCGGCAAGACCGTCATGCTGATCGCCCTCCACCTCCACCGCCTCGCCGAGGGCCTGTCCGCCGGCGGGCCGACGCTCGTCGTCTGCCCGGCCAGCCTGCTCGGCAACTGGGAGGTCGAGATCCGCCGGTTCGCGCCGGGGATCCCGGTCCGGCGGTTCCACGGGACGGCCCGCGAGCTGGGTGGTCTGGGCGGCGGTGGGTTCGTGCTGACGACGTACGGCACGATGCGCCGCGACCACGCCACCCTCGCCACGGTGCCCTGGGACCTGGTCGTCGCCGACGAGGCGCAGCACGTCAAGAACTCCCGGTCGTCCACGGCCCGCAACCTGCGACTGATCCCGAGCCGGGCACGGGTCGCGTTGACCGGCACCCCGGTCGAGAACGACCTCACCGAGCTGTGGTCGATCCTCGACTGGGCGATCCCGGGGCTGCTCGGCAGCCGCCAGGCGTTCCGCCGGGTCTGGGGCGCGCCGATCGAGTCCGGTGCCGAGCCGACCAAGGCCCGGCAGTTCGCCGACCTGATCGGGCCGTTCCTGTTGCGCCGCCGCAAGTCCGACCCCGGCATCGCCCCCGAGCTGCCGCCGAAGACCGAGACCGACCACCTGCTCGGCCTCACCCGCGAGCAGGCCGTGCTCTACGAGGCCTTCGTGCGCGACACGATGGACCGCATCGAGCGCGCCGACGAGCACACCCGGCGCGGGCTGGTGCTCGCCCTCCTCACCGGGCTCAAGCAGATCTGCAACCACCCGGCCCAGTTCCTCAAGCAGTCCGGCGCGATCCGGCTCACCGGTCGCTCGGAGAAGCTGGAGCTCCTCGACGAGCTGCTCGGCACCGTGGTCGCGGAGGACGGCGCCGTCCTCGTCTTCACGCAGTACGTCGCCATGGCGCGGCTGATCGAGCAGCACCTCACCGCGATCGGGCTGACCCATCAGTTCCTCCACGGGGGCACGTCCGTCGGCGAGCGCGAGCGGATGGTGGCCCGGTTCCAGGCGGGTGAGGTGCCGGTCTTCCTGCTCAGCCTCAAGGCCGGCGGCACCGGCCTCAACCTGACCCGCGCCGACCACGTCATCCACGTCGACCGCTGGTGGAACCCCGCGGTGGAGGAGCAGGCGACCGACCGCGCTCACCGGATCGGCCAGACCAAGCCGGTGCAGGTGCACCGCATCGTCACCAGGGGCACGATCGAGGAGCGGGTCGCGGCCCTGCTCGACCGCAAGCGCGCGCTCGCGGACGCCGTGCTCGCCCGCGGTGAAGCCGCCCTCACCGAGCTCAGCAACGAGGACCTGCGCGACCTGGTGACCCTGCGCAAGGAAGCCAGACGCGAGGCCTACCTGACCGACCTCGAGCAGGAGGAGGGGTGAGCGTGGCGGGGCAGCTGGGGCCACCGGGGCGCGTCACCCACGGCCGGCTGAACGCGCCCCGCACCGGCGTCCGGTCCTGGTGGGGCAAGGCCTGGCAGCGCGCCGTCGAGGAGGCGGCGTACGTCGACCAGGACCTGCGCGCCGGCCGGCTGCTCGCTCGCCGGGGCGAGGTCGGCGGCATCAGCATCGCCGCGGGCTCGCTGCTGGCCGCAGTGCGCGAGGGCGACGACGCCTGGACCGTCGAGATCCGGGTGCCGGTGCTGGCCCCCGAGGAACGGCGCGCCCTCGTCGACGTGGTGGCGGCCGAGGCCGGGCGGGTCGCCGCCCTGCTGGCCGGTGAGCTCGCCTTCGACCTGGTCGAGCACGCCGAGGAGCTCGGCGTCGAGCTGCTCCCGTACGGCGGCGAGCTGGCCGCGACCTGCACCTGCGACACCTACCTCGACCCGTGCCGGCACGCCCTCGCTGTCCTCCTCCAGACCGGCTGGCTGGTCGACGCCGACCCGCTGGTGCTGTTCGCGGTGCGCGGACTCGACCGCGAGGCGCTCCTCGCCGAGCTGCACGAGCGATCGGCCGGCGGCCCGACCATCCTCGCGATGGGCGTGACCGACCTGGCCGACGACGTCGAGGTCGCGGCGGATGCGGTGCTGCGTGCTCGTCGGCTGGTCGAGCTGATGGAGGCTGGTGCCGAGATCCCCGACGACCTGGTCTGAACTTTCTTCGCCGTTCCTCTGACAGCGACTGACGGGCGGTTCTAGCGTCAGATCTGACAACGGACCGTGCTCCCCTCGGTCCCTCTGTGGCCCTCGGAGAGGAGCCGGTGCATCATGCGCGCAAACCGGAAGCACTGGCTGGTCGGGTGGATGGCAGCGGCGGTCGCTGCGGTCGCTCTGGCCCCTGTCGGGCCGGACGCCAAGGCGGCGTCGGGCGACGTCCATGTCGCGATCGTCAAGGACCAGTGTCCCGGCTCGTGCAGCTATGTGCCCGTCCGCGTGACCGCCGTCGGTGCGCGGGTCTTCTACGTGTTGGCCCATCCGACCTACGGCTTCGAGCTCTTCGTCTCCGACGGGACCGGGCCGGGCACGCACATCGTCAAGGACATCTTCCCGGGGAGCGCCGACAGCCTCCCGGACAACCTGACGGCCGTCGGCGACAAGCTGTTCTTCACCGCACTGACGACGAGCAGCGTGCCGGGTAGCCCGGACCGCGAGCTGTTCGTCAGCGACGGCACCAAGGCGGGCACGCAGCTGGTCCGCAACATCAACACCAACCCCGCCGGGTGCTGCTGGGGCAGCAAGCCCGGTGAGCTCACCGACGTGAACGGCACCCTCTACTTCGCCGCGGACGACGCCAACGGCGACCGCGAGCTGTGGAAGTCCGACGGCACCAAGGCCGGCACGGTGCGGGTGCGGAACCTCTTCTCCTCGATCGGCGGCGGCCCCGACCTCGACAGCAACCCGAGCAACCTGACCGACGTCAACGGCACCCTCTTCTTCAACGCCGTGGGCAACCGGAACAACGTCGTCGCGAACACGCTCTACAAGTCCGACGGAACCTTCGCCGGCACGGTGCCGGTCAAGGGTCAGCTCAACATCCAGCCGGACAAGCTCACCGCGGTGGGCAACAGGGTGTTCTTCTCGGCAGATCCGGATGGCCCTTACGGCCGGGAGGTGTGGGTCTCCGACGGCACGTTCGCCGGCACTCATATCACCAAGGACATCAAGACCGGCACGGCGAGCAGCCTGGCCGACCATTTCGAGCTGGCGGCCGTGGGCGACAAGCTCTTCTTCTCGGCGACCGACAACCTGAACGACAACGAGCTGTGGAAGTCCGACGGCACGAAGGCCGGCACCCAGCAGGTCGCGAACATCAACACGTTCTCCAACCCGGGATTCCCGGACACCTACAAGTGGAGCACCCCCGGCCAGATCGTCGACGTGAACGGGACGGCGTACTTCTCGGCGGCGGCCAACGACCAGACCGTCGGCCTGTTCAAGTCCGACGGCACCAAGGCCGGGACGGTCATGCTCCCGTCGACCAACGCCGACTTCGGCAACACCCAGCCCGGCGAGCTGACCGTGGTCGGGAACCTGGTCTTCTTCCGGGGTCGCGTGAACCAGTTCGGTGACGCTCTGTTCGTCACCAACGGCACCACCAGCACCCAGGTCACCGAAGGCTGGGTGGTCGACAGTGACCCGACGTGGTTGCGGGAGGCCGGCGGCTCGCTGTTCTTCCGCGACTGGTCCTTCGACAACGGCCAGGAGCTCTGGCGGGCGACGATCGAACCGTGAGCAAGGAGACCGCCATGTGGGCCAGCCGCCGTCGTCTGTTCGTGTGCGCAGCCATCGCAGCTGTCGGTCTCGCGGGCCTCGGCCCGGGCGCCACGGCGGCGTCGGGAGACGTGCATGCCGCCATGGTCAAGGACTTCCGGCCAGGGTCGGCCGGGTCCACCCCCCACATGCTCGTCGCCGCGGGGTCGCGGGTGTTCTACCGGCTGATCACCCCGGCGTACGGCGCCGAGCTCTACGTCTCCGACGGGACTGCTGCCGGTACGCACATCGTCAAGGACATTCTCCCGGGCTGGGAGGGCAGCGAGCCGCTCAACGTCACTGCCGTCGGCGACAGGGTGTTCTTCAGTGCCCTGGCCAGCGACAGCGATCCCTGCTGTCCCAACCGCGAGCTGTTCGTCAGCGACGGCACCAGGGCGGGCACCCAGATGGTCCGCAACATCAACGACTACTTCCGGGCCGACGAGCTGAGCAGCGACCCGGAAGAGCTGACCGACGTCAACGGCACCCTCTACTTCTCCGCGATCGGCACGAACCTGGACCGTGAGCTGTGGAAGTCCGACGGCACCAAGGCGGGCACGGTCCGCGTCCGGAACATCAATGCGCCGACGCCGGGCAGCGCCGAGCAGTCCAGCAACCCGGCGAACCTCACCGCCGTGGGCGGCACTCTCCTGTTCAACGCCATCGCCTCCGGCGGCAACGACCTGTGGAAGTCCGACGGCACCTTCGCCGGCACGGTGCGGGTGAAGGGCAAGCTCAACCTGCAACCCACCGACCTGACCGCCCTCGGCAACCGCGTCTTCTTCACCGCCGGACCCGAGAGCAGCTACGGGCGCGAGCTGTGGGTCTCCGACGGGACTGCGACCGGCACCCACATCGTCAAGGACATCAACCCGGGCCCGACGTCGAGCCAGGTGGCGGACATGACGCCCGTCGGCGACAAGCTCTTCTTCGCCGCCTTCGACGCGAACCTGGACAACGAGCTGTGGATCTCCGACGGGACGAAGGCCGGCACCCAGCGACTGAAGAACATCAACCCGGTCGTCGATCCCGCCCACCCCTTCTCGCAGGGGAGTGACCCGACCCGGTTCGCCGACCTGAACGGGATCGCGTACTTCACCGCCATCACGGACAACCGGCGGTTCATGTGGAAGTCCGACGGCACCGCCGCCGGGACGGTGAAGCTGCCGTCGACGAGGGACGACGGTGCCGGGCCCGACCCGCTGGAGCTGACCGTGGTCGGCGACGTCCTCTTCTTCCGGTCGCAGACCGACGCGACCGGCGACGCGCTCTTCTACACGCGCGACACCGTCTCCCACCGGGTGACCGACATCTGGATCAGCGCGGACAACGAGCCGACGGAGCTGACCGAGGCCGGCGGTGCCTTGTTCTTCCGCGACTGGTCGTTCGCTGCGGGTCAGGAGCTGTGGCGGGCGACGATCGAGCCCTAGGCGGAGGCGGACCGTCGCTTAGGCATCTACGCACCGGTTCGGGATGAATCGGATCTGAGACACCCGCCCGCACCCCTAATCTCGGGGGATGCATCCGCCACGTTCGCACCCGCCGCCGAGGGCGCCGGGACCGGGGCGCTGAGCTGAGCCATGGACGTGGTGGGAGGCACGTCCTCGGAATCGCTCGCGGAGCTTGTCGCGACCGGCCTGTTCGCCGGTCGGTACGCGTTGGGTCGCATGCTCAAACGCGGCCACGGCATCGACACCTACCTGGCGACGGACACCCGGACGGGTGCGCAGGTGGTGCTCAAGTCCATCGACGCGGACGCCGTGCACGCAGCGGCCCGGCTGCGCTTCGAGCACGAGACCCGCGTGCTGCGGCAGCTGAGCTTCAGCGGACTCGTCGAGCTCTACGACTCCGGCGAGGTCGACGACCGGCTCTACCTGGTGCAGCCGTACGTCGCCGGGCAGACCCTCGAGACCCGGCTCAGGTCGGGGCGGTTGCCGATCGCTGCGGTGCTGCGTATCGGCATCGACATCGCGCGGGCCCTGAACGTGGCGCACGACGCCGGGATCGTGCACCGCGACGTCAAGCCCGCCAACATCATCATCGAAGGTTCCGATCCGGTCGAAGCCGTGACCCTGATCGACTTCGGCTTCGCCAGGAGCGCGCTGCTCGACGAGTCCGTCCGAGAGGACCTGGTCGGCACGGTGCGTTACCTCGCGCCGGAAGCGGCCGGTCTGCTCTCGGCCACCCCCGACGAGCGCTCGGACCTCTACTCGGTCGGGATCGTGCTGTTCGAGTGCCTGGCCGGCGCCCCGCCGTTCCCCGGGCCAGGCGTCAGCGGGTTGCTGCGACAGCACCTGTCGATGCCCGCCCCGGCCGTCGGTGACGTCAGGCCCGATGTGCCCCGGGCGCTCGATGCTGTCCTGCAGCGGTTGCTGCGCAAGGATCCGGTCGACCGCTACCAGTCCGCAGCAGCGCTGGCCTACGACCTCGATGCACTGCGGTCCGCGCTCGAGGCCGGTGACGCCGATCCGCGGCTGACGATCGGGCGGGTCGACCATCGCCAGCACCTCACCGATCCCGCGTTCGTCGGCCGCGACGTCGAGCTGGCCAGCCTCCGGGCCATGTTGGCGGAGATCGGTGGTGGCGGTAGCGGCCTTGTGCTGCTGGACGCCGAGTCCGGCGGCGGCAAGAGCCGGCTTCTCGCCGAGATGGGGTCGCAGGCGGTCGGCCTGGGCATCACGGTCCTGCACGGACAGGGCATCCAGGACGGTGTCCAGCTGCCGTTCACGCTGGTGCAGGGGGTGGCGCGCGACCTGGTCAACCGCGAGGACGCGGAGCCCTTGCGCGCAGGCCTGCGCGACCGGCTCGGCGAGAGCGCACAGGTCACCGCCAACGTGCTGGCGCCGCTGCGTCCGCTGCTCGACCTGGCCGACCACCCGACCGGACTCGAGGCGTTCGGCCCGGACGCGTTCGGCGAGGAGCGCAGCCTGTCCGCACTACGGCAGTTCCTGTTCGCGATCGCGACTCCCGACAATCCGGTGCTGCTGGTCCTCGACGACTGCCAGTGGGCCGACGCCCTCACGGTCCGGCTGCTCGCGGACACCTTCGCGGCCGACGCCGACCTCCCCGCGCACCTCGGCATCGTCGCCGCGTTCCGGTCCGAGGAGGTCGCGGAGGGCGACCCGCTGCGCGCGATCGGGGCGGCGAAGGCACTGCACCTCGGCCGGCTGCCCGACCCCGCGATGACACTGCTGGCCGAGTCGATGGCTGGTCCGCTGCCGGAGAAGGCCGTGGCAACCGTGACCAGGTTGGCCGACGGCAGCCCGTTCATGGGCGCCGCTGTCCTGCGCGGACTGGTCGAGTGCGGAGCCCTGGCGGCCAACGAGGGCGGCTGGGTCGTCGACGACGCAGCGCTGGCCGAGGTCCAGACCGAACGACGATCGGCTGCGGTGCTGGTCCGGCGGCTCGACCTGCTCCCGGAAGGAGTGCTGCGCGCCCTGTCCGTGGGGGCCGTGCTGGGCAAGGAGTTCGACATCGTGCAGGCCGTCGAGCTCGCGGGCCAGAGCGAGTCGGCAGCCCCGATCCTCGAGGAGTCCCTGCGCCGGCGCCTGCTGTGGGTCGACAACTGGTCGGGCCGGTGCACGTTCTTCCACGACCGCATCCGCGAGGCGCTCCTCGACCGGCTCGACGCCACGACCCGCGAGAGGCTGCACAGCCGGATCGCGGACGCGCTGCTGCTCGAGGGGGTCGACGACACGACGGTCTTCGACATCGCCTACCACCTCGACGCCGCCGACCGGAACGCGGACGCGCTTCCGCACGCACTCCGGGCCGCCGAGCTCGCCCGGGCCCAGTACGGGTTGGACTCCGCGCTGGCCCACTTCCGCATGGCCGAGCGGGGCGTGGCCGGGGGAGACCTGGCCATGCGGGCAGCGATCGCGACCGGCACGGGCGACGTGCAGACCTTGCGGGGCGCCTACGCCGAGGCGAAGTCCCAGCTGGCAGCGGCCAAGTCGCTGGTGACGGACCCGCTGGAGAAGGCATCGCTGGACGAGAAGCTGGGCAGCCTCGCCTTCAAGCAGGGCGATCTGCCGACGGCCCGGAGCCACCTCGAGGGCGCGATCTCGCAGCTCGGCCGGCCGGTGCCCACGAAGACTCCGGTGCTGATCGCCCTCCTGGTGTGGGAGGTCCTGGTGCAGGCGGTCCACAGCTGGCTGCCCCGGCTGACGACCGGGCGCCGGTCACCCGAGGGTCGCGACGAGGACTTCCTCGCGATGCGCATCTACAGCCGGCTGGCCTACGTCTACTGGTTCTCGAGCGGCAAGTTCATGTGCGCCTGGAGCCACTTGCGAGGACTCAACCTCGCTGAGCGCTACCCGGAGAGCGACGAGCTCGGGCAGGCCTGCTCGGAGCATGCACCGGTCATGACCATGCTGCCGTGGTACGACCGGTCGTTGCGCTACGCGCGTCGGTCGCTGGAGATCCGCCGCGCCCGCAACGATCCCTGGGGGCAGGGCCAGAGCCACGGCTTCGCGGGGGTCACCCTCTACGCGGCCTCGCGGTTCGACGAAGGCGTCGATGCCTGCCGAGAAGCCATCCGCCTGCTGCTGTCGACGGGCGACCAGTGGGAGGTCAACACCGCCAGCTGGAACCTGGCGATGTGCCTCTACCGCAAGGGCGAGCTGCATGCCGCGGTCGAGGTCGCGCACACGACGTACGACTCGGCCATGGCCATCGGTGACGAGACGTCGGCCGGGGTGGCGCTGTCGGTGTGGACCCGGGCCAGCGGTGGCCTGGTCGATCCGGCGCTGATCGACGCGGAGCTCGCGCGCAACAGCGCCGACGTGAGCACGACCGCCGAGCTGCGGTTCGCCGCCGCGGTGTGCGCCCTTCGTGAGGGCGATCTGATCCGCGCTGCCGAGGAAGCCGCCAGGGCCGCGGCTGCCGTGCGGGTCGGCGGCCTCCGCCAGGAGTACGCCGCGCCGATCGCGTCGTGGAACGCCACCATCGCCCGGTTGGCAGTGGAGCAAGCCTCGGCGTACGACGTGGCCGGTCGCGCCCGGCTGCTGCGCGCCTGCGCGACCCACGTCCGGCGGGCGAGGTCCTGGGCCCTCAGCTACCGCAACAACGCCCCGCACGCCCTCCGGGAGGCGGGCCTGCTCGCCAGCCTGAAGGGCCGGCACCGCGCGGCGGTCCGGCTGCTCGACCGCAGCGTTGCGATCGCGGACGCCCAGGGGGCGCGCTACGAAGCGGCGCTCAGCAGGCAGGCACGGGCGCGGGTCCTTGCTGCGCGCGGCGGCTCCGCCACCGCGCTGGCCGACGCCACGGAGGCCGTCCTCGCGTTCGAGCGGTCGGTGGAGGTTCGACCGTCCGAGGACGAGTCGGACTCCACGGTGTCGCTCTTCGACCGGTTCACGACCCTGCTCAGCGTGGGTCGCGAGATCGCGGCGGCACCGACGACCACTGCGTTGGAAGCCGTCATCCGCGACGCCGCCCTGACCCTGCTGAGGGGTGAACGGTGCCACATCATCAGCGTCGAGGACGTGCGCAACGAGAACCCGGTGACGGTCTCGGGCGAGCGTGCCGACGCGATCAGCCACACCCTGCTCACCCGTGCCGTCGACGCCGGGGTCCCGGTCGTCGCGGACGACCTGATCACCGACGGGAGCGAGAGCCTTCTGTTGTCGGAGATCCGGTCGGTGCTGGTGGCGCCGATCATGGTGGACGGCAAGGCGCTGTGGTGCTTCTACGTCACCCACAGCCAGCTCGGTGAGCTGTTCGGCGACGAGGAGGTCCAGCTGGCCAGCTTCGTCGCGACCCTCGCCGGAGCGGCCTTCGAGCACCTGGCCGGCACCGAGGCCCGGTTCCGCGCCATCGGCCAGAACTCCAGCGACGTGCTCACCCTGGTGGACAGCTCCGGCGTGGTGACCTACCAGAGCTCGGCGGCCTCGCGGGTGTTCGCCCTGCCCGCGGTCGGGTTGGTCGGCCGGCCGATCCTCGACTGGGTGCACCCGTCGGACCGAGCTGCGTTCAGCGAGGCGCTCGAGCGGGCCGTCGCTCAGGACCAGTGCCGGGTCGAGTGCCGGGTGATGCAGGCCGACGGGTCCTTCCGCCATGCCGAGACCTCGATCACCGACCTCCTCGACGACCCCGCCGTCGAGGCCCTCGTGCTCAACACCCACGACGTGACCGAGCGGCGCCGCCTGGAGGACGAGCTCCGCGAGCGCGCACTGTCCGACGAGCTGACCGGGTTGCCGAACCGGGTGCTCTTCCTCGAACGAACCCGGCACGCCCTGGTCCGCCGGGACGCCCAGTCGCTGGTCGTCTGCTTCCTCGATCTCGACGACTTCAAGGCGGTCAACGACGCGCACGGGCACGGAGCAGGCGACCAGCTGCTGCGGAGCATCGGGACCCGGCTCACCGAAAGCGTCCGCCCCGGCGACACCGTGGCGCGGTTCGGCGGCGACGAGTTCGCCATCCTGCTCGAGGACACGGACCTCGGCGGCGCCGTGCTGGTGGTCGAGCGGCTGCTGGAGGCGATCAGCGCGCCCGTGAGCATCGGCGACGTCGAGGTGGTGATCCACGCCAGCATCGGGCTCGCGGAGTCCGCGGAGAGGCACGGGGAGACCGACGACCTCCTTGCCGAGGCCGATGCCGCGATGTACGCCGCCAAGGCCCGCGGGAGCAACTGCTACGAGATCTTCCGTCCGGAGATGCGGGTGGCGGCGGAGTCGCGGTCGCGGGTGCGCACCGATCTCGACCTCGCGCTCGTCCAGCACGAGTTCTGGCTGCACTACCAGCCGATCGTCGACCTCAAGTCGAACGAGCGCCTCGGTGTCGAGGCTCTCATCCGGTGGATGCACCCCGAGCGTGGCCTGCTCAACCCGGCCGACTTCATCGACCATGCCGAGACGAGCGGGCAGATCGGACCGATCGGCGAATGGGCGCTGAGGACCGCCTGCAACGCGACCGCCCAGCTGTCACCGGAGGTGTACACGAGTGTGAACATCTCCGCACGACAGCTGCGCTTCACCCGGCTCGCCGACGTGGTCGCCCAGGCCCTGTCGACCTCCGGCCTGCCCGCCGAACGCCTCGTCCTGGAGATCACCGAGACCGCGACGGTCAGCGACCTGACCGGGGCCATCAACCGGCTCACGGAGCTGAAGGCGCTGGGCGTGCAGATCGCGCTCGACGACTTCGGCACCGGCTACTCACCGCTGACGCACCTGCGCAGCTTCCCGGTCGACATCTTGAAGATCGACCGGTCGTTCGTCCGCAACGTGGTGCACAGCGAGGAGGACCGGGCGATCGTCCGAGGGGTCATCGACATCGCGCACCGGCTCGGCCTGCGCACGGTGGCCGAGGGGATCGAAGAGCCCCGCCAGCTCGAGATCATGCGGGACCTCGGGTGCGACTCCGGCCAGGGCTACCTGTGGACGCGGCCGGTCCCGCTGGAGGCACTGTTCGGTTCGCAGTCCGGTGCTCCTCAGGAGACGCCGAGCGTTCGCAGCTCGGCCTGGTAGGCGGCGTACGCCGTCCGCAGGTCCTGGCCCGGCCAGCCGGCCGGCAACAGGCTTGGCGGGAGCAGCGGGTCGGCGGTGAGGTGGCGGACGATGTGCGCCGCAACCGCCAGTCGGGGCGCGGGTTTCGTCGTCCGCTCGAGCCGGCGCAGCAGGTCGCGCCCGCCCGTCGCCCAGCCCGCCAGGTCCCACAGGGATCTCGCCAGGTCTGCAGGGTCGACGTCAGGACGGGACCGGAAGGTGGTGAGCACCGGGTCGCCGGCGTACGACGCGACCCGCCGCAGGTTCGCCGGCCGCGTCCAGACGCCCTCACGCAGCTCGGCCAGCCGCGCGCCGGCGAGGGTGTCCCGCAAGGCCGCCCGCTCACTGCCCGAGCGACCCGACACCACGATCACGGCCATCTCCCAGGTGCCGTCCCAGGCCGTCTCGGCGTCCTCGACCGCCTCGTCCTGGTGTTGCTGGCGGGCGACCAGCCGCTCGCCGAGCACGTAGTCACCCTCCACGCGGCGCAGGTCGCCGGCCGCCACCGCCCTCGTGAGCGCGACCCGCAGGGTCGAGGCCGGGATGTCGAAGTGCTCTCCGGCACGGGTCAGCTGGGCCGGGCCCATCCGGTCGGGGTGCGAGCCCAGGAGCAGCGACAGCACGACCGACCGTGCGGGCAGGAGCTTGAGGTCCGCCGCTACAACCATGGACACAACTGTAGCCGAAACTGTAACGTCCCCTCCATGGCAGACGGCATGGCAGACGGCATGGCTGATGGCACAGACGAAGCGCCCTGGCGGCGTCCCGCGCACGAGGGTCCCGATTCGCCGTACGAAGGGCTGCCGCTCGATGACGAGGAACGGACCTACCGCACGCTGACCTACGAGGTCGACGGCCGGGTCGCGCGGATCGTCTTCAACCGGCCGGACCAGGGCAACTCGATCACGCCCGACACCCCCGTGGACCTCAGCGCAGCCGTCGAGCGCGCGGACCTCGATCCGCGGGTGCACGTGATCGTCGTGAGCGGTCGGGGCAAGGGTTTCTGCGGCGGCTACGACCTGACGGCGTTCGCGGAGCAGGCGATCCCCAACCACGACCCGGCGAAGACGTGGGACCCGATGGTCGACTACGCGATGATGAGCCGCTTCACCAAGGGCTACGCCTCGCTGCTGCACGCCGACAAGCCGACCGTCGCCAAGATCCACGGTTTCTGCGTCGCCGGCGGCACCGACATCGCGCTGCACTGCGACCAGATCGTCATCGCCGCCGACACCAAGATCGGCTACCCGCCCACCCGGGTGTGGGGCGTGCCGAGCGCCGGTCTGTGGGCCCATCGGCTCGGCGACCAGCGCGCCAAGCGCCTGTTGCTCACCGGCGACTGCCTCTCCGGCCGCGAGGCCGCGGAGTGGGGACTCGCGATCGAGGCGCCGGAGCCGGACCAGCTGGATGAGCGCACCGAGAACCTGGTCCAACGGATCGCGGCAATGCCGATCAACCAGCTGATGATGGTCAAGCTCGCGCTCAACTCCGCGCTCCTCGCGCAGGGTGTGCAGAACAGCCAGCTGATCAGCACCGTCTTCGACGGGATCTCCCGGCACACCCGCGAGGGCTACTCGTTCGCGGCCCGCGCCGCCGAGGCCGGGTTCAAGCAGGCAGTGCGCGAGCGCGACAGCGCGCCGTACGACGACTTCGGACCCTCCTCCAACAAGGGATAAGTGCCATGACGCAAACGCATGAGGTGTTCAACCAGGTCCCGCCGCTGGTCGGCCACGACACGGCCGACAACCCCGCCCTCCTCGAGGGACTCGAGCGCGAGGGGGCCGGCTGGGCGGCCGACGAGATCCACGAGCTGGGCCGGCTCGCCGGCACCGCCGAGGCGCAGGACCTGGGCCGACTGGCCGAGCGGGTGCCGCCGCGGCTGCACACCCACGACCGCTACGGCCACCGGGTCGACGAGGTCGAGTACGTCCCCGCCTACCACCAGCTGATGACGACCGCGATCGGCCACGGACTGCACGGAGCGCCCTGGGCGGACGACCGGCCGGGAGCGCACGTCGCGCGCGCCGCGAAGTTCATGGTCTGGTCGGTCGACGCCGGGCACGGCTGTCCGATCTCGATGACCTACGCCGTCGTCCCCGCGCTCCGCGCCAACCCCGACCTGGCCGCGCAGTTCGAGCCGCTGCTCACCAACCGCGAGTACGACCCCGGCCTCGCCGATCCCGTCACCAAGCGCGGCCTGATCGCCGGCATGTCGATGACCGAGAAGCAGGGCGGCTCCGACGTACGGGCGAACACCACGACCGCTTCACCGGTCGACGGAGGTGCGGACGGCTCCTACGCGCTGGTCGGCCACAAGTGGTTCACGTCAGCGCCGATGTCGGACATGTTCCTCACCCTGGCGCAGGCGCCGGGCGGGCTCTCCTGCTTCCTGGTGCCGCGGGTGCTGCCGGGCGGCGACCGCAACGCGATGCGCTTCCTGCGGCTCAAGGACAAGCTCGGCAACAAGTCCAACGCGTCGTCCGAGATCGAGTACGACGGCGCCACCGGCTGGCTGGTCGGCGAGGAGGGTCGCGGCGTCCGGACCATCGTCGAGATGGTCAACATGACCCGGCTCGACTGCGTCATCGGCACCGCGGCCGGCATGCGCACCTCGCTGGTGCTGGCCACCCACCACGCCCGCCACCGCAGCGCGTTCGGCAAGACTCTGATCGAGCAGCCGGCCATGCGCAACGTGCTCGCCGACCTCGCGATCGAGTCCGAGGCAGCCACCACCGCGATGATGCGGCTGGCCGGCGCCAACGACCGGGCGATCGGTGGCGACCAGGGCGAGGCCGCCGTACGCCGGTTGGCGCTGGCCGCGACGAAGTACTACGTCTGCAAGCGCGGGCCGATCCACGCCGCGGAGGCACTCGAGTGCCTGGGCGGCAACGGCTACATCGAGGACTTCGACGCGGCCCGGATCTACCGCGAGCTGCCGCTGCTCTCGATCTGGGAGGGCTCGGGCAACGTCGCGGCGCTCGACGCGCTGCGGGCGATCGCCCGCGAGCCGCACACGCTCGACGCCTACTTCGAGGAGGTCGGGCTGGCGGCCGGCGCCGATGTGCGGTTCGACGAGGCGGTCGCACGGCTGCAGAAGGAGTTCACGTCCTTCGACGACATCGAGCTGCGGGCCCGCCGGATCGTGGAGCAGCTGGCCCTCGTCTTCCAGGGCTCGCTCCTGCTGCAGCACGCGCCGTCCGCTGTCGCCGACGCCTTCTGCGCGTCCCGGCTCGACCGTGACTGGGGCGGCGCGCTGGGCACTCTTCCCACCGGCCTCGATCTCGAGCCGATCCTCGAGCGCGCCGTGGTGGAGGTCGGCTGATGGAGGTCCTGCCATGAGTGTGCAGAGCGAGCGGCGTGGGCCGGTCACGGTCGTCACGATCAACCGGCCGGACGTGCGCAACGCGGTCGACACCGAGCACGCCCGGGGGCTCTACGACGCGTTCCTCGCGTTCGACGCCGACCCGGACGCGAGCGTCGCCGTCCTGACCGGCGCGGGTGGCACGTTCTGCGCCGGCGCCGACCTCAAGGCCGTCAGCGCCGGGACGATGAAGGCAGATCCGCCCGGCACCGATGGTCCCGCGCCCATGGGGCCGTCGCGGCTGGTGCTGTCCAAGCCGGTGATCGCGGCGGTCGCGGGTCACGCCGTCGCGGGTGGGCTCGAGCTGGCGCTGTGGTGCGACCTGCGGGTCGCCGACCCGGATGCCGTGTTCGGGGTGTTCTGCCGGCGGTGGGGCGTGCCGCTGATCGACGGCGGCACCATCCGGCTGCCACGCCTGATCGGCCAGTCCCACGCACTCGACCTGATCCTCACCGGCCGCGCGGTCGGCGCAGAGGAGGCGCAGCGGATGGGGCTTGCCAACCGGGTCAGCGCGCCCGGCGCCGCCCTGGATGAGGCGGTGGCGCTGGCCGCGCAGATCGCCGCCTTCCCCCAGACCTGCATGCAGCAGGACCGGCTGTCGTCGTACGAACAGCACGGTCTGCCCCTCGACCGCGCCCTCGACGTCGAGTGGGTGCACGGAGGTCGGTCCCTCCTCAAGGCCATGACGGGCGCCGCTCGCTTCGCCGACGGAGCCGGACGCGGCGGGGCGTTCTGACTGTGCTGCCACAGATGCGCTAGCAACCGCGGTGGTCCCACCTGCGTTGGCGCCACGACCGTGTCACCAACGCGCGGGGGACCTCGTCGGATGGTGGCGCAGGTGTGGCACGACCCACGGCCCTGTGGATATCGCGCGCTGGGGCTACTCGTCCGCGGCAGCCCCGACGATGATCGCGGCATGCCTCGCCGAATCGATCCCTACGCCCGTGGCCTCGAGGTCGCGGCGGCAGTCCGAGCGCTCGTACGGGCTGGTGGCCTGGAGGCCGTCAGCGTGCGAGCAGTGGCCGAACAGTCGGGCGTGGCGACGAGCTCGCTGCGCCTGCACTACCGCGACAAGGCGTTCCTCATCCAGTGCGTGGTGTGGGACTGCGTCGAGCACCACGGGCGCCGCGGATTCCTGTTCAAGCCCTGTGGCGACCCCGTCGCCGACGTGGTGGAGCTCCTCGCGGCCCAGCTCGCCGATGGACGACGACCCGGAGGACCGCGACCAGACGCTGTTGTGGCTGGCCCTGGTCGAGCGGGCCCGATGGTGCGACGACGACACCCGGCAGGCGCTCCAGCGGCAGCGCGAGGACTGGCGCACCATGGGCAGGTCCGCGGCCGATCACCTCGGAGTGCCGGAGCGGGCGCAGCAGCTCGAGGGGGACCGCCTCGCGCTGTTGGTGGAGGCGCTGCTCGCGCGGGTGTGCGACGGCGCCGACCCGCTCGATCGCGATGCGGCGATGGCGCTGCTCAGGCATCACGTCCACCAGGTCCGCTGGGTGGTGACGACCGCGCTCGGCCAGGCGTCGTAGTCGAGCCGGACCTCTTCGCTCACCGCGTCTAGATCTGTAAAGCGCGGACCGCCATGTGGGCGAGAAGGGTGCGCAACGCGTCGTCGGAGATCGCGTGGCCGGCCCGCGGCGTGGAGTTGAGCAGTCCGAACGCCGCCTGGGCCGCGGCGTGCGCGGTGGGCTTGGTCAGGTCGGGCTGGAGTGCCCGGAGCTGTCCGGCGAGCAGGTCGACGTACGCCCGCTGCAGCCGACGCACCTGCTCCCGCGCCTGCTCCGGCAGCGACTCCCAGTCGCGGTCCTGGACGATGATCAGCGGCCGGTGGCCGAGCGCGAACTCGACGTGCCAGTCGACAAGAGCGCGGACGGCGTCCGCCGGGCCCGACGCGGACGCCACGCGCTGCCGCCCCACTGCAAGCAGCTCCTCGCTGATCGACACCAGCATCTCGGCGAGCATCGCCTGTTTGCTGGCGAAGTGCTTGTAGAGCGCCGGCCCGGAGATCCCGCACGCCGCACCGAGGTCGGCCACCGAGACGCCGTGGAACCCCCGCTCCGCGAACAGCTCGGCCGCTGTCGCGAGGATCTGCTCCCGCCGGGTCGGCTCCGCGGTGGTGGTCACCGGCCCAGGTTAACGCTCATTCACCCCGGGGCTCGGTGCGGCAGGCCGGTGGCCGGATTGATGCCGACCTCGGGACCGTCCTCGATCTCGTCGTGCCAGTCGTCGGTCGGGTCGGCGCCGCGGCCGTGGTGGGCGGCGTCCCGCGACGCTGCCTTGGGCTCGGTGGTCGACGGCTCCACCGGCTCGGCGGGCGTCACCGGCTCCGCCGGCTCCGTGTTCCGCGGCGGGCTGGGGACCACCGAGGGCCCGGGCGGCGCCGTCACGCTCGTCCCGCTCTTCGTCCCGCTCTTCGTCCCGCTCTTCGTCCGCTCTTCGTCCCGCTCTTCTGGGGGGGTTTCCCGGCGGTCGATGGCTTCGGCTCATCGCGGGTCACGTTGGCCGCCAGGCCGCGGGCGCGTCCGGTGACGGTGGCGACGGTCTGCCGCGGGTGCGTGACCGCGTGTGCGGCCTTCCCGACTACCTCGGTGGCGAGCTTGGTGATGGTGCCGACGGTCGACATGACTCTCCTCTCGATCGCGTACGAACGGGCAGTACCCGCGGCTCGGATTCGCACCCGATTGACCACTCAGGTTAATGATCGTTAACCTGATTCCATGACCAGCCTCGAGGAGCTCACCGTCGAGCTGCGCGAGCGGCTCTCCCGGGTGCGCGAAGGCGGCAGCGAGGCCGCCCGCAAGAAGCACACCGACCGCGGCAAGCTGCTGCCGCGCGACCGCGTGGACGGGCTGCTCGATCCGGGCAGCCCGTTTCTCGAGATCGCGCCGCTGGCCGCGTTCGGGATGTACGGCGCGCCCGGGGACGACTACGCCGTCCCGGCCGCCGGCGTGGTCGCCGGCATCGGCCGGGTCGAGGGTCGCGAGTGCCTGGTCCTCGCCAACGACGCGACGGTGAAGGGCGGCACCTACTACCCGCTGACGGTCAAGAAGCACCTCCGCGCGCAGACCATCGCCGCGGAGAACCGGCTGCCGTGCATCTACCTGGTCGACTCCGGTGGCGCCTTCCTGCCGATGCAGGACGAGGTGTTCCCCGACAAGGAGCACTTCGGCCGGATCTTCTTCAACCAGGCCAACATGTCCGCGAAGCGGATCCCGCAGCTGGCCGCGGTGATGGGATCGTGCACGGCCGGCGGCGCCTACGTCCCCGCGATGTCCGACGAGACCGTGATCGTCCGCAACCAGGGCACGATCTTCCTCGGTGGTCCGCCGCTGGTGAAGGCCGCGACCGGCGAGGTCGTGACCGCCGAGGAGCTCGGCGGCGGTGACGTCCACGCCCGCACGTCCGGCGTCGTCGACCACCTCGCCGACGACGACACCCACGCGCTGCAGATCCTGCGCGGCATCGTGGCGACGCTGCCGGAGGGTCGGGGCCGGTCTGGTCGACGTTTGGTCCCAAACGACAGGTATTTCGGCGAAATTGATGCGGTTTGGGACCAAACGGCATCCCCCGAGGACCCCCACGAACCGCCCGAGTCGCTGTACGACGTGGTGCCGACCAGCACCCGGACGCCGTACGACGTCCGCGAGGTGATCCGGCGCCTGGTCGACGGCTCACGACTGCAGGAGTTCAAGCAGCTGTACGCCGAGACCCTGGTCTGCGGCTTCGCCAAGATCCACGGCTATCCCGTCGGCATCGTCGCCAACAACGGCATCCTGTTCAGCGAGTCGGCGCTCAAGGGCGCGCACTTCGTCGAGCTCTGCAACCAGCGCGGCATCCCGCTGCTGTTCCTGCAGAACATCAGCGGGTTCATGGTCGGCAAGGACTACGAGAACCGCGGCATCGCGCGCGACGGCGCCAAGCTGGTCACGGCGGTGGCGTGCAGCGTCGTACCCAAGCTGACGGTGGTCATCGGCGGCTCGTTCGGTGCCGGCAACTACGGCATGTGCGGCCGCGCCTACGACCCGCGGTTCCTCTGGATGTGGCCCAACGCGCGGATCTCGGTGATGGGCGGCGACCAGGCCGCGGGCGTGCTCGCCACCGTCGCGGGCCGCGAGGACGACGAGGAGTTCAAGGAGCCGATCCGCGAGCAGTACGAGACGCAGGGGTCGCCCTACTACGCCACCGCCCGGCTCTGGGACGACGGCGTCATCGATCCCGCCGACACCCGACGCGTGCTGGGGATGGCGCTCGCCGTCACCACCGGTCATGGGGCGGCGCCGGTGCCGGAGCCCTCCTACGGCATCTTCCGGATGTGAGAGGACACCGATGATCGAGCCTGTCGAGATCAACGCCGTCTACATCGCCAACCGGGGCGAGATCGCGCGCCGGATCGTCCGCACCTGCGAGCGTCTCGGCATCCGTGCCGTCGCGGGTGAGCCCGACTACCTCGACCCCGCCGCCCAGGTCGCTGCCGCCCTGGCTGCCGGGGCCGACGCGGTCCACCCCGGCTACGGCTTCCTCTCGGAGAACGCCGGCTTCGCCCGCGCCGTGGCCGACGCCGGCCTCATCTGGATCGGCCCGACCCCCGAGGTGATCGACCGGATGGGCCGCAAGGACGCCGCCCGCGAGATCGCCGTCGGCGCGGGCGTTCCCGTGGTGCCGACAGGTGACGACCTGTCCTTCCCGGTGCTCGTGAAGGCCGCCGCCGGTGGCGGCGGCAAGGGCATGCGGATCGTGCGGTCCGCGGACGGGCTCGACGAGGCGATCGCAGCGGCGAAGCGCGAGTCGAAGGCGGCGTTCGGCGACGACACCATGCTGATCGAGAAGTACGTCGAACGCGGCCGCCACATCGAGGTCCAGGTCCTCGGCGACACCCACGGCAACGTGCTCCACCTGCTCACCCGCGAGTGCTCGGCGCAGCGACGCCACCAGAAGGTCCTCGAGGAGGCGCCGGCGCCCGACCTTCCCGACGACGTCCGGGAGCGGATCCACGCCTCGGCCGTCGAGCTCGCGCGATCCGTCGGCTACACCAACGCCGGCACCGTCGAGTTCCTCCTCGACGCCGACACCGGCGACTTCTACTTCCTCGAGATGAACACCCGCCTGCAGGTCGAGCACCCGGTGACCGAGGAGGTGACCGGCATCGACCTGGTCGAGGCCCAGCTGCTGGTCGCCGCCGGCCGTCCGCTGCCGTTCACGCAGGACGACGTGGTCCCGACCGGGCACGCGATCGAGGCGCGCATCTACGCCGAGGACCCGTACGCCGGGTTCCTGCCGCAGGCCGGCCGCGCGACGACGGTGCGCTGGCCCGGGACGGCGCGGGTCGACCACGCCCTCGAGCCGGGGCAGGTCGTGAGCACGTCCTACGACCCGATGCTGGGCAAGGTGATCGCCGTCGGGCCGGACCGCGAGCGCGCCCGCCGCGCCCTCGTCGGCGCACTCGACGACACCGCGATCCTCGGGCTCACCACCAACACCGGGTTCCTGCGCACCCTCGCCGCGAGCGAGGCCTTCGCCAACGGCGAGATCGACACCGCCTGGCTGGACCGCAACGAGATCGCCGCTCCAGACCCGGGCCCGGCTCGGGAGCTCGCTGCCCACGCCTGGCATCGGGCGCAGGCGACGACCGGTCCGTTCGCCTCCGACGGGTTCCGGCTGGGCGGGCCGGCCGCGCCGGTCCGCGTCGACTTCGAGGACGGATCGATCCTGCTCGGCCCCCCGCCGAGCGAGCATCCGATCGCGAACGTCACCGCCCACGGCGTCGAGCTCGCCCACCACGGGCAGCGTTACGTCTTCGCCCGGCCCGACGCCGCGGCCGACCACGGGGTGGTGGCCGGCGACGGCACCGTCGTCGCGCCGATGCCCGGCACCGTGCTCGACGTCCGCGTCAGCGAGGGGCAGTCGGTCGGCGCGGGCGACGTCCTCGGGGTGGTCGAGGCGATGAAGATGGAGCTGGCGCTGAAAGCGCCGTACGACGGAGTGGTCACCGTCGTCTCCGCCGTCACCGGCGCCCAGGTCGCGCTCGGCGACGCCCTCTTCACCGTCTCGGAGGTCGAGGAGGTCGCGCAGCGACCGTCACGAGACCGGAGTGAGTCTTGAGCGCCCTGCCGATGGTGGTTCCCGAGCCCGGCCTGCCGAGCCGGGTCACGATCTATGAGGTGGGTCCGCGCGACGGGCTGCAGAACGAGCAGGCGATGGTGCCGACGGAGGCGAAGGCCGCGTTCGTTCGCAGGCTGCTGGCGGCCGGGCTGCCGATCGTCGAGGCGACCAGCTTCGTGCACCCGAAGTGGGTGCCCCAGCTCGCGGACGCCGCCGAGCTGATGACGCGCCTCACCGCAGAGCTCGGCGACACCGCCCGCGACCTCCCGGTCCTCGTCCCCAACGACCGCGGCCTCGATCGCGCGCTCGAGCTGGGGCTCCGGCACATCGCCGTGTTCGCGTCCGCGACGGAGACGTTCGCGGCCAAGAACCTCAACCGCACCCTCGACTCGCAGTTCGCGATGTTCGCACCGACCATCGCCCGGGCACTCGCGGCCGGGCTCGACGTCCGCGGCTACGTCTCGATGTGCTTCGGCGACCCGTGGGAAGGTCCGGTGCCGGTCGAGCAGGTCGTGACCGCCGGCACCCGGCTGCTCGAGCTCGGCTGTCACCAGCTCAGCCTCGGCGACACGATCGGCGTCGCCACCGCCGGCCACGTCAAGGCGCTGGTCGCCGGGTTCGCCGCGGCCGGCGTCGGGCCGGACCGACTCGCGCTGCACTTCCACGACACCTACGGCCAGGCCCTGACCAACGTGTACGCCGGGTTGCAGGCGGGCGTCACGACGTACGACGCCTCCGCCGGCGGCCTCGGCGGCTGCCCCTACGCGCGGAGCGCCACCGGCAACCTCGCCACCGAGGACCTGGTGTGGTTCCTGACCGGCCTCGGGATCGAGCACGGCGTCGACCTGCGCGCGGTCGTCGACGCCAGCACCTGGATGGCCGGACAGCTCGGGCGGCCCAGCCCGTCGGCCGTGGTGCGAGCGCTGGCACAATCACCCGCATGACGAGGGTCGTGCACCTGCACATCGGTGCGCCGAAGACAGGGACGACCTACATCCAGACCCGGCTGGGGAAGAACACCAAGACGCTCGCCGACCACGGCGTCCACTTCCCGTCGTCCTCGAGGCTCGCGCGACCCGAGCTGTCGCAGTTCCGAGCCGCGCTCGACCTGACCGAGCAGGACTGGGGCGGCGCGCCGGGCCATGCCGACGGCGCCTGGGCGACGCTGATGCGGCGCACCCGCCGGCTCGACGGCAACGTGATCATCAGCCACGAGATCCTGGCTCCCGCGCACCAGAAGCAGATCGAGCGCGCGATGAAGGACCTCTCGGGCAGCGAGGTCCACATCATCTACTCGGCTCGCGACCTGGCTCGCCAGCTCTCCGCCGCCTGGCAGGAGAGCATCAAGCAGGGCCGCAGCTGGACCTTCAGGAAGTTCCTCCGCCGGTCGCGGATGGGCAAGCCGTTCATGATGCAGGCGTTCGACATCCCGGACGTGCTGTCGTCCTGGGGTGTCGCCGTACCCCCGGAGCGCATCCACCTGGTCGTCGTACCAGCCGACCGGCGCGCCGACGACGACCAGCAGGACACGCTCTGGACGCGGATGTGCCAGGCCTTCGACATCGACCCCGCCTGGGCGCCGCTCGAGAGCGAGGCGACGAACAGGTCGCTCGGGGTTGCCGAGACCCAGGTCCTGCGGCACCTCAACCAGGCACTCGGCCGGAAGGTCGCCCGGGAGGGGGAGTACGACGAGCTCCTGCGCCGGATGGTCGCCGACGGCAGCCTGTTCCACCACCGGTCGGCGCCGGTCATGCTCCGGCCCGACAACTTCGACTGGGTCGAGGAGCGCACCGAACGGTCGCTGGAGTGGATCGCCTCGAGCGGCATCGACGTGATCGGCGACGTCGCCGAGCTCCGCCCACGACGGCCCGACCCCGAGCATCCCTGGCACAACCCCGACCGGGTCAAGAAGCGCGCGATCACCCGTGCCGCCATCAACGCCCTCAGCAGCATGACCGCCGAAGCAGCCCGCCGCCCGGACCCCCACGGCATCGCCCTTCGGGCCAGTCGCGAGCTCAAGCGCCGCCTCGAGCCCTAGCTCGAATCAACGAGGGAGCTGCGCCTTGAGAAGAAACTCGCGGTCGGCGTAGCGACCGACCTTCCAGGTGCTGTAGCCGTCGGCGCCGGCGCCGACCAGGCCGCCGACCACCGGGACCCGCTTGCCGACCGTGGTGGCGAGACGCTTGCCGATCACCCGGCTGACCAGGTCGGCGGCCACCGCGGACGTGATGGTGGCGTCGAGCATGGGGTCGTGGGAGGGGGCGGTCGCGATCGCCATCGGAGGGGCGGGGAGCCGCAGCTGCTTGACCATCTTGCGCACCGTGTCCTCACCGAGGACGGTGACCAGGACCGCGTTGCGCACCCGCGGGTCCTCAAGGTCGTAGCCGCGCAGGTGCGCGATGCCGGCGACCATCCGGCACTGGACCAGCGCCAGCTCGGTGATGTTGGCCGGCGCGATCACCGCGGCGGTGATCAGGCCGCCGAGGTTGGTGAACAGGCCGCCGACGCCGGCGTAGCGGACATGGTTCTCGATCACCTCGTGGACGGCCCGGTCGACGTTGCCGTGCTGCTCGCGCAGCTGGGTCTCGGCGGCCTGCGCCGCGGGCGGCAGCGGGCCGATGCCGACGATCGCGCGGTGCAGGGCCTCACGCACGAACGAGGAGGTCATGCCGGGGGCGAGCTCGGTGAGCTTCGGGACGACGACACGGGCTGCTTCGACGGCGAGCCCCCGCTTGAGGTTCATGCGCATGGGAAAACATTGACAGATGGACCATCGGGGCCCGGTCGAGCCGCCACCGACACCGTGGGAGCTGCCCTCCCGCGAGCGGCTCGCCGCGCTCGGGACCGACGACGACCTGGTGGCGGTCGGCGCCGATCTGGCCCCGGGCACCGTCCTGGCGGCCTACCGGCGCGGCCTGTTCCCGATGCCCGAGCCGGCGCGGCTGCGGCTCCGCACCCGCGCAGCCCCGGTGACGGTCGGCTGGTGGTCTCCCGCCGTCCGCGGGGTGCTCCGCCTCGACGGCCTGCGGGTGTCGCGGTCGCTGCGGCGCTCGGTGCGGGACTTCGAGATCCGGGTCGACACCGCGTTCGACGAGGTCGTGGCCGCATGTGCCGACCCGCGGCGGCCCGGGGCCTGGATCGACGAGGGCATCCGCACGGCGTACGGCGAGCTCCACCGGCTCGGCTGGGCGCACTCGGTCGAGGCGTGGCAGGACGGGCGGCTCGCCGGCGGGCTGTACGGCGTCGCGATCGGCGGCCTGTTCGCGGGAGAGTCGATGTTCCACCGGCGCCGGGACGCCTCGAAGGTGGCCCTCGTGGGCCTGGTCGAGCGCCTCCACGACTCCCACGCGCCGCACCGGTTGATCGACGTGCAGTGGTCCACGCCGCACCTGGCGAGCCTCGGCGTGGGGGAGATCAGCCGTCGCGAGTACCTCGATCGTTTGCCCGGCGTTCTCGCGACGCCGCTTCCGGCCGTGTTTGCTGGAGGAGTGAGCGGGGGATGACCCCTTCCGGCGACCGGCACGCATCAATAGTCTGCCTGTGGCCGGCCGCCTCGTGCGGCCGCTCTCGACCCGGTGCACGCGGCGCCGACGTCAACCCCGAAAGGAATCTCCATGACCCGGATCAAGCGACCGATTGCTGTCGTCGGCGCAACCGCGCTGCTGTCGTTCTCCCTCACCGCCTGCGGTGGTGCTCCGACCGACGCGTCCAAGGACGACTTCTGCAAGTCCGTCGGCGGCGTCTTCGAAACCCTGTTCGCGGCAGACGCCGACGGGCCGTCCGAGGACCAGTGGAAGGACGTCCAGGACGCGGTCAGCGAGCTCGAGGACACGGGCACGCCGGACGGCATCTCTGACGACGAGCGCAACGGCTTCGAGGTCTTCACGGAGGCGGTCGCCGACGCCGACTACGACGACATCAAGGACAGTGACGACGAGATTCCTGGTGTCGACAAGGACGACCAGGCCGACGGCGAGAAGTTCTTCTCCTACGCCGCGGAGACCTGCCCCGAGGACATCGGCATCCCGGACGTCGAGGACCTCCCCACGGACGTCACCACGGAGTGACCTGACGCAACCGCAGAGCGGCCGGCCCCGGGTTCGGGGCCGGCCGTTCGGCTGTCGATGCGTAGGGTGCCCCCGTGACTCGGAACACGCTCCCGGCCGCCGCCGCAGCCGCAGCACTCCTCTCCCTCTCCGTCAGCGCGTGCGGCGGTCCTCCGGCGGAAGCGTCGAAGACCGAGTTCTGCGCGGTCGCGGTCGACCGGTCCTGGGCGGAGGGACTCGACGCCGACGCCGACGGCGACGAGATCATCGGCGCTCTCCAGACGTGGGTCGACGACCTGGAGAAGGTCGGCACGCCCGAGGGCATACCGGACGACGCGCGCAAGGGGTACGAGGTCACCGTCGACTATCTCAGCGATCTCGAACCTGACGACTTCGACAACCTGGGTGACGTCGCCGGCGTCACCGCGGACCTGGCCGACGAGGACCAGCTGCAGGTCACGGCGTTCGACCACTACGTGTCCGAGACGTGTGCCCTGGAGAGCCCGAGCGGCGTCCCGGACCCGTCGACCAGCTGACCCGTGGGGCATTGAGCGGCGTGTCACGATGGAAGGCGATGCGTCCCGCCCTCCGATCGATGATCGTCCCCCTGCTGCTGCTGGTCCCCACCGCCGCGCTCAGCCACGGCTGCTCTGCCGACGCCGACATGGACGACAGCGGCCCGCCCGTCACGGCGACCGCGTCGGACCAGCAGACCAGCGAAGAGGCGGACGAGGTGACGGAGGGTCCGACGGACGATCCGACCAGCGCCCCCGCCGAGCTGCCGGAGGCAGTGGCGGCGGTGTGCACGCCGTACGCCGAGATGGTGAGCGCCGTCAAGGCAGCCGCGGTCAGCTCCTCCGACCCCGACGCGGTCGCGGCGAAGCTCGGACCGGTCATGAAGAAGTTCGCGGCGGAGGTGCCGGACCTGCAGCGCCCGCCGGGGATCCCCTCGTCGACCTGGCGCGGCGTCCAGGCGCTCGCGGCACGCATCCTGGAGCTGCCCGACCGGCCCACGAACGCCGAGATCGAGGCTGTCGAGGGCAAGCTCAGCGCGGACGAGCGGGACGCCGTCGCGGCGGCCTTCACCTGGTTTCAGACCAACTGCGATCTCTAGCCGGACCAGCCGTCAGGCGACGTACGGCGCCGACCCCGTCTCGCTGACCAGGGCGCGACCGGCCGCCTCCCAGTCGTAGAGCCCGCCGGCCAGGTTGACCACGTCGTAGCCCTGTTGCGCGAGGTAGCCGACCACCTGTGCGGAGCGGCTGCCGACCTTGCAGACCACGAGGGTCTGTCCGTCGGGGAGGTCGCCGAGCCGGTCGACCAGCTGCATCATCGGGATGTGGATCGCGCCCTCGATGTGGCCGGCCTCCCACTCGAACGGTTCGCGCACGTCGAGCACGGAGAGCCCGTCGGGCAGCGGGTCGGGCAGGCCGTCGGTCGCGACGGTGGGGATGCCGGTCATGGGAGTCTCGGGGTCCTTACTTGAGCAGCTTGCTCATGCGGCGGTCGGCCAGCGGCTTGCCGCCGGTCTGGCAGGTCGGGCAGTACTGCAGGCTCGAGTCCGCGAACGACACCTCGCGCACCGTGTCGCCGCAGACCGGGCAGGCAAGCCCGGTGCGGCCGTGGACAGCGAGGTTGGACTTCTTCTCGGCCTTGAGCTCGCTCGCGGCGAGCCCCCGGGAGCGGTCGACGGCGTCGCCGAGGGTCTGCTTGACCGCGCCGAACAGGATGCTGAGCTCGTCGTCGGTGAGGCTGTTGGCCGGCTTGAACGGGCTCATCCGCGCCGCGTGCAGGATCTCGTCGGAGTAGGCGTTGCCGATGCCGGCGATGGTGCCCTGGTGGCGCAGCACCCCCTTGAGCTGCTTGCGTCCCTCGACCTCCAGGATCGCGGCGAGCGAGTCGCGGGTGAACGCGTCGTCGAGGGGGTCCGGGCCGAGCCGGGCGATGCCCGCGACGTCGGCGGGGGAGCGGACCAGGTAGAGCGCCAGCGACTTCTTGGTGCCGGCCTCGGTGATGTCGAGTCCCGGCGTCAGCCCGTCGCGCTCGTCGAGGACCACCCGCACGGCGAGCGGCGACTTCGTGCTCGGCCGGGGCGGGATCGCCGGCACTTCGTCCTTCCACCGAACCCAGCCGGCCCGCGCCAGGTGGAACACCAGGTGCAGGCCGCTGGCCTCGATGTCGAGGAACTTGCCGTGGCGTCGTACGTCGTCGACCAGCGTGCCCTCGATCGCCGAGAGCGGCGGGTCGTAGGTCTTCAACGCGCTGAACGCGGCGATGTGCACCTTGGTGATCGCGCGCCCGCTCAGCCGGCCCCGGAGATCCAGGGCCAGCGCCTCCACCTCGGGCAGCTCCGGCACGCCGCCAAGATTAGTGGGCGCGGGAGACGGGGCCCTAGTGACAGGGACCGCCTATCGGCGGATGATGGGCCGATGGCCGCCGTACGTCCGCTCCCGCGGACGGGCTCGATCTTCTTCGACGCCCGTGGCGACGACCGCGCACTCCGGGTGAGCTGGCACGAGGAGGCCGACCTCGTGGTCGTGTCGCTGTGGCGCGACAACCTGTGCACCGGCTCGTTCCGACTGGCCGCCGACGACGTGCCCGACCTGGTCGACACCCTGGTCGACGCCCTCCGCCAGCGCACCATCGCCACCTCCGTGCGCCCGGTGCTCGGCCACACCGGCTGAGCCCCCCACGACGCCGAGTCGGCGCATCTTCGGGCTCGCACGACGCCGAGTCGGCGCATCTTCGGGCTCGCACGACGCCGAGTCGGCGCATCTTAAGATGAGCCGACTCGGGGATGTGCGACACGCTAGCGGGGTCTAAGGATCCGGCTAGACAGCCCGATAGCGTCCGATCGTGGACCCGATCCGGAACCCCTACGCTCCCGGCGCCGGCCAGCGGCCGCCCGAGCTCGCCGGGCGAGACGAGCAGCTGACCGCCTTCGACGTGGTGCTCGAGCGGGTGGCCCGGGGCCGCCCGGAGCGGTCCCTGGTCCTCACCGGGCTGCGTGGCGTCGGCAAGACGGTGCTGCTCAACGCGCTGCGGTCGGCCGCGGTCCGCAAGGGCTGGGGCACCGGCAAGCTCGAGGCACGTCCCGACCAGTCGCTGCGGCGACCGCTGTCGGGCGCCCTGCACCAGGCGGTGCGGGAGCTCGGCCGGTCCAGCAGCGCCGAGGACGACGGCCACGACGAGGTGCTCGGCGTGATCCGTTCGTTCGCCGAGCGGGAGGCCGGCACCGATGCCAAGCTCAAGGACCGGTGGAGCCCCGGCATCACGGCGCCGGCGGTGCGCGGGCGCGCCGACTCGGGCGACATCGAGATCGACCTGGTCGAGCTGCTCACCGACGTCGGCGGGATCGCCGCCGACAAGGGGCTCGGCGTCGCGGTGTTCGTCGACGAGATGCAGGACCTCGGCCCGGCCGATGTCTCGGCACTGTGCGCGGCCTGCCACGAGCTCAGCCAGTCCGGCCTGCCGGTGATCGTCGTCGGCGCCGGCCTGCCCCACCTGCCCGCGGTGCTCTCGGCGTCGAAGTCCTACTCCGAGCGGCTGTTCTCCTACCAGCGGATCGACCGGCTCGGCCGCGAGGCCGCCGACCGGGCGCTGGCGGCGCCGGCGGCCGAGGAGGGTGCCGGCTACGACGATGCCGCGCTCGCCGCGATGTACGCCGCCACCGGTGGCTACCCCTACTTCATCCAGGCCTACGGCAAGGCGGTATGGGATCTCGCACCCCGCTCGCCGATCACGGCCGACGACGTCACCGTCGCCGCACCCGAAGCCGAGCGCGAGCTCGCCGTAGGGTTCTTCGGCTCCCGCTACGAGCGGGCCACGCCGGGCGAGCGCGACTACCTGCGCGCCATGGCCGACGCCTCGCCCCACGAGGCGACCGACCCGGTCGGCGCGGTCGCCACCGCAGACGTCGCCGCCGTACTCGGCAAGAAGCCGCAGTCACTTTCGCCCGCTCGCGACAGCCTGCTGAAGAAGGGCCTCATCTACTCCGGTGAGCGCGGCCGGATCGCGTTCACCGTGCCGCACTTCGGGCGCTACCTACGCACCCAGGCCTAGGTTTGGGGCATGTCGCTCCTGTTGTCGCGCCGTGACCTCGAGTTCCTCCTCTACGAATGGCTCGAGGTCGAGCAGCTGACCAAGCGCGACCGCTACGCCGATCACTCCCGTGAGACCTTCGACGCCGCACTCGAGCTGGCCGAGACGATCGCGACCGAGCACTTCGCACCGCACAACAAGCTGGCCGACGCCAACGAGCCGACGTACGACGGCGAGCGGGTGCACCTGATTCCCGAGGTGGCCCAGGCGCTCGAGGTGTTCTTCGGCTCCGGCCTGATCGCGGCGTCGATGGACGAGGAGGTCGGGGGCGGGCAGCTCCCGCACGTGGTGTCGAGTGCGGTGATGGCCTGGTTCCAGGCGGCCAACGTCGGCACGTCGGGCTACCCGTTCCTCACCATGGCCAACGCCAACCTGCTGCTCGCGCACGGGTCGGCCGAGCAGATCGACACGTGGGTGCGGCCGATGCTGGAGGGCCGGTTCTTCGGGACCATGTGCCTCTCGGAGCCCGGCGCCGGCTCGTCGCTGGCCGACGTCTCGACGCGTGCGCAACCCCAGCCCGACGGGACCTACCGGCTCTTCGGCAACAAGATGTGGATCTCCGCCGGCGAGCACGACCTGGCGGAGAACATCGTGCACCTGGTGCTGGCGCGGGTCGCCGGAGCCCCAAACGGAGTGAGGGGCCTGAGCCTCTTCCTCGTGCCCAAGCTGTTGCCCGACGGCACCCGCAACGACGTGACGCTGGCCGGCCTCAACCACAAGATGGGCTACCGCGGCACCACCAACACGCTGCTCAACTTCGGCGAGAAGGACGGAGCCGTCGGCGACCTGGTGGGGGCGGAGGGCACCGGCCTCGCGTGCATGTTCCACATGATGAACGAGGCGCGCATCGGGGTCGGGCTGGGCGCGGCCGCGCTCGGCTACACCGGCTACCTGAAGTCGCTGCGGTACGCCAAGGAGCGGGTCCAGGGCCGGCCGCCGGGTGCGGCGGCCGGATCAGCGGCACCCGTCCCGATCGCCGAGCACGCCGACGTGAAGCGGATGCTGCTGGCGCAGAAGTCGTACGTCGAGGGCGCGCTCGCACTGCTGCTCTACTGCAGCCGCCTGGTCGACGAGGAGAAGACCGCGGAGACGCCCGATCAGCGGGACGCGGCGCACCTGCTGCTCGACGTGCTCACCCCGATTGCGAAGAGCTGGCCGTCCCAGTGGTGCCTGGCCGCGAACGACCTGGCGATCCAGGTGCACGGCGGCTACGGCTACACCCGCGACTACGACGTGGAGCAGCACTACCGCGACAACCGACTCAACCCGATCCACGAGGGCACGCACGGCATCCAGGGGCAGGACCTGCTCGGCCGCAAGGTGATCATGCAGGGTGGCGCCGGCCTGCTGGCCCTGGTCGAAGCCGTCGACGAGACCATCCAGCGTGCGGGCGACCTCGACCACGCCGCCGCACTGAAGGCCACGGTCGACCGGATCGTCGAGGTGACGCAGACGATCTGGGCCCCGGGCGACCCGGTGCTCGGGCTGGCCAACGCCTCGCTCTACCTGGAGGCGGTCGGGCACGCGGTCATCGCGTGGATGTGGCTCGAGCAGCTGCTCGCGGTCGGCGATGCCGAGGGCGACTTCTACGACGGCAAGCGCGCGGCGGCGGCGTACTTCTTCCGCTACGAGCTCCCGAGGACCGGCCCCCAGCTCGACCTCCTGGCCAGCCTCGACCGGACCACGCTGGACACGCGGACGGAGTGGCTCTGACCGAACGTCAGGCGCGGGGGGTGCCGCTGACGGCGGTAGCGCCGCGTTCCTCGTCGTGGTGGACCGTGGCAACGAGCCCGGCCGCGGCGAACGCGTCGGCTGCCGCGTCGGCCTGGTCGACGCCGGTCTCGACGAGCACCGAGCCCCGAGGAGCCAGCCAGCCCGGTGCCACGCCCGCGAGCCGGCGTACGACGTCCAGCCCGTCGGCGCCGCCGTCGACCGTGCCCCGCGGCTCGTGGTCGCGCGACTCGGATGGCATCAGCGCGACCGCCGCGGACGGGACGTAGGGCACGTTGGCCACGAGCACGTCGACCCGGCCGCGGAGCCGCTCGGGAAGCGGGGCGTCGAGGTCGCCCTGGTAGGCGGCCCCCCCGACCGGCTCGAGGTTGCGCCGGGCGCACGCGACGGCCACCGGGTCGACGTCGGCCGCGTGCAGCTCGACGCCGGGGTGCCGGCGCGCGATCGCGAGTCCGATCGCGCCCGAGCCGCAGCACAGGTCGACGACCAGTGGCGCCGCTGGCATCACCGCATCGACGAGATCGACCAGGAACGCCGTCCGCTGCCGAGGGATGAAGACACCGGGCTCGAGCGAGACCCGGATGCCCGCGAAGTCGACCCAGCCGACCAGGTGCTCGAGCGGCTCGCCGGCGACCCGGCGCGCCACCAGTCCCTCCAGAGCCTCGCCGGTCGCCGCACCCCGGAGCAGCCGGGCCTCGTCCTCGGCGAACACGCAGCCGGCGGCGCGGAGGCGGCCGACCAGGTCGTCGTACGCCGGCTCCGCCACGCCGCGGACACTACCTCCGGGTGCGTTGCGTCCGGGCCACCACGATCATCGCGACGACGATGACGGCAAGCAGGACGGCGAGGCCGATCAGGAGCAGGCCGATCACCGTGTTCTGCTCGATGCCGTCGCTGTCCTGGTTGCCCGAGGATTCGTCGTCCGGCTCGGGGTCACCGATGCTCACGACGCGGGCCGGCCGGATGACGGACCCGTCCGGGGCGACCAGGTCGGGGTCGAGGGTCGCGTCGTCGAGCGTCATCGTGTAGCGGTCCCCGGCGGTGGCGGCGGTGAACTCGTAGACGGCGGCCTGGTTGGTGTCCCCGTCGATCCGGACCAGCTCGATCGGGGCGCCGGCTTTCGTCGCCTCCATCGTGATCGTCTGGGTGGCCCCCAGCGGGGAGCCCCAGGCCACTCCCCAGGACCCCTTCTCCTCCAGGACCGGCATCACCCAGCCCGGCACCGAGCCGAAGAGGCCGACCTCCTCGGCGGTCGCGCCCTGGTCGAGCAGCATCCGCTGACCGTCCTGCTCCCACTGCACGGCGACCGGGGACTGGATGAAGTTCAGGAACTCGCCGCGGACCGTGGCGTCGAGCGAGTCGGCCGGCGGTGCCACCGGCGGCGGCAGCTCGAACCCGGAGAACGGAGTGACGATGCCACGGGTGCTCTTGAGCGGCAGCTGGCTGTAGACCAGCCCGCCGATGATCGCGCCCCAGACGTTGTAGCAGAACTTCTCGGGGTCGGGCGTCCGGTCGCCGATCTGCTCGCGGTAGAGCTGCTCCAGCGCGTTGGTGACGTCCGCGTTCGACAGCGCCAGGTGGGCGGTGCCGCCGCCGGCGGCGAGCGCGAGCAGGATCCGGGCCCCGAAGACGGACCAGCCGCCGGCCAGGGTGGCGACCGTCAGGCCGCCGGCGGTGAGGGCCTCGCCGTAGTCGCCGTCGTCGACCATCGCGTAGTAGCCGGTCCCGAACAGGTGGTACCAGGGGCCGGCGTTGTCCGACCCGTCCCGCACCTTGACCAGGTACTTGTCGTAGAACGACAGGTCCTGCCCGATCCCGGTCTGGCCGACGTCGCCGTTGCGGGCGAGCGACCGCAGGGTGTTGTGGCTCAGCAGCATGGCCTGGGTCGAGTCGCCGGCCGTCATCTCGAGCGCCAGCCGGTAGATGTCGCCGGGTGACAGGTGCGGGTCGGCACCGTGGCCCTCCCGGAAGCCCGACTCGTTGATGATCGACTGGCGCAGCGCGTCCTCCTTGCCGGTGACGTACTTCTCGCTCACCGCGGCGACCACGCCGCCCTCGCTGAACAGCCACTGCAACGCCCCGGCGCTGCCGTACGGCAGGCCCGGCGAGGCGTACGCCAGCGCCTCGGGATGCGCCGTGTTGTAGTCCTGGATCGCGGTGGAGAACCCGGCCTTCAGCTCGTCGAGACCGACCCGGAGCCCGCTCTTGTTCGGGTCGACGCCGGAGGCCTTGAGGCGCTCGGGACCGAAGCCGGTGATCGCCGTGATCGCCTCGGCACACAGGGCGATCTGCGGCCGCGGGTCGATCGTGGGCGTGGGGGTCGGTGTGGGAGTCGGGGTCGGGTCGAAGGTGGCGCTCGGCAGCACCGTGCAGCCGGGCAGGACCTGGCGGTTGGAGGCGATCATGTCCGCCGCGAGCTGCTCGAGGATCGGGCTCGCGACGTCGTCGGAGCCGGCAGCAAGCCAGATGGACTCGTTGGAGTACGTCGCGAACGTGACGAACGACTGCTCCTCGGGGATCCAGAAGACCTTCTCGTTGAGGGTCCACTCGCCGGTGAACGTCGA
Source organism: uncultured Actinomycetota bacterium (assembly GCA_963766035.1). GTDB lineage: Bacteria > Actinomycetota > Actinomycetes > Propionibacteriales > Nocardioidaceae > Nocardioides. Next base: position 460,390 of record CAVXYP010000005.1, on the reverse strand, counting down.
GAAGGTGCCCGTCTCGTTCTCGTAGGAGATCGTCCCGTCCCGCTGGAGGATGTTCTCGTCGCCGCTGACGCTGTCCATCCGCTCGGCCGCGGCCGGCGGGCACGCGAACTCCACGGTGATGCCGACGCCGTGCGCCGGCGTCGTCGCGTCGCCGGCGAAGCCGTAGTTGCAGACGAACGAGAACAGGTCCGGCCCGGTGTTCTGCCACTCGCTCACGCCCACCGCCGAGTAGCCGGTCGGCAGCGGGCACGCGAGCTCGTCGACGGCGTGCGCGGCCTGCCGCGGCGCGAGCGCGCACACGGCGGCGAGCCCCGATACCAGTGCCATCAGTACGGCGAGGGGGACCGGCCCGATCCGGCGCGCTGGCTTGGGCATCGCGCCTCCTTGATCGTCCGAGGCTAGACCGGCCGGCGGCCCGCCGTACCGCCAATGGCGGATCTGCTGGCGGCAGAACACCCTTGGGTCCGCTCCGCCGGGGCCGCACCGTGGGAGACATGACCTCCACGACACCCGACCGACCACTGCAGATGATCGACGACCAGCTCACCTCGCGGCTGCTGCAGCAGCGGATCATCGTGCTCGGCCAGGAGGTCGACGACCAGGTCGCCAACCGGCTCTGCGCGGCGCTGCTGCTGCTGTCGGCCGAGGACCAGCACCGCGACATCAGCCTCTACATCAACAGTCCGGGCGGCTCGGTGACCGCGGGGCTGGCGATCTACGACACGATGCAGGTGATCCCCAACGACGTCAGCACGCTGGCGCTGGGGCTGGCGGCGAGCATGGGCCAGTTCCTGCTGTCCGCCGGCACGCCCGGGAAGCGCTACGTCCTGCCGCACGCCCGGGTGCTGATGCACCAGGGCTCGGCGGGCATCAGCGGCTCTGCGATCGACGTCAAGATCCAGGCCGAGAACATCGAGCACTCCAAGCGCGTCCTGCTGGGCCTGATCGCCGAGCACACCGGCCAGACCGTGGAGAAGGTCGAGAAGGACTCGCGCCGCGACCGGTGGTTCACGGCCGAGCAGGCGAGGGACTACGGCTTCGTGGACGAGATCCTCACCGCCGCGCGCGCGGTCGCCCCCACCTACGCCTTCGGCATCAAGAGCCAGGCCGCGAGGTAGACGATGACCGGTGAGCCGAAGCCGAGGAGCGTGGCCGCGACCAGGACGATCCGGATCACGTTGGCGTCGTAGCCGGTGTAGTCGGCGAAGCCACCGCAGACGCCGCCGATCCAGCGGTCGTCGCGACTGCGGACCAGGAGGGTGCGCGGTGCGGCCTGCGCGGGAACGGGTTCGGAGTACGGCTCGTAGCTGCTCATGGCTCGAGCCTGCCTGTCCGCGTCGGCCCGGACATCGGGGACCGACCCTGACCGTCCCCTGATCTCGCTGCCGCTGGTTGAGGTGCGAGCGCAGCGAGCCTCGAAACCGAGGCGCCTGTTACGCCGCCAGGCAGACCGGACCGTGCAGCCGTCGAGCCACGCGCAGGGTGAGGTCGGCCATCCGCAGCCCGAGCGCACCGGCAACCGCCGCCAGCACCTCGGAGCTGGGCTCCTTGAGGCCACGCTCCACCTCGGAGAGGTACTGCACCGAGATCCCGGCCCGGCCCGCGACGTCGGCCAGCGTCCGGTCGCTGCGCCGCCGCTCCTGCCGCAGCTCCTCGCCGGCGGCCTCGCGCCACAACGGCTCGATCGGCCGGTCGGGGAAGCTGATGACGTCACCCATGGGGCGACGTTAGGCCGGTGCGGGGCACGGTGACAGGCATGTTCGCTCCCGGCGTACGGCAAGGAGTCCCCCGAGCGTGACGGACCTGCTGCAGAATGCTGCCCATGCGGCCGCAGGTCGTCGCCCACCGGGGCGCGAGTCACGACATCGCCGAGCACACCTTGGGGGCCTACCTCCAAGCCCTCGACGCTGGGGCGGGCGGGCTCGAGTGCGACGTGCGGCTCACCGCCGACGGGCACCTGGTCTGCGTGCACGACCGCGACCTCCGGCGTACGGCGAGCACGCGTGGCCTGGTCTCGACGATGGACCTCGCCGAGCTCAACGAGCTCGACTTCGCGGCGTGGAAGAACCCGTGGGCGGAGCTGGACGACGAGGCGCCGGACCGCGACGAGACCCTCGATCGCGTGCTGACCCTGCGCAAGCTCCTGGAGACGGTCGCCGACTATGACCAGCGGGTCGAGGTCGCGATCGAGACCAAGCACCCCACCAGGTTCGGCGGGCTGGTCGAGAAGCGGCTGGTCGAGATGCTCCGCGAGTTCGGCTGGGAGACCGCCGGCGCGCCGGTGCGGGTGATGAGCTTCTCGTTCACAGCCTTGCAGCGGGTGGAGCGGCTGGCGCCCGACGTGACGCTGGTGCAGCTGGTCGACAAGCCGGCGGCCTGGCCGATGCTGCGCCGGGTCGTCGGCGGCGACAGGATCATGGGGCCGGGCATCGGGCTGCTCCGCGAGCACCCGCGCGTGGTCGAGAGCATGGGCCGCCACAGCCGCGCCCTCCACGTCTGGACGGTCAACACCGAGTCCGACCTCGACCTGTGCCTGAGCATGGGGGTCCGCGCCGTGATCACCGACCGTCCGGCGTACGTCCTCGACCTGCTCGACGAACGGGGTGAGGTGGCCGGATAGGGCTGGCCGATAGGTTCTGGGGCCATGGCCAAGAAGAACCGCACGAAGTCCCGCGCTGCCCAGCCCACCGCACCAGGAGAGGTCGGGCCGCGGCAGCCCTGCCCGTGCGGGTCCGGCAAGCGCTACAAGGCGTGCCACGGGGCGCCGGGTGGCGGCAATGCCTTCGTGAAGCGCCCGTTCGACGGCCTCGCGTCCGAGTGCGACCTGGTCGCCCTCCGCGAGCTGGTGCCGGCCGCGTCGGCGGTGCTGCCGCTGACCGGTGACCACGCCGACCGCACCGTCCGGATCTGCACCCTGCTCCCGATGGCCGCGCCCGCGATGGTGCGCGAGAGCGGCGAGGTCTGGCTCGGCCTCCAGGTCCAGCACAACTTCGGCGACCCGTCCCGCGACCTCGCGGCGGTGCTGCTCGCGGCCCTCGAGGCCGAGCCCGGCACGTCGATGGTCGGGCTCACCGAGGCGCCGGGCGAGGGTCCTCGGCTCCAGGACCTGGTGGCCGACGAGCCGCTGCGGATCGAGGTGCACGACGGGTTCGACTACTGGGTGTCGGACATGGAGGAGTCCTCCGAGCTGGCGGCGGCGCTCGAGCAGGCAGAGGGTGCCGCGGCACCGACCGCTCGGCTGGCATCGGTCGCGGCGGCGTACTGGACGCAGCTCGGCGACAAGGAGTTCCTCCGCTGGGTGATGCCCGAGCCGGAGGACGCCCTGCTCGACGCGTTCGCGCGGCTGCACGTCGGCGGGGAGGACCGGGTCATCGACGGCGCCCGCCTGATCGGCATGTTCCGCGCCCACGGCGTCGTGGCACCCGTGTGGGAGCTCCCGCCCGGCACCGGCGTCGAGGGTGTCGAGGACGCTGCCGCCGAGCTGCGGGCGCGGCTGGACACGGCTCTCGCGGACGATGCCGAGCTGACCACCGAGGAGCGGTCCGCCCGCGCCGGCCTGGCCAACCGCCAGGTCACCATCCGCTAGCCAGTCCTAACCCCCGAGTCGGCTCGTCTTACCCCTGAAGTTGCGCCGAGTCGGCTCCACTTACCCCTGAAGTTGCGCCGAGTCGGCTCCACTTACCCCTGAAGTTGCGCCGAGTCGGCTCCACTTACCCCTGAAGTTGCGCTGAGTCGGCTCGTCTTAAGATGCGCCGACTCGGCGTCGTACGGGACCGAAGATGCGCCGACTCGGCGTCGTACGGGACCGAAGATGCGCCGACTCGCGCAAACCGTCAGGCGGGGGTGAGGGCCCAGGCGTGGAGGCGTGAGTAGCCCTTGACCGAGACCCGGCGCAGCCGCCGGAGGCGGTACGGCGAATCGCCGTGCTCCGGTTCCCTGTCGGCGCTGCCGTCGTCCTCGGAGCCGGTCAGCGCGGCGTACATCCCCCGGTCGACGAGCACCGATCCCGGCCGGGCGACGCTCGTGAGCCGGGCCGCGATGTTGACGACCGGCCCGAACACGTCGCCGAGCCGGGTGACGACCTCTCCGTAGGCCACGCCCGCTCGCACCGACGGGAAGTCGTCGTCGTCGTCCGCCCCGCGGCGAGTCAGCTCCACGGCGATCGCCGCCGCATCCTCGGCGGTGTCGGTGACGATCAGGAGCTCGTCGCCGATGTTCTTGATGATCCGGCCGTTGCGCTCGATGACGGTGTCGAGCGCGGCGGACTCGAAGGCCTCGAGCCAGGTCACCAGCTCGCGGTCCGACAGGGTGCGGGACCGTGAGGTGTAGCCGACGATGTCGACGAAGCACACGGCCTTGTTGGTCGTCCGGGCGCCCGCGCCGGCGACCGCCATCATCCGGGAGGCGGCGTTCATGAGGTGGCGGCGCCAGATGAAGTTCTGCAGGTCCTCGACGCGGGGCAGGACCTCGTCAGCGAGAGCCAGGATCCCCTCGGTGGGGTCGATCCCCGTCTCGACGGCGGTCTCGGCGAGCAGGCTGACCTGCCACTCGGCCAGCCGCGCGAAGCTGCGGCCGAGGGTGCGGACCAGTCCGTCCTGGCTGTCCTGGGTGATGATGCCGAGGTTGATCAGGTCCTGGGTGAGCGTGAGGGCCTGGACGTCACCCTCGGTGAAGGCGCGCTCGTCCGGCTCGGCGTGGGCGAAGCCCAGCAGGTGCCAGAGCTCCCGGGCGACCTCGAGGGAGATGCCGGCCCGCTCGGCCACCTCGGCCTGGGTCAGCGTCGGTCGCTCACCGAGCAGGCGCTCCTCGAGCGAGTCGATGGCACCCGGGCCGGCCGCGCTCGGGTTCGCCTTGTCGGGCGGCGGTTCGGGTGCGGCCACGTCACCTGGGCGCGATCAGCCGTTGACGCGAGCCTGGGCGACCTCGACCAGGGCTGCGTGGAACGACGGCATCTCCTTGTCCAGCTCGATCAGGGTCTGGTCCGTCAGGTGGATCGTGTCGAGCGAGGTGAGCGCGACGATGGTCGCGTTGCGCAGCTTGTGGCCCATGATCGCGGCCTCGCCGACGATGTCGCCAGGGCCGAGCTGGGCGATCTCCTTGCCGTCCACCCGCACCGAGACCTTGCCGTCCAGGATGATGTAGGCCTTGTCCGCCGGCGTGTTCTTCCAGATCGGGGACCAGCCCTCGGGAAGATGCACGCGGCGACCCCTGCCGCTGATCTTTGCGACCTCTTTGGGGGTGAAGTGCTCGAAGAACGTTGTCATGCCGACCCTTTCGCTGCGGTCTCCCCTGAGCGCGGAACGCGCGTTGGTGCGACCTTATCCGCAACGCACCGTCATGGCAGCGGGTCACGGGCTATGGGACAGCTCATACAGCGCGGTCCGCCGCGCCCGGAGCCGAGCTCGGAGCCTGCGATCTTGATCACTTCGATGCCCGCGTCCTCGAGCCGGCTGTTGGTGCCGTCGTTGCGTTCGTAGGCAACGGCCAGCCGCGGCGCCAGCGCCAGCGTGTTGTTGCCGTCGTCCCACTGCTCGCGCTCGGCGGTCACCGGGTCGAGGCCGGTGTCGATCTGGTGCAGTGTGTCGAGCTGCATCGCCTTCGCCGCCGCGACCAGGAACGGCTCGGGCTCGGCGATCTCGAGCTCCATGCGAGACGGATCGGTGTCCGGTCGGCGGGTGACGGCGTGCGCGGTGAGCGTGTCGGCGACGTTGGGATACATCACCACCTTGTCGACGTCGACCATCGTGCACACCGTGTCGAGGTGCATGGTGGCGCGCTCTTGCGCGATGGGTACGGCGAGCACGGTCTCGGCCAGGCCGGTCTCGAACACCTGGCGGGCGAACCGCTCGGCACCGGCCGGCGTCGTACGCTCCCCGACGCCGACGGCGATCACGCCCGGCGACAACAGCAGCACGTCGCCGCCCTCGACGTGCTCGAAGTGGTGGCCGAGGATCCGCGGGCTGGCCGCGAACCGGGGGTGGTGTCGGTAGATCAGCTCGGTCAGCTGGGTCTCCCGCTTGCGGGCCGGCATCGCGAGCGACGTGATCGCGACCCGGTCGCGCACCCAGACCGAGGAGTCGCGGGTGAACAGCAGGTTGGGCAGCGGGTCGACCAGGAAGTCGTCGAACGCCAGCAGGGCCGTGACCAGCCCGAAGCCGCCGCGCACCTCGTCGTTGCGGATGCCCGCGGTCAGGTAGACCGTCAGGTCCTCGGGCGTCGCGTCGCCCAGGAACTCGCGCAGGTAGAGCCGGAGCGTCTCGCCGAGATCGAGGTCGGTGAGCGCGGTCTCGATCGCGATCTCCCGGGCCTCGGCGTCGGCGAGGGTCTCGGTCAGCAGCTCGGTGAGGTAGACCACCTCGACCCCGCGGCCGCGCAACGCGTCGGCGAACGCGTCGTGCTCGTCCTGGGCTCGCGACACCCACGGCACGCCGTCGAACAGCAGCCGGTCGTTGTTGCGGGGCGTCAGCCGCTGGAGCTCGAGCCCCGGGCGGTGCAGCATCACCGTGCGGAGTCGCCCCACCTCGCTGTCGACGCCGGGGCTCGTGGGGTTCCCCATTGACTCGGTCATGGTCGGCACCTTAAAGGATTGTCAGACAATCTTGCATTTGCGGTTGGGATCAGCCCCGGAACGGGTCGGCCGGATAGACACCGAGGATCAAGATGTCGGTGGTGAAGAACGCCAGCTCCTCCAGCGCCCGCTTGAGGCCGGGATCGTCGGGGTGACCGTCCACCTCGGCCAGGAACTGGGTCGCGGCGAACTCCCCGCCGACCATGTAGCTCTCGAGCTTGGTCATGTTGATGCCGTTCGTCGCGAAGCCGCCGAGCGCCTTGTAGAGCGCGGCCGGCAGGTTGCGCACGTTGAAGACGAAGCTGGTGACGATCGGGCCGTCGTCGCGGGGGGCGGCGACGAAGTCGCGGGAGAGTACGACGAAGCGCGTGGTGTTGTGGTCCTCGTCCTCGACGTCGGCGCGGAGGATCTCCAGGCCGTAGATCTCGGCCGCGAGCGGCGGCGCGATCGCGGCCTGGGTGGGGTCGGCGGCCTCGGCCACCTCGCGCGCGGCGCCGGCGGTGTCGCCCGAGATGAACGGCGTCAGCCCGAGCTCGCGGATCACCTTGCGGCACTGGCCGAGCGCGTGCACGTGGCTGTGCACGGTGCGGATGGTGTCGATCGTCGCGCCCGGCACCGCCATCAGCGAGAACTCGATCCGCAGGAAGTGCTCCGCCACGATGTGGAGGTCGGACTCCGGCAGGAAGTGGTGGATGTCGGCCACCCGGCCGGCGATCGAGTTGTCGATCGGGATCATCGCCAGGTCGGCGTCGCCGCTGGTCACCGCGGCGAACACGTCCTCGAACGACGCGCACGGCACGGCCTCCCAGTCGGCGTAGTGCTGCTTGCACACGAGGTGGGAGTTCGCGCCGGGTTCCCCCTGGTAGGCGATGCGGGCCATGGCGCAAGGGTAGTGGGACCTACGATGCCTGCCATGCCGACGCTGCTCGCGTGGATCGCCCTCGTCCTCGCCGCCGCCGCCCTTCTCGTGGCGTTCCTGATCTGGTTGCGGATCCGGCCGACGGCCGATCGCGACCTGCCCGCCGACGTACTCGGGCTGCGGCGGGAGGTCGCCGCGCTCCGCCAGGAGGCCGCCGGCGTGCTGCGGCACCTGGCCGTCGTCCGCTACGACGCGTTCGAGGAGATGGGTGGCCGGCTGTCGTGGTCGCTCGCGCTGCTCGACGACGGCGGGGACGGCGTCGTCCTCACCTCGATCCGCGGCCGCAACGAGGCCCGCACCTACGCCAAGTCCGTCGCCTCGTGGCGCAGCGACCAGGAGCTCTCACCCGAGGAGACCGAGGCGATCACCCACGCCCGGCCCTAGCGGCCGCCGTTGGTCGAGGAGCTCGCGCTGGCGAGCGTCACGAGACCAGGGCACCGTCAGCGGGGCACCCGGACCAGCAGCCGGCCGTGGATGCAGTCCATCCGCAGCTCTCGGCCGGGGCCGATGGTGTCGCCGTCGAGCTGGCGCGGCACCTCCTGCGAGGCGCGGACGACGACCGACCGGCCGGTGAACCGGGCGACCGACTCGCCGGCGCGCTCCTCGCGGCGGCTGAGCACGCGGACGAAGAGTGGGATCCAGCTGAGGAACCGTTGCGGGAAGAGCAGGACGACGTCGAGCTGGCCGTCGTCGATGGCAGCGTCCGGGATCAGGGTCATGCCGCCCTGCAGGCTGCCGACGTTGCCGACCACGCAGGTCCGGGCCCGGTGCTTGGTGAACGGGCCGTCGTCGACGGAGACCTCGAGCCGCATGGTCGGGAACATGAGCGCCTTGAGCGCCGACAGCACGTAGGCCAGCCAGCCGACCTTCTTCTTGATCTCCTCGTTGACGCCTTCCATGATCGCGGCGTCGAAGCCCATGCCGGCCATCACCATGAAGTGGGTGTCCTCGATGCCGTCCCCGCTGACCTGGACCATGTCGATGGCGCGGTCCTGGCCGTTGATCGCGATGTCGATCGCGGCGCGGATGAAGAGGGGGATGTCGAGGTTGCGGGCCAGCAGGTTGCCGGTGCCGGCGGGCACGATGCCGACCGGGATCCCGGTGCCCGCGAGCTCGGCGCACACTTCGCGCACGGTGCCGTCACCGCCGCAGACGATCACCAGGTCGGCGCCGTCGATGGACGCCTGCTCGGCCTGGCCGGTGCCGGAGTCGTCGGCCGTCGTGTAGTACCAGCGCGGCGCCTTCCACCCCGACTCCGTCGCCTGCTGGTTGACGATCGCCTGGAACTGCGCGACGTCCTCGACCTTGATCGGGTTGAGCACGACGGCGAGGTCGTTCTTGGAAGGGACCGCATGCGTGAGCGGCAGCGCCGTCAGCGCGATGCTGCGGGGGAGCGGGCTGTAGAGGGCGAGCCCCAGCAGCACCAGCCCGGCGCCGAGCAGCGCGCCGCCGACGATGTCGGTCCAGTAGTGCCGTCCCAGCAAGATCCGGTCGGCACACACGACGAGGACGACGACGACGAGTCCCGCGCCGATCAGCCGTCGGATGTTGGCGCGCCGGACCAGCATCACGGCGAGCACGAGGCACAGGCCGGCGAGTGCGGTGGTCTGCGACGCATGACCGGAGGGGAAGGCGCGGGTGTCGAGGAGCCCGAGGGTGTCCTGCCACTCCGGCCGGTCCCGCGCGATCAACCACTTGAGGCCGTGAGTCAGGGCGAGGGTGGCGACGCTGACAGCGAGGATCAGCATGCTGGCGCGGCGGTGGTGCTTGACATACATGACCGTGGCCAGCACCAGCGTGTAGAGCGCGACCGGCACCCCCTCGAAGGCGACCTCGACCACCCGGAGCACGTCGTGGAGCCCGCTCTTGCCGTCCACCCAGTCCCGGACCTGGCGTCCGGAGGAGTCGACGTCGGCGAGCCAGGCCCAGTCGAGCGAGACACCCACCGCGAGCACTGCGAAGAGCAGCAGGCAGCCGACCGCGAACACCAGCGGGGTCTGACGGGGGCGGTCCAGCACGCGGGGCAGGCTAGCCGCTCGGCGCACTAACGTCGTACTCGTGACCACGGATCCGCACCATTCCGCGACCCCGCCCCTACACCAGCCCCTACAAGCAGCCCCTACAGCAGCCACTGCACCCGCCGCTGCACCCGCCGCTGCGCCGGCTCGGCCGTTCCGGCCTCGTCGTGTCCGCCGTCGGCCTCGGCTGCAACAACCTCGGCCGGCCCGGCACCGCCACCGAGTCGCAGGAGGGAACGGACCGGGTCGTCGGCGCCGCCGTCGACGCCGGGATCACCCTGTTCGACGTCGCCGACACCTACGGCGCGCGGCGCGGCCTCGCCGAGGAGCGGCTCGGTGTCGCGCTCCGCAGCCAGCGCGACCAGGTCCTGGTCGCGACCAAGTTCGGGATGGACATGCACGGGACCAACGGGCGCGACTTCGGCGCGCGCGGCGGCCGGCAGTACATCGTCACCGCCGTCGAGTCCTCCCTGCGCCGGCTCGGCACCGACCGGATCGATCTCTACCAGTTCCACACCCCCGATCCGGCGACCCCGATCGACGAGACGCTGAGCGCACTGGACGACCTGGTCCGGGCCGGCAAGGTCCGCTACGTCGGGCACTCCAACCTGGCCGGGTGGCAGATCGCCGAGGCGGAGTACGTCGCCCGCGAGCTGGGGGCCGAGCGGTTCGTGTCGAGCCAGAACCAGTACAACCTGGTCGACCGCCGCGCCGAGCACGAGGTGCTGCCGGCGTGCCGGGAGTTCGGCATCGGCGTCCTGCCGTACTTCCCGCTCGCCAACGGCCTGCTCACCGGCAAGTACGCCACCGGCGCCGCCCCTGCCGGCTCCCGCCTCAGCCGCACCCGCCAGCACCTCCTGGAGGTCGCGACGTCGCCGCAGCTGCAGGAGTACGCCGACTTCGCCCTCTCGCGTGGCGTCAGCGCGGTGACCGTTGCGATCGGGTGGCTACTGGCGCAGCAACCGGTTGCCAGCGTCATCGCCGGCGCCACCAGCGAGGCACAGGTCATGGCCAACGCCGCCGCCACCTCCTGGGCACCCCGCGTCGAGGACCTCTCCGAGCTCGACCGGATCTTCCCGCCCCCCGAGCCCATCTCCCCGTTCTGACGCCGTCTTGAACATTGCGGCCGGCCTTATGCATTCGTGCCGGGTCTGAGGCTCCCGATAGCCTCGGGCACATGATCGACCCGCGCATCCTCCGCGACGAGCCCGACCGCGTCCGCGCCGCCCAGGCCAAGCGCGGGCTGTCCGGCGACGTGGTCGACCAGGCGCTCGCCGCGGACTCGAGGCGACGGGCCGCGATCGGGACGTTCGAGGCGAAGCGGGCCGAGCAGAAGGCACTCGGTGCGCGGATCCCGAAGGCCGCCCCGGAGGAGAAGCAGGAGCTGCTCGCGCAGACCAAGGCTCTCGCCGCCGAGGTGAAGGACGCCGAGGCGACGCGGGTCGCGGCCGACGAGGAGTGGACCGAGGTCCTCAAGGCGATCCCCAACCTCGCGGCCGACGAGGCACCGGCCGGCGGCGAGGACGACTACACGGTCATCGAGCACATCGGGACACCGCGCGACTTCGCCGCGGAGGGCTTCGAGCCCCGCGACCACGTCGAGCTCGGCCAGCTGCTCGGCGCGATCGACATCGAGCGCGGTGCCAAGGTGAGCGGCAGCCGGTTCTACTTCCTCACCGGTGTCGGCGCCCAGCTGGAGTTCGCACTGGTCAACCTGGCGCTCGACCAGGCCCGCGCGGCCGGCTTCACCCAGGTCGTCGCGCCGGCACTCGTGCGGCCGCGGGCGATGGAGGGCACCGGCTTCCTCGGCCAGGCGGCCGACGACGTCTACCGGATCGAGGGCGAGGACCTCTACCTGGTCGGCACGTCCGAGGTCGCGATGGCGGCCTACCACTCCGACGAGATCCTCGAGGCCGCCACGCTGCCGCGCCGCTACGCGGCGTTCAGCCCGTGCTTCCGCAAGGAAGCCGGCTCGCACGGCAAGGACACCCGCGGCATCATCCGCGTGCACTGGTTCGACAAGGTCGAGATGTTCGTCTACACGACGCTCGAGGAGTCCTATGCCGAGCACGAGCGGTTGCTCGCCTGGGAGAAGGAGTTCCTGGACAAGCTCGAGCTCGCCTACCGGGTGATCGACACTGCCGCCGGCGATCTCGGCCTGTCGGCGATCAGGAAGTTCGACTGCGAGGCCTGGATCCCGACCCAGGGCCGCTATCGAGAGCTGACCTCGACCTCGAACTGCACGGACTTCCAGGCCCGCCGGCTCGACATCCGGGTGCGCGACGACGGCCGGACCAGGCCGATCGCCACTCTCAACGGCACCCTCACCGCCATCCCGCGGGCGATCGTCGCGATCCTGGAGACCCACCAGCAGGCCGACGGATCGGTGCGGGTGCCCGAGGCGCTCCGGCCCTACCTCGGCGGCCTCGAGGTCCTCAAGCCCATCGGTGGTTGAGGTGCGACGAGTGCAGCGAGGAGCCTCGAAACCACCCGACGGCGCCTGGCAGCCGAAGCTGGTCGCGCTCGACATCGACGGCACCATGCTGAAGTGGGTCGCGGGAGCCGGCACGACGCACGAGGTGGTGCCGACCGCCGTGCGGGACGCCGTCCAGCGAGCCCTGGCCGCCGGTGCCCACGTCGTGCTCGCGTCCGGGCGAGCACCGCACAGCATGACCGCGATCGCCGAGCAGCTCGGCCTCCGCGACCCGGCCAGTCCCGACGGCCGGCTGTGGATCGTCGCGTCCAACGGCTCGGTGCTGGTGCGGCACCCACCGATGGAGATCGTGCACGAGGAGACCTTCGACGCGGCGCCGGCCGTGCGCGCCGTACTCGCCCAGCACCCGGACGCGCTGGTCGCCATCGAGGAGCGGGGCGTCGGCTACCGGGTGTCGGCGCCGTTCCCCGTCGGCGAGCTCGGTGGGGAGTCGATCGTCACCGACCTCGACGACCTGGTGTCGGCTCCGGTGAGCCGGGTGATCATCCGCGATCCGCAGGCGACCGCGGAGGACTTCGTCGCCATGGCGAGCGCGCTGGGCCTGCACGGCACCGACTACGTCGTCGGCTGGACGGCGTGGATGGACCTCTCGCCGGTGGGCGTCTCCAAGGCGTCGGGCCTGCGGTACGTCGCCGGGCAGCTCGGGATCGACGCCGAGGACGTCCTCGCGATCGGCGACGGACGCAACGACATCGAGATGCTGACTTGGGCCGGTCGCGGTGTCGCGATGGGACAGGCGGTGCAGGAGGTCAAGGACGCCGCCGACGACATCACCGGAGCGGTCGACGAGGACGGAGCGGCGGTCGAGCTGGACCGATGGTTCGCCTGACACGCTCGATGGGCGCGGTCCCGTGACCAGTAGGCTGGGCCGGTGATCGCGGTGCTGCGGACGACGTCGACGATGCTGTTGCTCGTCCTCGCCTGCTGGAACGTGTCGACGCCCGCGACGGCGGCGCCGGCTTCGCCGGCCGGCTCGTCCCCGCCGAACTGCAACGCCGTCGATCTCGACGACGCCATCGACGTGCGCGCCCACGCCGACCTGGTCACGGACGTGTTCGTCGGCCAGGTCCGCACGATCAAGGAGCGGACCGCCGTCGGCGGCGGGCAGGGCACCACCGACGGCACCAACGGTGCGACCGACGACCCGACGCCCAACGACCCGACGCCCGACGACCCGACGCCCGACGACGCGACGCCCAACGACCACAAGAGCCGCACGGTCGGGTGGGAGCACACCGTCCTCGTCAGGTTCCCGTTCCGCGGCAGCCTGCAGCTCCGCGACCAGGTGCTGGTCGACACCGGCACGGTCCGCGACGACGGGCTCGGGAAGCTGGAGGCCGGCGCGACCTACCTGTTCTTCGCCTCGGGCGACGAGGGCATGGACCACCTGATCGCCGAGCCCTGCTCAGGCACCCAGCCGTTGCCGGGCGGCTTGAGCGCCGGACTGCGAGACAGCCTGCAGGGCATCCTCGACGAGCAGCCCGAGGTCAGCACCCCGCTCGACTACATGCTGTCGACGCCGGAGGACGGCGTCCGCGGCACTCCGTCGCTCGGCCGGCTCGCCGCACCGGGGGCCGCGCTCGCGCTGATCGGCGTCCTCGGCCTGCTCCTGCTCGCGCGGATCGGCTCCCGACGTACCTGACCTTGTGGGGCCTTTTTCGAAAGATCCGGACCCGAACGTGAGGTGCGTCGCGGGTCAGAGGTACATGCCTCCGGAGCGGCCCTCGTCCTGAGGGGGCTGCTGCTGCGGTCCACCCTGGGCTGACTCCGGGTGCATGCCCGGAGGCAACGCCCGTCGGATCTGCTCGAACTGCGCCCGGGCCGCCATCTGCTGCGCGTAGATCGCCGTCTGGATGCCGTGGAACAGGCCCTCGAGCCAGCCGACCAGCTGCGCCTGCGCGATCCGGAGCTCGGCGTCCGAAGGAGTGGTGTCCTCCATGAACGGCAGCGACAGCCGGTCGAGCTCCTCGACCAGCTCCGGGGCGAGGCCCGCCTCGAGCTCCTTGATCGAGGCCTGGTGGATGTCGCGGAGCCGCTGCCGGCTGGCGTCGTCGAGCGGCGCCGCCTTCACCTCTTCGAGGAGCTGCCGGATCATGCTGCCGATCCGCATCACCTTCGCGGGCTGCTCCACCAGGTCGGTGATCGCCTGCTCGCCGTCGCCTGACCCGCCGTCACCCTCCTGGCCGGACATGGCGCTCGCCGGCATCGAGCCGATCGGCTGTCCGTCGGGGCCGATGACGACGATCTGCTGCTCGGTGGCGTCGGAAGGCTGCTCGCTCATGACGCCAACCCTAGATCAGGGGGTGAGGAGGACCTTGCCGGTGTGGCTGCCGCTCTCGACGATCCGGTGCGCGTCGCCCACCCGGTCCAGCGGGAGCACCTCGTGCACGATCGGCCGGACCTGGCCATCGGCTACCAGCGGCCAGACGTGCTCGACGACGGACGCGCAGATCGCGGCCTTGCCCTCGACCGGTCGCGACCGCAGCGCCGTGGCGATGACCGCGCCACGCTTCCCGAGCAGCTCGGCGATGTTGAGCTCGGCCTTGACGCCGCCTTGCATCCCGATGATCACGAGCCGGCCCTCGTCGGCGAGCACGGCCACGTTGGGCTCGAGGTACTTCGCGCCCATGTTGTCGAGCACGACGTCCGCGCCGCGCCCGTCCGTCTGCGCGCGGACCACCTCGACGAAGTCCTCGTCGCGATAGCTGATCGCCACCTCGGCGCCCAGCGACCGGCACAGCTCGAGCTTCTCCGGGCTTCCCGCCGTCGCGAACACCCGCGCGCCGAGGGCCGCCGCGAGCTGGATCGCCATCGTCCCGATGCCACCGGCGCCGCCGTGCACCAGGAACGCGTCGCCGGGCTGGAGCCCCGCGATCATGAAGACGTTGGACCAGACGGTGCACGCGACCTCCGGGAGGGCTGCCGCGGTGACGACGTCGACGCCGTCGGGCAGCGGCATCACCTGCCCGGCAGGTACGACGACGCGGCTGGCGTAGCCGCCGCCGGCCAGCAGGGCGCACACCGGCGTGCCGACGGCCCAGCCGGTCACGCCGTCACCGACGGCCGTGACGGTGCCGCTGCACTCCAGGCCGATCACGGCCGAGGCGCCCGGCGGCGGCGGGTAGAACCCCCTCCGCTGCAGCAGGTCCGCCCGGTTGACCGCCGTTGCGGCGACGTCGACGAGCACCTCGCCCGGTCCGGGCTCCGGGTCCGGCAGCTCGCTGATGGTCAGGACCTCGGGTCCACCGGGCTCGGTGACAGTGACGGCTCGCACGCCTCCATCATGCCGAGTCGGCGCGTCTTACCCTGCGGAGGATGCCGAGTCGGCTCGTCTTAAGATGCGCCGACTCGCGGGAGAGAGAAGGTCAGACGAGGCTGTTCTCTTCCTCGTCGACTTCCTCGTCCACCTCGTCCACCTCGATCACCTCGTCGATCTCGTCGAGGTGGGTGAGCTCCTCGGCGATCTCGTCGTCGGCCTCGGGGTCGCGATCCTCGGCGGCGAAGGCACCGGCAGGGCGATCCCAGGCCTCGGCCAGGGCCTGCACTTTCGCGGCCATCCGCTCGACCTTGTCCGGTCCGGCCTCGTTGGCGCCGGCCGCCACTCCGAGGAGGAAGGCGGTCACCGGACCCGCCGTCGGGTGCACGTTGTCGTGCGCCACCTCGGCGAGGTCTACGAGCAGGCTCTCGTCAGCCTCGCTGTCGATATCGAGGAGGTCGCACAGCTCATCGATCCAGTCGTGGAGGTTCACCATCACAGGGTGGCTTTGCAGACGCCCGCTGACAAGACCCGAGCCGGAACAGACAACGGGATCAGGCCTCCGGATCGTCCGACAGGTCGCGCAGGTCGGTCCACGAGTCGACGTCGCGGTGCTCCCGATGGAGCGCCGGAACCACCGCCAGGTCCAGGGGTTCGAGCATCGGCCACAGCGGGTGACCGTGCTGCGCCTCCCGGTCCGGTCGCACCTCGTCGAGCCGCGCGGTGTCGACGACGAACGCCAGCTGGTGACGTCCTTCCGGGGAGGCCAGCACCGCGCCGTCGTGCCCGACCGCGGCATCGTGCAGACGCCGGATCGTCGCCGAGGTGACGAACGGCATGTCCACGGCGAGCACGACCAGCGACGGAAAGGTGCGGAGGAGCGAGTCCCGGCCGGTCAGCAGGCCGGCCACCGGTCCGCCGTACTGCGGATCCTCGACGACGAACGTCACCGGGCGGTCGGTCGGCACGTGCTGGCCGACGACGACCACCTCGGACGCGTCGATGACGGCGTCGAGCGTGTGCTCCAGCAGGCTGCGCCCACGGATCTCGATCGTCGCCTTGTCCGCGCCACCGAGCCGGCTCGCCTGGCCGCCCGCCAGGACGATGGCGGCGAAGCTGGTCAGGCCGGGTTCGAGCACCCGCCGAGTCTCGCAAACCCCCCATGTCGCCGGAAGCACGGCCCGCCGGGGGACACTGGTGGCGTGAGCCACACCACCCATTCGACCAGCTCAGGGACCGCGGAACCGTTGCCCTGGGCCCAGGAGCGGCTGCGGCTGGCGCTGGTCCAGGCGGCATCCGGCCTCGAGCCCGCGGACAACCGCGCCGCGCTCGACCGGCTCGCGCCGCAAGGACACGACCTGATCCTCTTCCCGGAGGCGTTCGCCCGCGACTTCGGCGATGCGGGCTCCGACGTCAGCAGCTACGCCGAGCCGGCCGACGGCCCGTTCGCGACCGAGGTGGCCCGGGTCGCTGACGCGCGCGAGGCCACGGTGGTGGCCGGCATGTTCGAGCAGAGCGACGACCCGGACCGGCCCTTCAACACCCTCGTGGTGCGCGGCGGCCCCGAGGCGTCGTACCGAAAGATCCACCTCTACGACTCCTTCGGCTACCGCGAGTCCGACCGCCTGACGGCCGGCTCGGTTGCGCCGGTCCTGGTGGAGGTCGCGGGATGGCGGGTCGGGCTGATGACCTGCTACGACCTGCGCTTCCCCGAGCTGACCCGCCGCCTCGTCGACGCCGGCGCCGAGCTCGTGGTGGTCCCGGCCGCGTGGGTCGCCGGCCCGCGCAAGGTCCACCACTGGCGGACCCTCGTCACCGCCCGGGCGATCGAGAACACCGTCTACGTCGCCGCTGTCGGCCAGCCGGCGCCGCGCTACTCCGGCCACTCGATGGTGGTCGACCCGCTCGGCGAGGTGGTCGCCGAGGCAGGTCCCGGTGACGAGAGCGAGCCGGTCGTGGTCACCGCCGAGGTGGACCGTACGACGCTCGCTGCCGCGCGTCGTACCAACCCCTCCTTGGCCAACCGCCGTCTGTAGGGTGGGCGGCCGTGTCCCGAACCGCCGCCCGCGCTGCCCCGTCGCCCTTCCTGGGTGCCGTGCAGCGACGGATCGCCGGCGTCGCGGCCTCCCCGCTGCCGGTCGTGACCTGGGCGCTGCTCGTGCTCGGCGGGGCCGGGCTGCTGGTCTGCGCGATGGTGCCGGTCGGACCTGACTGGCTGGGCATCACCGGGTCGGTGACCGTCGGTGCGGCGTACTCCTGGGCTCTCGCCGCGCGCACGGGTGGTCGGCCGGTGATCTTCGGGACGCTCGCCCTCGCGATCGGGCTGCTCGCGTGGCGGGTCGACCAGGACGTGCTCTCGACCGGCACGGCGGTGCTGATGACCGTGGTCGCTGCGGTCCTCGGCGTGATGGCGACGGTGCCGGCTAGGTCGTTCCTCGCGTCGGTCCGCGAGTGCCTGGTCGGGATGAGCCTGGCCGGCGTCGGGGCGATGGCGGCGGTCGGGTTCGAGCCGTCGATCGACGTCACCCGGTTCGAGTACCTCGGGCTCGGGCTGGCCCTGATCGGCGCCGAGATCCTGGTCTTCCGCCTCGGCGCCGGCCTGCACGGGCTCGGCCGGCGGGGTGTCGGCGTCGTCGCGGTCGGCGCCGCGCTGCTGCTGGCGACGCTTCTCTATGCCGAGCTGCTGCGCCGCTACGGATCGACCGGGCTGGTCGACTGGCTGCTCGCCCGGGTGGACTGGAGCCGGGAGCACCTCGGCGCCTTCCCGCGCCCGATCGTCGCCGTGCTCGGCGTGCCGGCGCTCGCCTACGGGAGCCACATGCGCGCCCGCCGCCGGCAGGGCTGGTGGGTGTGTGCGTTCGGCGTGGCCGCAACGTCGCCGGTCGCCACGTCGCTCGCCAATCCCGCGGTCGAGCTGAGCGAGGTCGTGCTGTCGGCAGGCTACGGGCTGCTCGTCGGTCTGGTGCTCGCGTTCGTCGTGATCCGGTTGGACCTGGCGCTCACCGGCAATGCCGGGCGCCGGAGCAGGCGCGCGGAGCAGGCCGCCGCCGGACGACCGGAGCCGGGACGTACGGCGGCACTCCTATAGCGGGACATGTCGTCGAGCTCGGCTGAGATAGGCCAGGCCCGACCCGGCCACCACCCCGGCGAGCACGGGCATCGGGATCGCGAAGGCCGGCCGCGGGAAGTCGCCCGCCGCGTGCTGGAGCCAGCCGAACGCGATCGGGAGCAGCGGCGCCCAGTACCAGGGTCCGAGGAGTGTGACGGCCGCGGCCGCGAGAGCCAGCGACGCCAGGACGTACCCGGCAACGACGCCGCCGTCGGGCGAGAGCAGACAGTATCCGGCGAGGGCACCTGCTCCGGTGTAGGCCAGTGCCAGCCGGACGAGCGCGATGACGACCGGTGATCGGGTGGTGTGCTCGGTCAGCTGCGGGGACCTGTCCACCAGCGGCTCGGCGAACGTGAGCGCAACCAGTGCCGGGACCAGGGCCCAGCCGTTGATGCGGTCCTCGATGGTCGGCAGGCTGAACTGGTCGGTCGCCGTCGTCTCGATCAGGAGCACGGCCACGCCGACCAGGAGGACGACGCGGCCGACGCCCCATGCCCGGAGCGCCGCGGTCAACGCGGGTTCGCCGGACTCGACGACGGGAGACGGAGATCGAAGAGCCGGCAGTCGCGGAGCGCGTCGTACGTCTGCCGAACCCAAGGCCATTGCTGCTCCGGCGGCAAGGTCCACCAATCCGCGACCGGGTCGTTGCCCGACGGCGCCGCCTCCTGCCCGTCCTGGACCAGGATCCAGCGCACCAGGACGTCATCGACGTAGAACCATTTCTCCGGGAGGTCCCGGGGGTCGTCGCTGGAGTACGCCGGGCAGGCCGCCGGCACGGACAGCGAGCGCGCCGCCTCCTCGACGCTGACGTCAGCGCTGAGCTCGTCGTCCAGACTGATGACGCCGTCCGATGGATCTCTTGCGAGATAGGTGGACTGGGTGAATCGGTCGGGCAAGCGGACTCCAGCGGCAAGGAGGGGCACGGCGAGTCGCTGGATCGCGGCTGCGAGATCGTCGAGTGGACGGGTGGTCTCCTCCAACATGCACACCGTCGGCCGTCCCACACGGCAGTCGTAGTCCACGGCCGTCTGGGATGCGTACCGCTCGTCGCTGTCACCGGGGAGCTGGAGCAGAGCTGGGATCGCCCCGCCCACGACGACGCCGACGGCCGCCCGGTGGGGAAGAGACGACATCCAGAACAGGTCCCACCACGACATGGCCATCGCCACCGCCACGATCCCGAGCCCGGCAAGGGCCTGAAGCCAGATCGGCCGGGCGGCGAAGGTCTCGCCGGCGAGCGAACCGGTCACGCCGCCGGTGCGGAACACACCGGGGATGACGCCCACGCTCGAGAGGATGTAGAGCGTGAAGGTGATCACGCCTGCCCACGGGACCGCCCAGTAGTGGGGGATCCGGCTGCCCATCAAGGCACCGGTCGCGATCTGTGCGAGGAGCACGACCAGGGCCGGCGGGACCACCCAGAAGAGCTCGGGGTAGGCGTGCGCGCCGACGGCCCACGTCGTCGTGGTGGTGAAGGCGCAGATGAGGATCACGGCGAGTGACGCGAGCATCCACACCCCGAGCGCCGGTGTGATCCACGCGACCCAAGGTCGGCCGGCCTGGCTCAGCAGGTCGGGAACACCGGACCTGCTGAAGCGGACGTAGACGGCACAGGAGATGCCGGCGGCGACCGGGCCGACCAGAGTGATGCTGAAGGTGCCTTGGTCCAGCGCCATCTTCCACGAGCCGAGCCACTCCGCCTTGCGGCTCAGGACGGGCACGAGTCCGGCCGCGATCATCACCGCCACCAGACAGATCCTGATCCGCGGTGTGTCGAGCCATTCTCCGCGGGTGCCCATCATGCGCCCGAGATGGTGGCGAGGAAGGCGAGCTCGGCCGACCGCTGGGGTCCGCCGCGCTCGGCGACGAACCCCTCGGTCGTGCCCTGGTAGAGCACGCGGCCCTCGTGGAGTACGACGATGCTGGACGTCACGCTCGCGACGTCCTCCATGACGTGGCTGCTCATGACGGTGAGGCAGCCGTCGCCCAGGCCGGCGATGATGCCGCGCACGCCCGCGCGCTGCTCCGGATCGAGGCCGGTCGTCGGCTCGTCGAGCAGCAGCACCCGCGGCTCGCTGACCAGCGCGGCCGCCAGCGCCAGCCGGCGCCGCATGCCGCCCGACAGCTGCCTCACCCTCTGGTCGGCCCGCTCCGCCAGCCCAACCGCGTCGACTACGTCCACGGTGCGCGCCCTCGCCGCGCGAGCGCGGATGCAGCGCAGCCAGCAGATGTAGCGGAGGACCTGCGTCACGGTGAGCTCGCCGGGAAACTGGATCTCCTGCGGCATGTAGCCGACCTGCTGGACGACCGCGCGCCGGCGGGCGCCGTAGAGCTCCTCGTCGTCGATGAAGACTTCCCCGCCCTGCGGTCGGCGTGCGCCGGCCATTGTGCGCAGCAGCGTGGTCTTACCGGCTCCGTTGACTCCGACCAGGCCGACCGGCCCGGCCGTGAGCTCGAGAGAGTCGATCGAGACGGCCGGCTGGTCGCCGGTGCGGTAGCTGCACCTGAGTCCCGAGAGGACCAGGCTCACAGCGAGAACGTGATGAACGGGTTGGCGCTGCAGGCGTCCGGGCTCCAGTCCTGGTCCTCGCAGACCTTGTAGTAGACGCGGCCCTTGTCGACGTCAGGGACGTCCGCGTAGTACCAGGCGTCGTACTGGTCGTGCCAGAACTCGTCGTTCTTCCGGACGCTCTGGTCTTGGCAGCACCGGCCCATCCACTGGGAGCCCTGGTAGGTGTAGTAGTAGACGTTGTACTCCGTCTCGGTATAGACCTTGTCGCCGCCAGGGCGCGGATCGCGATACCAGGTGTGGTTCTTGAGGCTGCCCTCCTTGGTGTAGGCCGTGCCGTAGGCCAGGGCCTGCTGATCTCCGCTCTCCCACGCGACCAGCGGGTCGCTTCTCGAGTTCCAGTCCTCGGTCGCTGCCAGCGCCGCCGGGCTCGACGCCAGGAACACCGCGGCGCCAGCCGTGGCAACGGCAACCGGGATGGACTGCCTGATGGATCGTGCTCGATTCATGATTCGCCTCCTGAGATCGGCGAACCCGGCTCCCCGAGTCCGCTCACTGTTGGGTTTGTGTCCCCGTCTCCTCGCCGCGCACCGTCTCCTCCACCACCGCGAGGAGGTCGACCGCGGGCACCTCGAGTGCGATCGCCAGTCGCACCAGCTGTGTGACGGTCAGGTCGCCGTGCCCGCTGAGCTTGCGGTCGAGCGTCGAGCGCGAGATCCCCGTCGCGGCGCACAGTGCCGCCGGCGTGACCTGCCGGCGCGCCATGAGCCCTCGGAGCATCCGCACAACGGCGGGATTCGCCTGCTGACCGTGATGTTCAGAGTGAGACACAGAAGGACGGTAGTTCGAATTGGAACACGAGCGCAAGAATCGTCCCTTCGCCAGTTCAGAATGGGATACTGTCGCGCGCATGGGACAGAGAGAACAGGCTTCGATGCCGGTCAATCAAGAAGCGCTCCGGTTGATCCGCGAAGGGTTCGCCGTCTCGGGAATGACGCAGGAAGAGCTGGCGCGCGCGAGCGGGATCCCTCGCAGCACCCTGGCCAACATCTTGTCGCCTTCCGCCGCGCCTCGACTCATCCACGTCGGTCAGCTGGTCAAGATCGCCGTGGCCATCGGGGTCGACGCCCGCGGCTGGATCGCCCGACTCGAGGCTCTCGAACGCCGGTTGAGCGGCGATCGACGCAAGGCGCCGCAGGTTCAGCTGCGCGCCGCCCGCAGCCGGTCGAGCCGGGCAAAGCTCGGCCAGGATTGACGGTCGGTCGTTGCGTCTACCCTCGGCATGGTGATCGACCCTTGGCAGCGCCTCCGCACCCTCGTTGGCTGGGAGCTGCGCTGGCACCGCCCCGAGGACGACCCCGACCAGGGCTTCACGCTCTTCGACCAGAAGGTCATCAGCCTCCGCACCAACCTGACCTGGGAGGAGCGGCGCTGCACGGTGCTCCACGAATGCCTGCACGCGGAGTGGGGGCCGACCCTGGCCGGTGTGCTGGCGGAGCGCCAGGAGCTGCGCGTACGCCGCGAGACGGCGCGACTGCTGCTCCCGTCGATCCACGAGGTGGGGGAGGCCCTGGCGTGGGCGCTGTCGCCGGAAGAGGCCGCGGTCGAGCTCTCCGTTGACGTCGACGTCCTGCGTGACCGACTGCGGTGGCTCGAGCCCGGCGAACGCGACATCCTCAGCCTGCGGGCGGCGCGGGCGGCCTGACCTTCTAGACTCCTGGGTCGGGGACTGCGCCACAGGTGGGTCCCCGAGGAGGGGTGCCGGAGTGGCCGATCGGAACCGCCTTGAAAGCGGTCGTAGGGAGACCTACCGCGGGTTCGAATCCCGCCCCCTCTGCGTGACTGAGAATGAGCGAAGCGAAGACTCAGGCAGGCTGCGGGGGCGTTGGCCGGGGAGGCGGCTGCGTGGATGACGTCGACTATCGGTTGGCCCCGCTGGTGGTGGCCAGGTTCGTCGGCGCCTACCTGATCGTCTTCGCGCTGCTGATCCTCGCCGGCACGATCGTCGTCGCGGTGGCCGGCCTCGGACCGGATCTCCTGGTGGTGCTGCTCGCGGCCGGGCTGCTGGGGCTGGTCGGCCTTGCCTGGTGGCTGCGGACGCGGGTGAGCGTGGTGCGGCTGACGGCCTCCGGCTACCAGGTGCGGTTGATCCGGGGCGCCGGTGCCCAGCAGGCCCGGTGGATCGAGGTCGAGGACGCGGTGGCCACCCAGCCGCAGGACGTGCCGTGCGTCGTACTCCGGCTCAAGGACGGCCGTTCGACCACGATCCCCGTGGAGCTGCTGGCCGCCGACAAGGACGACTTCGCGCGCGACGTCCGCGACCACCTGCGCCGCGCGGCGCGCTGACGGGCCGATTCGGTCGCACCAGCGGCGGCCTTGTAGCCTGTCCTCGCTGACCGGGCCTCCGGTCGGCAGGGAGGCGTCGCCTAGTCCGGTCTATGGCGCCCGCCTGCTAAGCGGGTTTGGGGCTAAAACCCCATCGAGGGTTCAAATCCCTCCGCCTCCGCCGAGAGATGTCCGGCCAAGGACATCTGCAGAGCCCCGGGTCCCATGGGCCCGGGCTCCTCGGCGCAGGCCCGCGAGCGGGATCGCCGCCCAGCTCGTCCTGTCAGCGGCCGCGGAGTCGGGATGGTCTAGACCAACGGCTGTCCGGTGCAGCGGTATTTCAATCTGCGCTCCGATGCTGCAGGATAGTTGTACCGATGCTTTCGATTGTGGGGGATTGACTGTGAAGAAGTTCGCCCGACGTGCCGCTATGACCCTGGCTGCGACCACCGTCGCGGTGGGTCTGTTTGCGGTTGCTCCTGCGTCCAGCCAGCCGCTGGCCAGTAGCTGGGACTGCCAGGGTTGCCGGATCCGAGTCTGACGCGACTCAGTCGCCGTCTCTCTCGGGCGGCTCTCGGCCAGACACGCCCTGCTGCCCCAAGTGGTAGCCGAGCTGGAAGCGCGTCTGTACGTCGTACTGACTCTTGAGCTCCGCTACGTACCCGGCATACGTGCGCGCACTGACCCCCAGTCGCTTGGCACTCACCGCGTCGGCGTGGCCCTCGACCAGCATCCGGATCGTCATCGCCCGTTGCTCGGACGCAACCCCGCTGGTGTCGCGGGGGGCGTTGCTGGTGAACGGTAGTCCCCGGGCGAAGGTGCGCTCGAAGACGTCGAGGAGATAGGTGACGACGGACTGCTCGCGTACGGCGACCGCGATGGTCATGTCTTCGCTCGCAGGTATCACCGCGACCCTCCGGTCGACGATGATCATCCGGTTGAAGAACTCGTCGAGCGTGCGGATCTCCGCTCCGCGGGACGTGACCTGTGCGACGTACTCGCGGGTCACGGTGTGCCGGCGCGCGCTGTGCTGGTACAGCGTGCGCATCGAGACGCCGCGTTCGAGCGCACTGATGTCACGCAGCGCGGCGGCGGCCAGCGAGGGAACACCCCGCCCGGCCTGTGGCTGGGCGGTGAGGAGCTCCTCCTCGGCGTCGCGGAGGAGCGCGGTGAGGTAGGGGTTGATCGCCGGACCGTGCAGATAGGTGAACGGCGCGCTGGAATCGGTCTGGGGCGATCGCTTCCAGCTCTGGCTGAGGGCCTGGAACGCCTTGGCCCAGCGGGCGGACTCGTCGAGCAGGCGCACGCCCTCGGTGCTGAGCGGTGTCACGACCGTCGCCTGCACGTTGGCCGGTTCGAGAGCCCGCCACTTCCCGTCGTGGCCGTCGATCTGGACCAGGGTGAGCTCGGCGAGCAGCTCGAGGGCGTCCTTCTGGAGGGTGCCGTCCTCCAACCGGGCGTCCCCGGGGGCGATGCCCCCCTCCTGCACGATCACGTCGTACAGCTCGACGGCCGCGCGCTCGAACAGCTCGCGGTCCTCGGGCTCGTAGCCGGGCAACACGACCTCCTCATCTCACGTGCGTCCTGAACTGCCCCCAGTCGGGGAATCGTGTCTCCCTCAATATCCCACAACGAGGCGATTCGGCATCGGCAGTTGGCCTCGGCTATCCTCGACCGGTCGCTGGCAACGGCGGCATGCGCCCGTAGCTCAACGGATAGAGCATCTGACTACGGATCAGAAGGTTTGGGGTTCGAATCCCTACGGGCGCGCAGCGAGGTCAAGCCCGCAAAGCCCCCGCGCGACTTGGATGAGGACCTGCGCGTGGCAGGCCGCACCTGGCCGGATACGCCCGACGCCTGTCACGCCCACAACGCGCTCACTTCGTCCGCCGACCAGGGCGGGGCGCCATCGGGTACCGCGCCACGTGCCCGAACGAGAGGACGATGTCGTGCCCGTCTTCCTGGCCTGGTCGTCGGCCGGTCTGGCCGAGCGGCTCAGTGGGCCGTGGCTCGAGTTTCGTCGGCTCGCCGACGACTTGGCGCTCGTCGAGAGCGACGCCGGGCTCTCCCGCGTCTACCACGAGATCAAGTGGACTCTCCCGGACGGCGCGGCGCTGCTCGTCGTACCCGTGTCCGAGCGGCCGAAGCTGAAGGGGCTGCCCGCCGGCACGACGACCTGGTTGCGCGACCGCGTGGCAGCCGACGAGGGCGCTGACGGCCGACTGGTTGTGCGATCCGCGGATGGGTACCAGAGCGACACCCACTGACCCGACTCGAGGAGAAACTCATGACCACCGATGCCATCGTGCTCCTGAAGCAGGACCACAAGGAGATCAAGCGCATCTTCCGCGAGTTCCAGAAGGCCGGCGACGAGGCCACGGCGCGGAAGGGCCATCTGGTCGACCAGATGATCGAGCTGCTGACCGTGCACACCTACATCGAGAACGAGGTCATGTACCCGCGGGTGCGCGAGCTGCTGCCGGAGCTCGAGGACGACGTGCTGGAGTCCTACGAGGAGCACCACGTGGCCGACGTGCTCGTCGTCGAGCTCGCGGCGATGAAGCCCTCCGATGAGCGCTTCGACGCCAAGACGACGGTGCTCATCGAGAACGTGACGCACCACATCGACGAGGAGGAGGAGGAGTGGTTCCCGAAGGTCCGCGAGGGCCTCGGCCGCAAGGCACTCCAGGACATCGGCGCGAGCCTGCTCGAGGCGAGGAAGAAGGCGCCGAAGAAGCCGTCCCAGCCCAGCGCCCTGAAGAAGACCGTCGACGCCGTCCTCGCGTGACGGCGGCGTACGGCGTCTCCGGCTAGGGCGCGTCCGGCCGCTGGACCTCCTGGTCCTCGGTGCGGCTGGTGTCGTCGGGGACGACGATCGGCCTGATCCGCCACCACGCGATGAAGCCGAGACCGACGGCGAGAAGGGCAAGTCCGGTCCACAGGTTGGCGTTGATGTCCCCGCCACCCGCGGGGGCATCGGGCGAGGCCGGGTCGGAGCTGCCGAACAGGGCGACGAGGAGCAGGACCACGCCGTAGATCGTCAACAGGCCGCCGATGATGTTGCGGACGTCGAAGGCGCCGGAGGTCTTCTTCCCGGCCTGGTCGTTGGTCTCGTTCATGTCGGGTCTCCTCTAGAACAACACGTTGAGCACGACGACCATGGCCAGGGCCACGCTCGCGAGCGGCACGGTGCGGCGGTACCAGGGGTACGACGCCTCGTCGGGGTCGGTGCGCTGCTCCCTGGGTGTCTCCGAGTACACGAGCCCGACGAGCTCGGAGGCCGGCTTCGGCCTGGTCGCCATCGAGACCACGATGCTGAGCACGACGTCGACGACGAACGCGGTCGATGCCGCGATGAAGGCCGCACCCTGGCCGCTGACCGGGATCGTCCCGGTGCTGAGCGAACCGAAGCCGTCCTCGCTGAGGTAGGCGACCAGCACCGCCGACGCGGTGCCCGCAACCAGGCCCACCCAGCCGGCGGTCGGCGTCATCCGCTTCCAGAACATGCCGAGGATGAAGGTCGCGAACAGCGGCGCGTTGAAGAACCCGAACAGCGTCTGGAGATAGGTCATCACGTTCGAGAAGTTGCCCGCGATCGAGGCGGTCAGGATCGCGATGCCGGTCGCCGCGACGGTCGCGATCCGGCCGACGCCGAGGTAGTAGCCGTCATCGCGGTCCTTCACCACGTAGTCCTGCCACAGGTCGTAGCTGAACACGGTGTTGAACGCGGAGATGTTGGCGGCCATGCCGGCCATGAACGCAGCCAGCAGCCCGGTGATCGCGAGGCCCAGCAGGCCGTTGGGCAGCAGGTCGCGCATCAGGTAGAGCAGGGCGTCGTTGTAGGCGACGCCGTCGCCGGAGGCGCCGCCCTTCGGCGAGCCGCCGGCCTTGAGGTCGGCCATCTCGGTGACCAGGACGGCGGCGATCATGCCGGGGATGATGGTGATGAAGGGGACGAACATCTTGGGGAAGGCGCCGATGACGGGCGTCTTGCGCGCCGAGGAGATGGAGTTGGACGCCATCGCCCGCTGCACCTCGACGAAGTTCGTCGTCCAGTAGCCGAACGAGAGCACGAAGCCGAGCCCGAAGACGATGCCGATCACCGACCACAGCGGGGAGTCGAAGCCGGAGAGCGCCTGTCCGGGCCAGGAGTTGAGCTGCTGTTCGGCGGGTGGCCCGGCTCCGTCGGACGCCGCCGCGGTGATCTTGTCGGTCAGCCCGTCCCAGCCGCCGACCCGGTGCAGGCCGAGCAGCGTCAGCGGCAGCAACGCGGCCACGATGACGAAGAACTGCAGGACCTCGTTGTAGATCGCGGCGGAGAGACCGCCGAGGGTGATGTAGGACAGCACGACGGCCGCCGCCACGATCAGGGCGACCCACAGGGGCCACCCGAGCAGCGCATGGACGATCGTGCCGAGCAGGAAGAGGTTGACGCCGGCGATCAGCAGCTGCGCGACGGCGAAGGAGATCGAGTTGACCAGGTGCGCCCCGGGGCCGAACCTGCGGAGCATGAACTCCGGCACCGATCGCACCTTGGAGCCGTAGTAGAAGGGCATCATCACGACGCCGAGGAAGAGCATCGCCGGGATGGCGCCGACCCAGAAGTAGTGCACCGCCGGCAGCCCGAACTCCGCGCCCGAGGCCGACATGCCCATGATCTCGACGGCGCCGAGGTTGGCCGAGATGAACGCAAGTCCGGTCACCCACGCCGGCAGCGAGCGCCCGGACAGGAAGAAGTCCACCGAGTCCGAGATGTGGCGCCGGGCCAGCAGCCCGATGCCGAGCACGAAGACGAAGTACGTCGCGAGGATGAGGTAGTCGACGGGGTCGGCGTCGATCAGCGTCTCGGCCATCACCGTGACCTGGACAGCCAGAGGCGAGGTCATGCCAGCTCCGTTCCAGAGTCAACTGTGTAGCGTCGGGTCAGTGCCCGACGGGCGCCGCGCCATACCCGTCCCGCTCTCCCGGAGGTCTGACGATGGTCTACAGGAATCTCGGCCGAACGGGCGTAGCAGTGAGCCCGCTGTGCCTCGGCACGATGATGTTCGGCCCGTGGGGCAACGAGGACGAGGTGGACTCGATCCGGATCATCCACCGCGCGCTCGACGCTGGGATCAACGTCGTCGACACCGCTGACGTCTACTCCGGGGGCGAGGCCGAGCGCATCCTCGGCAAGGCGCTCGACGGGCGTCGCGATCGCACGATGGAGCAGCTCGAGTCCCAGCTCTCCGGCGCGGTGGCCGCCCTCACGGCCGACATCCTCGACCGGATCGACGAGCTGGTCGCGCCGGGCGAGACGGTCAATGCGGTCGACAACAGCTACGGCATCGCCGAGCTCGCTCCGGCCGCACGCCGCCGGGCGCCCTGACCCGAGGAGCACCCGATGACGGTGGAGAAGTGGCGTGAGGAGCAGCTCAGCGGATTGTTGACCTTCGCCTCCGGGTCGCGCGTCGACGGCGGGTTCGCCTGGCTCGACAGCGACGGCCGACCCGTCGCCGCCGAAGGCCTGCAGCTGTGGATCAACGCCCGGATGACGTACGTGTTCTCCCGGGCGCACGCCGCCGGCCGTCCCGGTGCGCTGGACCTGGCGGTCCATGGCGTGCACTCACTCCTCACCACCTTCTCCGACGCCGATCACGGGGGCTGGTTCACCGCGATGACGACCGACGGACAGGTCGTCGACGACACGAAGTCCTGCTACGCGCACTGCTTCGTGCTCCTGGCGGCCGGCGCGGCTCGACGTGCCGAAGTCGCCCGCGCCGACGAGCTCCTGGCATCGGCGCTCGAGGTCCAGGAGCGTCACTTCTGGGACGAGAGCGCGGGCCGGTGCCGCGAGCAGTGGTCCCGCGACTGGTCAGCCGGCGAGGCCTACCGTGGCGCCAACAGCAACATGCATGCCGTGGAGGCCTACCTCGCTGCCGCGGAGGCGACCGGCGACGACCGGTGGCTGGTCCGGGCGTCGGAGATCGTCCGGCAGCTCGGTCATGTCGCCGCTCGGGACAACGGGTGGCGGGTGATGGAGCACTTCGACGAGGCGTGGCGCCCGTTGCCGGACTACAACATCGACCGACCCGGCGATCCGTTCCGGCCCTACGGGGCAACCCCTGGCCACGGGTTCGAGTGGGCCCGCCTGGTCGTCGAGCTCGAGGGTCGCCTCGCGGACCCTCCCGCGTGGATGCTCGAAGTGGCCGAGGGGCTGTTCGACCGCGCCGCGTCCGACACCCATGAGGGGACAGCCGGGTTCTGCTACACGACCGACTGGACGGGGCGGCCCGTCGTCGAGGAACGGTTCCACTGGGTGCAGTGCGAGGCCATCATGGCGGCCGAGGAGCTGGCGCGCCGAACGACCGACCCGCGTTACGGCCGACTCGCCAGCGACTGGTGGCGATTCGCTGACGAGCACTTCGTGGACCGGGACTCGGGATCGTGGTGGCACGAGCTCGACGCCCACCTGGCGCCGGCATCAAGCGTCTGGAGCGGAAAGCCGGACGCCTACCACCTCTTCAACGCACTCAGTCGTGGTCCCGGCCGGTCAGATCGTGCAGGAGCCGGTCGACCCGGGTCCGAAACTCCTGCCCGGTCGCGGCGCCCTCCACGCTCGCCTGCATGAGCTCGCCGGCCAGGTCGCGGACCTTGACGTTGCGGTTGCGGGACCACCAGGTGAGCATCGAGAAGGCGGCGTCCTCGTCGAACCCGTAGGCCAGCATCAGGGCGCCCTTGGCCTGCTCGATGATGGCGCGGTGCTCGGCACTCGCCTCCACCGCGGCGTGGGTGGCCTCGTCGACCACCGCGTCGACATCGGCGGTGAGGTCGATGAAGAAGCCCTCGATCGCCGCGACCTCGTCCGGGTCGCACAGCGCGCGCTCCCCGACGAGGACGACGGTCCGCTCGCGATCGTCGGCGCCGTTGAGCCGGTAGGACACGCTGAACGACTCGGTCGTCGCGATCATCTTGTCCAGCAGCTCGCGGACCCGGTCGGCATCGGCGCGGGCAGCCGCCCCGAGCACCTGCTCGGTGGTGGGTCGGACCTCGCCCGGGATCAGCCCGTGGATGCGGTACACCTCCGCGTCCCAGTCCCACGAGTCGGCCGCGACGTCGTACGAGAACCTTCCCGTCAGGGATTGCTGGTCCGCCTCGCTCATGCGAGCAGTTTGGCACCGCCGTCGGACGGTGGGGACCATTCGCCGAACTCTGGCCGTTCCGGTGGGGCCTGTGTGGGAGGAGGCAGGACGGGTACCGACCACCTACGGCGGCACCGACGCTGCAGATTCGGGTCTGCCGAGGCCCCTGAGGTTGACACAAACTGCCCCGGGGGCCGCCGCACGTGTCGGACCGGGGAGGACGCTGCCCGCTCAGGCGGCCAGCACCGCCACCGTCGCGACGACGGCGACGGTCCCGGCGGAGAGCAGCCACTGCAGTGCGCTGAGCAGCGGCGACGGCTCGTCCCCGGCATCCGGGGGCCGGGGCCGGACGGCGTCGAGGATCGTCCGGACCAGGACCACGACCGCCAGCCCGCCCAGGGCGCCAGCGGTGGTCCAGTACCGCGAGCCGGAGAGATGGACGAACGGCTGCGTGAGCAGCGCGATGATGCCGATCTTCAGGAGCAGTGCGACCACCTGGTCGCGGTAGTGCCGCCGGCTGACCACCAGGAGAGCGGCGGCGACCAACCAGGACACCGGCCCGAAGATCTCGAGGCTGAGGTCGCGGGCGACCCACTGCCAGAACCCGCGGTCGTGCGGGGCGTCCGGCGGTTTGAGGAGGGATCCGAACCCGTCGATCGAGCGGTAGCGGTCGAGGTTGTCGACCACGTCCCTCGCGTAGGTCTGCGCGGTCACGTGCTGCCGGGCATGGGACGACATCTGGTCGAGCACGCTGACCTCGCCGTCGCCGGTGGCGCGGGCGACCTCGCGGGCGTAGCGCACCGGCGCGAACCACACGGTGCTGCCCGGGTCGCAGGGCCCGAAGCACACCTCGCGGCGGTCGCCGAAGGTGTTGGCCAGCGCCGTCGGCACCGACGTCGTGGTGATCACCCGGTCGTCGAGAGCGACGGAGGCGCCGACCGACCAGGGCAGCAGCAGGCCGGCGAAGACGCCTGCGGCAGCGACGGCGGAGAGGCCGGCGGCGCCGAGTGGGGCGCGACCGCTCCTCCGGTGCAGCGTCCACAGCAGGAGGAGGACCGCGACCACGGCCATTCCCGCGACCGCCAGCACAGCGCTCGAGCGCAGGTAGACCACGGTGATGCCGAGGAACCCGAGCGCCAGACCGTCCCTGACCGTCGGCGGGTCGCCGTCCCGTCCTGCCCCGAGCACGTCGACCAGCCGGGTCAGGAGCAGCACGAGAACCAGGCCGGCCAGCAGGTCGCCGTACGCCGTCAGCGAGAGCAGCACCCACACCGGCACCAGCGCCGGGAACCCGCAGAGCGCGATCGCGAACCAGCGGCCGAGCGAGCGGCGCACCGCCAGGACCGTGAGGACGAACACTGCCCCGGAGACCAGGCCCAGCCAGACCCGGGCGGCCGTATCGTCGGCATGTGGGGCGACGAGGTAGAGCGGAGCGAGCACGCAGCCCCATGCCCGGCATGAACCAGCCACTGCCGACGACGTCGCGCGAGAGCTCCGCCCCGTCGGGGCCGTGCAACGCCGCCAGGTCCCGGACCAGGTTCGCGAGCGCGCACCCGGCGTCGCGGTAGGCGACCTCGTCGCCGCGGAGCGGTAGATCGGCGACGCGGGCGAACAGCACGACCTTGAGGGCGAGGGCGGCCACGACGCAGGCCGACAGCACGGGGTCCACCCGAAAACCCCGCAACCACGCTCTCATCCGTACTCCGTCGACGGCGCCCAGTCGGGCGGGAACCGCTTCGTGGTCGCCGGATCCGCGCACGCCGGGTCGTCGCTGGCAAGCCGCGCGACCGGGAGCCACAGCACGACGGTGCCGCGGACGATCGCGTCCGGAGCGACATCCGCGAACGGGGTCACCGTCGCCGCCCGGCGCGGGCAGGCCGGCGCGGTGCAGCGCCGCGCCGAGCAGTCGTCGTACGGCGGCGGCGTCGAGCTCGTCCCAGTGCAGGGTGAGGATCCGACGTCCGCCGACGTCGCCGTCCGAACGGACCTGGTAGGGGAAGTCCAGCGTGAGACCGGGCGGGAGCGGGTAGCAGCCGAGCTCGATCGGGTCCGGCGGGAGGGGTGGCCGGTAGCTGCTGGTCGGGACCGCCCGGCCGAGCGCCGGACTGATCAGGATGGCGACCAGCGCCAGGATCGCCGCGGCGACGATCAGGACCGTGGCGGCGATCCGGTGGGCGCGGAGGGTCAGGCCCAGCCGGCGGGTGTCGGCGACCAGGTCGGTGGTGACCTCCGCGCCGGGGATGAGGTCGACCGTGTCGTGCAGGCCCCGACGGAGCCGGTGCTCGATCCGGGAGTCGGGGGTTGGTAGGTCGGCCACGCCTTTCAGATGCCACGAACGGCGCGTCAGGTTGGGCCGGATGCGAAATGCGACGAGCCCGCGCCGTCGGCGCGGGCTCGTCGTTCGCTCAGACGGTCAGGCGGTCACTCGGTGGCGCAGGTGCCTGCCGCCTCGGTGACCTCGTCGAGGACCTCGGTCTCCTCGTCGGAGCTGAGACCGGACTTGTCGTCGTCGGCGAGTGCATTGAGCTGGTCGTCGCTGAGGTCGGAGTCGAGCAGCTTCTCAGCGACGCAGTCGGCGAGGTCCTTGGGAATCTCGTAGTCGGTGAGCACGTCGGCGATGTCGCCCTTGCTGGGCGGACCGCTGCTGCAGGCCGACAGGGTCAGGCCGACGGTGATCAGGCTGGCGCCGAGGGTCAGGCCGATGCGCTTCATGGTGATCCTTCCGGGGAGCTCTTGCCGAGAGGTTAGGGGGACCGGGCCTGATCGGGTGCGACTTCGTGGGTAAAGATTCTCGAGTCTCGGGCTGCGCGCCCGCGAGCCACTAAGCCCGGATCCACCGATGATCGGGGCTAAGTTGCGGTCATGCTGGATCTGCTCGGCCGCCTGAGCTGGCGGCATCCGCGCAAGATCCTGCTGGGTGCGTTCCTCTTCGCGGCAGTGGCCGGGTTCTTCGGACACGACGTCGAGCACCACCTCAAGGCGGCCGGCTTCACCGACCCCGACTCCGAGAGCGAGCAGGCCGGCGAGGTGCTCGCCGACGCCCTGGGCTACGGCGCCGAGCCCGGCCTGGTCGTGCTGATCCGCGCCAAGGACGGCGGGGTCCTCGACACCACCGACCCGGCGATCCAGGCCGAGGTGGCGCGGCTGGCCGACGCGCTGCGCGGCTCGGCGTACGTCGGCCAGGTGACCGACCCGCTCGAGGACCCGGTGTCCGGGCTGGTCGCCGAGGACGGTCGCTCGCTCGTCCTGCCCGCGCGGCTGAGCACCGCCGACCTCGAGGACGAGGGCGGCCTCGCCGACGAGTCGGTGCGGGAGCGGGTGACCTCGGACATCGTCGACGTGGGGTACGGCGGGTTCGCGCCCGGTTTCAACGAGGTCAACGACCAGACCCGCCGGGACCTGACGATGGCCGAGCTGATCGCGTTCCCGTTGCTGGGGCTGCTGCTCCTGCTGGTGTTCCGCAGCGTGGTGGCGGCCGCCGTACCTCTGATCCTCGGTGTCCTCTCCATCCTCGGCACCCTGCTCGCGCTCCGGATCATGGCGTCGTTCGTCGACACCTCGCTGTTCGCGCTCAACATCGCAACGGCGCTCAGCCTGGGCCTGGCGGTGGACTACGCCCTGTTGCTGGTCTCGCGCTATCGCGAGGAGGTCGACGCCCACGGCCGCACCGCGGAGGCGCACCTCCGCGCGGTCCGCACCGCCGGCCGGGCCAGCTTGTTCTCCGGCCTGACCGTCGCCGGCGCGATGGCCGCCCTGATGCTGATGCCGCAGCGCTTCCTCTACTCGATCGGCGCGGCCGGCATGGTCGTCGGCGTGCTGTCCGCGCTGATGGCGGTTCTCGTCGTCCCCGCCCTGCTCAACGTGCTCGGTCCACGGATCGACGCCCTGTCCGTCCGCCGCGGGCCGGCCGTCTCGGCGACGTCCGACCGTTGGTTCCGGCTGGCTCGCGGCGTGATGCGCCGCCCGGTGATCGTCGCGGTGGCCACGTCGGCCGTGCTCCTCGCGCTCGCCGCGCCGCTGCTGGCCACCACGCTGACCGGGCCGAGCGCGCAGGCGGTGCCGCCGGGTCAGCAGTCGTACGACGTGAACCAGTACGTCGCGGACCACTACGGTCGCTCGCTCACCGAGGGGGTCTCGCTCGTCGTCACCGGCGACCCGAGCGATGCCGACCTCGCCGAGCTCACGACCTCCATCGCGGACGTGTCGGGTGTCAGTGGGCTCGCACCCTTCGCCCGCGCGGCCGACGGCGTCGCCTACGCGACCGCGTCCCTGGCGGATCCAGCGCTCGAAGCATCGTCGCAGGACGCGGTTCGCGACATCCGGGCGCTCGCCGTACCGGGCGGCGGCGACCTGCTCGTGACCGGCAACACCGCGCGCTTCCTCGACGAGAAGGCCAGCCTGCTGTCCAACGCGGTGCCGGTGATCCTGCTGATCGTCCTGCTGACGGTCGGGCTGCTGTTCCTCCTCACGGGTTCGGTGATCCTGCCGCTCAAGACGCTGCTGATGAACGCGCTGACGCTCTCCGCCGTCCTCGGGATCCTGGTCATCGTGTTCGAGCGCAAGATCGGCACCCAGCTGCTCGACTATCCCGGCCCCTACGCCGTCGAGGTCACCAGCCTGGTCTTCCTCTTCGCCGTCACGTTCGCGCTGGCCACCGACTACGCCGTGCTGGTGATGGCGCGGATCAAGGAGCTCCATGACGACGGGCTCTCCAACGAGGACGCCGTCGCGGAGGGCGTGGCCCGCACCGGCCGGATCATCAGTGCTGCCGCGGTGATGATCGCCGTCGTCTTCCTGGCGTTCGCGGTGAGCCCGGTGTTCTTCATGAAGCAGATCGCGATCGCGATGGCGCTCGGCGTGCTCATCGACTCGACGATCGTCCGCGGCCTCCTGGTCCCGGCGCTGATGCGGTTGCTCGGCGAGGCCAACTGGTGGGCGCCGAAGCCGCTGCGCACGCTCTACGAGCGGTTCGGGATCCGCGAGGACGCGGGGGTCGGCTGACCGTGGGGAGCCTGCACCACCTCCATTACTTGTGAGTACCCCACCGTGGGCACTTAGGTAGAACCATGAGCGTCACGCCGTCGTCGTACTCCATCACCATGCGGCTCTACGCCGCGCCGGACTTCGCCGTCGTCGGCACGGTCGCGACGACGATCGCCGAGGCGGGTGGCATCACGACGGCGATGGACGTGGCGGAGTCACGGCACGACCGGCTGGTGCTCGACGTGACCTGCAGCGCCACGGACTCCGACCACAGCGAGCGGGTGGTCCAGGCGGTCGAGGACATCGACGGCGTCTCGGTGCACAAGGTCAGCGACCGCACCTTCCTGCTGCACCTCGGTGGCAAGATCGAGGTCACCAGCAAGGTCCCGCTGAAGAACCGCGACGACCTGGCGATGGCCTACACGCCGGGCGTCGGCCGGGTCAGCATGGCGCTCTACGAGCACCCGGAGGACGTCGCCAAGCTGACCATCAAGGGCAACTCGGTCGCGGTCGTCACCGACGGGTCCGCGGTCCTCGGGCTCGGCAACATCGGTCCCGGCGCCGCGATGCCGGTGATGGAGGGCAAGGCCGCGCTGTTCAAGCGGTTCGCCAACATCGACGCCTGGCCGATCTGCCTGGCCAGCCAGGACGTCGACGAGATCGTCCGCGCGGTCGAGATGATCGCGCCGGGCTTCGGGGGCATCAACCTCGAGGACATCGCGGCGCCGCGCTGCTTCGAGGTCGAGGCGCGGCTCCGGGCGTCGCTCGACATCCCGGTCTTCCACGACGACCAGCACGGCACGGCGATCGTCGTGCTCGCCGCGCTCCACAACGCGTTGCGGGTCGTCCGCAAGTCCCTGTCGGCGGCCCGGATCGTCGTCGCCGGTGGCGGTGCGGCCGGCTCGGCGATCGTCGCCCTGCTGCTGGCCGACGGCGCCGAGGACGTCATCGTCTGGGACCGTGAGGGGTTGTTGTCCTACGACGACTCCTCGCTCGCCCCCGCCAAGCGGGAGCTGGCGTCGATCACCAACCCGCGCAACGTCCGCGGCGACCTGCACGACGGGCTGCAGGGCGCCGACGTGTTCATCGGCGTGAGCGCTCCGCGGGTGCTCGACCCTGAGTGGATCAAGGACATGGCCGAGGGTGCGGTCGTCTTCGCGCTGGCGAACCCGGACCCGGAGGTCGACCCGGCCGAGGCCGCCAAGTACGCCGCGGTCGTCGCGTCCGGCCGGTCCGACTACCCCAACCAGATCAACAACGTGCTCGCGTTCCCGGGCGTCTTCCGCGGCCTGCTCGATGCCCGCGCCTCGCAGGTCACCACGGAGATGCTCCTGCGCGCGGCCCACGCGATCGCGGCCGTCGTGACCGACGAGGAGCTGCACGCGAGCTTCATCATCCCCAGCGTGTTCCACCCCGACGTGCCCGGTGCGGTCGCCGCCGCCATCCGCGGCCAGGCGTGACGCGCTGGTGCGAGCCCCCGACTTCTCCGACCAACAGCTCCTCGCGGGCCTGGCTGCGGCGGCCGTCGAGCTCGGCGTGCCGCTGAAGGTCGGTGCGTACGACGCGTGGCAGCGCGGCCGCGACGAAGCGGCCTCCCCGGCGCTGGTGATCCGCCGGTTCGGCTCCTGGACCCGGGCCTGCGGCCGCGCCGGGGTCGCCACCAACACGACCCGCTCGACCAGCCGGCGATGGACCGACGAGGAGGTCGTCGCCACCGTCGCCTCCTACCTCGGTGCGCCCGGCAGCACCGGGACGTTCGCCGACTACACGGACTGGGCGCGGGCCCAGGACGGTGCGCCGAGCGGCGCGACCCTCCGCCAGCGGCTGCCCTGGGCCGAGGTCAAGGCGAGGGCGGAGGGTCTGCGATCGGGGAGATGAGCTCGTCGAGGTCCGGCACGGCCTGCGGATCTGCTGCGGACTGCTCTGTCAGTCGTCGTTGACGATGGTGGTGGTGGCTGAGGTGTCGGTGATGGTGGCGCCGATGGGTGCGGTGAGGTTGAGGAGGAAGGTCTCGTTGGCCTCGACACTGGTGTCGCCGCTGATGGTGACCGAGACGGTGCCGGTGCCCGCGCCGGCGGCGAAGGTGACCCACTTGGACTTGGTGGTGTAGTCAGAGCCGGCGGTGGCGGTGCCATTGGCGGTGGTCACGGTGACCTGGGAGGTGCCGCCGAGGCTGCCGGTGCGCTTCAGGGTGATGGTGACCGTCTTGGTGCCCGCGTTGCCTTCGACGACGGAGGTGTCCTGGACGCCGACGTAGGTCGCGTCGTCGTTGATGATGGTCGCGGTGCCGGAGGCATCGGACAGCACGCCGCCGATCGGGCCGCTGAGGTTGAGGATGATGGCCTCGTTGGTCTCGAGCTGGGCGTCGCCGTTGATGCTGATCCCGACGGTCTTGGTCTTCTCCCCGGGGTTGAACATGACGGTGCCGGCCACCGAGGAGTAGTCGCTGCCGGTCGCGGTGTCGTCGGCGGTGGCCACGTCGACCCAGGTGACCCCGCTGACGTCGCCGGACCGCTTCACGGTGAGCACCGCGTTCGCGGTGCTCGTGTTGCGCTCGATCACGGCGACGCTGTCGACCGCGAGAAACGTTGTCGGCGCGAGCTCCGAGGGGCCTTCGTCGTCGATGATGGTCCCCGTGCCGGCGTTGTCGGCGATCGAGGCGCCGACCGGTGCGGACAGCTTGAGCTGGAACATCTCGTTGGCTTCGTCGGCGGTGTCGCCCTTCACGGCGACGACCACGTCCTTGTACTTCTCCCCGGGGGCGAAGCTCACCACGGTGGCGGGCAGTGCCAGGTAGTCGCCGCTGCCGGCGGTGCCGTTCGCGGTGGTGACGGTGACCGATGCGGTGCCGCTGGTGCTCCCGGCCCGGGTCAGGGTGAGCTTCAGGTTCTTGGTGCCGGTGTCGGGCTCGGCCACGGACATGTCGTTGACCGTCAGGTAGCTGGTGTCGTCGTTGACGATGGTGGCGGAGCCGGAGGTGTCGCTGATGGTGGCGCCGACCGGGTTGCTGAGGTTCAGCTTGAGCGTCTCGTTGGCCTCGACCGCGGTGTCCCCGGTGATGCTGACCGTCACCAGCTTCGACGTCTCACCCGCCCCGAAGCTCACCGTGGTGGACGACACCGCGGTGTAGTCACTGCCCGCCGTCGCGGACCCGTTGGCGGTGGCGACCTTCACCGACGACGCACCACCGGTGTTGCCCCACCGGGTCAGCGTGAACGTCACGTTCCGGGCACCGCTGTTGCCCTCGACCACGTTCGCGTCGCTGACCGCGACGTACGACGGGTTGAAGACCGGCTTCACCGTCAGCGTGAACGTCTGTACGTCGCCCGGGTCGACCCAGTTGTTCGCCACCAGGGTGATCGGGTGGTTGCCGACGGCCGTCGTCGACCCGGTCAGGGAGCCGGTGCCGTCGCCGTTGTCGGTGAACGACAAGCCGGCCGGCAGGCCGGACGCATCCAGCGTCGGGGTCGGCACGCCGGTCGCTGTCACGGCCACGTCGACCGGGGCGCCGGCATTGACCGTCGCGGAGAGGCCGCTGGTGATCACCGGCGCCACCGCCAGGGTGGTGCCGGGCTCCACCGCACCCGAGGTGCACGCGACGGCGCCGGACTGCGGTCGGGCGTTGCCGCGCTGGTCCTGGCCGAAGCAGCCCGCGACGCCGGCCGGATTGGTGCCTTCCGGGATCACCTGGGCCGCACCCCACCCCGAGGGCATCATGGTCAACGTGGGCCCGCCGTTGTCCTGCAGTGCACCCAGCCCCGGGTCGAGTCCGAGCCGGTCGGTCGGCGCGTCCATCGAGCACTTGGTGGCGTCGACGTCGTTGGTCAGGTTGTAACCGGCGGACACGAAGACGGCCCCGGTCGTCTTCTGACAGTTCTTGCCCGAGACCGCCGTGTTCCCGGCCACGATGTCGGCGCCGAGCGTGACCGTCGACTTGTCGGCAACGATCGCGGCTCCTCCGGAGTTGCCCGAGATCGTGCTGCCCACGATCAGGGCCGTGCCCCCGGTGCCGTACGAAGAGATGGCTTCGTCGCTGTTGCTCGTGACGGTGCTGTCGATGAGCGTCAGGAACTTGGCCTCCACCGCCCCACCACTCGCCGCGGTGTTGGCGGAGATCGTGCTGCGGATGATCCGGACCGGCGAAGGGCCGTCGCCGAAGATGCCACCGCCGGACCCGCCTGGCCCGCCTGGCGAGCCGTCCGCATGGTTGTCGGACACGGTGCTGTCGATCAGCGTCACCCAGTGGAGCCCGGCGTCGTCGCCGCCGGTGAAGATGCCGCCCCCCAACCACTGGTCCGAGGAGTTGCCGGTGACCGTGCTGCGGATCAGCGTCACGTCGCCGTACCAGTTCTTGATCCCGCCGCCGCCGTTGGTCGCGGTGTTGTCCGCGACGGTGACGTCGATCAGCTTCAGGTGCCCCTCGTTGTAGATCCCGCCGCCCTCGGCAGCGCCGTGGCTTCCGCGGCCGTGCTCGATCCGGAGACTGCGCAGCTCGGTTCCGCTCTTGTTCCACAAGACGGTGGCGGTGTCCGAGCCGTCGAGGATCGCCGGCGACGCTGCGCCCTCACCGGTGATGATGGTGCCGGGCAGGGTGGCGGTGATGTGGTCGTGGATCCGGCCGGAGACGTGGACCGTGGCGCCCCAGCCGGCGAGGCTCAGCGCGTAGGTCACGGTGGCGCACGGGCTCGCCGCCGGGCAATTGCCCGCGTTGCTGCCGCCCTCGCTGACGTACAGGTCGTACTCGACGGCGTGGGCCGGTGCGGCCGGCAGGGCCGACAGACCGAACGCCGCCAGGCCGCTCGCGATGGCAGTCCGGACGACGGAGGTGATCATGGCGCATCCTGCCTACGGTGGCCATGAGGGGTGGGAGCAACGCAGGGTCGCCGCGCGGCAACGCTATCGCCGGGGTCCGGTGCGCCGTATCGGTTTCGACAACTCTTTACCGGCGCCGGAATCAGGCGGTGAGCATGCCGGTGAGCATCCGCACCAACTCGTCCGTCCCGAGGTGGCGGCGGCCGCCCGCCCGCTCGCGTTCCCGGTCGGCGGCGAGCGCGAAGAGCGCCGTGCTCATCGCCGCTATCCGGTGCCGGCGCGCGGACCGGGGCAGGTGCTCCAGGTGCGCCGCGATCATCGTGGTCACCTTGCGGACGGCCGGCCAGTGCTCGTCGTCGCGCAGCGCCCCGGCGACGGCTGGGTGGGTCCGGACCTGCTCGATGAACCGCGCGTAGTGCGTGGAGCCCTCGGCGTACGGCGTGGTGAGCATCGGCTCGGTCAGGATCCGCACCAGGTCGGCAAGCGACAGCCCGGTGCCGGCCGCGTCGGCGAGCATGCGTACCCGCGCCTCCTCCATCGCCGAGGTGCGCCACTCGATCACTGCCTCGATGAGTCCGTCGCGGGAGCCGAAGTGGTAGTTCACAGCGGAGTTGTTGCGTTGTCCGGCGGCGATCGCGATGTCCCGCAGCGAGACGCCTGGTCCGTGCTCCGCGAAGCACTCCTCGGCGGCGAGCATGAGCAGCTCGCGGGCGTCGGTCACGCAGAAGATTAAAGCACATCGCTTGACGATTAAGCGTATGTGCTTAAGAGTGATGGTCATGACAGCGCTGCCGCTCGCCGGTCCGATCTGCCAGGTCGCCTGGGTGACCGACGATCTCGACGCCACGGAAGGCACGCTCCGCGCCCTGTTCGGCGTGACCACGTGGACCCGGATGCCCGACATCCGGTTCGGTCCTGACACCTGCACCTACCGCGGCCGGCCTGCCGACTTCACCGCCGACATCGCGATCGCCTACAGCGGAGATCTCCAGCTCGAGCTGATCCGGCCGGTCTCGGGCGAGTCGCTCTACACCGAGCACCTGGCCCGGCACGGCGCCGGCCTCCACCACGTGTGCGTCGAGGTCGACGACATGGCCGAGGCGGTTGCCGCCGTCCGGGCGGCTGGCCAAGAGATCGCGATGGCGGGCTCGATGGGCGGCGGCCTGATGGACTTCGCGTACGTCGAAACGGCGGCCGTCGGCGCGTCGTACGTCGAGCTGGCCCGCGTCGGGCCCGAGCTCCACGCGTTCTACGACACCCTGAGGAGCAAGTGACATGGACCGGTTCACCGGCAAGAGGGTGCTCGTCACCGGCGCCGCGGGCGGAGTGGGAGCCGAGGTAGCGCGGCTGTTCCGCGCCGAGGGCGCTCGGGTGTTCGGCTTCGACATCACGCCGAGCGAGGACGTCGTCGCCGGTGATCTCACCGACCCGGCGTCGATCCGGCAGCTGGCCGACGCGGCGCTGACCGAGCTCGGTGGCCTCGACATCCTCTGCCACGTGGCGGGCGTGCTGGCGATGACCCGGCTCGAGGACCTCACGCCGGAGCTGCTCCACCGCCACCTCGATGTCAACGCGGTCGGCCCGATCCTGCTGACCCAGGCGCTCGCCCCCGCGCTCGCCGAGTCGAAGGGCAACGTCGTCACCGTCGCCTCGATCTCGGCGGTGATGGGCCAGCCCTACAACACCGCCTACTGCGCCAGCAAGGCGGCCGTCCTGCTCGCCATGCGAGCCCTGGCCGTCGAGCTGGCCGGCCGCGGCATCCGGGTCAACTGCGTCTCCCCGGGCGGCATCGACACCCCGATGGCGGCGGGTGCCGCGCACTCCATGCCGGCCGACGTCGACTGGAGCCTCATCGCCAAGAGCCAGGGCGTCATGCCGGGCTTCATGCCGCCGGCCGACGTCGCCGAGGCGATCCTCTTCCTCGCGTCCGACAAGGCGGCATCGGTGACCGGCGCCAACCTCGTCGTCGATCGCGGCGTCGTCTGGTAGTCCTCGCTAGGGTCCGACCATGCGCGCTGTCGTCATCACCAAGCACGGGGGACCCGAGGTCATGGAGGTCCAGGACCGTCCCGATCCCGCCGCACCGGGACCGGGCGAGGTCGCCATCGAGGTCCGGGCCGCCGGCGTGAACTTCGCCGACACGATGGCGCGGGTCGGGTTCTACCCCGACGCACCCAAGCCACCGATGGTGGTCGGCTACGAGGTGGCCGGCGTCGTGACGGCGGTCGGCTCGGACGGGGGGTCGGTCGCGGTCGGTGACCGGGTGCTGGCGGGCACCAGGTTCGGCGGGTACGCCGAGCGGGTCGTGGTCGGCGAGCGCGACGTCGTACCCCTGGCCGACGAGCTGAGCTTCGAGCAGGGTGCGGCGATCCCGGTCAACTACTCCACGGCCTGGGCCGGGCTGTTGCGGTACGGGTCGCTGCAGCCGGGAGAGCGGGTGCTGCTGCACGCCGCTGCGGGCGGCGTCGGTATCGCGGCCACCCAGATCGCCAAACGGATCGGCGCCGAGGTCCACGGCACCGCGTCTCCGGGCAAGCACGACGCCATCCGCGGCTTCGGCGTCGACGTCGCGCACGACTACACGACGTCGGGCTGGCACCGCGGGCTGCCGCCGTACGACCTGGTGATGGACGCCATCGGCGGCCCCAGCTTCCGTACCAGCTACGACCTGCTGCGGCCGGGCGGGCGGCTGGTGGCGTTCGGGGCCTCGTCGGTGATGGACGGCGCGAGCCGCAACCTGCTCCAGGCGGCGAAGACCATCGTCCGCATGCCGCGGTTCAACCTCGTCAAGCAGATGTCGGCGTCGAAGGCCGTGATCGGCCTCAACATGCTGGCGCTGTGGGACGACGCCGGCACGCTGGAGCCCTGGATCACCCCGCTGCGCGAGCTGATCGCCGACGGCACGGTGCAGCCGGTCGTCGCCGAGGCCTTCCCGTTCGACCAGGCCGGTGACGCACACCGGATGCTCGCCGAGCGGCGGAACGTCGGGAAGGTGGTGCTGGTGCCGTGACCGGCTCGTGTCAGGGGAGTCCGCGCCGGTTGAGTGCGCCCTCCGCCGCATCGAGCAACGCCCCCGGCCCGACCGGTGCGCCGACCGCCTCGACCATCCACCGGTCCGGGGACAGCCGGCCGATCCTGCTGATCCGCTCGAACTCGGGACCGATCGCCCCGATGCGGCCCATGTGCTCCTCGATCTGGAAGGCGATCAGGAAGCCGATCGCGTAGTTCGGCAGGTAGAGCGGGATGCTGATCATGTGCGAGTAGATGCCCAGCAGCAGCGAGTCCTCGCTTCCGATCACCGGCGCGAACCAGCAGTTCCAGACGTCGCGGGCGATGTCGGTCACGGCCTCCCGTAGCTGGGTCGCGTCGGCACCGGGGTGGCCGTACAACCATCGCCAGACCTCGAGCTCCAACAGGGCGACACCACTGACCTCGTAGGTGTCCCAACAGCGCTGGAGGACGGCGAGGTCCTCGCCGTCTCCCCGCGCGGGCGCGACGCCGAGCAGCTCGAGATCTCGTCCCTGGAAGACGAAAGCCAGCGCCTCCGTGCACGCATTGTTGGGCACGCCGCTCAGCAGGTGGTGGTCGATGTCGTTGAGGGAGAACGTCTGCTCGACGTTGTGACCGAGCTCGTGGACGGCGATGTTGTAGCCCTTGTAGTCCATCCCGCCGGCCTCGACGCGGGTGCGCAGGTAGGAGCGTGCGCCCCGGAGACCCGCGCCGTACGCGTGCCCCGCCCCGCGGGAGGGGTGCACCTCGACGCGGTCGGCGACGTACGCCGCCCGCTCGGCTGAGAAGCCGAGCTCGGTGAGGAGACGGGGGATGTCGGCGGCGAACGCCGCGGAGTCGGGGTAGCGCTCGCGGGTCATCAGATCGAGATCGACGGCCGGCTGGTCGGCGTCGGTGAGGAGGTCCGGGTACCAGATGTCGAAGGGCTCCAGCGGTCGCCCCAGACGGTCGGAGATCAGGCGGCCGATCCGGGCCATGACCGGGCTCCCCAGGATTTCCGTCAGCATCCCTTCGACGCGGTCCTCGGCGATCTCCCAGCCGTCGTCGAACTGGCGGGCCAGCAGCGTCGGCGCTCGTGGACTGTGCTCGTCGACGAGCCGCACCGCGCGGAACAGGTCCAGCATCCTCGCGTAACGGGTGTCGGGCTC
The DNA here is from genome assembly GCA_963766035.1 of uncultured Actinomycetota bacterium. Lineage (GTDB taxonomy): Bacteria > Actinomycetota > Actinomycetes > Propionibacteriales > Nocardioidaceae > Nocardioides. The sequence goes on along the minus strand of CAVXYP010000005.1, from coordinate 416,119 downwards.
CCGGGCCGCGCTGATCGGGACGTCCGGCGCCGGGTGGTCCCCGAAGTCGATCTTCGACGACGCGAGCACCTGGTTGTCGACCGGCTCCCAGTCGACGTACGGGTTGTCGATCACCGCCTGCGGGATCGACTGGTCGACGATCCGCTCCATGACCTGCTGGATCATCCGCTGGGGAGCCGGCCCGGCGGGGCCGTCGGCGTAACGAGCAGTGATCTCATCGCGCAGGTTCCAGTGCGAGATCAGCCGCTGCCCCGCGGGGAACAGCCGGTCGCCGCCCCCGTCCACGAGGTGGTGCGTCCAGATGTTGTAGCCCGAGACGTAGCTCTCCGCCACGGCCTCTGCGCCGGCCAGCGCCAGCAGCGCGTCCGGGGGAGTCCGTCGGGAGAAGCGCTGCGCCAGGCGGGCCTCGGCCCACTGGCGGCGACTCCAGGCCGCACCGGCGCGGTCCCTCTCCTCGCGAGCGGTCAGCGGGAAGTTGAGGAGCACGGTGAAGGCGATCTTGTTGGCGAACAGGTCCTCCACGACGTGGGCGCCGGGGTCGTAGCCGGCCAGCACCTCGTCGAAGGCGAGCACGGGGCCCGCCTCGACGTCGGCGTGCATCCGCAGGTCCCGCGTCACCTCGGTGTGGTGTCCCTCGATCGACGCGAGCACCCGTTGCATCCGCTCGAAGAGGGCGTCGCGGATGCCACTGTCGCGGGCGAACGCCGTGGCGAGGAAGTTCTCCAGCTCGGCGTCGTCACCGTCGTCGGGACGCCAGTACGCGAGCACCTGGTCGATCCCGCGGTGCAGGTCCGCCCCCGCGGCGTCGTCGAGCCCCAGCCGTGCCGACACCTTGTCCTTGATCTCCGCCGCCTCCACGCGGGCGATTGTCGCGCGCTCACCGCGACCCCGCCAGTTCCCCTAGCCTGTCGATCGTGACGCGGGGGTACGTCTTCTGGCTCACGACGGGCGCGCTCTTCGTGGGTTCGCAGTTCCTGTTCATCCGCGTCGCCGTCCGGGAGGTCGAACCCGCGGCCGTGGCCGACCTCCGGCTCTGGATCGCTGCCCCCGTCATCGTGGGGGCGGTGCTCCTGCTGAGCGGCGCGGCGCCGGGCAGGGCCGAGCTGCGGCGGGCTGTGCGCCCCGGCATCGTCGTCGGGCTGCTCAACGCGGTGCCGTTCACGCTGATCGCGTGGGCGGAGACGCGGGTGGACTCCGGGATCGCGGCGGTGGCCGTCGCCACGGTGCCGGTCTTCGTCGTGGCCCTCGCGGCCGCCGTGGTGCCGTCGCAGCGGGTCGCCGGCCTGCAGCTGGCGGGCTTCCTCCTGGCGCTCGCCGGCGTCACGGCCATGGCCGGTCTCCATCCGGACCGGGGTCGAGCGACCCTCCTCGGCATCACCGCCCTGCTCGTCGCGGCACTGTCGTTCGCCGGGTCGCAGGTCTACTCGCAGCTCCGGATCGAGGACGTGTCCGGGCGGGCGCTCGCTGCCGTCGGGATGTCGGTCGCCGCGGTGCTTCTGCTGCCGTTCGCGATCGCCCAGCCGCCGCGCGCGCTCCCGGAGGCCGAGGTCGTCGGCAGCATCATCGCGCTGGCGCTGGTCAGCACGGTCGGCGCCCAGCTCGTCTTCTACCGGATGATCGCGTCCTACGGCGTCACCCGCACGACCGTCGGCGGCTACCTGGTGCCGGTCGTGGCGCTGGTGCTGGGCGCGCTCTTCCTCGACGAGACCCTTACGGGCGCCAAGCTGCTCGGCCTGGTCCTCATCCTCGCCGGTGTCGCGCTCGGGTCCGGACTGGTCGGCCGACACTCGCAGAGCAGGTTGGCAATTATCCGGCGGATCGACAACTGATTTAGCATCAATCCGTGCAGTCTCTTGCGGATTCGGTGAACACGCCGCTCTGGCTGGACACCCCGCTGCGTCCCGACGCCCGCCCTGCCCTCGCCGGCGACACGACGGCGGACCTGGTCGTCGTGGGCGGTGGCTTCTGCGGGCTCTGGACCGCGCTCCGCGCGGTCGAGCGCGAGCCGGGCCGCGACGTGCTCCTGCTCGAGGGCGACCGGCTCGCCGAGCACGCCACCGGCCGCAACGGCGGCTTCTGTGAGGCATCGCTGACCCACGGCGAGCACAACGGGCGGGCCCGCTGGCCGGAGGAGTACGACGACCTCGAACGGCTCGGGTTCGAGAACCTCGACGCGATCGAGGAGACCGTCGCCCGCTACGCGATCGACTGCGGGTTCCTGCGCGCCGGGACCCTCGCCGTCGCGACCCGCGCCCACCAGGTCGCCGCTCTCGAGCCGTCCGAGCCAGGCTTCCTCGACCAGGACGCCGTGCGCAAGGTGGTGGACTCGCCGACCTACCTGGCCGGCCGGCTCACCGGTCGACGGACCTGCGCGGTGCTCGATCCGGCCAAGCTGGCTTGGGGTCTGGCCGAGGCCGCCGAGCGCCAGGGCGTGCGGATCGCCGAGAACGCTCCGGTCACCGGCGTCCGGCGGGACGGCGACCTGCTCGAGGTGACCACGCCGACCGGGGTGGTGCGCGCTCGCCGGGTCGCCCTCGCGACCAACGCGTTCCGCCCGCTGCTGCGGCGGCTCCGGTTCACGACCGTGCCGGTCTACGACTACGTCCTCGCCACCGAGCCGCTCTCCGACGACCTGCTCGCCGCGCTGCGCTGGGACCCGGCGCTCGGCATCGCCGACACGGGCAACCAGTTCCACTACTACCGGGTGACGCCGGACCGGCGGATCCTCTGGGGCGGTTACGACGCGATCTACCACTTCGGCCGCTCGATCGAGTCCGATCACGAGGAGCGACCCGCGACCTTCGAGGTCCTTGCCCAGCACTTCCATCAGACGTTCCCGCAGCTCGACGGGATCCGGTTCACGCACCGGTGGGCCGGGGTCATCGACACCTCCACCCGTTTCAGCGCCAGCTTCGGTGCGGCGCACGGCGGGCGGTCGTCGTACGCCCTCGGCTTCACCGGCCTCGGCGTCGGCGCGACCCGCTTCGCCGCGGACGTGATGCTCGACCTGATGGCCGGCGAGGAGACCGAGCGGACCCGGTTGAAGATGGTGCGACGACCGGCGGTGCCGTTCCCGCCGGAGCCGGTGGCGTGGGCGGGCATCGAGCTGACCCGTCGGGCGCTGGCGCGCGCCGACGAGACCGGGCGACGCAGCTTCTGGCTGCGCACCCTCGACCGGCTGGGTCTGGGCTTTGACTCCTGATTCTGGTCTGTGCGTCGGGTTCGACCTCGACATGACCCTCATCGACACGGTGCCGGGCTTCCGGGACGTGCTGCGGGCGCTCGGCGGCGAGCTCGGCGTCGAGTTCCCGATCGAGGAGATGACCGAGAAGCTCGGCCCGCCTCTCGACGTCCTCCTCCGGCCGCACCTGGCCGTGGAGGCGATCCAGCCGGCCGTCGACCGGTTCCGCGCGCTCTACCCCGACTTCGCGATCGAGACGGTCGTGGCGATGGCGGGCGCCCACGACGCGATCGCCGCGGTCCGCGGGCACGGCGGCCGGGTGGTGGTCGTGACCGGGAAGTACACGCCGAACGCCCAGCTCCACGTCGACCACATCGGGCTCGACGTCGACCACCTCGAGGGGAAGGTCTGGGGTGTTGGCAAGGCCGACGTGCTGCGGCGCGAGGGAGCGACCATCTACGTCGGCGACCACATCCACGACGTCGAGGGGGCGCTCGCGGCGGGCGCGTTGAGCGTCTCGGTGCTCACGGGCGGCTGCACCCGCGAGGAGCTGTACGACGCGGGCTCGCACGTCGTGCTCGACCACCTGGGGCAGTTCCCGGCCTGGCTGGACCGACACCTCGGGGATCAGCGACCCCAGTAGTAGGTCTCCTTCCGGAGGTCGAGGTAGACCAGCGTCTCGGTGGAGCAGACGCCCGGGATGGCGCGGATCCGCTCGGTGATGACGAGCAGGTCCTCGTCCGACCTCGCGACGACCTCGGCGATGATGTCGAAGCCCCCGGCCGTCACCACCAGGTAGATGACGTCGTCGAACGTCTTCAGGGCGTCGGCGATCGGCGCGGTCGGGCCGGTGACCCGGACCAGGACCATGGCCGCGCGGGCGAACCCGAGCTCAAGCGGGTCGGTCACCGCGACGATCTGCATGACGCCGGCGTCGACCAGTCGCTGCACCCGCTGACGCACCGCGGCCTCGGACAGGCCGACCACCTTGCCGATCGCCGCGTAGGACCGGCGTCCGTCCTGCTGCAGCTGCTCGATGATCGCCAGCGAGACGTCATCCAGCTGAGGACGCGAGGAACGAGCGGGCATGCAGGCATGCTCCCACGGCTACGGTTCCGTGCTCAATGGCTCACGGGAACGCGAAATCCGTTGCCAACATGTTTCATTCCCACTGGATCCCTTGCCGCCGTCGGGTTCCGGTGCAAACATTCCGGGCATGGCGCCCGACCAGCCTGCCCATCGTTCGACGCTGTCGAGGCGCGGGCTGCTGAAGGGCGGCGGCGCGGTGGCGTTCGGCGGTCTCAGCATCGCGGCCCTCAAGCTGCCGATGTTCGGGATCGACCCGGTCCAGGCCTGTCCCAACGGTGGAGCCGCCAAGGACGTGTCGGCCAGCGAGCGCGAGCTGATCATCTCCAACTGGACCGGCTACATCGACCCACGCAAGAACCCCGAGAGCACGCTCGCGCAGTTCCAGGACCAGACCGGCATCTCGGTCACCTACAACGTCGACGTCAACGACAACGCCGAGTTCTACGCCAAGGTGAAGAACCAGATGCGGGCCTGCGAGCCGATCGACCGCGACCTGATCGTGCTGACCGACTGGATGGCCTCGCGGATGATCAACCTGGGCTTCATCCAGCCCCTTGACAAGCCCAAGGTCAGCAACGTCCACAAGAACCTGATCGAGTCCCTGCAGGGCGTGCCCTGGGACCCGAAGCGCGAGTACTCGGCGCCGTGGCAGTCCGGGCTGACCGGCATCGCCTACAACGCCGAGCTGGTCCCGGAGGTCGGCAGCTTCGAGGACCTGATCACCCGCGACGACCTGCACGGCAAGATCACGCTGCTCAGCGAGATGGCCGACACCATGGGCTTCTTCCTCAAGGTGACCGGAGCCGACCCGGTCGACTTCGACGACGACGAGTGGGCCGACGCCCTCGACCGGCTGCGCCAGGTGAAGTCGGACGGCCAGCTCCTCCAGTTCGCCGGCAACAACTACCTGCAGCAGCTCTCCCAGGGCACGCTGCTCGCCTGCGAGGCGTGGTCGGGCGACGTGATCCAGGCCCAGGTCGACAACCCGAACCTCAAGTTCGTCGTCCCCGAGGAGGGCCTGTCCCTCTGGAGCGACAACATGATGGTGCCGAACTTCGCGACCCACCAGGCCAACGCGGAAGCCTGGATCGACTACTACTACCAGCCCGAGGTCGCCGCGAAGCTCGCCGCCTGGGTCAACTACATCTGTCCGGTCCAGGGGGCGCAGGAGGAGATGACGAAGATCGACCCCGATCTCGCCGAGAACCCGCTGATCTTCCCCGACTCCGCCATGTTGTCGAACACCTGGGACTTCATGACGCTCACCGACGAGCAGCAATCGCAGTACGAAGGGGAGTGGGCCGATGTCATCTCCAGCTGAGATATCGGAGGACGCGGCACCGGCGTCGACCGGAGGAGCGTCGTACGACGGACTCCGGATGAGCGCGCTCTCCAAGTCGTGGGGGGACTTCCACGCGGTCAAGTCGCTCGACCTCGACGTGCCACGCGGGTCGTTCTTCGCCCTGCTCGGCCCCTCGGGGTGCGGCAAGACGACGACGCTGCGGATGGTCGCGGGTCTGGACTCGCCGACCTCGGGCACGATCACGCTGGCCGGCAAGGACATCACCCACACCAAGGCCTACCGGCGCCCGGTCAACACCGTCTTCCAGAACTATGCGCTGTTCCCGCACCTCGACATCTTCGAGAACGTCGCGTTCGGACTCCGCCGGCGCAAGGTCGGCAGCGTCGACGCCAAGGTCAAGGACATGCTGGCGCTGGTCGAGCTCGAGCCCCAGGCCCGGAAGAAGCCCGCCCAGCTCTCCGGCGGCCAGCAGCAGCGGGTCGCCCTCGCGAGAGCGCTGATCAACGAGCCGGAGGTGCTGCTCCTCGACGAGCCGCTCGGCGCGCTCGACCTCAAGCTGCGGCGCGCGATGCAGATCGAGCTCAAGCGGATCCAGACCGAGGTGGAGCTGACGTTCATCCACGTCACCCACGACCAGGAGGAGGCCATGACCATGGCCGACACGGTCGCGGTCATGAACGCCGGCGTCATCGAGCAGATGGGGTCGCCCGCCGAGCTCTACGAGAACCCTCGCAGCACCTTCGTCGCGAACTTCCTGGGCCAGTCCAACCTGGTCGAGGGCACGGTGAAGTCCACGTCGGCCGACCTGGTCACCGTCGACATGCACGGGATCGACGTCTCGATCCCGGCGACGAGGGCGCACACCGACGGCGGCAAGGGGTGGATCGGCATCCGCCCCGAGAAGGTGCTGATCGGGGCCCCTGGGGCCGAGCTCGACGCCCCGGGCAACACCATCCCCGGCGGTGTCGTCACCGACGTGAGCTTCATCGGTGTCAGCACGCAGTACCTCGTCAAGATGCCGTGGGGACAGGAGCTGACGGTGTTCGCGCAGAACACCGGCCGTGACCAGATCTTCCGGTACGGCGACGCGGTCGAGCTCTCCTGGCGTCCGGAGTACGCGTTCCTCCTCGACCACGCCCAGGACGTCCGGGCCGGGGCGGACGAGGACGTCTGATGGCCGACACGGGCCGGCGGAAAGGGCTGGCGGCGTACCTCTTGATGGCGCCTGCCGTCGTCGTGCTCGCCCTGTTCTTCGTCATCCCGTTCTACTCGCTGCTCGCCGCCAGCCTCTACGAGCCCGGTGGTTCGGACAAGAACGGCTGGGAGGTCACCTACCACGTCAGCAACTACTGGGACGCGGTCGACCTCTACTGGCGACCGCTGGTGCGGTCGCTGGCCTACGCCGGCGCGGCGACCCTGATCTGCCTGGTCCTCGGCTACGTCCTGGCGTACGCGATCGCGTTCAAGTCCGGCCGGTTCAAGAGTCTCTTGCTGGTGCTGGTGATCGCGCCGTTCTTCACCAGCTTCCTGGTGCGCACGCTGTCGTGGCAGCTGATCCTCGCCGACGACGGCTGGATCGTGAACACCCTCCAGTGGCTGCACATCCTCGGGTCGGACGACCGGCTGCTCGCCACCAATTTCGCCGTGATCATGGGGCTCGCCTACGGGTTCCTGCCGTTCATGGTGCTGCCGCTCTTCGCCAGCATCGACAAGATCGACCACAAGCTGATCGAGGCGTCGAGCGATCTCTACTCCAACCCGTTCGTCGGGTTCTTCAAGGTGACCTGGCCGCTGTCGCTCCCCGGGGTCGTCTCGGGCACGCTGCTCACGTTCATCCCGGCGGCGGGCGACTACATCAACGCCGAGCTGCTCGGCAACACCGAGACCTCGGTCATCGGCTCGGTGATCCAGCTGCAGGCCACCGACGCCAACCACCCGCACACCGCCGCGGCGCTGTCGATGATCCTGATGATCGGCATCCTGGCGATGGTGCTGGTCTACATCCGCAAGGCCGGGACGGAGGACCTTCTCTGATGACCTGGCTCAAGGAACGGGCCGTTCTCCTCATCGGCCTCGTCGTACTGGTCTACATGTTCGTGCCGATCTTCGTGGTCGTGCTGATGAGCTTCAACGACCCGGCGACGCGCAACGTCTACAAGTTCGACGGCTTCACGATGCACAACTGGCTGAACCCGTGCGAGGACCCGGCCATGTGCGACGCACTCGGGCTGAGCATCCGGGTCGGGCTGCTGGCGACCGTCGCCGCGACGATCATCGGCACCCTCGCGGGGTTCGCCCTCGTCCGCTGGGACTTCTTCGGCCGGTCGACGTCGAACGTGCTGATCTTCCTGCCGATGGCCGCGCCCGAGATCGTCATGGGCTCCTCGCTGCTGACCCTCTTCGTGCAGGGCGGCTTCGCCGGCCAGCTCGGCTTCTGGACGATCTTCATCGCCCACGTCATGTTCTGCCTGTCGTTCGTCGTCGTGACCATCCGCGCGCGCCTGGCCGGCATGAACGACACTCTCGAACAGGCGGCGGCCGACCTCTACGCGACGCCGAACCAGACCTTCTGGCGAGTGACGTTCCCGCTGGTGCTTCCCGGCATCCTCGGCGCCGCGCTCCTCAGCTTCTCGCTCTCCTTCGACGACTTCATCATCACCAACCTCAACTCCGGCAGCGACGTCACCTTCCCCATGTACGTCTGGGGCGTCGCCCGCGTCGGCCTCCCGATGCAGGTCAACGTCGTCGGCACCCTGATGCTGATCATCTCCCTGGTCATCGTGCTCGGCGGCGAGATCAACAGCCGCCGGCGCGCGCGAGCGCTCGTGTAACACGTTGTTCGCCGTACTGGCGGGGCCGTGGCGTCTCTGCGCGGCCGACGGCGGCTGTAACACGCTGTTCGTCGATCTGACAGGACGTTCGCGTCTCTTCGGCACCTATGTGACGGTCTCCAAGAGCCGTGAACAGTCGCCCAGATCCGCGAACAGCGTGTTACAGGCGCCACCGCCCCGCCAGATCGGCGAACAGCGTGTTACAGGCGCCACCGCCCCGCCAGATCGGCGAACAGCGTGTTACAGCCGGCCCCGATCCGCGGCCCGCGGGCGGATCCTGATCAGATCAGCGTGTAGGCCTTGTCGAGGACCGAGCGCAGGATCTGCTCCATCTCGTCGAAGTGCTCCTGGGTGCAGACCAGGGGCGGGGAGAGCTGGATGACGGGGTCGCCGCGGTCGTCGGCGCGACAGTAGAGGCCTTCGTCGAAGATCCGCTTCGAGACGAAGCCGTAGAGGATCCGCTCGCACTCCTCGGCGGTGAAGGACTCCTTGGTCGCCTTGTCCTTCACGAGCTCGATGCCGTAGAAGAAGCCCTCGCCGCGGACGTCGCCGACGATCGGGAGGTCGAGCAGCCGCTCGAGGGTCGCCCGGAAGGCCGGCGCGTTCGCCTGGACGCCCTCGAGGATCTTCTCCTCCTCGAAGATCTGCATGTTCTTGAGGCCGACCGCCGTCGAGACCGGGTGCCCGCCGAAGGTGTAGCCGTGCGCGAACATCGCCGAGCCCGTCGCAAACGGCTCGAACAGCCGGTCCGTCACGATCATCGCGCCGAGCGGCGCGTAGCCGGAGGTCAGGCCCTTGGCGCTGGTGATGATGTCGGGCTGGTAGCCGATCGCCTCGGCGCCGAACATCTTGCCCAGCCGCCCGTAGGCACAGATGACCTCGTCGGACACCAGGAGCACGTCGTGGGCGTCGCAGATCTCACGCACCCGCTCGAAGTAGCCCGGCGGCGGCGGGAAGCAGCCGCCGGCGTTCTGCACCGGCTCCAGGAAGACCGCGGCAACGCTGTCGGCTCCCTCGTTGAGGATCGCGACCTCGATCTGGTCGGCGGCCCAGCGCCCGAAGGCGACCGCGTCGGTGCCGTCCGGGCCCGCGGTGCCGGCCGGCGCCCGGTAGATGTTGGTGTTCGGCACCCGGAACGTCGACGGCACCAACGGCTCGAACTGCTGCTTCAGACCGGGCAGGCCGGTGATCGACAGGGCGCCGTGGGGCGTGCCGTGGTAGGCGATGTTGCGGCTGATCACCTTGTGCTTGAGCGGCTTGCCGACCCGCTTGAAGTAGTCCTTCGCCAGCTTCCACGCCGACTCCACCGAATCGCCGCCGCCGGACGTGAAGAACACCCGGTTGAGGTCGCCAGGGGCGTACGCCGCCACCTTCTCGGCGAGCTCGATCGCGGGCGGGTGCGCATACGACCACAACGGCATGAAGGCGAGCGTCGACGCCTGCGTCGCAGCGGCCTCGGCCAGGTCGGTCCGCCCGTGGCCGAGCTGGGAGGTGAACAGACCGGCCAGCGCGTCCAGGTAGCGCTTCCCGCGGCTGTCGTAGAGGTAGACGCCGTCGCCGCGCACCATGATCGGCACGTCGTGCTCGGGGCCGTCCCCGACGTAGCGCCCGTGCTGGGAGAAGTGCAGCCACAGGTGGTCCTTCGCGGCGCGTTGCAGTGCGGAGTCGTCCATGAACCCATGGTGGTTCATCGATCGGGGCCATGCAAGTGAATCCGTAGGTGCCCGCACCCGATGCGACGGATTCGGTGATTCTGACGCGGAAATGGCCCGCTGATTTCGTCGTCGGACGGCAGTAGAGTCACGTCATGGCCGACCTCACCTTCAAGAACGTCATCGGCGGGGAGCTCGTCGACGCCGCCAGCGGAGCGACGTACGACGTCATCGACCCGACCACCGGCGCGGTCTACGCGCAGGCGGCGATGTCCGGCGCCGAGGACGTCGACCGGGCGTACGCCGCCGCAAGTGCCGCGTTCGGGTCCTGGGGCGACACCACGCCGCAGGAGCGAGCGACCGCGCTGCTCAAGATCGCCGACGCCATCGACGCCCGCGCCGACGAGATCGCCGCAGTGGAGGTCAAGGACACCGGCAAGCCGACGCAGGCGATGCTCGACGACGAGATGCCGCCGAGCTCGGACCACTTCCGGTTCTTCGCCGGTGCGGCCCGGGTGCTCGAGGGGCGGTCGGCAGGGGAGTACCTCGCCGACCACACCAGCTGGATCCGCCGCGAGCCGATCGGGGTGGTCGGTCAGGTGACCCCGTGGAACTACCCGCTGATGATGATGATCTGGAAGATCGCGCCGGCGCTCGCGGCGGGCAACACGATCGTGCTCAAGCCGAGTGACACGACTCCCGCGAGCTCGACGCTGCTGGCGGAGATCTGCCAGGAGTTCCTCCCGCCGGGCGTGCTCAACGTCGTCACCGGCGACCGCGACACCGGCCGCGCGCTGGTCGCGCACCGGACCCCGGAGATGGTCGCCATCACCGGCTCGGTCCGCGCCGGCATGGAGGTCGCCGGCAGTGCGGCCGCCGACCTGAAGAAGGTGCACCTCGAGCTCGGCGGCAAGGCGCCGGTCATCGTCTTCGACGACGCCGACGCCGAGAAGGCCGCCGAGGCGATCGCCGGGGCGGGCTACTACAACGCCGGCCAGGACTGCACCGCCGCCACCCGGGTGCTGGCCGGGCCCGGCATCCACGACGACTTCGTGTCCGCGATCACCGAGCAGGCCCGCAACACCAAGACCGGCATGCCCGACGAAGAGGGCATCCTCTACGGCGCTCTCAACAACGCCGACCAGCTGGCCCGGGTCGCCGGGATGGTCGACCGGCTGCCCGACCACGCGTCGCTCCAGGCCGGCGGCAGCCGGCCGTCCATCGAGGGAGGCGACGCCGGCTACTTCTACGAGCCGACCGTCGTCTCCGGGCTCCAGCAGGACGACGAGCAGATCCAGGACGAGATCTTCGGCCCGGTCATCACGGTGCAGCGCTTCACCGACGAGGCCGAGGCACTGCGGTGGGCCAACGGCGTGAAGTACGGCCTCTCGTCCTCGGTGTGGACCGCCGACCACGGCCGGGCGCTGCGGATGAGCCGCAAGCTCGACTTCGGGGTGGTGTGGATCAACACCCACATCCCGTTCGTCTCCGAGATGCCGCACGGCGGCTTCAAGCACTCCGGCTACGGCAAGGACCTGTCGATGTACGGCCTCGAGGACTACACCCGCATCAAGCACGTGATGAGCTACTTCGGGGAGTAGCAGCCGTTCGAACGTTCCAATCGACCCCAATGTGCAATCCGGTGCCGACGGGTGTCATGGTGACCCGGTCGCGGACGACGGTGTCCACGGTTCAGGCACATAGCCACCTGGGATTTCGGGCACCTGAGCGTGAGGTAGCGTGCCGACACCCCAAACGGACGCGAAAGGGTTTGAACGATGGTCGATGTGGAGCGGGTTCTCGACGAAGCGGGACTCACCAACACCTCTGTTCGTGAGTACGTCGCGCACTGGGCCGGGGTCACCGGCGCCGAGCGGGTCGAGGTCGTGTCCGCGTCCGACGACGCTCGCCTGATCGAGGTAGCGCTCGCTTCCGGCGACCTGTTGCCGGCGGGCGAGGGGCTCTACTACTCGCGGTCCTACTTCAAGGACACCGCCCGCGCCGAGGAGCGCACCATCGTCGCGACCAGCGACGAGGCCGACAAGGGCACCTACAACAACTGGCGGCCGTCGGCCGAGATGAAGCCGATGCTCGTCGATCTGATGTCCGGCGCGTCGGCCGGCAAGACGATGTACGTCATCCCCTACCTGATGGCGCCGAAGGGCTCCCCGCTGGAGCGGTTCGCCGCGGGTGTCGAGCTCACCGACAACGTCGGCGTCGTGCTCCAGATGATCCGGATGGCCCGCGTCGGCGTCGAGTACATCAACGACCTCGGCGACTCGTTCGTCAGGGCCGTCCACGTCACTGGCGACCTCCCCAACCTCGGCCAGGGCACGCCCGACGACCAGCGCTACTTCGTGACCGTCGCCGACGAGCGCACGATCCTGCACTTCGGCTCGTCGTACGGCGGCAACGCGCTGCTCGGCAAGATCGCGCACGGTCTGCGCCAGGGTTCCTACGACGGCTGGAAGAACGGCTTCCTGGTGGAGCAGTTCATGCTGCTCGGCATCACCGACAAGGAGACCGGCAAGAAGTACAACATCTGCGGTGGCTTCCCGAGCGCCTCGGGAAAGACCAACCTGGCGATGACGCTGGCGCCCGACGCGCTGGGCGACCGCTACTACGTCGAGTTCTACGGCGACGACATCGCGTGGCTGTGGGTCGGGGACGACGGCAAGCTCTACGGGATGAACCCGGAGAACGGCGTCTTCGGCGTCGCCAAGGACACCAACGAGAAGACCAACCCGACCGCGATCGACTCGATCGTCCCGGGCACCGGCGCGATCTTCACCAACGTCGCCTACAACGACAAGACGCACGAGGTCTGGTGGGAGGGCAAGACGCCCGACCGTCCGGCGGATCTGGACGGCTGGCTGGACTGGAAGGGCGACCGGATCGCCGACCGCGCTCCCGAGAACGTCGACGCTCCGTGGGCGCACCCCAACAGCCGGTTCACGACCACCCTCGCCAACGTCCCCAACGTCGCGGAGGACTTCGAGGACCCCGCCGGTGTCGAGATCCACGGCATCATCTTCGGCGGCCGCACCCGTGACCGCGAGCCGCTGATCCGCGCGATCAACGACATCGCCGAGGGCGTCTACGACGGCCTCACCCTGGGCGCCGAGGCCACGGCCGCGGCCGACGGCCTGGAGGGCGTGCTCCGCTACGACCCGATGTCGATGCGGCCGTTCATGTCCTACCCCGAGGCCGACTACGCCGCGCACTGGCTCAAGGTCATCGGTGCCGCGACGAACAAGCCGATCTTCGCGCACGTCAACTGGTTCCAGCGCGGCGACGACGGTCGCTTCCTGTGGCCCGGCTACCGCGAGAACCTGCGCCCCCTGCTGTGGCTGATGCAGTACAAGTTCGGCGAGGTCTCCGGGGTCGAGACGCCGGTCGGCGTCATCCCGGCGCGCGAGGAGCTCAACCTCGACGGCCTCGACGAGCAGGCGCTCGCCGACCTCGACACCATCCTCACCATCGACATCGACCGCTGGCAGCAGGAGATCAAGTTCCGCGAGGAGCACCTCAACCAGTTCGACGGCCTGCCCGAGGAGATCTGGGAGGCCCACCGCCGGGTCGCCGAGGCGCTCGACCAGAGCTGAACGCGCGTCGGCGTGTGGCATCCTCCGGGGATGCCGTACGCCGACGACCCGCACTCGCACGCCCGTCCCAACGAGATCGCGATCCAGCACCTCGATCTCGATCTCGTCGTCGACTTCGATGAGAAGCGGCTGGCCGGGACGGCGACGCTGACCCTCGACCGCACGAAGCCGGGTGCGACCGTCCTCGTGCTCGACACCTGGGACCTCGAGATCCGCTCGGTCACGACCTCCGACGGCGCCGAGCTCGATCACGAGCTCGGCGAGCCCGACCCGGTCCTCGGCCGCGCGCTGACCGTCACGGTCGGAGCCGCGGACGTCGTCGTGGTCGACTACGCGACCGGCGACGACGCCCGCGCGCTCCAGTGGCTCTCGCCGGCCCAGACGTCGGGCGAGCGGTTCCTGTTCACCCAGTCGCAGCCGATCCTGGCGCGATCGTGGATCCCGTGCCAGGACACCCCCGCCGTACGCCACCCCTACGACGCCTCGCTCCGGGTCCCTCCCGACCTGCTCGCGGTGATGAGCGCGGAGAACCCGACCGAGCGGTCGGCCGACGGGCACTACTCGTTCGCGATGCCGCAGCCCGTGCCGTCGTACCTCATCGCCCTCGCCGTCGGCGACCTGGAGTTCCGCACGCTCGGGGACCGCACGGGCGTCTACGCGGAGCCTGCGGTGATCGAATCGGCGGCGTGGGAGTTCGCCGACACCGAACCGATGATGGAGGCCGCCGAGCGGTTGTACGGCGCCTACCGGTGGGGCCGTTACGACCTCCTCGTGCTCCCGCCGAGCTTCCCGTACGGCGGCATGGAGAACCCCCGTCTCACCTTCGTCACGCCGACGATCCTGGCGGGCGACCGGTCGCTCGTCACCCTGATCGCGCACGAGCTCGCACACTCCTGGTCGGGCAACCTGGTCACGAACGCGACGTGGAACGACCTGTGGCTCAACGAGGGCTTCACCGTCTACTTCGAGACGCGGATCGACGAGGAGCTCTACGGCGCGGACTACACCGCGATGCTGCTCCGCCTCGGCCGACAGGACCTCGAGATCGAGCTCGCGAGCCTGCCCGACGGCGACAGCTGGCTGTGGGTCGACCTGGCCGGCCGCGACCCGGACGAGGGTCCGGTGTCGGTCCCCTACGAGAAGGGGTCGCTGTTCCTGCGACTGCTGGAGCAGGTCGTGGGCCGCGAGCGGTTCGACGCCTTCCTGATGGACTACTTCGACAGGTTCGCGTTCCAGTCGATGGACACCGAGGCCTTCCTGAACCACCTCCGTGCGGAGCTGCTGAGCCCCGCGGGTCTCACGGATGCCGACATCGAGATCGACGCATGGGTCTACGGGCCGGGGGTTCCCGCCAACGAGCCGACGTTCGCGTCGGACGCCTTCGACCGGGCGGACCGACAGGCCGCCGCGCTGGTCGCCGGGACCGCGGCCGGCGACCTCGACACCTCCGGCTGGGCGCCCCAGCAGTGGGTGCACTTCGTCCGGGCACTGCCGGTCGACGTACCCCACTCCTTCCTGGCCGACCTCGACCGGACCTTCGACCTCAGCAACCAGGGCAACATCGAGGTCGCGGGCGCGTGGCTGGAGCTCGCGATCCGCAGCGACTATCTCTGGAGCGCGCCCCAGGTGGCCGACGCCCTGACCGGCTTCCTCAACCGCCACGGCCGGATGCTGTTCCTCTGCCGGGTCTACGGCAAGCTCAGCGCGACGCCGCGTGGCCTCGACCTGGCTCGCGAGATCTTCGCCGGGGCCGGCCCCGGCTACCACTCGGTCTCACGCGCCGCCGTCGCCCGGATCCTCGACGCGGCCTGACACGACGTCGAGGCCGGCGGGCAGCCGTCGTCCGAGCTGCAACGACATTGCTGCAGCGACCAGGCACGCCGCGCCAAGGCCGAGGAAGAGCCAACCGCCGTGCCCGGCGCCCAGGGCGAGGCCGGCGAGCGCGGGCCCGATCATCAGCCCGGTCGTCCACGCCAGCGTGTAGAGGCCGTTGTACCGCCCCCGCAGGTCGTCCGGCGCCAGGTCGTTGATCAGCGACGCCTGGCTCGGAGCGAGCAGCGTCTCCCCGACCGCGAAGACCATCAGCGCCGCGATGAACCCGGCGACGGCTGCCGTCCCGCCACCCCACGATCCGACGACGGCGGTCACCGCCCATGCGATGGCCCAGCAACCGCAGGCAAGTGCCATCCCGGTGGTCCGCCGCCGGTTCTCCATCATCCTCAGCACCGGGAACTGGAGCACCACCACGGTGAAGGTGTTCGCGGCGAACGCGGCGCCCACGACGCCGGCACCAACATCTCCCTGCCCGGTCGCGAACGCCGGGAAGCCGGACTGGGTCTGCGCGAACCCGATGGTGACGAGCAGTGCGATCAGCAGCCACACGCGAAGGAAGGTTCGGTCGCGGAGCACCACGCGATAGCCGCGTGGCGACGCCACCGCCCGCCCGGGCGTTTGCGCGGCGGGGTGGTGCGGCTGCGGAACCAGGAGGAGCAGCACTGGCGCGAACGCCAGGAACGTGGCGGCGTCGACGAGGTACAGCAGGACGAAGCTCCCCGGTGAGCCGAGGTCGGCGATCAGCGCCGCTGTGACACCGCCGATGCCGTAGCCGGCGTTCAGGGTGGCGTTGCGCACGGCGAACACGGTCGGGCGGTCGCGCGGCTCGACCACCGTCGCGAGCAGGGAGTCCTGGGTCGGGGTGACCAGCGCCAGGCCTGCGCCGACCAGAGCGGCGGCCGCGAACGCCTGCCAGGGGTCGCGGACCATCGTGACCGCGACGGCGCCGGCTGCCGACACGAGCAGACCGCCCAGAAGTGCGCGACGCGCACCTATCCGGTCGCCGAGCCAGCCACCGAGCGGATTGCCGACGAACCCGGCCAGCGCGACCGTTGCCACGGCCAGCCCGGCCACCCCGATGTCGATCTCCCGGATCCGGCTGAGGTAGACGAGGAGGAACGGCAGGGTCATGCCGCTGCCGACGGCCGAGAGAGCGTCGCCGCCCAGCACCACCCACGCGACCCGCGGCAGTCGGGGGAGCCACGGCCGCGCCGTCACGAGCCGGATGCTACGCCGCTACGCTCCCCGCATGCGCGCGGTCACCTGTCACGAAGGCCAGCTCGAGGTCGAGGAGGTCGCCGACCTCACTCCCGAGAAGGGACAGGTGCTGCTCGACGTCGAGCGATGTGGGATCTGTGGGTCCGACCTGCACGCGCGCGTCCACTGCGACGAGACCGCCGACGACGTCGCGGCGCTGGGGTACGACGCGTTCATGCGCTCCGACCAGCGGGTCGTGATGGGGCACGAGTTCGTCGGGACGGTCGCCGACTACGGCCCGCGGACCAGGAAGTCGTGGCCGGTCGGCACCCGGGTCGTGGCGCTGCCGGTCCTCAAGGCCGGCGACTCGGTGCACCTCACCGGGCTCAGCGAGCAGGCGTCCGGTGGGTACGCCGACCAGGTGCTCGTCACCTCGTCGATGACGATGAAGGTGCCGGACGACCTCGGCGCCGACGGCGCGGCGCTGACCGAGCCGATGGCGGTGGCGCTGCACGCCGTACGCCGGGGCAAGGTGGGCGCCAAGGACACCGCGGTCGTGATCGGCTGCGGCCCGATCGGGCTCGCGGTCATCTTGATGCTGAAGGCGACCGGTGTCCGGCACGTGATCGCCAGCGACTTCTCGCCCGGCCGGAGGGCCCTCGCCAGCGCTGCGGCGCCGACGTCGTGATCGACCCGGCCGCGGACTCGCCGTGGAGCACCTTCGAGGACTCCAAGCGCTACCTCACCAGCCCGATCGCCCTGGCCGAGCTCGGGCTGGACGCGATGGACAAGCTGCGCGCCGTACCCCTGCTGCCGTGGGCGCGCGTGATGCGGGCCGCCGAGAAGGCCGGCGCGACCCCGCGTGGCCCGGTCGTCTTCGAGTGCGTCGGCGTGCCCGGGATGATCGAGCACATCGTGTCCTCGGCGCCACTGCTCTCCCGCGTCGTCGTCGTGGGGGTCTGCATGGGCGCCGACACCTTCCGGCCGTCGATGGCGATCAACAAGGAGCTGGACCTGAGGTTCGCGTTCGCCTACGACCCGAGCGAGTTCCACCAGACCCTGCAGTGGATCGCGTCCGGCAAGGTCGACGTGTCGCCCCTCGTCACCGGAACCGTCGGACTCGCGGGCGTTCCCGCCGCGTTCGAGGCTCTCGGCGACCCCGAGAAGCACGCCAAGATCCTGGTCGACCCGACGAGCGCCGCCAGCACCGTGTGACGTCCCCTTCTCGAATCGAGTACCCCGATTCGCGCGGTGAAATGCCCCGATTCGCGGGGTGAAAGGGCCCGATTCGCGGAGTGCTGGGCTAGTCCCAGACCGGTACGGCGAGGGTCGTCTTCTCGGTGCGCCCGCGGAGGAGCGCATCGCCGCTCTTCTCCCAGTGGACGGCCTCATCGGCGCCGCCGCGCTCTGCCGCGGCGACCACGGTGTCCCACGTTGCCAGCACCCCGCCGGGGACGTCCTTCGCGAGGTCGGTGAGGCGGGACGCGGAGTTCACGGCGTCGCCGATCACGGTGTACTCGTAGCGTTCCTCGTGCCCGACGTTCCCGGCGACGACGTTTCCCGTCGCCACCCCGATGCCGGCGCCGATCTCGGGCAGCTCGTCCTCGAGCCGGATCGCCATCGCGCGCGCGGCCGCCAGCGCCGAGGCCGCATGGTCGTCGTTGGGGACGGGTGCGCCGAAGATGGCGAGCACTGCGTCACCGATGAACTTGTTGACCAGCCCGCCGCGCCGGTCGACCTCGTCCACGACGACGCCGAAGAAGCGGTTGAGCACGTCGACGACCTCGACCGCCTCGTGGTCGGCGGCGTACGCCGTCGAGCCGACCAGGTCGATGAAGAGCACGGAAGCGACGCGGGTCTCGCCGCCGAGCTCGACCTCTCCGGTCTCCACGGCGGCCGCCGCGGCGGCGACGTCGTGCCCGACGTGTCGACCGAACAGGTCGCGCAGCTTCTCGCGCTCCCGGAGCCCGCCGACCATCTGGTTGAAGCCGCTCTGCAGCGCACCGAGCTCGGTGCCGTCGTAGACGATGACGTCGGTGTCGAAGTCACCCGCTTCGACCGAGCGGAGCGCCTCGCGCACGGACGTGATCGGCGCGACCACCGATCGGGCGTTGAGGTCGGTGAGGATGAACCCGAACACGAGCACGGCCGCGCAGACGACCATGGTGACGATCGCGAGCTGGTCGAGGCTGGTGCCGCCTTCACGCGCCGGGCGGTCGTCGAGGAGGGCGAGGGTCGCGGCCACCATCAGGCCGACCACCGGGACCGCGGTGCCGATCGCCCAGAAGAGCACCATCCGCGGACCGACGCCGACGAAGCGCACCCGTCGGTTGATGTCAGTGTCCGCGAGGGCGCGCGCCGCGACCGGGCGCAGCGTGAACTCGGTGAGCAGGTAGGAGATGCCGGCCACCACGAGCGCGCCGATGGCCACGGTCAGTCCCGTGGACAGCGCCCGATCCGGCTCGAGGATCAGGGCGAGCACGCTGAAGACCACGCTGCCCGCGAGCCACAGCGTCAGCTGCATCAGCGTCAGCTGGAGCGGAACCCGGAGGGCGCGGGCGCGTTCCGCGTCGTCCGGCACGGCGTCCGGGTCCCGGGTCGCCCAGCGCAGCGCCCGCAGGCTGGTCGCGGTACCCCAGACGACGCCGATCACCGCAGCGGCGACGACGTACGTCGGCACGGCGATGGCCAGGGCGACGAGGTCGGAACCTGACCAGTCCGGCGCCGGGACCGCGAAGTTGGTCACGACGAAGACCACACCCGCGCCCAGCAGGTTGGTGCTGATCAGGACCAGCGTCAGCAGCACCTGGATCCGGATCCGGAGCTGGCGCGGACCCTGCTGGACCGGCCCGAGGATGCGCGAGCCGAACGGGCTCCGCTTCCCTGCGGACCTCTGGCGCGTCATGGCCGCAAGGCTAGTTGGTCATCTAGTGGTTGGATCTCAGGCGTGAACCGCTTCAGTGCCGTCGAGATCACCGACGCCTACGCCGCCTTCCACGAACAGGTGGCCGGATTCGTGACCACCGGGGAATGGGCCGGCTACGCCGACCTGTTCACGCCGGACGCGGTCTACGTCGAGCGGGCGATGGGCACCTTCGTCGGCCGGGAGGAGATCCGCGCGTGGTCGGTGCGCACGATGACGACCTACCCGGGCCGGGTGATGACCGGCTTCCCGTTGAGCTGGCAGGTCGTCGACGCCGACGCGGCGCGGCTGGTGTGCGAGGTGCGCAACCCGATGCCGGACCCGGGCGACGGCACCGCGCTCGAGGAGCCCAACATCACGATCATGACGTACGCCGGCGACGGCCTCTTCTCGCGCGAGGAGGACGTCTACAACCCGCTGCGCTTCCACGCGATGGCGATGGACTGGGCGCGGATCGCGGCCGCGCACGGGCGGGCCGACGACGACGTGCTGGAGTATCTGTCCCGCTTCGGTGGCACCGCTGGTTGAGGTGCGAGCGAAGCGAGCCTCGAAACCAAGGCATGGTGATCGCTTGCACCGTCTGCAAGGCTCGTCGCCATGACCGGTGCTGCCAAGCGCGTCCTGCTCGAGGCGGCCGGCTGGCTGCTCCTGGTCGCCGGCGTCGCAGCCTTGGTGCTGCCGGGACCGGGCCTGCTGCTGATGTTCGGGGGCCTCGCGGTGCTGTCGCAGCAGTACGAGTGGGCCGAGCGGTGGGTCGAGCCGGTCCGGCTGCGGGCGCTGAAGAGTGCTGCTGAGGGAGTGCAGACCTGGCCGCGGATCGTCGCATCGACGCTCTTCTCGCTCGCACTGGTCGGCTGTGGCGTGTTGTGGATCGTCAACCCCGACAGCCCGTCCTGGTGGCCGCTCGACGACAAGTGGTGGCTGCCCGGCGGCGTGTGGACCGGTGTCACCCAGATCGTGTCCGGCCTGCTCGCACTGGTCCTGATCGTCTACTCCTACCGTCGCTTCCACGGTGACCCCGATGCCGTCGCCGCCCTCGAGGCCGAGATCGACGACGCGGACGAGGACGTGAGGGACCACCGGCACCACGGGGACCGGCGATAAATCCGCACCGCGCAACCGTCGGGCCCCCCGACTAGGGTCGGTCCGCCATGGCTCTCCACCTCCACCGCGCCGCGCGCACCGACCAGCTCGCCGACCAGCTCGGCGAGCTGCTGGCGTCGCCGCTGGCTGACCCGTTCGCGACCGAGGTGGTCGTGGTGCCGGCCAAGGGCGTCGAGCGGTGGCTGTCGCAACGGCTCTCGCACCGGCTCGGCAGCGCGGAGGGTCGCGGGGACGGCGTGTGCGCGGGGGTCCAGTTCCTCCAGCCCTCGTCGCTGGTGAGCCTGCTGCTCGGCCGCGAGCGCGACGACCCGTGGCATCCCGACCAGCTGGTCTGGCCGCTCCTGGCGACCATCGACGACAGCCTGGGCGAGGCGTGGTGCGAGGCGTTGTCGACGCACCTGGGCCACGGTCTGGCCGGCGAGGAGGCGGCGCTCCGGCAGAGCCGCCGCTGGTCGGTGGCGAGGAGACTGGCCGAGCTCTTCGCGTCGTACGCCGTGCAGCGGCCCACGACCGTCACCGACTGGGCTGCCGGACGCGACACGGACGGCGCCGGCCGGCCGTTGGCCGACGACCTGCGCTGGGAGGCCGAGCTCTGGCGGCGGCTGCTGGCCCGGATGGACGCGGAGCCGCCGGACGAGCGGCACCGGCGCGTGTGCGCGGACCTGCGCGGCGGCGGGGCCGACCTGGACCTGCCCGGGCGGCTCTCCCTGTTCGGTCACACCCGGCTACCGGCCACCGAGATCGAGCTGCTGACGGCGCTGGCCGAGACCCGCGACGTCCACCTGTGGCTGGCCCAGCCGTCGGCGGCGCTCTGGGACTCGGTGTCCGCAACCGCCGTCCCGTCACCCGTGGCCCGCGACGACGACGACTCCGCCGCCCTCGTCGGCCACCCGCTCCTCGCCTCCCTCGGGCGCGACTCGCGCGAGCTGGCGGCCGTCCTCGGCAGCGTTCCGGCAACCTCTGACGCCTCTGCACCGGAGCCCGCCGGCAGCGAGACCCTGCTCGGCTGGCTGCAGGCCGACCTGCGTGCCAACCATGCCCCGAGCGTGGCCGAGCGCGCTGCGCGCGCCGCCCAGGTCGGCGACCGCTCGGTCCAGGTCCACGCCTGCCACGGGGCGGCGCGACAGATCGACGTGCTGCGCGAGGTGCTGGTCGGGCTGCTCGAGGACGACCCCACCCTGGAGCCGCGCGACATCGTGGTGATGTGCCCCGACATCGAGACGGTCGCACCGCTGGTCTCCGCCGGGTTCGGGCTCGGCGACATCCTCGCGAGCGAGGTCATCGAGGCAAGCGGCCACCCGGCCCACCGGCTGCGGGTCCGGCTGGCCGACCGCGCGCCGAGCAGCACCAACCCGCTGCTGGGCGTCGCGGTGACGCTGGTCGAGCTGGCCGGCGGCCGGGTCACCGCGTCCGACGTCCTCGACCTCGCGTCCCGTGAGCCGTGCCGGAGGCGGTTCGGGCTCACCGACGACGACCTCACCCGGCTCGCGGGCTGGGTCGCCGACGCCGGGATCCGGTGGGGCATCGACGCCACCCAGCGGGCGGCCTACTCCCTCGAGTCGTTCGAGCAGAACACCTGGGCCGCCGGTCTCGACCGGCTGCTCCTCGGCGTCGCGATGAGCGGCGACGAGCATCGTCACCTGGGACGTGGGCTCCCCGTCGACGACATCGGCAGCAGCGAGATCGAGCTGGTCGGGCGGCTGGCCGAGCTGGTCGCCCGCCTCGCCAACTGCCTGTCGAGGCTGGCGGTCGCCGAGCGCGCCGACGACTGGTTCGGCGCGCTGCGCGACGGCGTGCGCGACCTGTGCGAGGTCGCGGCCGACGATGCCTGGCAGCTGCCGCAGTTCGAGCGCGAGCTTGCCCGCGCGTCGACCAGTGGCACCGGTGGCGACACTCCGCTGCGACTGGCGGACGTCCGCGCCCTCCTGCACGCCCGGCTGGCCGGCCGGCCGACCCGCGCCAACTTCCGCAGCGGCACCCTGACCGTCTGCACGATGGTCCCGATGCGCTCGGTCCCGCACCGCGTGGTGTGCCTGGTCGGTCTCGACGACGGCATCTTCCCCCGCACCGTCGGTGTCGACGGCGACGACGTGCTCGCCCGGCGACCGATGGTGGGCGAGCGTGACCGGCGCAGTGAGGACCGGCAGCTGCTGCTGGACGCAGTGCTCGCAGCACGGGAAGCGCTCGTCGTCACCTACGCCGGCGCCGGCGAGCACACGGGGGAGGAGCGGCCGCCCGCCGTCCCTCTCGGCGAGCTGCTCGACGCCCTCGACCGGACGACAGCCGCGCCGGTGCGCGACCAGGTGCTGGTGCGCCACCCGCTGCAGCCGTACGACGCCCGCAACCACGAGCCTGATGAGCTGGTGGTCCATGCCGGGTCGCCCGCTCCGTTCAGCTTCGACCGGGCGACGCTCGCGGGAGCCCGGGCCGTCGGCGCGGAGCGGCGTCCGGCGCCGCCGTTCCTGACCGCGGCACTGGCGGGGAGGGAGCCCCGCGACCTCACGCTGGAGGAGCTCAAGCGGTTCCTCCTCCACCCAGCGCGCGCGTTCCTCCGGACCCGGTTGGAGGTGTCGACGCCGTTCTCCCCTGACGAGATCGACAACGCCATCCCGGTGTCCCTCGACAACCTTCAGGTGTGGCAGGTCGGCGACCGGCTGCTGCGTGAGGTGCTCGCCGCCGCCGACCCCGGCGCCACCGCGACGGCGGTGATGACCGCTGAGCAGCTGCGCGGCACCCTGCCGCCGTTCGAGCTGGGGCGCCGCGCCCTCGGCGGCGTGGTGGACGAGTGCCAGAAGCTGTTCGTCGCCACCGCCCCGCTCCGGCAGGCAGAGCCGCGCACCCTCGACGTGGACGTCGACCTCGGCGGTGGACGCCGGCTGACCGGCACCGTCGCCAAGGTCTACGGCAGCGAGATCGTCACGCTGTCCTACAGCAAGCTCAAGCCGAAGCAGCGGCTCGAGGCGTGGCTCGACCTGCTCGCGCTCACGGCCACCTTCCCCGACGACAACTGGCGGTCGCACGCCGTCGCCCGCGAGCGGGCGGGGCCGAGGCGGGCCCTGATCGGACCGCTCGACCACCGTGCCGGCGAGTGGCTGCGGGCGCTCGTCGCCCTCTACGACCTCGGTCAGCAGCGGCCGATCCCGGCCCCGATCGCGACCGCGGCGGCCTGGGCGGAGGCGCACGCCCGATCGCTGCTGGGTGACACCGAGGACCCGGCGGTCGCCGCGGCCGGAGCCTGGGTCACCGACCCCCACAACTCCTTCGGCATCAAGGGGGAGGACGCCGACCCCGTGCACCAGCGGGTCTACGGCATCGGCGCGCCGCTGTCGGTGCTCCTCGATGCCGGGCTGCGCGACCACGCCTGGACGGTCTGGGAGCCACTGCTCACCGGCGCCGAGAAGGTCGGCCCGTTGTGAACACCCCACGACGTTCTTCGTCTCCCCCGCTGCGCTCCTCCGACGAACAACGCCGCGGGGACCCCGTTCGTCGGGCTGGCGAGGTGCGAAGGTGACTCCCTTCGACATCCGCGGACCTCTCCCGACCGGCACCACGCTGCTCGAGGCCAGCGCGGGCACCGGCAAGACCTGGACGATCGGTGCGCTCGTCACCCGCTACGTCGCCGAAGAGGCGGTGCCGCTCGAGCAGCTGCTGGTCGTCACGTTCGGCCGGGCCGCGAGCCAGGAGCTCCGCGCCCAGGTCCGCCGCCAGCTGGTCGAGGCCGAGCGGGCGCTCAGCGGCGACCCGGCGCTCGACGCGGTCGTCGTCACCGACGTGATCGACCAGCTCCTCGACTGCGACGACGACGAGCGGCGGGCCCGGCACGGGAGGGTGCAGCAGGCGCTCGCCGACTTCGACGCGGCCACGATCGCGACCATCCACCAGTTCTGCTCGATGGTGCTCGACTCGCTCGGCGTCGCCGGCGACACCGATGCCCGCGCCCAGCTGGTCGAGAACCTCGACGAGACCCTGGTGGAGGTGGTCGACGACCTCTACCTGCGGGCCTTCGCACACGAGGACCCGGTCTTCTCCCACCAGGAGGCCCTCGCGATCGCCCGGGATGTCGTCGACGATCCGCAGGCGCGGCTGGAGCCGCGCGACGAGGACCGGGCGACACCGGCCGGCCGCCGGGTCGCGTTCGCGCGCGCCGCGCGGGACGAGCTCGACCGGCGCAAGCGGCGGCTGGGCGTGCTGTCCTATGACGACCTGCTCAGCCAGCTCGCGGGCGCGTTGACCCACCCCGACGCCCCGGGCCGGGTGCGAATGCGAGACCGATGGCGGATCGTGCTCGTCGACGAGTTCCAGGACACCGATCCGGTCCAGTGGGAGGTGTTCGACCGGGCCTTCAGCGGTCACTCCACCATGGTGCTGATCGGTGACCCGAAGCAGGCGATCTACGCGTTCCGCGGGGGCGACGTGACCACCTACCTCACCGCCGCCGCCACCGCCACCACCCGGCAGACCCTGAGCGTCAACCGGCGCAGCGACCGGCCGCTGCTCGACGCGTTCCAGACCCTGCTCGGTGGCGCCGAGCTCGGCGACTCCCGCATCGTGGTGCACCCGGTGTCCGCGTTCCACGACGACTCGCGGCTGGCCGGAGCGCCAAAGCCGGCACCCTTCCGGCTTCGGGTGCTGCGCCGCGACGGCTTCGGCATGCGCGGCACCTCCTCGCTGCGGGTCGGCGAGACGCGGCCCCACATCGCGCGTGATCTCGCGCTCGACATCAAGCGGCTGCTGGCGTCGGGCGCGACCTACGAGGGGCGACCACTCCGCCGGAGCGATGTGGCGGTGATCTGCTACCGGCACGCCGACCTCGACGCGGCGCGGGCGGCGCTTCAGGCGGTCGGGGTGCCCGCGGTGATCGCGGGCGGCGGGAGCGTGTTCGCCACACCGGCAGCGGTCGAGTGGCTCACCCTGCTGGAGGCGCTCGAGCAGCCGCACCGGGCGCCTCGGGTCCGCGCGGCGGCTCTCACCTGCTTCCTCGGTTACGACGCCGCGAGCCTCGACGAGGGCGGCGACGACCTGACCGACGACATCGCCGACCGGGTCCGGTCCTGGTCCGAGGCGCTGGCTCGACGTGGGGTGGCGGCAGTACTGGAGGCAGCGTCGACCGCGGGCCTGCCGGCGCGGATCCTCGCCGAGGTCGGGGGCGAGCGGCGGCTCACGGACCTTCGCCACATCGGCGAGGTCCTCCACGAGGTGACCCAGCGGGACCGGCTCGGTGTGGTGGCGCTGCTCGCGTGGCTCCGGCAGCAGGTCGTCGAGGCGAAGGACGGCCGGGGGGCGGAGCGGACCAGGCGACTCGACTCCGACGCCGCCGCGGTGCAGCTCGTCACCATCCACGCGAGCAAGGGCCTGCAGTACCCCATCGTCTACCTGCCGTCGCTGGCCGACCGGCACGTGCCGAAGCCGACCCGGCCGCTGTTCCACGACGCGGCGGGCCAGCGCTGCCTGGACGTCGGCGCGGGTGGTGGTCCCGACTGGCGAGACCACTGCCGACGGTGGGAGGAGGAGGAGGCCGGCGAGTGGCTGAGACTGCTCTACGTCGCCATCACCCGCGCGCAGAGCCAGGTCGTCGCCTGGTGGGCGCCCACCCGCAACGCTCTCGCGTCGCCGCTGCACCGGATGCTGCTGCGCCCCGAGGGCACGGCCGAGGTCCCCGTCGCGCCCGCGCTCCCGGACGACGACGCCGTGGTGGGGCTCTTCGGCGCCTGGCAGGAGCGGGGCGGTCCGGCGCCCGAGGTCGCCCGCCCGACGCCCGACGCGGCGCTGGCCCCGGTGCCGGCGCCGGCCGGTCTCAGTGCACGGAGCTTCACCCGTTCCATCGACGCCGAGTGGCGTCGCACGTCGTACTCATCGCTCAGCAAGGTCGACGTCGCCGCCCCCGTCGTCGGCGGCGTGGCGAGCGAGCCCGAGGTGGTCGCCAAGGACGACGAGGACCTGCTGGCAGAGACGGCCGTCGCGCCGGAGGCAACGGTCGACGGCGACGTCCGGTCGCCGATGGCGGAGCTGCCGGCCGGCGCCGGCTTCGGATCCCTCGTGCACGCCGTCCTCGAGCACGTCGACCCGCAGGCGGCCGACCTCCGTGCCGAGCTGCGCGAGCAGGTCGCCGAGCAGCTCACCTGGTGGCCGGCCGAGCTCGATCCCGACGAGCTGGTCGAGGCGCTGGTCGCGGTGTGCGACAGCCCGCTGGGTCCCCTGTTCGGCGACACGACACTGCGCGCGATCACCTCAGCCGACCGGTTGTGCGAGCTCGACTTCGAGTTCCCGCTCGCGGGTGGAGACCTGGCCGGGGCACCCGGTCGGGACCCCGAGGTGCTGCTCGGCGACCTCGCCGGCCTACTCCTCCGCCACCTGCCCGAGGGCGACCCGGTGCGCAGCTACGCCGACGCGCTTGCCGCGCCGGCCCTGGGAGAGCAGGTCCTGCGCGGCTACCTCACCGGCTCCATCGACGTCGTCGTGCGGCTGCCCGACGGCGACGGGCACCGCTACGTGGTGGTCGACTACAAGACGAACCGGCTCGGGTCCGGCGACCAGCCGCTGACCGCGGCCGACTACCGGCCAGAGGCGCTTGACGAGGCGATGGGCCACTCCGACTACCCGCTCCAGGCGCTGCTCTACGCCGTGGTGCTGCACCGATTCCTGCGCTGGCGGCAGCCCGGCTACGACCCCGAGCGCCACCTCGGTGGCGTGGCCTACCTCTACCTGCGTGGCATGTGCGGACCCGAGACGCCGTCCGTCGACGGGCAGCCGTGCGGAGTCTTCGCGTGGCGGCCGCCGGTGGCGCTGGTGACCGAGCTGTCCGACCTGCTCGACGGGGAGACTCGATGACGGAGATCTTCGAGCCGGTGTCGGCCCACGACCCCCGGTTGGCGCGGGGCGCCTCGGGACTGCTGGCCGCGTTCAACGAGGGCGGCCTGCTCGACACCGCCGACGTGCGGGTGGCGCAACGGGTCGGCAGCCTGGGCGGCGAGGCCAATGAGGCAACTCTGCTGGCGGTGGCGCTCGCGGTCTGGGCGGTCCGCCACGGCTCGGTCGCGGTCGCTCTCGGCGACGTGCGGGCCCTCGCGCCGGAGCTGCCCTGGCCCGAGCCGGAGGCGTGGGACGCATCGATCGCAGCGTCGCCACTCGTCGCCGACGGCGTGCTGCACCACGAGCTAGGGCTGGTCTACCTCGACCGCTATCACCGGCTGGAGTGCCAGGTCGCCGATGCGCTCACGTCCAGGCTCGCCCTCGCTGCTCCGCAGGTGGCCGAGATCGTGCTGGCCGGCACCCTCGACCGGGTCCGTGGCGCGAAGTTCAACGCCCGCCAGGAGGCCGCCGTCGAGCACGCTGCCCGGCACCGGACGACGGTCCTCACCGGTGGGCCGGGCACCGGCAAGACCACGACCGTGGCCCGGCTGCTGTTGGCACTCACCGACCAGTTCCGCAGCGCGGCGGGCGCGGAAGCGCGGCGGTTCTCGGTCGCCCTGGCGGCGCCCACGGGCAAGGCTGCCACCCGGCTGCAGGAGGCGGTCGGGGGCGAGCTGGCCGAGCTGGAGGCCGGTCCCGACCAGCAGCCCACGATCGACTCGATGACGCTGCACCGGCTGCTCGGCTGGCGGCCCGACAACGCGACGCGGTTCGTCCACGATCGCGGCAACCGGCTCAAGTACGACCTGATCGTCGTCGACGAAGCCTCGATGATCGACATCACGATGATGGCGCGGCTGCTCGAGGCGGTGCGGCCCGAGACCCGGCTGGTGCTGCTCGGCGACCCCGAGCAGCTGACGTCGGTGGGCGCCGGCGCGGTCCTGAAGGACCTGGTCGAGGGGTTCCGCGACCACGCCGACTCCCCGGTCGTCGAGCTCACCGAGAACCACCGCTCGACCGAGGACATCAAGGCGCTGGCCGCCTCGCTGCGTGGCGGCGACGCCGAAGCGGTCCTGGCGGTGCTGCGCACGCCGTCCGACGAGGTCGAGTTCGTCGAGACCGAGGATCCCGCCGAGGCGCTGCGCGCCGACTGCACGGCGGCGGCGCTCGAGATCCGCAGCGCCGCCGTGACGGGCGGGCCGCCGGCCGAGCGTGCCGACACGGCGATCGCCGCGCTCAACAGTCACCGCCTGCTGTGCGCCCACCGCGAGGGGCCTTTCGGCGTACGCCACTGGAACCGGCAGGTCGAGCAGTGGCTCACCGACACGCTCGGCACGCCGCTCGGGTCCCCGGCCTCGGCCTGGTACGCCGGCCGCCCGCTGCTGGTGACGACCAACGACTATGCGCTCGACATCTACAACGGGGAGACCGGTGTCGTGGTGGCCGACGACGCCGGTCGGGCGCGGGCCTGGATCGCCGGCGCCGGCGCCCCACGCAGCTTCGCGCCCGGCCGGCTCGACGCGATCGAGACGATGCACGCGATGACGATCCACAAGAGCCAGGGCAGCCAGGCCGAGCGCGTCACGGTGCTGCTGCCCGACGCCGACTCGCGACTGCTGAGTCGCGAGCTGTTCTACACCGCCGTGACCCGCGCCCAGCAGAAGGTGCGGATCGTCGGCACCGAGGCGGCCGTCCGGGCGGCCGTGGGCACGACGGCCCAGCGGGCGACCGGCCTGGCGCGCCGACTCGCCAGAGGCTGAGGCACCGTACCGGCTGCTGGCCCGGAAACGGGCGTGCAACGTGCGGCAAGTAGCCTCGCTGACATGCCCTTCCTCCTGCGCGTTGAGCTGCCTGACGTCCCAGGGTCCTTGGGCAGGGTGGCGACTGCGATCGGTATGTCGGGCGGCGACATCGAGGCGATCGAGATCGTCGAGAAGCGCGACGACGGCACCGCGCTGGACGACGTGCTGCTCGAGACCGCCGAGGGCACCATGCCCGACTCGATCGTGTCGGCGTGCAACGCCCTCGACGGGGTGAAGGTGGTCTGGATCAGCCGCTACCCGGCGGGAGGCAACCTGGTCCTCGACCTCGAGGCCGTCGAGGAGCTCACCGCCGCGCCCGAGGACGCGCTCGACAAGCTGATCGACCTGATGCCGGCGACCTTCCGTGCCGACTGGGGCGCGCGGGTGCACCGCGCCAAGGGCGTCGTCTACGGCACCAGCGCCGCACCGGACGAGCTGGAGTTCATCGACCTCGAGGGTCCGATCCGGCTCGACCCCATGACCGACGACGACGTCACCCTCTACGCCGCAGCGCGGCTCGACGGCAACCAGATCGTCGTGATCGGTCGGCGCGGCGGCCCCGAGTTCGTCGACTCCGAGATCGCGCGGCTCGGTCACCTCTCCGGCCTCGCGGTCACCATCGCCGGCGCCTGACCGGTCCGGTCCGGGAATGCCAGACCCGGTTCGGGCATTGGCAGAGGTATGGATCTCCTCGAAGGTGACTACGAACCCAGCCGCGCCGAATGGGTGCGGGAGCAGGTCGAGACCTACGAAGCAACCGGTGGCAAGGAGGCCAACATCCTCCGCGGCAACCCGGAGTGGCCGATCGTCGTGATCACCTCGCGCGGCGCCAAGTCCGGCAAGCTCCGCAAGAACCCGGTCATGCGGGTGGAGAAGGACGGCGTCTACGTCGCGATCGCGTCGGTGGGCGGCGCTCCCAGCAACCCCAGCTGGGTCGCCAACTTCGAGGCCGACCCGGTGGTGCAGCTCCAGGACGGCCCTGAGCCGGCGCTCTACCGCGCCCACCTGGCGGAGGGGGCTGAGCGGAAGCAGTGGTGGGACTACGCGGTCGCCACCTGGTCGACGTACGCCTCCTACCAGGAGAAGACGGACCGCCAGATCCCGGTGTTCGTGCTCGAAAAGGTCAGCGACTGAGCACTCGGTCGAGCTCGCGGTCGAGGGCGGCCTTCGAGCGGGCGCCGCGCAGCTCCAGGACCAGCTCGCCCTGGTCGAACACCAGCAGCGTCGGGATTCCGAGCACCCGGTAGCGAGCAGTGGCGACCGGGTTCTCGTCGCTGTTGATCTTGACCACGCGCAGGCTGCCGCTCCGCTCCGCGGCGATCTGTTCGAGCACCGGGGCGATCTGGTGGCACGGTGCGCACCACTGCGCCCAGAAGTCGACGAGCACCGGAGTGGTCGCGTCGAGGACGTCGCGCTGGAAGTCGGTGTCGCTGGTGTCGGTGGTCGTCCGGGTATGGGTGTTCATGGCTTCTCCTTCGATCGGTAGGACTCGGCGTCGTGCAGCAGGTCGGTGAGCTCGTCGCGGAGCGAGGACAGCTCGATGATGCGTCGCTCGATGTCGGCGATCCGCGATCGATAGGCATCGAGCGACGCCGGGCAGACATCGGCCCGCTCGTTGCCGGCGCGGATGCAGTCGACGAACGGCACCGTCTCGGCGGCCGTCAGGCCCAGCGACAGCAGGGCGCGGATCTCGCGGACCACCTGCACGTCCGCGGCGTCGTACGACCGGTAGCCGTTGCGCGCGCGGTCGGGGTTGAGCAGTCCTCGCGACTCGTAGTAGCGGACCGCCTTGACCGTCACACCGGCCTGATCGGCCAGTTCCTTGATCTGCACGGAACGACCGTAGACCTTGACCCCAGGGTCAAGGTCAAGGTCTGCCGCTGGTCGAGGTTCGAGCGAAGCGAGCCTCGAAACCGGAGCCCGATAGCCTCCACGGCATGAGCGCGATCGAAGGCGTGTCCGAGACGTTCGACCCGGAGGCCTGGGACGAGGTGCCTGGGTTCGCGGACCTGACCGACCTCACCTACCACCGTGCGAAGGCGCATGGCACGGTGCGGATCGCGTTCGACCGGCCGGACGTGCTCAACGCGTTCCGCCCGCACACCGTCGACGAGCTGCTGCGGACACTCGAGCACGCGCGTACGTCGGCCGATGTCGGCTGCGTGCTCCTCACTGGCAACGGTCCGTCCCCGAAGAACGGCAAGCGCAGCTTCTGCACCGGGGGCGACCAGCGGATCCGAGGCAAAGCCGGCTACCAGTACGAAGCGGTCGAAGCGGGATCTGCTGACACCGGCGCCGAGGAGCCGAGCCCGATCGACAAGGCCAGGCTCGCCCGGCTGCACATCCTGGAGTGCCAGCGGCTGATCCGGTTCATGCCGAAGGTGGTCGTCTGCGTCGTCCCCGGCTGGACGGCGGGAGGCGGCCATTCGCTACATGTGGTGTCCGACCTCACCCTGGCCAGCGCGGAGCACGCGCGCTTCAAGCAGACCGATGCCGACGTCGGATCGTTCGACGGCGGCTACGGCTCGGCGTACCTCGCGCGCCAGGTCGGCCAGAAGTACGCCCGCGAGATCTTCTTCCTGGCCGAGGACTACGACGCCGCGGACGGCATGCGGATGGGCACCGTCAACCGCGCGGTGCCGCACGCCGACCTCGAGGCCACCGCGCTCGAGTGGGGCCGGATCATCAACGGCAAGAGCCCCACCGCGATGCGGATGCTCAAGTACGCCTTCAATCTCCCCGACGACGGTCTCGTCGGCCAGCAGCTCTTCGCCGGCGAGACCACCCGCCTCGCGTACATGACCGATGAGGCCCAGGAGGGCCGGGACCAGTTCCTCGAGAAGCGCGAGCCCGACTGGTCGCCGTACCCCTGGTATTACTAGGCAACTACTGAATCCCGCATTACTGCAGGTCAGGTGGCCTGTCTGCGTGGCACATGCGTGGCAGGACACGACCAACAGCGCTCGGCGGCGGGCCAGCGCGACTGGCACAACCGTACCGATTGCGGTACGGTTGTGCCATGGCTGGCGATGTGAAGTATAGGGACCTGGTGCGCGAGATCGCACTTGGTGAGTACGGCTTCATCACCACCAAGGAAGCGGTCGCCGCGGGTGTTCCGGCAGTCGAGCTGCGCAAACTCGCTGCCCGCGGAGCGCTGGTCAATGTCGCTTACGGGATCTATCGCGTCCTTGACGCACCGGGATCGCCTTTCGATCAGTTCGCCGAGGCGCTGCTGCGCGCCGGGGAGGGTGCCTACCTGCGGGGTGACTCGGTGCTGGCGCTGTTCGGTCTTGCCGACATCAATCCCCGCAAGATCCGGGTCGTCGCGCCGAAGCGGACGCGAGCCAAGATGCCGGCTTTCATGGACGTGAGCGCCCCGACACGCGACGAGGCGCCCAACCTCACTCGCTACGAGGGCCTGCTGGCCATGCGGGTCGCCGACGCGATCCTGGACTGCCGAGGCCGGATCGAGCGAGGTCGTTTGCTCGAGGCAGCGCGTGACGCTCGCAAGGAAGGTCTCGTGACCCGCGTCGAGTACGCGAGACTGCAACGCGAACTGCGTAAGACTGAGTCGAGTCCGGCGGAGCTGGGCGCTTCGTGACGTACCCAACCCCGCCTCCCAACCTGAGGTCGCTTGAGCAGCGGATCCGAAACCTGGAGGCCGGCGACGCCAGCTCGCTGCGTCGCCAGGTGACGATGGCGATGGTTGTCGTCGGACAGTTGCTCCCTGAAGGCGCGGTTAAGGGCGGCACAGCGATGGCGCTTCGGTACGGCCGCGCTTCGAGCCGATTCACGCAGGACCTCGATGCGGCACGCGTTCATCCACTGACAGACTTCCTCGACGACTTCGAGGCCGCGCTCAACGAAGGGTGGGCCGGCTTCACGGGCCGCATTGTCGACCGGAAGCCGCCGCGACCGCCTGGCATCCCACCGGCGTACGTCATGCAGCCCTTCGACGTGAAGCTGGACTATCTCGGGCGGCCATGGCGCACGGTGAAGTTCGAGCTCGGCCACAACGAGATCGACGATGCGGTCGGGCCTGAGCTCCGGATCGCCCCGGATCTGGTCGAGCTCTTCACCGACCTGGGGCTCCCCGCGCCGGGGCCGATCCCGGTGATGCGGGCAGACCATCAGGTGGCGCAGAAGCTCCACGCGGTCTCGGAGCCGGGCAGCGAGCGCGTTCGTGACCTCGTCGACCTGCAACTGCTCGAGAAGGGCGAGCACCTTGATCTGACGCAGATCAAGGTGACGTGTCTCCGGCTCTTCGCCTACCGGCGCCGACACGCGTGGCCACCAATAGTCGAGGTCGATGCCGAGTGGGGTGACCTGTACGAGGCGGCGATCGAGGGCGTCGACGTACTCCCCGACATCGAGGCAGCCGTCGCTCGGGTCAACGAGCTCATAGGGAGGATCGCCGATGCCTGACGGTCGGGTTACGGTTGCTGGCGTGGATGTAACCGAAGAGGAGTTTCTTCGGCTCGCAATGGCGCTGCCCCCGCGCGAGCGCTGGAACCTCGGCATGCGCCTCCTCGAGTCCCTCGAGGTCAAGGACGCGGGGTCCGGGCAAGCCGTCGACGAGCCCCGTGCTGGCCAGCCGTAGTAGGCGCTGATGATGGCGCGATGCGTGGCAAAAACGTGGCAGGACAATCGTCAGAGCCCCTCGACCACCAACGCCGACAATCACGTTTGCGCAGGTCAGCCGCACGTGGCCGTCAATGACCAACCACACCCGCTGAGCGTGCCGCGCTTCCCCTGGTACTACTGAGGCCGCTCATGGCTCGACCGCTGACCAGCCAGACGTTCGAACCGTCCTTCCGGGGTGGCAGCGGGAAGCCGCTCGTCCTCCTGCACGGCGGCACCGGGACCTGGCATGCCTGGAGCGCGCTGCTCCCGGACCTGACCAACGATCACGACGTCGTGGCGCCGACGCTTCCCGGACATCACGGCGGCCCGCCGTTGGAGGCGCCGGTCGACATCGGAACCTTCGCGGACGGTGTCGAACGAGTCATGGACGAGGCCGGCTTCGACCACGCCCACGTCGCGGGATACTCCCTCGGCGGGTGGACCGCCCTCGAGCTCGCACGGCGCGGCCGGGCACTCAGTGTGGTCGCCCTCTCGCCGGCCGGTGGCTGGGCCGAGGGCGACCGTCGAGTACGGCGCATCTTCCTGGGCACCGACAGGCTGCTGCGCGTCAGTCGGCCGCTGCTGCCGTTGACGATGCGATCGAAGATCATCCGGAGGCTGGGTTTCAGGTACGTCGCGGCCCGAGGCGACCGGCTGACAAAAGAGGCGGCCCTGATCGCGATCGAAGGCGCGCTCCATGCAGACCTTCTCGGCCCCGGGCAGGCCATCTTCGACCAGGTGTGCGACGAGGTCGCGGGCACCGGGGTGCCCATCCTGGTGGCGTGGGGAGACAAGGACCGCCTGCTGCTGCCGCGCCACTACGCGGAAGGCTGGCGCCGTGCGATTCAGGCGGCGGAGTGGCGCGTTCTTCCGGGCGTCGGGCACATCCCGGTGTTCGACGATCCGGATCTGGTGGCAACCACGATCCGCGCGTGGGTGGCTGAAGCCGAGGATGAACCAGCCTGACGGTTGGGGTCGCCGTACCGCTGGTACTACGGACCGAGCTGCACTCTGGCTTTCCCCGTCCGGCGACCGGGACGCGGCAACTGGGATACGTTCGGTCCATCAACCGTGCCGTGTGCCTCAGCCGCTGGACTCTCGCGCTCCTTCTGGGAGCAGCGCTGGGCGGAACACCGCTCGGAGCCCCCGCGGCCGACGCATCGGTGAGCCTCCCGCGCACCGACATCGCCTTGGCGTCGGCTCCTGAGTCGATCGCGATCGGGGACCTCGACGGAAAGCACGGCAAGGACATCGTGGTCGCCCTGCCGTCACCGGGCAGTGTCGGCGTGCTGATCAACAACGGCAACGGGACGTTCGCCCCGATGCAGACGTTCAGTGCGGGCCCGGCGTGTGCCGGTCTCGCCGTGGACATCACGCTCGGTGACGTGACCACGCCGGCGCCGGGCGATCGGCTGCAGCCGGACGGGAAGCTCGATGCCTACGTGGCCTGCACGCCGTACGTCGTACGCCTCACCGGGAACGGAGCCGGAGGGCTGGGAAACCCAGAGCCGTTCAACCTGGGCGTCGCGCAGTACCTCGGCTCGGGGACGCAGGACCTGCTCACGTTGATGCGGCGCCCGGACGGCAACCAGGTTCCGCTGCTCGTCCTCCAGCACGCGGTGGGCAGCTTCGGCCGCCAGCTGTGCATCAGCTACGAGCTCGATCCCGGTCAGCTGGTCTGCAACAGCACGTCGGTGCAGGGGCCGCTCGCCGTCGGTGACATCAACGGCGCGGTGGCGGGACTGCCGCCGGACGAGGTCGTGACCGCCGAGCCCGGCGGGAAGATGGGGGTCTTCGGCTTCGGCTGGAACCCGTCGGGACCAGCGGTCTGGAATGACGGCACGCGGGACGTGCCCGCCGACCCGGCCGGCCAGGCGGGCCTCGAGTCGGCCGCGGTCGGCGACCTGGACAACGACACCGACCTGGACGTCCTGGTCGGCCAGCCCGTGAACAGCCTGAGTGCCCGGGTGAATTCGATCCACTTCTTCCGATGGGACCCGGCCGGCAGCTCCGGGCTCGAGCCGGTGGCCCAGACGCTGCCCTCGACGCCCGGCGTCGACGCGGTGGCCATCGCCGACGTCGACGCCGACGGGTGCAACGACGTGATCGCCGCGGGTACCTACGGAACCGGGATGATCCACCTCGGCGACGGGGCGGGCGGCTTCGATGGCGGTCGTGACCTGCCCCAGATCGGGTACCAGAACCCCGCCACCTCCACGCGCGTGACGATGGCCGTGGCCGACCTGACCGGAGACGGCAAGCCGGAGATCGTCATCGCTGATCAGCAGAACTCGGCCGTGATGGTCTACCGCAACAGCTCCACGCCGTCCGGCTCCGCCTGCTCCGACACCCCACCCACCGCGGTCGACGACACAGCCGTCGTCCCGGAGGACGCCAACGCCACCCCCATCGGCGTGCTCGCCAACGACACCGACCCGGACGGCGGTCCGAGGGCCATCATCGCCGTCACGCAGCCCGCCCACGGGAGCGCGGCGATCGCCGGAGCACTGGTGACCTACCAGCCGGACGCCGGCTATTGCAACGACCCGGACGGGGTGCCCGACTCGTTCACGTACACGCTGAACGGCGGCTCCGTCGGGGACGTCGCCGTCACCGTCCGGTGCGGGGAGGACCCGGGCCCGCGCACCTGCGACGACCCGGGCGCCGTGCCGTTCACGACCGGGACTGCGGGTGACGACGTGCTCGTCGGCACCGCGGGGCGCGACGTGCTCAGCGGCCGCGGAGGGGACGACTGCTTGTTCGGACGGTCGGGAGACGACCGCCTGAAGGGCGGGACTGGAGCCGACAGGCTCAGCGGGTCCACGGGCGGGGACCGGATGTACGGCGACGCCGGGACCGACAGCCTCAACGGGGGCACCGGCAGCGACGCCATCATTCCCGGCAGCGGCAAGGACAAGGTCGTGGCCGGCGGCGGCAACGACACGATCTCGAGCCGGGACAGGGCACGGGACACTGTCAATTGCGGCGCAGGCCGCGACCGCGTGGCCGCTGACCGGATCGACAGGGTGAGCCGGAATTGCGAGCGGGTGACGCGACCGCGTCGTACCTGACGTACCTGTCGCTTTTCCGCGATTTCACGACAGTGAGGTCAGGTACGACGGGCCGCCGGGGCGGCTGTTACGGGATCAGGACGTAGCGCCCGCGCACGCCACCCTTGGCGACCGCTCGGTGCGCTGCGGCGAACTCGCTCAGCGGCAGCTCGGCGTGGACCCGGGCGGGCAGGTCGCCGCGGGCGGAGCGCTCGAGCAGGTCGGCGAGCCGGGCGGCGTCCGGTGTCACGCTGACCGCGCGGACGGTGATGCCGCGCTCCTCGGCCGGCGGCGCAGACGGCTGGGTGCCGACGAACAGTCCGCCGTCGCGGACGAACGCAAGAGCGCGCTCCTGCAGCACGGCACCGTCGGCCACGGCGTCCCAGCCGGCCGTCGCCTCGGCGGTGAAGTCCACCCCGAGGCCGCGGACGAACGCCTCGTCCTCGGCGCGGGCGAGGCCGGTGACAGACCAGCCGGCGTCGGCGGCCAGGATGGCGACGTACCCGCCGACGGCACCGGCGGCGCCGGTGACGAGGAGTCGCCGGCCTGCGCCGGCCCCGAGCAGGTCGACGATCTGGGCGGCGGTCAGCGAGTTGAGGGGCAGTGTGCCCGCCTCGACGGTCGTGAGGCCGTCCGGCACGGGGGCAAGCCAGGCCAGCGGGGCGACGATCTCCTCGGCGTACCCGCCGAAGTCGCGGTCGAAGCCCGGCACGATGCCGGCCACGCGGGTACCCACGGCCAGGTCGCCGCCGTCACCGACCTCGATCACGGTGCCCGCGAAGTCCCAGCCGAGGCCGGTGTGGTCCGGCTGGTTCACCAGGCCGATCGAGTGGAAGTAGCCCTCGGCGACGGCGAGGTCGACCGGGTTCACGGCAGCGGCCTCGATCCGCACGCGCACCTCACCCGCTCCGGGGTGACGGACGGGCAGGTCGACCAGCTCGATGGAGTCGGGGCCGGGCGTGCGGACGACGGCGGCGCGATACGTGGAGCTCATGGTTCCTCCTGGGTGATGGTGTGGTCGTTGTCGCCTTGGCCAACCGCGCCTCCGGGTGGTAGCTTCCCAATGGAGAGTAGGCACCTCGAAGTGCGTTAGTTGCCGTCCGGTGCCGGAGAGGACAGCCCCGATGCCGACGATGACCGCCGCCCAGCGCCGAGCGCGCGCGAAGGAGGACTACGACGCCTTCCTCGCGGTCTGCCCCAGTCGTCAGCTGCTCGACCGGATCTCCGACAAGTGGGTGGGCCTGACGATCGCGGCCCTCCACGAAGGCGGCACGCTGCGCTACTCCCACCTCTCCCGGCGGATCGCCGGCGTCAGTCAGAAGATGCTGACCCAGACGCTGCGCGCGCTCGAGCGGGACGGCCTCGTGTCCCGGACCGTCACGCCGACGGTGCCGGTCACCGTCGAGTACGCCCTCACCCCGCTCGGTGAGTCGTTGCAGGAGCTGATGATCGGCATCAAGCGGTGGGCCGAGACGCACATGGACGAGGTCGTGGTCGCGCGCGAGAGCTACGACTCGGCGTCCTGAGCCGCGTCGGTGTGCGAGATCAGCAGGGTGTGGCTCTGCCGTGAGCCCCGCGGTAGGGCACGCTCGGTGGCGCGGTCTGAGCGTCGTGCGGGCCGCCACCCTGGACGGACTCGGTGTCGGAGACGTCGAGGTCGGCGACGGTCTCTGCTGCGAGCTCGTCGTCCGTCTCCCGTGATTTGCGTTCGGTCATCGGACTCCCCATCGGTCTTGTCGTTCACGGATTCTACGCGCGCACGGCAGCCTCAGCTCGCGAGCTGCTGGCCGTAGAGGTAGGCATAGAGACCGCCGCGTTCCAGCAGGTCGTCGTGGGTGCCCTGCTCGACCAGGCGCCCGTCCTCGATCACGCAGATCAGGTCGGCATCGGCGATCGTCGACAGCCGGTGGGCGACGATGAAGGCGGTGCGACCGCGCAGCAGCCGGTCGATGCCCTCCTTGACGGCGCGCTCGGCCTCGCTGTCGAGGGCGCTCGTGGGCTCGTCCATCAGCAGCACTGCCGGCCGGTCGTAGACCGCGCGGGCGATCGCCAGCCGCTGGGCCTGGCCGGTGGAGAGGCGGAGGCCCGAGTCGCCCACTCGGGTTTCGTAGCCGAGCGGCAGGGCTTCGACGAAGCCGTCGGCGTTGGCGATCGCCGCCGCCTCGCGCACCCGGTCGACGTCGGCGTCGGCGTGCCCGAAGGCGATGTTCTCCTTGATCGTGGCGTCGAACAGGAACGGCTCCTGGAGCACGAAGCCGATGTGTCGCCGGAGGTCGGGAAGGTCCAGACCGGTGATGTCCTGCTCGTCGTACTCGATGGTCCCGGCGGTCGGCACGAGCAGCCCCGCGAGGCACCGCAGCAGCGTCGACTTGCCGGACCCCGAACGGCCGACGAGCGCCACCGTCGCGCCGGCGGGTACGTCGAGGGAGATGTCCTGCAGCACCAGGTGGTCGTCGGCGTGCGGATGGTGGAACGAGACGTTGCGGAGGCGGACATGGCCCTCGACGGCCGAGACCGGTTCGTGAGCGACCGCGGGGTCCTGCTCGGGGCGCTGCTCGTGGACGTCCTGGAGCCGGGCGAGCAGGACGCCGGCGTACTGGAGCTGGTCCCACAGGGAGAGCAGGATCCGCAGCGGCCCGATCGCGGTCAGGATCAGGGCATTGGAGGCGACCAGTGCCCCGACCGACAACGAGCCGGCCGTGACCAGCAGTGCGCCGACCCACAGGAAGAGGGTGACGACGCCGAGAGTCACCAACGACACCAGTCCCTCATAGGTGAGCAGGGTGACGTCGCGGCGGTAGAGCCGGTCCTGGAGTCCCTCGAACTCGCGCAGCAGAGAGCGGCGGAAGCCTTCCTCGGCCCCGGAGACCTTCACGACCTCGATGCCGCGGATGGCGTCGAGCTGCTTGCCCTGGTAGCGGCCGAACGCCTCCTCCAGGGTGTCGAAGACCGGCTTCAGCCGGCGTGAGGAGTAGCGCATGAGCAGTGCGTAGGCCGGAAAGACCAGCACGAACAGCAGGGCCAGGACAGGGGAGAAGAAGAACAGCACGACGAGCGCGACCGCGAGCTGGAACACCGCCGTGGCTGCCGCCACGCCCTGCTCGACCAGGACTCGGCGCACCTCCCGCATCCCTTCCAGGCGCCGCTGGATGTCTGCGGTCCGGCGCACCTGGAAGTAGCCGACCGGCAGTCGCAGCATCCGCTCGGCGATGTAGTCGAGGGCGAGACCGTCGACCTCGACCGCCACCCGGGCGAAGATGCGCTGCTGCACCAGCGTCGCGCCCACGGCGCCGAGCAGGGCGAGGGCGATCCACCCCACCGTGATCGTCGCGCGGCCGGCGCCGTCGCCGTCGAGCAGCCCGTCGACCACCACCTCGGTCAGCACCG
The DNA here is from genome assembly GCA_963766035.1 of uncultured Actinomycetota bacterium. Classification (GTDB taxonomy): domain Bacteria; phylum Actinomycetota; class Actinomycetes; order Propionibacteriales; family Nocardioidaceae; genus Nocardioides. Next base: position 375,690 of record CAVXYP010000005.1, on the reverse strand, counting down.
GCAGCGCCACCTGTAGGGCAGTGGCGACGAGCGCCAGCACCGCTGCGAGGACCAACGCACCGCGGTAGGGGCGCACCAGCGGCCCCAGCCAACCGAGCGTGAGTCCTGCGCGGGGTGCGTCCGCGAGCCTCGGTGTGGGAGTCGGGATGGCGGCGTACCCCGACCACTCCTCCTCCAGCTGGGCGTTCGACACGATCCGCAGCCCGGTGCCGGGATCGGCGAGGACGGCCTTGTCTCCCCGCAGCTCGTGCAGCACCACCCAGTGGTTGCCGCCCCAGTGCAGGATCAGCGGCGCGGGCAGGTCGGGAAGTCGATCGATGGACGACTTGATGGTGCGGAACTCGAGGCCGAGCTCGGCGCCGCCGTCCATGATCCCGCGGAGGCTGGTGCCGTCGATACCGGTGCCGACCGCCGCCCGGATGGCCGGCAGGGACACGTCGTGACCGAAGTGCCGGCAGAGGGTCGCGACGCATGCCGCGCCGCAGTCCATCGAGTCGATCTGGCGGACCGACGCGTAGCGCCGCCACCGCCGCCGGCGGCGTGCGCCCGGAGCCGGGCCGGTGGTCCCGGTGTCGTCCTCGGCGATCTCGGCGAGGAGCGCCTCGTCGGTCGGGATCGTTCCGACGCCTTCTCGCGCGACCTCGGTCTCGCCGGAGCGTCGGCGCTCGACGAGATCCGCGCGCTCGTCGAGGCGGGCATCGACCTCGGGGTGCTCGGCCGACAGCCGGTCCCGGTCGGTGCCGCGCAGCCGCAGCAACGAGGACTCGGTGCGGGCCTCGATCCGTGCGGTCGGATCGGCAAGCCGTACGACGTCGCCGGCGTGCAGCGGAAGCTGCTCCGTGCCGCGACCGTCGACCATCGCCAGCCGACCCGACGCCACGAGGACCAGTCCTCGCGGGTCGTCGTCGGGAGGTGCGAATTGTTCGCCGGGCGCGACCCTGAGCTCCTCCATCGCGCGCACGGCGGTCGTGACGAGCGCGCGCGGCAGCCCGGCGAACGCGGGGTGGAGGCGCAGGAAGTCGCCGCGGCGCATTGACTCGGCGTCGGCACCCATCGACGTGGCGAGGCCCGGATGGAGCCGAGCGAGGGCGACGAACACGCTGCGGTCGAGGCGCATCACCTCCAGGGTGGTGGACGCGCGAACCGTCGCCGACCGGGGCGACTGCTCGATCAGGGCGAGCTCGCCGAACGCCTCGCCCGCGCTCAGCAGGTTGAGCGGAACCTCGCCACCATCGGCGCCGGTCTTCAGGACCCGCGCGCGACCGGAGGTGATGACGTAGTAGGCGTCGGCGGGTTCGCCCTGGGTCACGACGGTGGCGCCGAACTCGTAGGTCCTGCGCTCGAAGCACTCGACGACGAGGTCCCGCTGATCGGCCGGGAGCGCGGCGAGCAGCGGGAGGTCCGTGAGCACGGCTTCAGAGTGCGGCAAGGACGGCCCCCTTCCCGGCGCCGAGCCGCTCGAGGTGCTCCTTCACGAGCTCGTCGCGAGCCCGTTGCCGCATCGTCTCGTCGCTCGCCCCGTCCGTCTCGCGCCGGCCGGCCACCTCGAGCACGTGCCAGCCGTCGTCGTCGGACCATGGGCCCACGACGTCCCCAGGGGCGGCGGCGAGCAGGTCGGCCCGCAGGTCGCTCCGGGCGTCGGCGAGCTCCACCTCGCGGGGGGTCGGCGCGATGCCGAGCTCGTCGACGACCCGGCCTAGTGGGTCGCGGTCATGGGTGACCCGGAGCCGCAGCTCACGGGCCGCACCCTCGGTCGGCAGCGTCACCGCCACCCCGGACACGACCGTCCAGTCGAGCCGGTGGGCGGCGAGCCGGGCCTCGATCTCGCGCTCGGTGACGGCGGTGGCCCGGAACCGCGCGTACGCGGCCCGCATCGACGCGAGCGCTGAAGTACGTCCCCGGACCTCCGCGGTGCTGAGAGGGGCGAGGGCGACCACGGCGTCGCAGTCGGGCACGTCGTTGGCGGCGTCATCGACCTCGACGGCGTCTGCAGCCGTGTGCCACGCGCGCAGCTCGTCCGCGCAAGCGGTGAGGATCCCGGCGCAGACCGCCTCCGGCCACAGCACCGGGACCAGCCGAGCGTCCGGCTCGGCGCGGTCGGCCCGGCCCGGTCGTGCTCGGAGCGCGTTCCGGCGCAGCACCGCCCGCACGTCGGCCAACCGGAGCCCACGCTCGGACAACCAGGTCGCCGTCTCGGCGCCGCTGATCAGCCGGCGCCCGCGTCGGAAATCGACCACCGCCGCCTCGACCTCGTCGTCCGGCACCGCTCCAGGACGCGCCCGTTCCAGCGCCAGCCCGTCGGCAACGTCGGCCTCGAAGTCCGGCCAGGCTCCCGTGAGCACGCCGACGAGCACCAGGTCGGCGATGTCGTGGGTCGCGTCGCCGTACCCGAACGCCGGCGTCGCCAGTTGGTCGTGGATCACCGGCCCGACGTTTGCCCCCCGGCACAAGGTGCAACGGCTCCCGACGTCGCGCCGTTGGCCCGGCAGGCGGCGCCACCTGAAACCTCGGCGGGGTCGTCGTCGAGGTCGGCGATCGTGTCGGGATCGGTCTGCGGGTCCTCGGGCTCGTTACTGCGGTCTTGTGGATCGCTCATGTCGATCTCCTTTCGACTCCGGTGTGTTCTCGGAGCGGGCCGGGTGGCCGTCGATTGTCAAGTGACTCCGTGGCAGCCCGACCGTTGCTCAGTGCAGCGAACGGCCCCGCCGTCTACCAGCTCGGGAGCCTCGGCGTCGAGGTCCGCGATCACCTCGGCGTCGAGCTGGGGGTCGTCGGTGGGATCGCTGTCGCCCGTTCGTGGGTTGGTCATCGTCATTTCCTTCCAGCCGATCGTGCTGGGAAACCCTACGCCGACCTGCACCTCGTCTGCGGCGTCGTCGTCCAGGTCACTGACCACCTCGGCATGGACCCGGGATCGTCGGGGTCGGCAGGAGTGTCTCTGGATCCGTCATGCGGCTTTCCTCTCGTGGGTGGTCGTGATGGCGAGGGCCCGGTCCCACTCGGGCGGGACCGATGTCGTTGCGGCGAGCAGTGCCAGCGCGATGCCGGCCGCGCCGGTGAGGAAGACGAAGTCGCCGAGCACGGGCGGCTGCTCGTCGAGCAGGTCGAGGGTGTGCTCGTACCAACGCACTGCGGCGACCCGGGCGCCCTCGTCTTCCGTCGCCTGCCCGATGCGGTTGAGGATGTGGGCGACGCCGGCGGCGCCGTGGCACAGCCCGGGATCGACGACCCCAGTGGCCTGAACCGCACGGTCCGCGACGGCGCGAGCCAGGGATCGGGCCTCGTTGACCCTCCCCGCCGAGCACAGCCCGGCCGCGATACCGGGATCGCCGTAGCACCACGCCGTGCGCGCAGGACTCGCCACCGTGCCGGGAACGACCCGGGCGGGATAACCGCCCTCGAGCTGTTGGGCCAGCAGCCCGGCGATCGCCTGCTCCAGCAGCGAGGCTGCTGCGTCGACTCCGTTGGCGGCCGCGCCCGCGAGCGGCGCGAGCACCCCTCCGAGGCCGTGGCTGACCCCGAGGTTGTGCGAGCCGTCGGTCGGGTCGAGCCAGCCGACGCCGGGACCGAGCGGCGAGGCGGAGCTGCCCAGGTGCGCCACGCTCGCGTCGAGGAGCTCGCGCGCGCCCGGCCGGGGCATCCGCTCGAGCGCGAAGACCGCGATCCCGGCCGCGCCGTACAGCAGCTCGAACGGCAGCCGGTCCCCGGACTTGTCCATCGCTCTCAGGATCGCCGCCTCGATGTGCCCCTCGGGATCGATCGGACGGAGGTCGAGCAGATCGCCGACGTGCTGCGCGGCCCACCCGACTCCGGCGGCGCCCACGGCCAAGGAGACCCCGCTGCCCCGCAGGGTGCGCAGGGCATCGCGCAGCTGCTGACGCGCGGCCTCGCGGTAGGTGCTGTCCCCGGTGGTGGTGGCCAGGTAGGCGAACAGCAGGGCCGCGCCGCTGCTCCCGCCCATGAGCGAAGGCTCCGGGAACGACGCGTCCTGCAGCGATCCGGTGAGGTCATCGACTGCCTGCTCGGCCCGGCTCGCCAACGCGCCGGTCAGCACCGGCTCCCACGCGGTCATGGCCGCCCCCGTCCGTGCCTGGCGAGAGACCAGCAGTCGGTGCAGGTAGTCGTAGAGCACCAGCTCCTGCGCGCGCCAGCGGCCGCGCAGGAGGCGGAACATGCCGAGATGCAGGTACGCCGCCGCGATGTCCTCGAGCGGTGCCGTCAGCCGCCCGGCCGCGTCCAGGGCTCGCAGGTCGGCCGCGATGGGCACGATCTGCGCGGACCGACGGCGGAGGCTGGTGAAGCCTACGGCGAGCGGGTGGTCCGTCTCAGGTCGGTCCAACAGAGACTCGAGGACGTCGCGGTCGCGCCGGAATCGCGCCCCGATCGCCGCGCGCAGGCCGGCGCCGGCCCGGTGCTCGTGCGCGTAGGCATCGCGCCGACCGCGTATGAGCGAGACCTGCTGGTCCAGGTCGAACCCCAGGTCGTCGAGCAGCGCGGCCGCAGCGGCGAGCGTCAGCTGCCAGCGCTCGTCGGCACCTGCCGCGCCGGGCTCGAGGCGCGGCAGGATCTCGAGGGCCGCCTCGCAGTCGGCTTGGAAGAGACCTTCGGCAAGGACGACTCCTTCAGGCCCGCCGTACCGCTCCACCTCGCGCTCGTAGGTGTCGTACTGGACCCGCCACGTGATCCCGTCATCGATGAGGGGCGCGGCAAGCTCGTTGAGGGCGCCACCCGCGGCCCGCCACAGGGTTTCAGGAGAGCCGTGCAGGCGCAGCCGGACGTGGTGGTCGGGGTCGGCGAAGCGCAGGAAGAACCAACGGTCGCACCACCCCTCGGCGGTGGCTCGCTCCACGAGCGGGGCCACCACTTCGGTGAGGACGTCGTCGGCCGCCGCCTCTCCGGTGTAGAGCTTGGCGTAGCACCACGAGGAGCCCGGTGCGAAGCGTCGCTCGAAGGCCGGGTCTCCGCCATCGCTCGGTGGCCGGATCGCAGGGTCGGAGAACCGTCGGGTCCGATAGGTCGCATGCTTGGTCCGCACGAAGGGGATGGCCAGCTCGTGGACGAAGCGCCCCTCCGGCCCCTCGACCACGAGCTCGTCCGGTGGGGGCCACAGCTCCTCGAGCTCGGCTCCGTCGAGCCGGCTGAGCCGGTGGACGAACGACTCCACCGACAGCACGCTGTCGAGGTCGACGACGAGTCGGTTGTCGACCTCGGCGAGCACGACCCATCGGTCGAGGCCGCGCTCCCGCCGCCACCCGGTCACCTCTTCCATCAGCCGCGCCCCGGTCAGGTCCTTGAAGCGAGCAGCCTCGGCGGCGGTGACGCGCCAGCGCGCGAGGGACAGGACCGCCCTCCCGACGCGCACGCGCGGCAGGAACGGTGCGCGTCCGAGCGGTGCCCACTGCCAGCCCCCGTACGCGTCGACGCCTTGTTCCTGCAGGCTGCAGAGAAAGCGGTAGACCGCGCTGCCCAGCCGGTGGTTGTGGTGGTTGGTCATCCGCGGCACCACGCGACGGCCGAGACGACGGGACCGCAGGACGATCGTGTCGCCCACGACGGACACGAGCAGGTCGGAGACCTCCAGCCGGCGGTCGGGCTCGGCGCCCGAGCCGCCGAGGTAGACGATCTCGTGGTCGCGGAGCACCGGTCGGGCGGCGATGTTGCCGATCCGGCCCTCGGGCAGGTGGACGATCTCGGCGAAGACGGCATCGGGGTCGAGCGCCTCCTCGGCGCGCAGGTGCTGCTCGACGTGCTGGCGCAGCTCGGGGTCGGCGTGGCAGAAGCGACCCATCAGCCGGGCCCCCGACGGGCCCTCGTAGGACCGCACCCAGACCTGGAAGTCACCGTCGTCGACTGCCTCGCCCGACGGCGCGGCGAGGACGGCCACCGCGGCGTAGGCGTCGGGTAGCGGTGGGTCGGCCGGGTCGGCCAGGTCCAGGAGCTCCTTCGCTTCCAGCACGACCTCGCGCACACCGCTCGTCGCCAGCCGGACGAGAAGGTCGTGGCGGGCGTGCCAGTCGACAACCGTGCTCGATGTCGATCGGATCGGCAGACCGGCGAGCAGGGGCGTCGGTGAGCCTCCGTCGTCGAAGCCGATGCCGAGATCCGGGTCGAGGACCTCGACGAGCGGCACCTCCCGGGTCTCGTAGCGAGCGGTGAAGGCGTCGCGGAAGCGCCGCAGCTCGGGCGCCTCGATGCCCGGGAACACGGCGTGAAGCAGGGTCACCGCGCGGGCCACCTCGTCCGCCACCCGGGTGCCGACCGCCGCTCCGTCCGTCGGCTTCACCAGGTCGACCTGGATCAGCTTCGAGGAGTCGATCGTGACGTCGGGGTGGGCGAGGTGCTCGGCGACGGCGCGGAGGTCGGCCGTCGGTGTCCCCGGGCCGCGCTCGTCCGCCGCCGCGAGGGCGACCCGGGCGCGCCGCACGCCGTCCGCCACAGCGCGCGTCGACGCTGGCAAGCTCTCGGCCTCGAGGAAGCCCTCGCCGGGAGGCGGGCCGGTCAACAGCGGTGCCAGGTCGGAGACGAGCACCTGTGCGCGTGCGAGCGACTCGACGTACCGCACGGCGTCCGCCTTGTCGTCGCCAAGCTCGACGAGCACGTCGCGGAGCTCGGCGAGCGTCGCGCCCCTCCGCGCCCTGTCGACCACGGCGTCGAACCGACGGCCTCCTGGCAGTGCGACCAGATGATGGGTCCGCCCGGTCGGCAGGATCCGGGTCTGCGCGAAGCGCCAGCGCCGGCCGGCGCGGTACAGCGTGTCGTTGGGCCGGAGCACGAGCGAGGACCGAACTGCCTCGTCGCGCAGGAGCTCATCGGTCAGCGCGTGCAGGTGGTGCATGTCGATGCGGGACCGCGGTCGGTACGACGCCAGCGGGCCGAGCGCGAGCCTGGTCCGGCCGCCGACCGCTGCGACAGAGCCTCCGGCGAACAGCCCGAACGGCGTGGGGCGAGCCGCCATCCGCGCCACGTACCGCACGATCGCCCGCTCCAGCTTCCGACCGCGACGGCCCTCGGGCTCCGACTCCCAGATCGCCAGGTCCGCCTCGAGGTCGGGGGACGCCAGGAACAGGGCATGGCGGACCTCGGGCCGCGCGACCAGCTCTCGAAGGTGGGCGCGGAGGCGGGCCCGGTCCTCGATGACGGCGCCCTCGACATCGCCACCTGCCTCGATAGCGGCGGCGACAGCCAACCCGTCGAGCCATGCTGCGGCGAACGGCAACAGCGGCGTCCGCAGGGCGGCGAAGCCCGAAGCCGCGGGCATGACCTCGATCGTCGTCAGCTGTGTGGTTCGGTCATCCGACGCAGCAGTCCGAGGGAACGCTGCACTGGGTCTGGCGCGTCGCGACCGCGCCGCCCTTGACCGACTCGTCGTCGGTGGCGTCCAGGTCGGCGACGTCCTCGACTGCGAGCTCGTCGTCGGCCTGCTTGTCCTGCGAGTCCTTGCGGGGGTCGGTCATGGCTGTCCTTCCGAGAGAGTGGTCCGCCGTTCGTCGGCGGTCGAGCGGTTGCACCTCACGCGATCAGCAAGGTGCCGCGTAGGTGGGGGGCGCGCCGCCGCGGATCTGCTTGTCGGCGGCGTCGAGGTCGGCGATCTGATCCGGGTCGATCTCCGGGTGGACCTCCGGGTCGACCTCCAGCTCGTCGTCGTGCGAGGGATTCTTGGGTTCGGTCATGACGGGCTTCCCTTCCGATACAGATCGTAGTCGTTTCAGGAGCCGTTCGGTGGCCGTCGATCCCGCGCAGCCGTCGTGGGCGCTGACCGCAGACCGGCGCACCAGAGGTCATGAGTCGTCAATCGCAGTACCGGGTCAGACAGCCGAGCGTGCTGGGAACAGCTGCGCCGCCCTGCACCTCGTCTGCGGCGGTGTCGTCGAGGTCGGCAATCACTTCGGCGTCGACCTCCGGCTCGTCGGGGTCGTCGATGTGGTCTCGTGGGTTCGGCATGGTCAGCCTCTTTCGGTCGGGTCGCGTTCGGGCCTGGCTGCCCGATCGGGTTGCGACTGGGTGGGCTATCAGGTTGGGACGTGTGCGGTAGTCAGCGCAACGGTTCGTGGTCGGAGCCGCCTCAGCGGAAGGGCGCGCCCCCGAACCAGGCGATGAGCGCTCGCCGCCTCCCTCGGGTGATGGGCTGCACGGCGTGGAGCAGGAAGCTAGGGAAGACGATGCCGTGGCCGCGCGGGACACTGTCGGCCACCGTGCCAGGAAAGTTGAGGGCGCCGCCGCCGTAGTCGGATGGATCGGTCAAGAGGATCGACACGCTCAACTTCCGGCGCGGTTCGGATGCGCCGACGTCGATGTGCCAGTCGAAGAAGTCACCCGGCCCGTACTCGACCATCAGGAGCCCGCCTTCGGGGCCGTCGAGGTCGAAGCCGAACCAGCGGTCGTTGATGGCGAGGCCGGCGGCGAGCACCTGCTGGTAGATCGGCTCGGTGGTCGGTGTCCGGGGCACGGACGCTTGCCGGACGAGGCGGGTGCCAGGATCGATGACCGTCCTGTTCGCAGCCTCGTCGGCGACTCCGCCGGCGGCCAGTTCGACGTCGGCGGCGAACGCGTCGATCAGCGCGCAGGCTGACTCGTCGAGAATCGGCTCGACGACCACGAGGTGGGGTGGCCATCGGTACGCCTCAGGCGCCGGCCCACGCAGCGACTGGGTCATTGATCACCCACGGAAGACCGTCCGATGATCTTCGGAACACCGCCGCGCACCTCGTCACCAGCATCGGGGAATTCGAGGTCCGTGATCGACTCGGAGTCGTCCCTGGTGTCGTCGGCGTTCTCGGTGCGGTTGTCTGGTGGGTTCGTCATGGTCTGCTTCCTTCTGTAGTTGGCTTCGCTAGTCCGGACAACGGCTCGTGGTCGGAGCCGGCTCAGCGGACCGGCGCGCCGACGGTCGGTACGCGTCAGGCGTCGGTTCCCGCAGCGATCGGGTCAGTGGTCACGCACGCCGTCGATGACCGTCGGTACACCGCCGCGCACCTCGTCACCAGCATCGGGGAACTCGAGGTCCGTGACCGACTCGGAGTCGTCCCCGGTGTCGTCGGCGTTCTCGGTGCGGTTGTCTCGTGGGTTCGTCATGGTCTGCTTCTTTCTGTAGTTGGATTAGCTTCCGGACAGCTCATGGCACCAGGACGTGCAGGGTCGACCGGATTGGGTGTCCGTGGATGGTGCAGAGGGTGGTCACATGAGTCTCGTTTCCGACGTCCTCCCGGACCATGACCCGTCCCCCACAGGTCCTGACCGAAACGCCACGGCGACCGGATCCGGGGAGTCCTGATCTAGCCTGTCGGCCGTGAAGGTCGTCGTCCTCACCGGGGCCGGCATCTCCGCCGAGAGCGGGGTGCCGACGTTCCGCGACGCCGACGGGCTGTGGGAGGGACACCGGGTCGAGGACGTCGCGACGCCGGAGGGCTTCCACACCGACCCGGCGCTGGTGCACCAGTTCTACGACGCCCGCCGCGTCGCCCTCGCCACGGTCGAGCCCAACCCGGCCCACGTCGCGCTCGCCGAGCTCGAGCAGCTGATCGGCGACGACCTGACCCTGGTCACCCAGAACATCGACGATCTCCACGAGCGGGCGGGATCAAAGCGCGTCGTGCACATGCACGGTGAGCTGCTCTCGGCGCTGTGCTCGCGGTGCGGCGGCCGCACCGCGTGGGATGGTCCGATGCTCGGCGCGCCTCCGTGCGGGTCCTGCGGGAAGGGCGATCTGCGGCCGGACGTCGTGTGGTTCGGCGAGATCCCGTACGCCATGGACGAGATCGTCGACGCGCTCGTCGCGTGCGACTTGTTCGTCTCGATCGGCACCTCGGGCGCGGTCTACCCTGCCGCCGGCTTCGTGCAGCAGGCCCGCGCGTACGGCGCCCGCACGCTCGAGCTGAACCTGCTCCCGAGCGAGGGCAGCCACTTCTTCCACGAGGCCCGCCACGGCCGCGCCGGCGAGCTGGTGCCCGCCTGGGTCGCCGAGCTGGTCCACCGGTGAGCACCCGTCGGATCGCGGTGCTCGGCACCGGCGGGACCATCGCGAGCCGGATCGATGAGCACGGCGCCGCACAGCCGGTGGACCACGTCGACGGACTGGTTGCCGGACTGGCCGTCGGCGACGTCGAGGTCGACGCGCGCGACGTCCTGATGAAGGACAGCTCCGCCCTCACCACCGCGGACCACGCGCTGATCGTGCGCGAGGTGCGTGCGGCGCTGGCGGACCCGGGCATCGACGGGGTCGTCCTGACCCACGGGACGGACACGGCGGAGGAGACGGCCTACCTCCTCGACCTGGTGCACACCGACGACCGACCGGTGGTGCTCACCGGCGCTCAGCGGCCGGCGGATGCCCCGGACGCGGACGGCCCGCACAATCTCGCCGACGCGCTGCGGGTCGCCGCCGACCCGGCAGCGAGGGGACTCGGGGTGCTCGTTGTCTTCGACGGCTTGGTGCTCGCCGCGCGCGGCACCCGCAAGGTGCACACGCACGAGGCGGCTGCCTTCGCCCAGCCGGACGGCGGTGCGCTGGGCCGAGTCGTCGAGGGGCGTCTGGTGGTGACCGGCGCGCCCGCCCACCGGGAGCACCTCGACATCGGTCCGGTCGGCCTTGCCGCCCACCGGGTCGACATCGCCGCGGTCTATCCCGGCGTGGACGGGACCGCGCTGACGGCGTTCGCCGCTGCCGGCGCGCACGGTGTCGTCCTCGTCGCGACCGGCTCGGGCAACGCCAACCCGGCGATCGTCGCGGCCGTCGCGGACCTCACTCGTCACGGTGTGGTCGTCGGGCTGACGACCCGCGTCGACACCGGGCCGGTGGCCGGGATCTACGGCGGCGGCGGGGGAGGCGCGGACCTGGTCGCCGCCGGCGCGGTCCCGCTCGGCACGCTCCGGGCAGGACAGGGACGGATCCTGCTGCTCGCCCTCCTGGCCGCACTCGGCGACCCGGAGCGGGTGCGGAACGCGCTGCCCAGCTTCGTCGGCTAGCGCCGAGCAGCCTTGGTTTCGAGGCTCGTCGCTGGCGCTCCTCGCACCTCAACCAGCGGCGAACGCACCTCAACCAGCGGCGGACGCACCTCAACCAGCTGCTGCGAGCTCGTCATCGAGGAGCCGGGTCAGGCGCTCTTTCTCGGCGCCGAGCCCGAGCGGCTCGAGCCAGTCGATCAGCGTCGCGCGGAACAGGGCCCCGCTCTCGATGACGCGGGGGTCGCAGTGGCCGGTGGACTCCAGCGTGACCACGCCGTAGAGCGCCGACCAGGACCGCATGTAGATCCACAGGATCCCGCGATCGGCCGGCTCGATGTGGGCGGCCTTTGCCGGGATCAGCGGCTCGAGCACCGCGCCGCGCACGATCGGGTCGAGGTCGTCGAGCGATGGGTAGGGAAACTGGTAGAGCTCCCAGATCTGGTAGAGCAGATCGGTGAAGTAGTGCCCCGACGTCGACAGCGTGAGCAGCTCGCGACGGTCGGAGTCCTCGCTGCCGATGGGGTTCGCGAACACCAGCGCGAACTCCCTCGGCTTGGTCAGCGCCCAGCGCCGGAACGCCACGCAGGCGGCGCAGAGCCGGGCTGCCGGGTCGTCGGCCCGGTGCTTCTCCGCGGCCTTCATGAAGCCCTGGGTCGCGGCCCTGTCGAGCTCGAAGGCCACCAGGTCGACCAGGTCCTGGTAGCTGGCGACGTAGCGGTAGAGCGCCGGCGCGGTCAGCCCCATCCGTCCCGCGACCGCCCGCAGCGACAGCTCGGCGCCCTCGGTGATCAGCTCGGCGGCGACCCGCACGATCTCGTCGTAGGTCGCTTCCCGCTGTCGCTCGCGGCGGGTGGGCTGGTGCAGGGCCGGCACGCGACTCCTCGGTCTCGCTTGACGAACGTAGTTTACACCGTTTACCGTAAACGGCGTAAACCAAACTAACACAGTTCACTGAGCGGGCAGTGCAGGTACGAAGGGTGCGGACATGATCGAGCGATGGGGCGGCGTCGTGGTCCGACGGGCCGTCGTCGTGCTGCTGGTGGGGCTCGGCATCACCGCCGCCGCGATGTTCGCCGGTGTCGGCCTCGAGGACAAGCTCTCGTCCGGCGGTTTCGACGACCCGTCGTCGGAGTCGGCGCAGGAGCTGACGAAGGAGCGCGACGCCTTCGGTAACAGGTCGATCGACGCGATCGCAATCTTCAGCAGCGATGACCAGGTGGTCTCCGACCCGGCGTTCAAGGATGAGCTGGAGCAGACCCTCGCCCGGGTGCCCGCGAACCGGGTCTCGTCGATCGCTACCTTCTACGACACGAACGACCCGGCGATGGTGAGCCACGACGAGCACGCGACGGCCGTGTACATCTCGTTCGACAGCCCGAACCAGGAGAGCTACCAGAACGACTACCAGGACGCGTACAAGGAGATCCGGCCGATCCTCGAGGACTCGGCGCTCGACGTCGACCTGGCCGGCCCGTTCGCCGTCTACTCCGACGTCAACGACCACACCAAGGACGACCTCGCGATGGCGGAGATGGTCTCGCTGCCGTTCGTCCTGCTGCTGTCGCTGATCATCTTCCGTAGCGTGACGGCATCACTGCTGCCGGTCCTGGTCGGCGTGGTCACGGTTGTCGGCGCCCGCGCGGCCATTGGCGGGCTCAACGAGATCACCGAGGTGTCGATCTTCGCCCCGAACATCATCACCTTGATCGGGCTGGGGCTGTCGATCGACTACGCCTTGTTCATGGTGTCCCGCTTCCGGGAAGAGATCGCGAAGACTCCCGACGACACCCGGCACGCGCTGGTCCGCACGATGGCGACTGCCGGCCGCACCGTGATGTTCTCCGCGCTGACCGTCGCGGCCGCGATGAGCTCGCTCCTGGTCTTCCCGCAGGCCTTCCTCAAGTCGATCGGCTACGGCGGCATCGCCGCCGTCCTGGTCGCACTGGTGGCCGCGTTGACGGTGCTGCCGGCAACGCTGGCGCTGCTGGGCAAGCGGGTCGACTCCCTCCGCATCCCGTTCCTCAACCGCAGCACGGCGATCGACAGCGACCACGGCGCCTGGTCCCGGCTGGCGCGCGGCGTGATGCGACGCCCGATCCTGGTCGCCGCCGGCGTGGTCGTCGTCCTGCTGGCCGTCGCTTCGCCGTTCCTCGGTGTGAAGTGGGGAAGCGTCGACTACCACGTGCTGCCCGCAGATGCTTCGGCACACCAGGCCGCGGATCGGCTCAACACCGAGTTCGGCCCGGAGCGGTCGACGTCCAACGTGCTGCTCGAGGGGGCCGACGAGGCCGCGGTGACGGCGTACACCACTGCCCTCGAGGACGTGCGCGGTGTGGTCGACGTTCGCCCGGTGGACACCGAGGGCGACACCACGCTGCTGCGCGCCTCCTGGGAGGGCAACAGCCAGAGCGAGCACAGCCAGGACCTGGTCCGCGACCTTCGCGACGTGCCGAGTCCTGCCGGGACGACGGCGCTGATCGGTGGTCTGACTGCGGACACGGTCGACCTCTCGACGTCGGTCAAGTCGCACCTGCCGTGGATGGGCCTGATCGTCGTCTCGGTGATGTTGCTGCTGCTGTTCCTGGCGTTCGGCTCGCTGGTGCTGCCGATCAAGGCGGTGGCCATGAACTTCTTCTCGATCACCGCGTCGTTCGGGGTCGTCACCTGGATCTTCAGCGACGGCCATCTCTCCGGTCTGCTCGGCTTCGAGAGCTCGGGCTTCCTCGACCTGACCAACCCGATCGTCATGCTGGCCGTGCTGTTCGGGCTGTCGATGGACTACGAGGTGTTCCTGCTCAGCCGCGTGCGCGAGCAGTGGGACGCGACCGCCGACCCGACGACCAGCCCACGACAACGCAACGAGAACGCCGTGGCGACCGGCCTGCAGAAGACCGGCCGGATCATCACCAGCGCCGCGCTCCTGCTCGCGGTCGTGATCGGTGCCTTCAGCCTCTCCGGTGTCGTGTTCATGAAGATGATCGGGATCGGCATGCTGATCGCGCTCCTGGTCGACGCGACGATCGTCCGCGCCCTGCTGGTGCCCGCCACGATGAAGCTGCTCGGCAAGTGGAACTGGTGGGCTCCGGCCCCGCTCGCCCGCTGGTGGGAGCGCTACGGCTTCCGCGAGGAGGGCGGCCGCCCCGACGCCAAGAGCGAGGAACCCTTGCCCGTGGGGTAGAAACGACCCGTGGCTCCTGACTCGGCAGGCGGGTATCCCGTCCCTGGCGCTCGGATCGGGCGGTTCCGGATCGTGGAGCAGCTCGGCCAGGGCGGCATGGGTGTCGTCTACCGCGCGGTCGAGGAGAACCTCGGCCGGGAGGTCGCGCTCAAGATCGTCGCTCCGCTCTACGCGCACGACCCGGAGTTCCGGGAGCGGTTCAGCCGCGAGGCCCGCGCCCAGGCGTCCCTCGAGTCGGCTCACGTCGTCGCGGTCTATGCGCACGGCGAGGAGGACGGGTTCCTCTACATCGCCAGCCAGCTGGTCGTCGACGGCGACCTCGGCCAGCTGATCCGTACGGCGGGAGTCCCGCCCCTGGTCGACGCGCTGAGCGTGATCGAGCAGGTCGCGAGCGGGCTCGCCGACGCCCAGGAGGCCGGGCTCGTGCATCGCGACATCAAGCCCGGCAACGTCCTGGTCCGGATCCGCGGCCACGCCGTCCGCGCCTACCTCGCCGACTTCGGCATCGCCCGCCGGATGGATGCGGCGTCGACCCGGTTCGGGTCCTCGGCCGTCGGCACGCCGACCTACATGGCCCCGGAGCTGCACGGCGGCGGCGCCGCCAGCTTCGTCACGGACGTCTACTCGCTCGGCTGCCTCCTGTGGGTGGCGCTGACGGGTGCTCCGCCGTACTCCGGGCAGAGCGACTACCAGATCGTCGGCGCCCACGTCAGCCAGCCGATCCCCCAGCTCGTGGGCACCAGTCCGATGGTGCAGGCCGCCAACCGGATCCTCCGGCTCGCGATGGCCAAGGAGCCGAGCGAGCGCTACCCGACCGCGGCCGCGATGCGCGCCGATCTCCAGGCCGCGCTGCGCCTCCCGCACACGCCCGGGGCGGGCGTTCCCGAACCGAGCGGGGGCACGGTGGTCCGGCCTGCCCCGGTGGCGACGCCGGTTCGCGCGGCGCACCTCGCCCCGACGGCGCCGCCCGGACGCGACCGGGTGCCGTCGTCGCCGCCTCCCACCGGGGGAGCCCCCCGGCGCAGGAGGCTGGCGGTCATCGCTGCGGTGGCCGGGGCGGCCGCGGTCGCGGCCGGGGTGGCCGCGGCCGCCCTCGTCGGCAACGGCGACAGCGATCGCGACAGCGATGGCGGGGACAAGCCCACGCCGGACCCGTCGACGTCGGCGCCCGCGTTCGTCGCGCTGGCGCCGGAGCAGATCCTGCTCGACTCCGAGAAGGAGATGAAGGTCCTGGACACGGTGCAGGTGAAGGGCCAGTTCCCGGACGGCGACAAGGTCGTGTCCATCAACATGAGCATCACGGCGGACGGCGAGTGCCGGGGCACCATGAGCTTCCTGGGTCGCGGCACCGCCGAGGTTCTCCGAGCCGAGGGCCGGATCATGGTCAAGCCGGACGCCCTCTTCCTCGCCGACTTCGGCATCGACAACGCCCAGCGGTTCTTCGACTACCTGGACGGCCGGTGGTTGGAGTTCACCGACGATCCCGAGCAGTTCGCGAGCGTCTGCGACCTGGACGAGTTCCTCGAGCGAGACGGCCGCGAGGGAGCGACCGCGACCCATCAAGGGGTGGTGACCGTGGCCGGCCAGGATGCCGTGAAGGTCCGCCTCCAGGAGGGTGCCAGCAAGGAGACCTACTACGTGATGGTCGAGGATCCCCACTACCTGCTGCGGATCAACGAGGCCAAGCACGCCTGGTTCGCGTACTCCGACTTCGACGCGGCCGTCGACATCGGGCTGCCCCCGGACCGCGAGATCATCATGGACTCCGAGGTCGGCAACGACTCCGGGACCGGCCAGGGCGGCTGACAGCCGAAGGCCCGGCCGGGAATGCCGGGCGTGGTCGGCGGGTTGTGGCCGGTTGTGACCACATTCGCGCCCACCCGCGCCTCGGTCGGGCTGCGGAGCGACCGTGGCCCGATCCTCGGGTCGGTGATGCTCTCGATCGCGCTGATCGCGATCGACGCGACGATCCTCGCCACCGCGGTGCCCGCGATCGTGCGCGACCTCGGCGGGTTCACCCAGTTCCCGTGGATGTTCTCGGCCTACCTGCTGACCCAGGCGATCACGACGCCGATCTACGGCAAGCTCGCCGACACGTTCGGCCGCAAGCCGCTGATGCTGTTCGGGATCGGCACGTTCGTGCTCGGATCGGTGCTGTGCGCGGTGTCGTGGAGCATGGGCGCGCTGATCGCGTTCCGTGCCCTGCAGGGGCTCGGTGCGGGTGCGATCCAGCCCGCGGGCATGACGATCATGGGCGACATCTACTCCGTCGCCGAGCGGGCGGTCGCGCAGGGCTACATCGCCAGTGTGTGGGCGATGTCCGCCGTGATCGGGCCGACGCTCGGCGGGCTCTTCTCCGACCACCTGTCGTGGCGCTGGATCTTCTGGATCAACGTCCCCCTGGGCCTGCTGGCCGCCGCGGTGCTGTGGATCCGGTTCGACGAGAAGGCGGTGTCGTCGGGCCGCGACGGGCGACCCCCGATCGACTGGGGGGGTGCGTTCCTGGTCGCGGCCGCTGCGGCGCTGCTCCTGCTGGGACTGCTCGAGGGCGGTATCCGCTGGCCGTGGTGGTCGTGGCAGAGCGGCGTCGCGTTCGGCGGTGCGGTGCTCCTCGCGGGCCTGTTCGTCCGGGTGGAGTCCCGGGTCTCGGACCCGGTGCTCCCAGGCTGGCTGTTCCGACACCGGGTGCTCAACGCCGCGACCGTCGGCGGGTTCATCGCGGGTGTCGTGATGCTCGGCGTCACCTCCTACGTCCCGGTCTACGCACAGGGAGTGCTCGGCGCCGGAGCGACCGTAGCGGGCTTCGCCGTCGCTGCGCTTGGCGATCGGCTGGCCGTTCGCCGCGAGCACGTCGGGCCGGATCTACCTGCGCTGGGGCTTCCGGGCCTGCCTGCTCCTCGGCGCCGCGTTCGGCGCGATCGGCGCGGGGATCCTCTCCCTGGTCGGCCCGGGCAGCTCGATCCTCCTGCTCGCCACGGCGTGCCTGGTGCTGGGCCTCGGCCTCGGCTACGTCGTGAGCCCGAGCATCGTCGCGATGCAGTCGGCCGTCGAGTTCCGGCAGCGTGGCGTGGCCACCGGTGCCAACATGTTCGCCCGCTCGGTCGGCAGCGCGGTGGGCGTCGCGATGTTCGGCGCGATCGCCAACGCCGTCGTCGCAGACCGGCTCGGGGGAGCGGACGCGGCCGGTACCGTCGACCTCGACCAGCTGCCGGTCGGCGTACTCGATCCTGCGCTGCAGGCGGTCTTCCTCGCCGTCGCCGGCTGCGCATTGTTGCTTGTGCTCAGCGCACTATTGATGCCGTCTCGCGTTGGTCCCCAGCACGATTCGGAACCGGCTACTCACGAGTAGAGTCGACCGCATGAAGCGCGACATCTACGACGAGGACCACGAGGCGTTCCGCGAGTCCGCCCGCACCTGGCTCGAGCGGTCGGTGATCCCGAACAACGAGAAGTACATCCAGGAGAAGGCGCTGCCGCGCGAGTTCTGGCTGGAGGCCGGCAACCAGGGCATGCTCGGCCTCGCCATCCCGGAGGAGTACGGCGGAGCCGGGGCCGATGACTTCCGCTTCAACGCGGTGCTGACCGAGGAGATGGCGAAGGTGGGCGCCTGGATGCCGACCTGCGTCGGCATCCACGCCGACATCACTGCGCCCTACATCGTCGAGCTCGGCACCGAGGAGCAGAAGCAGCGGTGGCTGCCGGGAGTCGCCTCCGGTGAGATCCTCCTCGGCATCGGCATGACCGAGCCGGGCGGCGGCTCGGACCTGGCCGCCCTGAAGACCACCGCGGTCCGCGACGGCGACGAGTGGGTCATCAACGGCTCGAAGACCTTCATCACCAACGGCTACTCCGGCGACCTGATCATCACCGCTGCGCGCACCGATCCCGAGAAGGGCCCGAAGGGCATCACCCTGTTCGGCATCGAGGCGACCAAGGAGGGCTTCAGCCGCGGCCGCAAGCTCGACAAGGTCGGCATGGAGGAGTCCGACACGTCGGAGCTCTTCTTCGAGAACGTCCGATGCACCGACGCCGACATCGTCGGCGAGGTCAACATGGGCTTCGTCCACATGATGGAGAAGCTGCCGCAGGAGCGGCTCGCCTGCGCGGTTGCCAACACCCACCACGCCAAGCAGATCCTGGCCGAGACGATCGTCTACGCCAAGGACCGACAGGCGTTCGGCCAGTCGATCGGCAGCTTCCAGCACATCAAGTTCCTGCTGGCCGAGCTGGTCACCGCGGCCGAGGTGTGCGAGGCCTACCTGGACAAGTGCGTCATGGCGCACACCCGTGGCGAGCTCTCCGCGGTCGAGGCGGCCAAGGCCAAGTACTGGTCGTCGGACATGCAGAACGAGGTCATCGACCACTGCGTCCAGATCTACGGCGGCTACGGCTTCATGAACGAGTACCGCGTCGCCCGCGCCTGGCGGGACGCCCGCGTCACCAAGATCTGGGCCGGCTCCAACGAGATCATGAAGGAGCTCATCGGGCGCGAGCTCGGCTTCTGAGGCCCCTCGGTCGCTGCACGGGGTCGGTCGGGGTGGCTGCAGGTTCACCACGGTATGTCGCCGAACCTGCAGTTCCCATGGGTCGTACGCCGTGGGATGTGCAGGTTCGCCTGCATACCGTGGTGAACCTGCACGGGGCCGGCCGCCGGCAGCCGCCGCGTTCGCCAGCAGCGAACTCGTAGCGGGAACGCCGCGCGCCGGGTCGGAGTTGAGTCTTCACTGCTCAACTTCGAAAGAAGGCTCACATGTCGGTGAAGCGGCTGCCCGTTCTGTTCCTCGACGACGTCGTCCTGCTGCCGGGCATGGTGGTGCCGATCGAGCTCGACGAGCCGGCGCAGGCGGCGGTCGACGCCGCCCGGGCGGCCGATCTCGAGGAGATCCTGGTCGCGCCCCGGCTCGACGACCGCTACGCGTCGTACGGCGTGGTGGCGGCGCTCGAGAAGGTCGGCAAGTTCCGCGGGGGCGCGCCGGCGGCGCTCCTGCGCACCGGGGAGCGGGCCCGGATCGGTAGTGGTGTGACCGGGCCAGGCGCTGCGCTGTGGGTCGAGGTCGAGCCCGTGGAGACGGGCGAGCCCGCTGCGTTGACGGGGCGGGTGCGTGAGCTCGCCGCCGAGTACAAGAGCCTCGTTGTCGCCGTCCTGCAGAAGCGGGAGGCGTGGCAGATCGTCGACACGGTCAACGCGATCGAGGACCCGGCGACGCTCGCGGACACCGCGGGCTGGGCGCCGTACCTCGCCAACGACCGCAAGCGCGAGCTGCTGGAGACGCCCGACGTCGAGCGGCGGCTCGAGCTGCTGGTCGACTGGACCCGCGACTACCTGGCCGAGGCGGAGGTGAGCGACAAGATCAGCGAGGACGTCCGCGAGTCGGTCGAGAAGCGCAACCGCGAGTACCTGCTCCGCGAGCAGCTGCGCGCGATCCGCAAGGAGCTGGGCGAGGAGGACGGCGAAGGATCCGACGACTACCGAGCCCGCGTCGAGGCGGCGACCCTGCCCGACGCCGTACGGCAAGCCGCGCTGCGCGAGGTCGACAAGCTCGAGCGGTCGAGCGACCAGAGCCCGGAGGGCGGCTGGATCCGCACCTGGCTCGACACGGTCCTCGAGCTGCCGTGGGGCACGCGCACGGAGGACGAGACGTCCTTGACCGAGGCGCGGGCGGTGCTGGATGCCGACCACCACGGTCTCGACGAGGTGAAGGAGCGGATCGTCGAATACCTGGGGGTCCGTTCCCGCCGTGAGGAGCGCGGGCTTTCGGTCGTCGGTGGCCGCGGCTCCGGTGCGGTGATCCTGCTGGCGGGCCCTCCGGGGGTCGGCAAGACGTCGCTCGGTGAGTCGGTGGCACGCGCGCTCGGGCGGAAGTTCGTGCGGGTCGCGCTCGGCGGCGTCCGCGACGAGGCCGAGATCCGCGGCCACCGGCGGACGTACGTCGGCGCGCTGCCCGGCCGGATCGTCCGCGCGATCAAGGAGGCCGGGACGATCAACCCGGTCGTGCTGCTCGACGAGATCGACAAGGTCGGCAGCGACTTCCGCGGCGACCCCGCGGCCGCGTTGCTCGAGGTGCTCGACCCGGCGCAGAACCACACGTTCCGCGACCACTACCTCGAGCTGGACCTCGATCTGTCGGACGTGCTCTTCATCGCGACCGCCAACGTCCTGGAGACGATCCCGCCCGCCCTGCTGGACCGGCTCGAGCTGGTCACGATCGACGGCTACACCGAGGAGGAGAAGGTCGCGATCGCCCGCGACTTCCTGGTGCCCCGCCAGCTCGAGCGGGCGGCGGTGACCTCCGAGGAGGTGGCGGTGACCGAGGGCGCGCTCCGCGAGCTCGCTGCGAACTACACCCGCGAGGCGGGCGTGCGGGTGCTCGAGCGGCTGCTGGCGAAGGCGTTCCGCAAGGTCGCGCTCGGCGAGCTGCCGGCGACCGTCGACGAGGACTCGTTGAAGGACCTCGTCGGCCGGCCGCGGTTCACGCCCGACGCACACGAGCGGACGGCGGTACCCGGCGTGGCCTCGGGCCTCGCGGTCACCGGTATGGGCGGTGACGTCCTCTACATCGAGGCCTCGACCCTGCCGGGCGACCGGTCGTCGAACGGCGGGCTGACCATCACCGGCCAGCTGGGCGACGTGATGAAGGAGTCGGCGCAGATCGCGCTGTCCTACGTGCGGGCCCACGCCGACGAGCTCGGCCTCGAACCCGCCGTGCTGGACCGGCCGATCCACCTGCACGTGCCCGCGGGCGCCGTACCGAAGGACGGGCCGTCGGCCGGCGTCACCATGACGACGGCGCTGGTCTCGCTGCTCACCGGGCGCAACGTGCGGGCCGAGGTCGGTATGACGGGCGAGGTCTCCCTCACCGGTCGGGTGCTGCCGATCGGCGGCGTGAAGCAGAAGCTGCTCGCGGCGCAACGGGCCGGCCTGACCGAGGTCTTCCTGCCGCAACGCAACGAGCCAGACCTGGACGACGTGCCCGCCGAGGTGCTGGATGCGGTCACCGTGCACATCGTGTCCGACGTGCGGGAGATACTCGAGACGGCTCTGGAGGGCACGAAGGCCACCCCCGCCGCGGCCTGAGCCGACGCGCGCGTGAGCTCTCACTTGGTGCTGGTGGCGGCGTCACGGCAAGGTGGTGCCATGACCCCGCCGTACGCGCTCGTCCGCCGGCCCGCGGAGAGCCTGGCGGACGGCATCGTGACCTTCATCCAGCGGCAACGGGTGGACGTCGGGCTCGCGCGTGAGCAGTGGCGCGCCTACGTCGACGCCCTGGAGGCAGCGGGGTGGCCGACCGTCGAGGTCGAGCGCGACGACAGCCTGCCGGACTCGGTGTTCGTCGAGGACACCGTCGTGATGTTCGGCGACCTGGCCGTCATCACGAACCCCGCGAAGCCGACCCGCAACCCGGAGATCGTCGCCACGGAGCGGAAGGTCCGCGAGCTGGGGCTCCCGGTCGACGCCATCACCGAGGGCACTCTCGACGGTGGTGACGTGCTCAAGGTCGGCCGGCAGGTCTACGTCGGCCTCACCGGTACGACGACCGCGCCGGCCGTCGAGCAGCTCCGGCGGATCCTCGAGCCCCACGGGTGGACGGTGACCGCCGTGCCTGTCACCAAGGCGCTGCACCTCAAGAGCGCGGTCACCGCACTGCCGGACGAAACCGTCATCGGGTACGGCCCGGTGGTGGACGATCCGTCCCTGTTCGACTCCTACCTGGAGGTGCCGGAGGAGCCCGGCGCCCACGTGGTCGTGCTCGACGACGACACCGTGCTGATGAGCTCCGGAGCCCCGCGGACGGCGGACATCCTCCGCAAGCGCGGCCTGACGGTGGTCGCGGTCGACATCGGCGAGTTCGAGAAGCTCGAGGGCTGCGTGACCTGCCTGAGCGTCCGGGTGCGGCGCTAGACCCCGATCGTGTGCCAAGGCCCCCAGATCGCGAACGACACGCCGCGCGACGCCTGGATGTTCACGAAGAGGGTCCTGCCGTCCGGGCTGAACGTCGAGCCCGCGAACTCGTCGTTGTAGCGCCCGTCGATCCGGTTGAGGGCGATGTCGAACAGCTCGCCCTTCTGGGTGAGGCCGCGGACGTAGTTGTCGTTGACGTTGTCCTCGCAGAGCACCAGGGTGCCCTTGGCGCTGGTCGTGACGTTGTCCGGGAAGTCGAGCACGGCGGGGCCCGGGGACTGGTAGAGGCAGGTGAGCTGGTGGCGGCGGGTGTCGTAGGCCCAGACCTGCCCACTGCCGTTGCCGTAGCCGTCGGCCGCGGGAGCGCCGACCTCGGGCGGACCGCCGCCCTGGGTGGACGTGAAGTAGACGATGCCCTTGTCGAACGCCTGGCCCTCGTTGCGCCCGAAGTGCGCGGCGCCCTGCGCCCGACCCTGGTTGCCCACGTGGTTCAGCGCATCGTTGTTGGTGGTCGGGGCCGGCACGCCCGGCGTGTAGGGGAAGGTCGGGCTCGGGTCGGCGATCGGCACCCAGTCGACGTCGTACGTCGTGCCCTGGACCTGGGCCGCCTCGAGGTGCGCCTGGGGCATGCCCACGACCCGAAGCATCTCGAGCGTCCCGCCGTCCATCATGGTGCCCTTCTTCTTCGGGTGGACCGGCGGCGTGTAGCGGTAGAAGCCGGACGGGAAGCCGAAGTTGTCCTCGGTGAGGTACAGCCGGCCCTCGTGCGGGTCGTACGAGACCGCCTCGTGCGCGAACCGGCCGGCCGCCTCGATCGGCTGTGCGCTCGCTTCCCCGTCGGTCGGCACCTCGAAGATGAAGCCGTGCCGCTTCGTCAGCGAGACGTTGCTCGCGCCGGTGAAGTCGGGGCCGACGTCCGGGCCGTTGACCGTCTCCTCACAGGTGATCCACGCGCCCCAGGGCATCTGCCCGCCGCTGCAGTTCATCTGGGTCCCGGCCAGGCTGGCGTACGACGACAGCACCTCGCCCGCCAGGGTGACGTTGATCGTCGTCGTGCCGCCACCCACCATCGGGTCGTAGATCGGCGCCTGGCTGCTGAACGCCGGCGCCGGCCCGTTGATCTCGTGGTTACGGATCAGGGTCACGGATTTCCTAGGACCGTCGAAGGCGCCCATACCGTCGTGGCGACCCGGCAGCGTCGTGCCGTCGTCGAGGACGACAGGTGTCGTCGTGTCGTGGAACGAGCGGTAGTTGAAGCGCGGCGGCAGGTGCAGCCGTACGACGCCGTCCCGCTGATCCGGCACCGGGAACAGGCCGGGCTGGGGCGGCTTGACCAGCGCGCCAGCCGGCGCGGCGACCAGCCCCTGGAAGGGTCCTCCCAGTGCCGCTCCGCCGATCGCGGCCTGGATGAAGGTGCGGCGTTGGATCGACATGGTTCCCCCTGGAGGCGAGATGAGCGATCCGGTCAAACTAACTCCGGCGGCTGCCGCCCGGAACGGCAGGTGGTACCGGAACCGTGAACGACGTGGTGCTGACGTGATCTGCTCGTGATAGATTGTTGAGCAGTTGCTCAAACAACTCGCTCAACGACGGCGGAGGTCCCATGGCGACAGCAGGTCCGCGGCGTGCGGCGACTTCGGGTGGTCGGCAGGAGCGGTCGGCGGAAACCCGGGCGGCGCTCGTTGCCGGCGCGATCCAGGCGCTGCGTGAGGTCGGTTTCGCCGGCGCGAGTGCCCGGGAGATCGCAGGCCGGGCCGACTGCAACCAGGCGTTGGTCTTCTACCACTTCGGCTCGGTGACCGACCTGCTGCTCGCCGCGCTGGATGACGTCAGCAGTCGACGCCTCGCCGCCTACACGGGGGTCGTCGACCAGGCCACCTCGCTGGCCGACCTGATCGACTCGGCACGGGTGATCTTCAGCGAGGACCTCGATGCCGGCCACGTCACGGTGCTGGTGGAGATGATCACCGGAGCGCAGTCCACGCCCGGGCTCGGCGAGCACGTGGCCGCACGACTGACGCCCTGGCGCGACTTCGCCGAGTCGGCCGTCCGCAGGGCCATGGTGGGGTCACCGGTCGAGCTGCTGCTGCCCGCCAAGGAGGTCGCGCACGCCGTCGTGGCCGGGTTCCTCGGCCTGGAGCTGCTGGCCACCCTCGACGAGGACCGCGCCGCGGCTCTCGCCCTGTTCGACCGCGCGCGCCTGATCGCGGGACTGCTCGACCTGACCGGGGGCGCCTTTCCGACCAACGACTCGGCAGGTGATCAAGAGTGAGCACGCCCGGCCCGATCGACGTGGTCACCGGAGCGTTCAGCTACTCCGGTGCCGCGATCACCACCGAGCTCCAGGCCGCCGGCCGCCGGGTTCGAACCTTGACCGGACACCCCGAGCGCGCGCCTGCCGGCACCGAGGTCGACGTACGACCGCTGAGCTTCGACGACCCTGCCGAGCTGACCCGCTCTCTGCGCGGCGCGCACACGCTCTACAACACCTACTGGGTGCGGTTCGCCCACGGCCACGTCGACCACGACGCGGCCGTGGCGAACAGCAGGACCCTGTTCGAGGCGGCCGCGAACGCGGGCGTCCAGCGCATCGTGCACGTGTCGATCACACACCCGTCCCTTGACTCCGCCTATCCCTACTTCCGCGGCAAGGCACAGGTCGAACGGAGCCTTGCCGAGACCGGCGTCCCGCATGCGATCGTCCGGCCGGCGATCCTGTTCGGCGGGGAGGGCGTGCTGGTCAACAACGTCGCCTGGCTGTTGCGGCACCTACCGGTCTTCGCTGTGGGCGGCCGCGGCGACTATCGGGTGCGTGGCATCCACATCGACGACCTGGCGCGGTTGTGTGTCGAGCTGGGTGCACGCAACGACACGGTGGTCGTGGACGCGGTCGGACCGCAGAGTGTGACGTTCCGGGAGCTGGTCGACGCCGTTCGGGCCGCCGTCGGCAGTCGTGCCCTGGTCGTGCCCGTCCCGGGGCCCGTGCTGACCGGGCTGTCGAAGGCACTGAGCCTGGTGTTGCGTGACACGTTGCTGACCCGTGACGAATACCTGGCGATGGCCGAAGGCCTCGCCGACTCCGACGGCCCGGCGACCGGAACGATCGTCTTCACCGACTGGGTTGCCGAGCACGGACCTGAGCTCGGCCGTCGCTATGCCAACGAGATGGAACGGCACTTCCGCACGCCGGCGCGTCTCGAGCCCCGGTAGCCGGCCGTCCCGACCAGGGCAGCGGCGCTGGGTCAGCTGGTGCGGGCGAGCCGGCCCGCCAGGGTCGGCACCACGATCGCCGCGGCGACGGTGTGCAGGGTGATCAGCGTGGCGGCGGAGGCGATGTCGAAGCCGAACGTGAGGTCCGGGACGAACGACAGCCCGGTCAGGGCGACGGCGGTCCGCACGAAGGTGGACCGCGGCCGACGGGCCTTGCGGGCCATGACCGCGGCCATGCCGACGCCGACGAGCGAGAAGACCAGGGTCAGGTTCGCGAACCCGGCGACCGGGATGCTCGCGCCGGTGCTGTCGGCGAACGAGACGCCGGCGGCCGACGCGGCCGCGGCGAGGACAGTGGTGGCGACCGACGCGACGACGGCCGCGGCGACGCCGTGCTTCCAGACCGGCTTCCGCGCTGCGGTCGGGGCGGGGCGGGAGGTGGTGCGGGTCTCGTGAGTGGGGACCTGGGTGGTGGTGGACATGTCGGGCTCCGTTTCCTCGGCGGGCCGCCCTGTGCGGCCTGCTCATGTCCTCTCCACGAACGGACGGCGACGGATCCGACAGGGTCGCGAGAAGTTTTTCGGGCGGGTGGCGATGCGGCACGTGACGGGGGTAGAACGTGGTCATCGACCGCTTGGAGCTGAGGAGAAGTCGGATGACGCACTACCTGATGAGCGTGCACGGGCCCGCCGAGATGGGCGAGTTCGGCAACTACGCCTCCAGGGAGGAGATGGAGGAGGCGTTTGCCGCGACCGGCGCGTTCAACGACAAGCTGCGCCTCGACGGCTACTGGGTCTTCGGCGGTGGGCTGAAGTCGGCGTCGACCGCGACCGTCGTGGACGGCCAGGGCGAGACGCCGGTGATGACCGACGGTCCCTACCTCGAGACCAAGGAGGCCATCGGCGGCTTCTGGGTCATCGACGCTCCCGACCTCGACGTGGCGCTCGCCCTCGCGGCCGAGGGATCCAAGGCCTGTCGGGGCAAGGTCGAGGTCCGTCCGTTCGACGGCCTGGCCTGACCTCTGACGTCCCCGCCCTGGGTTCTCGACATCCCAGCGCCCGCCGGCCGCCCGATCAGGGGAAGATGCTCCCATGAGCGAAGCATCATCGATCGCGATCGGCGGCCACTCCGACGAGCCGCACCAGGAGGGGGTCAACGATCGCCTGAACTGGCTGCGCGCCGGCGTGCTGGGAGCCAACGACGGGATCGTCTCGGTCGCCGGGATCGTGCTCGGAGTCGCGGGAGCGACGACCGACCGTTCGGCGATCCTGGTCGCCGGCATCGCCGGTCTGGTCGCCGGCGCGATGAGCATGGCGGCTGGTGAGTACGTCTCGGTGAGCACCCAGACCGACTCGGAGAAGGCGCTGCTCGCCAAGGAGCGGCGTGAGCTCAGGGACGACCCGGAGGACGAGCTGGCCGAGCTGGCGGGGATCTACGCCGACAAGGGCCTCGACGAGGATCTCGCGCTCGAGGTCGCGCGCCAGCTGACCGCGAAGGACGCGCTCGCCGCGCACGCGGAGGTCGAGCTCGGCATCGACCCCAACGACCTGACCAGCGCGTGGAACGCGGCGTTCGCCTCGATGGTGTCGTTCACCTTCGGCGCACTGCTGCCGCTCCTCACGATCGTGCTGGTCACGCCGGACCTGCGGGTGTGGGTCACCGTCGCCGCGGTGACGGGCGCACTCGCGCTCACGGGTTGGGCCAGCGCCCGCTTCGGCTACGGCTCGGCGAGGAAGGCCGTCCTGCGCAACATCCTGGGCGGGCTGTTGGCGATGATCGTCACCCACCTGGTCGGTCAAGCCGTCGGGACCCAGATCTGATGGGCGTGCGCCTGTTCGCCGCCATCGTGCCGCCGTCGGACGCGATCGAGCACCTCGACGCGTTCCTCGAGCCGCGCCGCGAGGCCGCTCGCCAAGAACTCGACATGCGCTGGGTGTCGGCCGAGCAGCTCCACGTCACGCTGGCCTTCATGCCGAGCGTCCCCGAGCACCTTGTCGACGAGTACGCCGACCGGCTGTCCGACGGGCTGGCCCGCACCCCGGTCCCCGTGCTCCGGCTGGCCGGCCCGGTGACCTTCCCCAACCCGGCTGAGACCCGGGTGCTCGGGGTGGGCGTGATGCCCGAGTCCGAGGGGGCGGACGTCGTACTCGAACGGATCGCGGGGCGCGCCCGCAACGCGGCGGTGACCGTCGGCACCGAGGTCGACGGCAAGCGGTTCCGCCCACACCTCTCGATCGCACGACTGCGCCGGCCGACCGACACGACCAACTGGGTCCGGCTGCTCGAGACCTACACCGGCCCGGAGTGGCCGGTGATCGAAGCCGCCGTGATCGCCTCCCACCTCGGCCAGGGCCCGGGCGGTCGTCCTCGCTACGAGATCGTCGCCGAGCTCCCGCTGGGCCAGTAGATGCTGCTCCTCGTCCTCGACCTCCTCGGCATCGCCGTCTTCGCCGTGTCGGGGGGCCTGGTTGCCGTGCGGCAGCGGCTCGACATCGTCGGGGTGCTGGTGCTGGCGACCGTCACCGGGCTGGGTGGCGGGTGGATCCGCGACGTGCTCATCGGCGACACCCCGCCCGCATCGCTCGAGGACTGGCGCTACCTGTTGGTGCCGGTGTCGGCCGGCCTGCTCACCTTCTGGTTCCACCCGGCGTTCGCGCGGATGGACCGCCTGGTCAACGTCTTCGACGCCTTCGGGCTCGGCCTGTTCGCCGTCGCGGGCGCCCTCAAGGCGGCCGAGCACGGCCTCGGGCCGGTCCCGTCCGCGCTGCTCGGCATGGTCACCTGCATCGGTGGCGGCCTGATCCGCGACGTGCTCGCGGGTCAGGTGCCGGCCGTCTTGAAGAGTGGCGAGCTCTACGCGATCCCCGCCATCGCCGGTTCGGCCATTGCCGCGACGGGATTCGAGCTCGACGCTCCGACCGCGCTCGTCGCCGTCCCGGCCGCCGCGCTCACGATCTGCTGGCGACTGCTCGCGATCCGGCGCGGCTGGAAGGCGCCCGTCACCCGGGCAGGTTGTGGATGATCTCGTCGACCTTGTCCTTGGCGTCGCCGAACAGCATCCGCGAGTTCTCGCGGAAGAAGAGCGGGTTCTGCACACCGGCGTAGCCGGTCGCCATGGAGCGCTTGAAGACGATGACCTCGCTGGCGTTCCACACCTGGAGGACCGGCATGCCGGCGATCGGGCTGGTGGGGTCCTCGGCAGCGGCCGGGTTGACCGTGTCGTTGGCTCCGATCACGAGCACGACGTCGGTCTGCGGGAAGTCGTCGTTGATCTCGTCCATCTCGAGCACGATGTCGTAGGGCACCTTGGCCTCGGCCAGCAACACGTTCATGTGACCAGGAAGCCGGCCGGCGACCGGGTGGATCCCGAACCGTACGTCGATGCCCCGTGCGCGCAGCTTCGCGGTGAGCTCGGCGACCGGGTACTGCGCCTGGGCCACCGCCATGCCGTAGCCGGGCGTGATGATCACCGACGACGCGTTCGCGAGCAGGTCGGCTGCCTCGGGGGACTGGACCTCGCGGTGCTCGCCGTAGTCCTCGTCGCCCGAGGTCGGCGCCGCGATGCCGAA
The DNA here is from genome assembly GCA_963766035.1 of uncultured Actinomycetota bacterium. GTDB lineage: Bacteria > Actinomycetota > Actinomycetes > Propionibacteriales > Nocardioidaceae > Nocardioides. The sequence continues at coordinate 346,892 of CAVXYP010000005.1, read as the reverse complement.
GCCGCCGGCGATGACCGAGATGAACGACCGGTTCATCGCCTGGCACATGATGTAGCTCAGGTAGGCACCGGAGGAACCGACCAGCGCACCGGTGACGATCAGCAGGTCGTTCTCGAGCAGGAAGCCCGAGGCCGCCGCGGCCCAGCCCGAGTAGCTGTTGAGCATCGACACGACGACCGGCATGTCGCCGCCGCCGATGGACGCGACCAGGTGCAGGCCGAGGGCGAGCGCGACGAGCGTGACCACGACCAGCAGCCACAGCTGCGGGTCGATCACGAACCACACCGTCAGGCCGGCGAACGCCGCCAGGGCGCCGAGGTTGAGGAAGTTCTTGCCCGGCAGCACCATCGGGGTGGACGACATCCGTGCCGACAGCTTGAGGAAGGCGACGATCGAGCCGGTGAAGGTGACGGCACCGATGAAGACGCCGATGAACACCTCGGCGCTGTGGACGCCGAGCAGGTCCTGCGCTTCCAGGATGGCGGCATGGGGGCTGTCGGGGTCGTCCTCGACCTCGAGGTAGCCGTTCCACCCGACGAGCACGGCCGCCAGACCCACGAAGCTGTGCAGCAGTGCGATCAGCTCGGGCATGCCCGTCATCTCGACCACGCGCGAGCGCCAGATGCCGATCACGGCACCGATCGCCATCGCGGCGACCAGCAGCGCGACCGCCAGCCCGTCCATGTCGTTGTCGGCGGCCAGCGCGATGGTCGCGACGAGCGCGATCGCCATGCCGAGGATGCCGAAGGTGTTGCCCACCTTGGCGGTCTCGTGGTGGGAGAGACCGGCCAGGGCGAGGATGAACAGCAGGGCGGCGACGATGTAGGCCGCGGTGGACGCGGTCTCGATCGAGACCAGCATCGAGGTCAGGAGAGGCGAGATCATCTGGTTCATTCCCTATCTCGTGGCCGTCACGACCGGGTGAAGAGTCCGAGCATGCGGCGAGTCACCGCAAAGCCACCGAACACGTTGATGCTGGCGAGCAGGGTCGCGACGAAGGCGATCAGCATGATCGGCGTGCTGTCCTCGCCGAGCTGGAGGAGAGCGCCGACCACGATGATCCCGGAGATCGCGTTGGTCACCGACATCAGCGGCGTGTGCAGGGCGTGGTGCACGTTGCCGATGACGTAGTAGCCGATCACGATCGCCAGCGCGAAGACCGTGAGCCGTTCCTGGAGTGGTGGGGGAGAGATCGCGATCAGCCCGAACAGCACCAGCGCCGCGCCCCCGACGAGCGTGACTCGGCCGCGCGCGGTGAGCTTGGCCTTCTCCTCGTTCATTCCCGCGGGATGGGTGTCCACGACCTTCGGGGTCGCCGACACCTGGACCGCCGGAGGCGGCCACAGCACTTCAGCCTGGGTCTCGCCGTCCTTGTGCTGGGTCACGGTGATGCCGCGCTGCACGACGTCGTCCATGTCCAGCGTGAGCATGCCGTCCTTCTCGGGTGTCAGCAGCTTGAGCAGGTTGACGATGTTGGTGCCGTAGAGCTGGGAGGTCTGCGCGGCGAGCCGGCCGGCGAGGTCGGTGTAGCCGAGGATCGTCACGCCGTGGTCGGTGACGACCTTCTGGTCGGCCTCGGTGCCCGCGCAGTTGCCGCCGTTGGCGGCCGCCATGTCGACGATCACACTGCCGGGCTTCATGCCGGCAACGGTGTCCTCGTGGAGCAGCTTCGGTGCCGGCCGGCCCGGGATCAGCGCGGTGGTGATGACGATGTCGGCGTTGCGCGCCTCCTCGTCGTACATCCCGGCGGTGGCTGCCTCCTGCTCCGCCGTCATCTCCTTGGCGTAGCCGTCGGTGCTGACCTCGCTCTCGAAGTCGACCTCGACGAACTGACCGCCGAGGGACTCGACCTGCTCGGCAACCTCGGGGCGTACGTCGAAGACCCTGACGATCGCTCCCATCGCGCTCGCCGCGCCCACCGCGGCCAGGCCGGCGACACCGGCGCCCACCACGAAGACCCGGGCGGGCGGCATCTTGCCGGCGGCGGTGACCTGACCGGTGAACATCCGGCCGAACTCGTGCGCTGCCTCGACGACGGCGCGGTAGCCGGCGACGTTCGCCATCGAGGACAGCACGTCCATCGACTGCGCGCGGGAGATCCGTGGGACGGCATCCATGGCGAGCGCGGTGACCCCTTGCGCGGCCAGCTGCTCGATGAGCTCCGGGTTCCGCGCGGGAGCCATGATCGAGATGACCGTCGCTCCGGCACGCATCCGGCCGATCTCCTCGGCGCTGGGTGCGTTGATCTTGACCACGACGTCCGCGGCCCACACGTCGTCGCTGCTGCCGACGGTGACGCCGGCGTCGGTGAATGCGTCGTCCGCCTGGTCGGCGAACGCCCCTGCGCCGGACTCGACCACGACGTCGTAGCCGAGCCCTTGCAGCTGAGCGACCGTCTTGGCGGTCGCCGCCACCAGGGTCTCGCCGGCCTTCGACTCGCGGGGAATTCCGATGAGCATGACTGCCTCGCTTCCGGCTGGGATTCCGGGGCCGCTTCGGGTGGGTGTCCAGCGCAGGTCAACCTACAAGGATCGGGACCCCCGCGACGCAGGTTGTCCGGAAACCACCCTTACGGATGAGAGTCAGCCCACAACGCCGTACAAGCGGTCGCCCGCGTCGCCGAGGCCGGGGACGATGTAGCCCTTCTCGTTGAGATGGTCGTCCATCGCCGCCACGACGACCGTGACCGGTACGTCGAGGCCGGTCAGCTCCTGCTCGAGCCGGGCACAGCCCTCGGGTGCGGCCAGCAGGCAGACCGCGGTGATGTGGTCGGCGCCGCGGTCGGTGAGGAACTTGATGGCCGCGGCAAGCGTGCCGCCGGTGGCGAGCATCGGGTCCAGCACGTAGCACTGGCGGCCGCTGAGGTCGTCCGGCAGCCGCTCGGCGTACGTCGACGCCTCGAGCGTCTCCTCGTTGCGGACCATGCCGAGGAAGCCGACCTCGGCGGTCGGCAGCAGCCGCATCATCCCGTCGAGCATGCCCAGGCCCGCACGCAGGATCGGTACGACGAGCGGCCGTGGCGCGGCCAGCCTGGTGCCCGTCGTGGGAGCAACGGGCGTCACGATGTCCTTGTCCTCGACCCGCACGTCCCGGGTGGCCTCGTAGGCGAGCAGCGTGACCAGCTCGTCGGCGAGGTTGCGGAAGGTCGGTGAGTCGGTCGTCTCGTCGCGGAGCACGGTCAGCTTGTGGGCCACGAGCGGGTGGTCGACGACGAGGGTGCGCATGTCCCGAACCCTAATGCCCCCGAAACGTAATGCTCTGGCCTGATTCGGCGGCAGGTGTCACCCTTGACGGGTGACCGCACCGGATGCAGTCGACTTCGCCCTGGCCGCCTACCGCGAGGAAGGTGTGTGGCAGGTTGCCGAGTTGACCCACGACCACGTGGAGGACGTCGAGACGCTCGCGTCCGCGCTGCGTCGGTTCCCCGGTGACCACGGTGCGGTCGGCCTGGTTGCGATCGACGAGGACTTCTTCGTCGTGGTCCGCGTCGCCGGCCAGCACACCCGGGTGCTGCTGTCCGACGTGACCGCTGCTGGCGAGTGGGAGCTGGCCGCGTCGGCCGTGGAGTTCCTGCAGCTGCCGATGCCCGACGACGAGGACGAGCCCGAGGCCGCCGGCGACCTCGACCTGCTCGGCGACCTCGGCATGCACGCGATGGACCTCGCGGTCCTCCTGGACGACGTCGATCTCTATCCCGACGAGATGCTCTCCGACGTCGCCCGCCGGCTCGGGTTCGGCGAGCTGTTCGACGACGCCATCGGCTTCACCTCGGCATGATCACCCCACGACGTTCTTCGGCTCCCGCGCTTCGCTCCTTCGCCGAACAACGCCGCGGGGACCCCGATTGAGCAGCGCCGACCGCTGGCGGGAGCCGATGCTCGCCGCCCTCGTCGAGGCGATGGCTGCGCTCGCCACCGACGACGTCCCGATCGGAGCCGTCGTCGTCGACGATGCCGGCACGGTGCTCGCGACCGGTCGCAACGTGCGCGAGGCGGACGCCGACCCGACCGGCCACGCGGAGGTGGTGGCCCTGCGGTCGGCGGCGCGCGACCGCGGGGAGTGGCGGCTCGACGGATGCACCCTGGTCGTGACCCTCGAACCGTGCACCATGTGCGCCGGCGCCGCCGTCCTCTCCCGCCTCGATCGGGTGGTGTTCGGCGCCTGGGACCCGAAGGCCGGCGCCGCCGGCTCCCTGTGGGACGTCGTCCGCGACCGCCGCCTCAACCATCGCCCCGAGGTCGTTGCGGGCGTGCTGGCCGACGAGTCGAGCGCGCTGCTCGCGGAGTTCTTCGCCACCCACCGATGAGTTCGCCGTCGTCGACGGGTCGGTGACGGACATGGTCACCATCGACTTCACCCCCGCCACGTCGGCCCTCCGAGACCTGGTGGCCGCCGTCACCGACGAGCAGCTCACCGCCCCCACCCCGTGCGACAAGTACGCCGTCGGCGACCTGGTCGACCACATCGGCGGCCTGGCCGCCGCGTTCGCCGGGGCCGCACGCAAGCAGGCGGCACCCGGCGCCGAGCAGGGCGGGAGCGGCGACGCCTCCCGGCTCGAGCGCGGCTGGCGGGAACGGGTCGATCGTGGCCTGGCCGACCTCGCCGAAGCGTGGAGCGAGCCCGGCGCGCTCGACGGCCAGACGAAGGCGGGGCCGTTCCCGATGCCGGCGCCAGAGGCCGCCGCGGTCGCGCTCAACGAGGTTGTCGTGCACGGGTGGGACCTGGCGACCGCGCTCGGCCGCCCCTTCGAGGTGCGCGACGAGGACGTCGCGGCCTGCATGGCGTTCGCCGAGCCGTTCTCCGAGCCCGGCACCGAGGACCTGCGCGGGGACGCCTTCGGGCCGGTCGTGGCTGTGCCGAACGACGCCTCCCCGCTGGAGCGGCTGCTCGGGATGATGGGCCGCAAGGCCTGAGCCGGTTCAGCCCAGCGCGGCGGACTCCGCGTCTGAGATAAGTCGGGAGCGGATCAGGAAGCGGACGCCGTACGGCGCCTCGAGCGAGAAGCCGGCCCCGCGCCCCGGGACGACGTCGATGGTGAGATGGGTGTGGGACCAGTACTCGAACTGCGCCCGCGACATCCACACCGGCACCGGCCGTTCGAGCCCGATGTCCAGGTCGCCGAGCTGGATGTCGGCGTCGCTCAGCAGGAAGTCGCCGTCAGGGAAGCACATCGGCGACGAGCCGTCGCAGCAGCCGCCGGACTGGTGGAACATGACCGGCCCGTTGGCGCCGACGAGACGGCGGACCATGTCCGCCGCCTCGTCTGTCACCGCAACGCGGGACGGCTCCACGTCCCGCGTCGGCATCAGAAAAAGCCCTGCGCGTTGTCGTCGTACGACACCAGGAGGTTCTTGGTCTGCTGGTAGTGGTCGAGCATCATCTTGTGGTTCTCGCGTCCGATGCCCGACTGCTTGTAGCCGCCGAACGCCGCGGCGGCCGGATAGGCGTGGTAGCAGTTGGTCCACACCCGGCCGGCCTGGATCTCCTTGCCGGCACGGAACGCCTGTGACCCGTTCCGCGACCAGACGCCGGCGCCGAGGCCGTAGAGCGTGTCGTTGGCGATCTTGAGGGCGTCGGCCTCGTCGTCGAAGCCGGTCAGCGAGACGACCGGGCCGAAGATCTCCTCCTGGAAGATCCGCATCGAGTTGTCGCCCTCGAAGATCGTCGGGGTGACGTAGTAGCCCTCGGCGAGGTCGCCCCCGAGCACGTTGCGCTCGCCGCCGGTGAGGATCTTCGCGCCTTCCTCCTTGCCGATGTCGATGTAGGACAGGATCTTCTCGAGCTGGTCGTTGGAGGCCTGGGCACCGATCATCGTGGTGTCGTCGAGCGGGTTGCCCTGCTTCACCTGCTCGGTCCGCAGCACCGCGTCGTGGACGAAGTCGGAGTAGATGCTCCGTTGCACGAGCGCGCGGCTGGGGCAGGTGCAGACCTCGCCCTGGTTGAGCGCGAACATCGTGAAGCCCTCGAGCGCCTTGTCGTAGAACGCGTCGCGCTGGTCGGCGACCGACTCGAAGAAGATGTTCGGGCTCTTGCCGCCGAGCTCCAAGGTGACCGGGATGATGTTCTGGCTGGCGTACTGCATGATCAGCCGGCCGGTCGTGGTCTCGCCGGTGAACGCGATCTTCGCGATCCGGCTGCTGGAGGCGAGCGGCTTGCCGGCCTCGACACCGAACCCGTTGACGATGTTGAGCACGCCGGCGGGCAGCAGGTCGCCGACCACCTCGATCAGCTTGAGGATCGACCACGGCGTCTGCTCCGCGGGCTTGAGCACGACACAGTTGCCCGCCGCGAGTGCCGGCGCGAGCTTCCAGACCGCCATCAGGATCGGGAAGTTCCACGGGATGATCTGGCCGACGACACCGAGCGGCTCGTGGAAGTGGTAGGCAACGGTGTTGCCGTCGATCTCGCCGATGGAGCCCTCCTGGGCCCTCAGCGCACCGGCGAAGTAGCGGAAGTGGTCGACCGCGAGCGGCAGGTCGGCGGCGAGGGTCTCGCGAACGGGCTTGCCGTTCTCCCAGGTCTCCGCGACCGCGAGCATCGAGAGGTTCTCCTCCATCCGGTCGGCGATCTTGTTGAGGATGTTGGCGCGCTCGGTGGCCGACGTCTTGCCCCAGGTGGAGAAGGCGGCGTGAGCTGCGTCGAGGGCGGCGTCGATGTCCTCGGCAGTGCCGCGGGCGATCTCGGTGAACGGCTTGCCGTTGACCGGCGAGATGTTCTCGAAGTACTCGCCCTTGACCGGGTCGACCCACTCGCCACCGATGTAGTGGCCGTAGCGGCTGTCGACGGAGACGGTCGAGTCCGGCTGTCCGGGTGCTGTGTAGACGGTCATGCGGTGCTCCCTAGAAATGACGTGGGGTGACTGTCATCACACGTTAGGAAGCAACACGTTGCGCGGACGTTGCGCAGACCTACGCGAGCTCGCGGTCGAGCCGGGCGAGCTGCCCGTCGACCAGGGCCCGCATCGGCGACGCGTCCGCGACAACCCGGCGCTGCGCCGCCCACATCTCGTAGTCGTCGCGTCCCCACCCCGACCGGGTCCACGCCGACATCAGGTCGCCGGTGCCGGAGAGGAGGAGCGCGTGACGCAGGGAGGACGCGAGCTCCTGCCGGATCTGCACGACGCCGGGTGCCGTCGAGCGCGGCAGCACCGGTCCGTCGTACCCCCTCATCGCGGAGCGGAGGTCGCCGGCAGCGAGCTGGGCGCTGACCGCGAGCCAGTCGCCCGTCAGCGGCGCGGTGAGCCGGTAAGGCCGGGACGCCAACAGGTCTTCGCCGAGCAGACCACGCAGCCGGTTCAGCTCGGCGCGCAGGGTCGACGACCCACCGTCTTCCTCGTAGAGGAGCACGGCGAGCTCGTCCCCGCTGAGACCGCTGGGGGCGGCGGCGAGCAGCGCGACGATCTCACTGTGCCGGGGCGACAGGCGGAACCGGCCGAGCTGATCACGGCCGTCGGCGATCCGGACGATCGCCTCGTTGCGGCCGAGCAGCTCGAGCAGGATCTGCAGCCCGGAGGCGTGCGGCGCGGCGTCGGGACGCGGCAGATGACGGGCGAGCTCGGCCTCGGCCAGGCGGGCCGCAGCGCGGACCATCGCCATCGTCTGGGGTACGACGACCTCGTCGCCGCCGGTCACGTCGAGCACGCCGAGCAGCTGGGAGGTGCCGGGGTCGTGGATCGGTGTCGCGGCGCAGCTCCAGGTGCGCACGCTCGAGCGGAAGTGCTCGTCGCGGGTCACGATCGCATCGCGTCCGGTCGCCAACGCCAAGCCGGGCGCGTTCGTGCCCGCGAGTCGCTCGTCCCAGTTGCTCCCCTCGACGAACCCGATCTTCTCTGCCGCTCGCAGCGACTCCGACGTCCCGCAGACCCAGAGCAGGTTGCCCTCGGCGTCGGCGAGCGCCATCACCGCGCCGCACGCCCGCACCTCCTGGCCGAGCACATCGTCGAGCAGCGGGAACACCCGGGACAGCGGGTGCGCCTCGCGTTCGCCTCGCAGGTCCGAGCCGTCGAGCGCGATCGGGGCATCCTGCTGGCCGATGTCGACCCCGGCCGCGGCCGACCGCTCCCACGACGCAACGACCTCGGCCCGCATCGGGGCCAGGCGCGGGTCATCGGTCATGACTTCAGTAGACATCGGCGTCCTAGACGGCGTACAGGGTCCTCGGTCCCGACCCTCGCTCGCGAGCCGTTGCGACCACGTTGCATCCGGGAGTTGCTCGATTTCAACGGCGCCAACCCCTCCGGTAATCTTCCCGGCGGTGGCGTGTCCGAGCGGCCGAAGGTGCATCACTCGAAATGATGTGTGGGGCAACCCACCGTGGGTTCAAATCCCACCGCCACCGCCAACCAAAGGGCCTTTGACCTGCGAAAACGCAGATCAAAGGCCCTTTGTCATCCGTTTCGTGCCCAATACGTGCCCAATGCTTACCCAACAGTGCGGCGTTCGGCCACACCGTCGGTCCCGTGAAACAGCGGCGGGACAACACTCAATATCGCGCTGCGGGGATCTTCCGCGGGGCGGCCTCGAGGTCGTCGAGCTTGATCCGGATGGCGCGTTTGCCGCAGCGGTACGCCGGAAGCGTGCCGGCTGCGATCCAGCGCCGGATCGTCTTGACCGAGACGGACATGGACTCGGCCGCCTCCTCGAGGCTGAGGTAAACCGGGATGCCGCGTCGCTCATCCATCGGAACGCACTTCCGCTCTCGTGACGGCGGCCGAGGCGAGGAAGCGTCGGGCCTCGGCGACGGGATGTAGAGCCGGCCGACTCCTTGGAAACGGGTCCATCGTGGTCCGATGCCGCGTTGTCGCCAGTCGCGGACGGTGCGTTGGGGTGTGCGGATGAGTTCGCAGAACTCCTCGAACAGGATCAGGTTGTCGTCGTCCCAGTCGTCGGGGATGCCGAGGGGTGCCACCATCACTTCGCCTCTCGTCGTGGCCGCCGACGGGTTCGGCGACTCCTACGTGGAGAAGCAACATCGCGCTCGGCGGATCGGACGTCTTGTGACCGCCGTTGTCGAGACGCGAGCCTCTCCTGGTCACCTATGTCGTCTGCGCCGCTCCGGGCGATCACTCGACGCGAGGAAGTTGGTCAGCGGCCGATCCCGTGGGAGGTCGGTTGGGGAGCCGGGATCGGTTGGGGTGGTCGACGTGGGCCGTCGCGAAGCGCCGCGGCTTGCAGCCCAGCAGCGGGTGGTCGCGCATTTGGTCCGTAGCGGTCGATGTCGTCGATGGCTCTCTCAGCGGCATGGCTGGGGCCGAGGTCGGCGCGGTCGCGGTTGAAGACGTCGACCCATTGGGTGCGTGCGTCGTCGATGGTCTCGGCGACGAGGTGGGCGACGTTGCGGTGGCGGCCGCGGGTCATGCCGACGTAGGCGGAGGCGGCGCCGGTCGTCTCGCCGAGTGCGAGGTGGGCGGAGTCGACGGTCTCGCCCTGGGCTCCGTAGGCGGTGGTGGTGAAGGCGAGCTCGACGTGCTCATGGACGTAGCCGGAGGGGAGCGCGCGCTGTCCGGGGCGACCGGTGACGAGGAGGCTGCCGTCATCGTCGATGCCGGCAACGGTCCACGTGTCGCGGTTGGCGACTGCGAGGTCGCGGTCGTTGCGTCGGGTGACGACCCGGTCGCCGAGCCCGATCCGCTCGCCACGACGGGTGATGGGCTCACCAGCTCGGTCACCAGATTGCTCACCAGGTTGTTCTCCGCCGCCGTGGCGGCGGTCGCGGATGGCTGCGTTGAGCGCACTGACTTGGTTGCGGGTGTCGGTGATGACGAGCTGGTCGCCGTCGGCGCCGATCGCGGCGAGGGCTGCTGTGCGTTCGACCTCGCTGGGATGGACGACGACTTCGCCGCGTTCGACGAGGGCGTCGAAGACTTCACCAGGCCGCTCACCTTTGCGCATGAGGAGGCTGAGGTCGGCGTAGGCGGGGTCGCTGAACCGGCGGACCGCCTCGAGCTCGTGGTGCGCTTGGGGTCGAGCCCAGCGTGCGGCGAGGTCGAGGACGCCGCCGCGGCCGACGGCCGGGAGCTGGTGCCGGTCGCCGAGGAGCGCGATTGTGGCGTGGGCTCGGTCGGCGATCGCGAATAGCGCGCGGGCGGTGTCCTGGTCGAGCATGCCGGCCTCGTCGACGAGGAGGACGTCGCCGGGGAGCAGGCGTCCACGGGCCTCTGGGGCGGCGTCGGTTTGCGACCAGTGCCCGTCCTCGTCCCAGCGGTAGCCGTGTTGGTGGATGAGCCAGGCGGCGGAGAAGGCGTTGGTGCCGACCTGCTGCTGGGCTGCTTGGGCTGCTTTGAGCGTGGGCGTGACGACCACGAGTCGACGATCGTCGTCGTTGAGTGCGTCGCGTGCGGCGGCGAGGGTGGTGGTCTTGCCGGTGCCGGCGGCGCCTTCGATCACCAGCAGACCGGCGTCGCCGGCGAGGGCCGCGACGACGCGCCGTTGGGCGGGGTCGAGGTGCGCATTACCGCGGAGCCGGGCTGCGTCAGTGACCGGCCGCGCGGAGCGTGCAGCGATGCTGTCGACCAGGTCGGCTTCGACGGCGAGGACTCGTTCGGACGTCAGACTGCGGACGTGCTCGGGGACGTCATCGCGTTCCAGCAGCGGCACGCACCGCGCCCGCGCACGGTCGGCGACGTCCTCGACCAGCTCGTGTCGGGCGGGCCGCTCGGCCGCGACGCCAACGAAAGCGATCAGTCGTTCGGCCTCGCCGCGGATGTCTGCTGCGTTCCATGCCGACCGCTTGGCCCCGAGCCGAGCGAGCACGAGGTCGGCGGCGACGTCGCGGTTGATCCGGCCGATCTGAAGGCCCGGCTGCGTCGCCGGGCTGGTCGGTGGCGTGAAGCCGAGGTCGCGCAGTTCGCTGTTCCATGCGGCGACGAGGTCGGCGCCGCTGCGGGGGACGACCTTGCCGGGTCGCGCGTCCGCCCACGCGCGTCGGTCCCAGACGCGTCGCAGTCGCGGCCCCGGTTCCTGGTCGGGGTGCTCGGTTCGCCAGGCGGCTTCGTATCGGTCGACGTTGCGGTTGATCTGTGCCGCGCGCTGGCTGAACCCGCCGGCATAGGGCGCGAGCTGTTGGATCTCGCCGTCGTCGTCGAGGCTGTAGCCGCGCGCAGCGAGCGCGGCCCGGAACTCGGGGTCGCACATCACGGCGGCGTGACCTATCCCGTTGAGCGCCTCGATGCTGTCGACGATGCCGACCGAGTGCAGTCCCCGCCATGCTCCACGCGCGAAGACGCGCGCGTTGATCTGTAGATGGAGGTGGCGGTGCGGGTCGCCGGCGCGCGAGGTGTAGTGACGTACGACGGCGGCCTCGACCATCTCGACCGGCACCTGCACCTGACGCCCGCGCGGCCCGACACGGGTGGTGGCGTGCTCGGCCACCCAGCCGATCACCTCGCTCGCGGCCCGATCCATCGCCGCGTCGTACGCCGCCGCGACGTCGGGATGGAGCGCCGCGGCCAGCGACCAGGACTTCGGCCCGTTGACGACGACCTCGACGAACCGCAACGCCCGTGCGTCCTCGCGCAAGCGCCCCTTGGCCGCGCCGGTCAGCACGTCGTACCCGCCGACCCAGCGCTCGTACCTCGGGCCGTCGAGGTCGCCGACGCGCTGCACCGCGCCGGGGCCAGCGATGTAGTGCTCGGCCAGGCCGCTGCCTTCGACCAGGTAGTAGTCGTCGGCGCGCGAATGATCGGCCTCGACGTAGGAGCGCGCCGCAGCGGCAGAGCCGCGGTAGAACTTCACCCCACCGCGCATCGGCCTCGTCACCGCCCGTCACTACTCGTCATCTAGCCCCTGAAATGACGCTCGGCCCGCCCCGAGGGGCAGGACCGATCTACGGACCTTCGTAGCATGCGTGTCGCTTCGGATTGAAGGCTTCCGTGGAGCGTAAAGGGAAGGCATCTTTGAAGTCGTCAATGTTCGTCAATCGGTACGGGCGATCGGGTGATCGGGTGGCTGGAGGCGGTTCAGAAGGATCGGCACAGAGCGACGAACTGACGACGTCGCGAGGCCCCGTCGTGCTATCGACTCACTATGAGTGCGCACTGCAGTGCCTCCACGTCTGGACCGCGCCGACCAAGTGCCGGCAGGTCGATTTCCGAACGGTGACGCTCGCCTGCCGATGTCCGCAATGCCGAGTCGCGGGCAGCCTGAACGGCCGGCTCGGTGACCCTCCTCGGCGCGAGAGGTCACCTTGCTCAAGGACGAGGTCAAGTGGAGGGGCCATCCGGAAGTCGGTCCGCAACGAATCTCTTACATGACCGCCCCATCGACTTCCGGCCCTAGGCGGAAGCATGTGCTGTCCGCCGACCAGTCCACGCCGGTTTCAGGCGCACGCGCTGAGGATTTGGCCGCAGGCCGAAATCACGGCAACGGCATTCGTATTCACGGGACCTACATCGTGTTCGTCTCCATCGCGGCTTTGATATTGATGCTGATCGGTATCGCGATTACCAGCGCCATGATGTAGTCGTTTCGTCGCAACATGAGCCGAGCGGCCGCAAGGCTGGGCCCGCTCGTGAAGAATGCGCCCGAGGTATCGTCCTGCTGGCCACGGGTATCTTCGGATCTGACGACGCGTGCACTCTCACGCGTTGACCGTCGCCCTAGACCTCGGTGACCTCTAGTTCGCGAGGTCGTCTAGTGCCGCAAGTCCAGTCTTTGACCCGCGCCAAAGATGACGCTCTCGACGAAGCCCTTCCCATTCTTCCGGTCGTGCTGGTGGTCACGCTGGGAGCTCAGGAGCGACGGGCGGGCCACGCCATATCCGTCCGTCGCTGCTGGGGAGCTCGGCAAGGGGATGCGCATGATGCAGGTTCATGAGCCCACAGATCGCGAACTCCTCGCATTGGCCGGCACCGGTGATCGCCTCGCTGCTGGCGAGCTGTACACCCGGTACGGCGCGGTCCTTTACGCTTTTGCGTCGATGGTGACGACACGCAGGTCTGACGCGGAGGCCGCCGTTGTTGAAGGATTTCGGGCTGCGGCGACGTCGGCAAATGAGCAGGGCTACACGACCTTGCACGTGCTTGCGCGCGCGACTTTTGCCGCGTGCCCGCCGACTGCGGTTCGTCCGACGCAGTGGGCAGCTCTTCTCGCCCTCACGCTTTACGGAGCCCACACCTATCGCGAAGCCGCCGCGACCCTGGGGATCGAGCCTGAGGACGCCGCACGCTATCTCCGTGTCGCCCTACGAGGGCACTCGATTGCTGGTCAATCGGCTCGTTCTGACGGCGAGATCAAGGGAGGGCAGGACATCTCGTCCGAGTAGGCCGGACGTCCTCCCTGACGTCCGCGAATGCCGTTCTGCGTGCTCGCGGAGTAGCAAGATGGTCATCGGGCGAGAAGGTGCATGCGGACGGGCGCGGGACGCCTACGAACGGCGGCTGACCCAGACCGACGCAGCCGTGTACACCAGGCCGCTCAGGAGGTAGCTCGCGCCCGCCAGGAGCAGCCACCGCTCGAGGAACGGCGCTTGGGTCAGGCCTGTCGCGGCGGTGAAGGTCTCATCTCCTTGTTGCAGGATGCCGGGGAAGAACAACAGGAACGTGAAGGCCGCGACCATCGTCGGTACGCGCACGTAGTTGGTGAGCGGAATCGAACCCACGCCCTGGCGGGTTCGAACAGTAGAGCGTCGAGTCAGCCGTCGAGCCAGGGTGCGGTCGGCAAGGGCGTACGCCGGGAACAGCACGAGGTCATGGAGGACCAACGCTCCAACGAACCAGACTGCGATGGACTGCCACCAGGTCTCTGGGTCCCACAACGCCGCGAGGCCGAGGGTCGCGATGACGTAGGCCACCAGGGCGATGCTCGTGAGCATCAACCCCAGGTGCCACCCCGAGGCGCCGTACGCCCGGGACCAGGTGGTGGGCCTGGCCACCATCAGGCCCCCTCGAAGCGAATCGACTTGACCCACTTGGTGTTGAGGACCCCCGGCATGGCCGGGACGATGATCCGTGCTGGGTAGCCGTGGTCCGTCGAGAGGTCGGCCCCGTTGACCTGGAGGGCCAGGAGCGCATCGGGGTGCTGGGCCTGACCGGCGTTGAGGATGGCCTCCTTGAAGGCACCCTCCTCCTGGAGGGACTGCACGAAGGCGCCGTCCGGGTCATTTGAGCCGACCTCAGCCGCAAGGTCTCGGAGGCGCACGCCCGTCCATGTCTGCGTCGTCGACCAGCCCTCGACGCATGCGATGGGCAGGACGGCTGTGTGCTGAGGCATCGCGGCGAGCGTGTCGCGATCCAGCCTGACCGTGCCGTCGGGTCCCTCCAGCGTCAGGCTCCACGTCGTGCTTATGGCATCGGGCGTGATGCCTGCCGCGTCCGCCGTCTTGTTCACGGGGAAGTCGTTGGGACCTTCACCGTCGCCAAGGCTGCGCGGCAGCAGCAGGGCCAGGTTCCGGGCGGGTCCGCCGATGGTCTGGCCGGCGGTGAGCAGGAAGGTCAGTGCCGACCCGCCGCTGACAAGTGCGAGCAGGCCGCGGCGGCTCATGGTCGGAGCCGCCGGGTCGGTCACCAGGCCGTCGGGGTCGGCTTCGGGGACGGTGTCGGCCTTCCGGGTTCGCATCTCCTCGACGAAGGAGCGGGAGCGGAGTCCCCGGACCATGACCGGTAGCTTGAGGGAGACGTGGGAGACGAAGCCGACGATGAACACCCAGGCGCCGTAGTAGTGGGCGGTGTAGAAGCTGAACCCGAAGACGTAGTTGTACTGGATGTTCAGCACGCCGGTCACGATCTCGAAGAGCAGGCCGCCGACCAGCATGAGCAGGGTGAGCCGTTCGAGCACCTGTGCCGCCGAGCGGGCGGGGGGCCAGGCGAAGAGACGTGGCACGACGGACCAGAGCTTAGCGAGCACCACCGGTACGAGCACGAGTCCGAGGACGACGTGCAGTCCCTGCGTGAGGCGGTAGAGCCAGGAAGGGTCGGTCGGCCAGTCGAACATCGGCAGGTGCAGCCAGCCGACGTCGGTGGGACGTGCCTGTTCGCCGTAGGCGACGTAGGAGAGCAGGCCAGTGATGATGACGATCGGCATTGAGGTCAGCAGGACGGCGCCGAGGACGGAGGTCAGCCACGGACCACGGATCGGGCTGCGCCACGTGATGCGATCGAGGCCGGGTGGGCGACGTCTCGCCAGCGCGGACCAGAGCCGCGTCGGGGCACCGTAGGGCGCGCTGTCGTCGGCCATCGGGAGGTCAGACGGCTCGGGGCCGCAGGGTCGCCGCCACGCGCATGCCGTGGTGTCGCACCCCCATGACCAGGAAGCCCGCCTCCGAGGCGACGCGTTCGATGTGGTCGACGCTGAGGACGGACCAGGTGAACGGTGTGCTGATGGTGTCTCCCACCTTCAGGCGCAGTTGCTCGTTCCTGGAGACTACGCCGGGTGCCTCGAGCTCGACGAGCACCGTGCCGTTCTCGTCCAGGAACTCCCGGATGCGCCGGAGGAGTCGAACCGGGTCCCCGCCCAACCCGATGTTTCCGTCGGCGAGCAGTGCGTGGCTCCACCGGGACCCGATGTGCATGGTCTCAAAAACGTCGCGACGCAGCGCCATGGCCCCGCGCGCCAAGGTGAGGCGGACGGCTTCGACGGAGGTGTCGATGCCTAGTACCTCGATGCCGCGAGCCGCGATGGCCCCGGCCAGACGGCCGGGTCCGCAGCCGATGTCGAGGGTGGCGCCGTGGCACGGCTCAACGAAGAGGGCAATGTCCGACGGGGTGACGTCCCCCTGCCAGACATGGATGGACAGGGCCTCAGTCGATCCGTCGGTGCGGATGATGTGGCAGGACTGCCCCGCAAAGGCGGCGTCGAAGGCGTCGGTGTCACGGAACACCGGGCCGACGAGCGCCGCCTCATTGGCGCCTTCCCCACGAGTGTGGGGAGGCAGTCTCACTTGGTGTTGACCGTGATCGTGGCAATGCCGACCAGCAGGCCGGGCTTGACCGCGTCGGTCTTGAACGTGTCGTTGAGCAGCGGTGCGGCCACGTCCGAGATCTCGACCTGGGTGCCCTGGAGGATCGCGGTGTCGCCCTCGGTCTTCAGCGGCTTGAGGGTGCTGCCGTTGAGGTTGAACAGGAAGGCGCTGGTCACGACGGTCTCGCCGTTGACGGCAACGTCTCCGTAGACCCGCGACACGCCGGGGTCGACGTTGAAGTTGGTGAGCTCGACTGTGGTGCCGCCAGCGGTCAGCGACAGGCCGGAACCCTCGTGCTGGATCTGGCCGACCACGTAGTTCGGGACCGAGCCGGGCTCGAAGACCGACACGTTGCCGCCGGTGATCGGGAAGATGAGCGAGCCGTCCTCGAGAGCGGCGTCGCCGACCACGCCGGGCGTGAGCTTGAGGCTGGCCAGGGCATCAGTGAAGCCCTTGTCGAGCGCGATCGCTGTCGACTCACCGGTGAGTGCGTCGATCACGGCGACCGGCTCGGGTGCCGAGCTCGAGGAGCTGGAGTCGTTGGGCTCGTCCTCGCTGCCGCAGGCGGCGAGCGGGAAGGCGAGCAGGGCGGCCGCGGCGATGCCGGCGGCGAGGCGCTTCGGGGTGGTGCGCATGGGTTTTTCCTAACCATTGACTACGTCTTGCTGTCTCTGGTCATTCGGTGCTGCAGCCCGTTCGGATTGGACCTGCGACCCCTCACCCACCGTGATCGCGGCGTGCCGTTGCCCTCCACGCGGCGGCGAATTGCCCGTCCGGAGCGGCAATCGCAACGGCATCCGCGTCGGCCACCGTGTCGACGTCGCGCAGGACGGCGGTGCTGACCACGCGCCGCCCGGCCGCCACCAACGCGCCGCGTGTGTCGTCGTACGTCGTCGGAGCGGACATGGGCACGCCGCTCAGAGTCGCCGCATCGTGGCCGTCGCGCAGTCCCATCACCCACCACCCTCCGTCCTCGGCCGGTCCGAGCACGGCGTCCGGGGCGTCCCGGTCTCCAGCCATCCCGAGGGCGGCCTCGGCGTCGTGCAGGAGGGCGGCGGTCACCTGGGGGGTGTCCATGCCGATCTGGAGGACGGATCCGGGGCCTCGGTCCGCCGCGGTGGCATGGGCGTGCACCAGTCGTTGCGCGAAGTCCGCGCCCTGCTGGGAGAACACGTCCCAGCCCGCCAGCTCCGCCGCGATCTCGTCGGCCCGCAGGGCGCGTCGCATGTCACCGGCAAGGGCGAGGTGGCAGCGGCTGGCCGGATACGCCGCCCGGCACGCCCGCAGCGTGTCGACCAGCGATGCGGCAGCGACCTGCGCCGCCGCCTGCATGCCGATGTCGGCGCCGAGTCGCGTCTTCACGTCACCCGGCACCGGCGACTTCGCGACGACGAGCACGCGGGTCATGCGAGGACCTTCCAGAAGTCTCGAGCTGTCCGCAGGGTTCCCTTGACAGATCCGGAGACCTTCGAGCGGGTGCCCTCTGCGCGGGGCAGGTAGGTGACGTCCTGCTCGACGAGCCGCCAACCCGCGAGCGTCGCGCGCTGGAGCAGCTCGACCGGGTAGCCGAACCGGCGGTCCTGCACGCTCAGCTCGAGCAGTGCCTCGCGGCGGCACACCCGGATCGGGGCGATGTCGTGGGCCTGCATCCCGATCCGACGACGCAGCCAGGCCACGATCAGGCGGTTGCCGAGCCGGGCGTGCCACGGCCACACCCAGTGGTTGACGGGTCGCCGTCGACCCACCGCGAGGTCCGCGCGACCGGAGCGGACCTCGTCCAGCAGCGGCAGCAGCTCCGCGGGGTCGAAGGATCCGTCACCGTCCATGAACGCGACGTACTCGTGCGTCGCGGCCACGAGGCCGGCGTGCACGGCAGCTCCGTAACCGGGGACTGGCTCGTGCACCACGCGTACGCCGAGGCCGGCGGCGACGTCAGCGGTCCCGTCGGTGGACCCGTTGTCCACGACGATCACGTCGAACTGGTCAGGGACCTGGGCGATCAGCGCCGCGAGGGCCGGCGCCTCGTCACGGCACGGGAGGACGAGATCGCACAGGGGGGACATGCTCACACCGTAGGGGCGGCCTGCGTGCCCGCCTCTACCGTGTGGGCATGCAGCCCACCGACACCCCGGTCGCCGAGACGCAGCGGTCGGCCGGGTCGGCGGCGTGGGTGGGCCTGGTGCTGGCATTGGGGCTGATCGCAGCGGGAGCCGCGGTGCCCGACCTGTTCGGGTGGCAGGTCTACGTCTGGGCCAACCCGACGCCGGGTGAAGTGGCTCCGGTGCACGCGCTCTGGGACCCCCGCGTCGGCGTCGGCACCATCCTCGCCGTGGTGATCGCCCTGGTGGGCGTGCGGTACGCCACGACGGTCTCCGAGCGGATCGCCTGGCGCCCGCTGCTCATCGCGACGTACGTCGGTGGGCTGGCGTGGATGCTGAGCCTCGCCCTGGTCGACGGCACCGAAGGGATCTCGTCGGTGCTGGAGGATCCGTACGAGTACCTGGAGACGGCACGCATCACGTCCGACTTCCCGGCCGCCCTCCGCGAGTGGGTCGACCGGATCCCGCTGGACTCGGTGGACAACTGGCCGACCCACGTCGCCGGTCACCCGCCGGGGGCGTTGTCCTTCTTCGTGGTTCTCGACCGGCTCGGACTGAGCAGCGGCTTCGCCGCCGGGATCGTCGTCACCCTGATCGCCGCGTCGATCCCGGCCGCGGTGATGATCACGGTCAAGACCCTGGCGAGTGAGGCACCCGCCCGACGGGCAGCGCCCTTCCTCGTGCTCGGCCCCTGCGCGATCTGGATGTGCGTGTCCGCGGACGCGGTCTTCGCCGCCGTCGCCGCGTGGGGCCTGTGCGCCCTCGCTGTCGCGGCCACCAGGAGCGATCCCCGCCGGGGAGCCGCCTGCGCCGTGGCCGCCGGTGTCCTGCTCGGCTACTGCGTGATGATGTCCTACGGTCTTCCGCTGCTCGGTCTGCTGGCTCTGGCCGTCCTCGCGTCGGCACGGAACTGGCGACCTCTGCCCGTGGCCGCTGCGGCGGCTGCCGCGGTCGTGCTGTCCTTCGCCGTCGGAGGATTCGCGCTGTGGGAAGCATTTCCGGTGTTGCGCGACCGCTACTGGGACGGCGCCGCCAGCGATCGGCCCACGTCGTACTGGATCTGGGGCAATCTCGCCGCCCTCCTGCTCAGCGCCGGAGCCGTCCTCGGTGCCGCCCTGGGAGCGACCTGGGCGCGGCGCGGTGATGTCGAACGCCCCGTCCTGCTGCTCGTGGGAGCCGCGGTCGCCTCGATCGTCGTCGCCGACCTGTCCTTGATGAGCAAGGCCGAGGTCGAGCGCATCTGGCTGCCCTTCGTGCCGTGGCTGCTCCTGGCGACCGCTGCCCTTCCGCCGGGATGGCGGCGCGCCGGGCTCGCCCTGCAGGTCGCGGCCGCGCTGGTGGTCCAGCACCTCGTGTACACCACCTGGTGAGGCTGCTCAGCTGCGCAACGGGGCGGTGGCGAAAGCCGACAGACCCTCGCTCGGGGACACCGATGCGGTGAAGCCGAGCTCCTCGCGTGCCAGCCGTGGCGACGCGACGACGTGCCGCACGTCGCCCGGACGGTACTGGCCGGTGACCTCGGTCCTCAGGCTGCTCTCGGTGCCCCGGAGGACCAGGTCGGCCACCTCACGGATCGAGACCGGCTCCCCGGAGCAGACGTTGTACGCCGCCACGTGGCCCGCCGACGATCGGGCGACGGTCGAGATCGCGGCGACGTTCGCTCGTGCGACGTCAGCCACGTGCACGAAGTCCCGCATCTGACTGCCGTCCTCGAAGACCCGCGGCGGCTCGCCGCGCTCGATCGACGACCGGAACATGGCAGCCACCCCGGAGTACGGCGTATCCCGGGGCATTCCGGGGCCGTAGACGTTGTGGTACCTCAGGGCGACGACCGCGGACTCCGCCTGGCGCGCCCAGGTAGCCCCGTAGTGCTCCTGGGCAAGCTTGCTCGCGGCATAGGTGCTGCGCGGGTCCGTCCGTGCCGACTCCTCGACCAGCCTCCACGCCAGGGGCTCGTCGCAGCGCGGGCAGTGGTTCTCGAAGTCGCCGGAGTCGAGAGCCACCCGGGACCGCGGCGGTGGCACCTGCTCACCGTGGCGCTCGCACGCGTAGCGGCCTTCCCCGTACACGACCATCGACGAGGCCAGGACGAAGGCGCCCACATCGGCGTCATGCATGGCGGCGAGCAGGGCCGCAGTCCCCACGTCGTTGTGCGAGGCGTAGTCCGGAAGGTCACCGACGCGAACGCCGGCTCCCACAAGGGCGGCGAGATGACACACGACCTCGACACCCTGGAGGAGATCCGTCCACTCCTGGGCATCGCGGACGTCCAGCCGGTGCGTTCCCGAAGGCGGCTCGCACTGGCCGTGCGCCTGCGGGAGCATCAGGTCGACGCGCACCACCTCGTGCCCCGCGTCCTCCAGGGCCAAGCCGGTCGCCGTCCCGATGAAGCCGGCCGAGCCCGTGACCAGCACCTTCACGTCGGGACCTCGTAGGTCAGCTCCACGTCGTCGGCCCACGTCGAGCACGAGCAGCCGGTCGGATCGGGTAGGGCCCCGATCGCGTTCGTCAACAGATCCGTGAGCCGATCGAGGTTGGCCCGGAACCGCGCAAAGACCTCCTGCTGGCCGACGCCCTCACCGGAGTCGGCGCCGGCATCCATGTCGGTGACCAGTGCGACGGCCGCGTAGCACTGGCGCATCTCCCTGGCTAGCGCCGCCTCGGGCGCCCCGGTCATGTTGATGAGGCTCCACCCCTGCGCCGCGTAGTGCCGCGACTCGGCGCGCGTCGAGAAGCGCGGACCCTCGACGACCACCATGGTCCCGCCCGCCCTGATGTCGGGGGCGGCGCCGACGAGCGCGGCGGAGAGATCGGGGCAGTAGGGGTCGGAGAACGGCAGGTGGCAGGCGCCCCGCTCGACGAACGAACCCACCCGACGGTGAGTCCGGTCGACGAGCTGATCAGGAACGACGACGACACCGGGCGACACGTCGTCGGTCAGCCCGCCGACGGCGCACGGCGCGAGCACCTGCCGCACGCCCAGTGACCGCAGTGCCCACAGGTTGGCGCGGTAGGGAATGCCGTGCGGCGGATACTCGTGGTGCCGTCCATGGCGCGGCAGGAACGCCACTCGCCGGCCCGCCACTTGGCCCACCGCGACCGGAGCGGACGGGTCGCCGTACGGCGTCGTCACGACGTGCTCGACGGAATCCTCGAGGAAGGAGTAGAAACCGGTGCCGCCGATAACCGCGACCTCAGCCACGCGGCTGGGGGATAACAAGCTCATGCAGGCATCGTGTCAGGTACAACGAACTGCCGATCTGAGAGAACGAAACGCAGTCGCTTGTCCCCGTGGCAGGATTGCCGTCGCCTCTAGGCTGAGCGACGTGGACCTTCCGGTGATGCCGCCCATTCGCCCGATGCTGGCGAAGACCACGACCCTAGAGAAGGCCCTCGCCTTGCTTCCTGACGTCCAACTAGAACCCAAGTGGGACGGCTTTCGTCCGTCGGCTTTCCCAAGTCAGACCGCACGCAGGCCGTTGCGGCGAGACAGACGGCGGCTGATCTCGCGGTCTCGTTCCTGGCGAGAGTGCTGGTAGTGAATGGCCATGCTCGGCGTGGAATGGCCGAGCCGGTACATGAGTTCGGCGATGCTGGCGCCTTCCTCTGCGGCCCAGGTGGCTCCGGTGTGGCGAAGGTCGTGGAGGTCGAGGTCCTCACGCGCCCGTTCAAGGTGGTCTCGGACAGGTGCACGGTCTGGTCGCGGCTGGCGTGGAAGATCAGACCGACCGGGCCGGGGGCGGCGTGCCGAGCGAGATGATCCTTGACTGCGGGGATGAGAAAGTCGGGGATCGATACCGATCGGAAGCCGGCGTCGGTCTTCGGCGCTCCGACGAGGCTCTCGGTCGCTCTGGTAGACGCGTTGAGGTCGACTGCTGCCTTCCGTACGCGTACGACGCCGCGGGAGACCTCGACCCATGCAGTCTCGGCACCGGTCTCGTCGCGGGTGATGACTACGTCGCTTCGCCGCAGCTCGCGCAACTCGCCCGAACGTAGAGCGCACCACGTGGCCAGCAGCAGGAGGAGCCTGAGCCGCTCGGGCATTGTGTCGACCATGACAGTTAGTTCCGGTGGCGCTGGCTGGGCGGAGGTTTTTGCGCCGTACCTGGCGCGCAGCGCCGCGGATCTGGGCGGGGTTCTTCTCGATGACCTCCTCATCGACAGCGGTGTTGAGGATGGTTCGGAGCGTGGCGTAGGCGTCGGACTTGGCGGACGGTCCGACGTCCAGTTCCTCGTGCCACTTGCGGACGGCGGCTCGGGTGATCTTGTCCAACGGCACCGGCCCAAAGGTTGGGTAGACGTTCGTGCGCAGTGACGAGCGGTACTTGTCCTTCGTCGTCCGGCGGAGCGGTTCGCCACGCGAACTGCGCCGCGCTTCGAGCCAACGCTCGGCGTAGTCCTCGAACGTCGGGAGTGCCTCCAACTGCTCCCGGAGCTTCGCGTCAGCGAGACGGTCCTTCGGCGACAGCCACGAGCTGGCGTCCTCCACGACCCGGCGTTCGGCGAGCAACCAGGCCTCGGCATCCATGCGCGCGACGAAAGTGGTCGGCGCGGTGACGCGTTCGCCGGACTGTGCAAGGTATCGCGTCTGGTAGTTGCCGCTAGCGAGCCGTCGGATGCTGCCGAAGCCACGCTTCTCACGTCGTCGCGCCATCCCCGCGACCCCTCGTTTTTCGTGCCCAATACGTGCCCAATCGAGGTCTTCACCTGTCCACTCGACGGCACCACCAGGGTACGCCTCGTCGCGCGTTTGTGCAGGTCAGAGCCCTTTTTGGGTTCCCCTGACCGTTGGTGTACCGAGTTGTCCGCGGCGATCATCGAACTTTCAAATCCCACCGCCACCGCCACGGGAGCTCCGTCCAGCTCGTTCTGGACGGAGCTTCGTGCCTTCTCCGTCAGAGAGCGGACGGCTCCTCGAAGCGCGCCTGCATGTGCTCGGTCCAGGTGCTGAGCACGACCGACTCGGGCGACAGGTTCAGGGAGGCGAGCTCCTTGGCGATCGGGTGACTGCCGAGGGTCAGCGCGACGTCGGCCGGCATGGACAGGCCACTGCCGCTGCCGCCCTGGGTGAAGCGCGTGACGTGCGGGCGACCGTCGATCAGGGTGTACGCCGCCAGCGGCATGGGCGGCATCTCGTCCGAGCCGCCGCGCGGCACCGTGACGTCGACGACGAGCTCGCCGTCCATCGTCAGGACCCAGCGGCTGGTGGTGTCGGTGTTGGTGACCTCGATCTGCTCGACCGACTTGGGGAAGCCCCAGATCTGGTTGCCGGCCACGCAGGTGAACTCCTCGGTCACCGGCAGGTGGGTGATGAACGTGCCGTCCTCGCCGCCACCCGCGGGGCGGACGAAGAGGATGGTGCCGACCTCGAGGTAGGCACCGAGGTCGTTGTCCTTGTAGTCGATCAACGCCAGCGCGAACTGCGCCCGGCTGGGCGCCGACTCGATCACCTCGAACCCGGCCGGAGCCAGCGATCGGGCCGCGTCCAGCGCGACGTCGAAGATCACGGTCGCGTTCGATCCGTCGCGTACGTCGACGGGCATGGTCACGCTCTGGCCGAGGATGTCGTGCGTCTCAGTCACGACCGCAGTAGAACATGTTCTAGGTCGAAGTTCCAGGCCGTTCGCCTTCGGTTTGCTCGGCATCACCTAGGTTGTGGTGATGCCATCACCAGTCGTGATCCGCGCCGCCGTGCTCGCCCTCGCGGCTTCCGGGCTCGCGTTCGCGGCCCCGGCGTCTGCGGCACCACCGGTCGCTGTCGATGACCACCGGACCGTCTATCCCGGTCAGCCCAGGCTGATCGACGTGCTCCGCAACGACTCCGACCCGGATGGGGACGAGCTCGCGATCTGTCGGCTGGGGGACTACGACGACGACCGGTACTACCTCGAGATCGAGGACGACAGGCTGTGGGTGTTCTCGTTCACCGAGGACAAGGGATCGAGGACGCCGAGGACGCCGAGGACACCGAGGACCTGGTCGTCACCTACTACGCCTGCGACTTCGAGACGCTGGTGCCGGCGACGCTGACGGTCTCCTTCAAGGAGATCCATCCCATGAAGGTGGTCAAGCTGGACCGTCCCGGCCGGCTACGCGTCACCAACGACAACGATCGTTTCGTGAAGTTCCTCTACGGCAGCTTCAAGAACGACAGGCCCGACGGCCGCGCCCGGGTGCAGGAGAACGACTCGGTGGTGATCACGGTGCACCGCCGCACGATCGACTGGATCGCCTACTTCGGGAGCGGCGTGACGGTCGGCATCGGTCACGTGCACCGGATCGAGCTGCCGGGCCACGATCGGTCCGTTGACCGGACCCGGATCGACGTCGACCGGGCCGGAGCACGCCTGTGGGCCGCGCAGCGCTGATCGGGCTCAGCTGCCGCGAATCCGCTCGAGGTAGCCCTTGCGCGCGGTCATGTCCACGTCGTCGAGGAAGACGTCGTCGCCGCCCAGCGCCGAGCTGAGGCCCTCGGCCACCCGGCGCGGCACGAACCTCATCGCCGACACCATGCCGCCGGCGACCCGCGTCACCCGGACGAACGGCTTCGGCTTCTCGATCAGCGCCGCCGTCGCCCGCGCGATCTCCTCGGGCTCGGCGTTGCGGAAGCCCTTGGCGCCCGCCGTGCCGGCGACGAGCTCGGTGTTGGTGAACGTGGGGCGCACCGTGGACAGCCGGATCCCGGTCTTGCGGTACTCCAGGCGGGCGGCCTCGGTGAACCCGATCACCGCGTGCTTGGTGCCGACGTACGTCGCCAGCCCGGGTACGGCGAGCTCGCCCGCCAGTGACGCAGTGTTGATGATGTGCCCGCGGTCGCGGGGGAGCATCCGCTCCAGCGCCTGCTTGGTGCCGTAGATGACGCCCAGGATGTTGATCTCGACCTGCCGGCGGGTGACCGCGTCGTCCTCCTCGTGGGTGTGCCCGGTCGGCATGATGCCGGCGTTGTTGATCAGCACGTCGAGGTCGCCGAGCTCCGACTCGACGAGGTCGAGGAACGAGCGGAACGACTCCGGGTCGGTGACGTCGAGCCGGGCGCAGGTGTCGATGCCCAGCTCTGACGCGGCCTCCTTGAGCCGGGTCTCGTCGATGTCGCCGATGGCGACCCGGTAGCCGCGGCCCAGCAGCTCCTTCGCGGTCGCGTAGCCGATGCCGCGCGCGCCGCCGGTGATCGCGACGACCTTGCCGCCGGGCGCGTTCATCTGCCGACCTTCCGGCCCAGCCCGAGTCGCTGCCGCAGGCCACGCCCGGACACCGCCCTCATCACGCGGCCGGCGATCGCGGTCCGACGGGCGGAGTACGGGTACCACATCAGCTCGCTCTTCATGGTCGGGATGCGCGGTGAGGTGACCGCCTGCACCTTGCAGTACTTGTGCACGCCGTACGCCCCGCCGAGCCGGGCGCCCACGCCCGACTCCTTCCACCCGGTGTGGGGGAGCGGCGCGGCGAACAGGTTGCTGAACACGTCGTTCACGTTGACCGCGCCCGCCTCGAGGCGCCGGGCCACTCGCTCGCCGCGCTCGACGTCACCGGTCCACACGGTCGCCGACAGGCCGAACGGCGAGTCGTTCGCCATCCGGACCGCCTCGTCCTCGTCGGTCACCTTCATCACCGGGATGGTGGGGCCGAAGGTCTCCTCGGTGATGCAGGACATCGAGTGGTCGACGTCGACCAGCACGGTGGGTGCGAAGAAGTTGCCGACGGGGCCGCGCTGACCGCCGGTCACGACTCGCGCTCCGGCCGCGACGGCCTCGCGCACGTGCCGGTCCGCGATGTCGACCTGGGTGGCGGTCACCATGGCGCCGACGTCGTCGCCCGCGGCGACGCCCTGGGAGAGGCCGGACACCTTGTCGGCCAACCGCGAGACGAACTCGTCGTAGATCTGCTCCGCGACGTACACCCGCTCCACCGAGATGCAGACCTGGCCGGAGTTGAAGAGGCCGCCCCACGCGATGCCGTTGACCGCGCGGTCGAGGTCGGCGTCCTCGAGCACGATCGCCGGGTCCTTGCCGCCGAGCTCGAGGCTGTAGGGCTTCAGCTGCTCGGCGCACTTCATGCCGATCCTGCGGCCGGTCGCGGTGGATCCGGTGAACTGCACGAAGTCGGCGGCGTCGACGACGGCCGCGCCGGTCTCGCCGGCGCCGGTGACGTTGGCGATCACGGGCGGGGCGCCGATCTCGTGCCAGCCCTCGATCATCCGGGCGCAGGCCAGCGGGGTCTCCTCCGACGACTTCGACAGCACCGCGCAGCCGGCGGCGAGCGCGGGAACGGCGTCCATCAGGAACAGCGTGATCGGGAAGTTCCAGGGCGTGATGATGCCGACGACCGGGTACGGCGAGTACACCTTGGTCAGCCGCTTCGGCAGTGTCATCGGACCGGCCGGCCTCACCTTCTCGTCGGCCAGGAAGGCCGCCGCGTTGTCGGCGTAGTAGCTGATGAACTCGCAGGACGCGACCGGCTCGATCAGCGCGTCGGGACGGGTCTTGCCGGTCTCCGCCTGGAGCAGGTCGGTGAGCTCGTCGGCGTGGTCGAGGATCCAGTCGCGCCACGCGCGCAGCCAGGTCGCCCGGCCCTCCGGACCGAGGGCCTCCCAGCCGACCTGTGCCATCCGGAGCTCGGCCGCGGCCTCGTTGACGGCGCGGGCATCGGAGATCGGGACGCTCTCGACGAGGCTCCCGTCGGCAGGGTTGCGGACCTCGAGAAGGGCGGAGAGGGTGTCGACGCTCATTTTCGGGGTCCCCGATCGATTGCTCGGGGGAGCGCAGCGGAGGAGAAGAATCGAGGGGGGTGGTTCACGGGCGCTCCTTGGTGCACGGGGCTAGATACGGCTCGATCCTGCCGAGCGCGGCACGGCCGGGTAAGGCTGGAATCTGTCAACTTCGGCCGGATGGACTGTGCATGGCGCACAATCGTCACGTGGACGAGCAGGATGCGGCGGTCGCCGCTTGGATCCGGACCTTCGCGGTCGACACCCTGGCCTCGGAGGAGATCGAGCGGGTGATGCTGCTCCTCAACGAGCAGATCGTGGCTCAGGTAGCCGTCATCGCCCGGGACCCCGAGCTGCGCGCTGCCCTCGACGCCAGCACCCGTGCCCAGCTGCGATCGTTCGTCACCCACCTGGTGAACCCCGGTGACCTGCGCCCGCCGGAGGAGGCCTTCGTGCTGGCGCGCGAGTTCGCCGCCCGCGGCGTCGAGATGGCCGCGCTGCTCGAGGTCTACCGGTCCGGGCAGCAGGCGGCACTGGCCTACATCACCGCGGTGGCCCACGAGGCCGACCTGGCTCCCGAGCAGGTCTCGGGAGCGCTGATCACGGTGTGGGGGCACGCCATCGAGTGGTTCGCCCACTCGGTGGAGCAGCTGATCGGGGCGTACGGCGAGGAGCGCGAGCGGTGGCTGCGCAGCGCCCTGACCCGTCGCACTCAGCTGGTCGCGGCCATCCTCGCTGGCGAGCGGGTCGACGTCGACGCGGCCGAGCGGGATCTCGGGCACTCCCTGCGGCGGCACCAGACGGCTCTGGTGCTGTGGGAGACCGACCCTCGCTCCGACGCCGACCCGGTCCGGCGGCTCGAGGCGGAGGCGGCCAGGATCGCGGCGCGATCGGGGGCGCCACGGCCGCTCGTCGTACCGTCCGGACCGGAGGAGGTGTGGGCCTGGCTGGGCACCGACCGGCCGCTCGACGGAGATGCACTGCGCACCACCGAGCCGACGCCCGGCATCAGGGTGGCGGCGGGCGTGACCGCAGCGGGTCTCGGCGGGTTCCGCGCCTCCCATCGCGAGGCGGTGGCGGTGCGCGACCTGGCCGAAGGGATCCGGGAGCCGCTGGTCGCCTATGCCGACGTGGAGGTCGTCTCGCTGCTGTCGCGCGATCGGGTGGCGATGCGGGCGTTCGTACGCCGGGAGCTGGGTGACCTGGCAGCCGAGGCCGCCGCGGCGGCGCGGCTGCGGGAGACCGTCCTCGCCTATCTCGAAGCCGGCATGGACGGTGCGGCCGCTCGCCTGGCGATCCACCGCAACACCGTCCGCTACCGGCTGCGGCAGGCCGAGGACCTGCTCGGCCGGCCGGTCACCGAGCGCCGCCGCGAGCTCGAGCTGGCGCTTCTGTGCGCTGCCGTCCTGCCGCTGGGCAGCGCACCGGTGCCGCCGGTGGTTCGATAGCCGGGTGCGGACCTACCAGTCGCTCGTCGCCGACTCCCGGCGTTGGCACGGATTCGAGCACCGCGACGACGACATCGTGATCAGCACCCCGTCGAAAGCGGGCACCACCTGGACCCAGATGCTGGTCGCGCTGCTGGTGTTCGACAGCCCGGACTTCCCCGACCGGCTGGGCGTCGTCTCGCCGTGGCTGGACGCCGAGTTCACCCCGATCGAGACGATCCGCGACCGGCTGGCCGCGCAGGAGCACCGGCGGTTCATCAAGACCCACGTGCCGCTCGACGGACTGCCGCTCGACGAGCGCGTGACCTACGTGGTGGTCGGGCGCGACCCACGCGACGTCTGGCTGTCCATGCAGCAACACGGCGAGAACACCGACTACGACGGGGTCCTCCCGATCATCGCGGCCAACCTGGGCGAGGAGGAGTTCGATCGGAGGCTGGCGGGGGCGGTCCGGATCGAGACGTTCGCCGAGGCGGTGGCGGCTCGAGCCGGCGACCGCCACACCGCGACCCACCCGGCCCACGTGCTGCACCACCTCAGCACCGGCTGGGACCGCCGCGACGAGGGCAACGTGCTGTTGCTGCACTACGCCGACCTGCGCGCCGACGTGGTCGGCGAGATGACCGCACTCGCCCGCGCTCTCGGATTCCCGCAGTCCGACGCCCGGATCCGCGAGCTGGCCGGTCACAGCGAGCTGGACCGGATGCGGGGCCGTGCCGACCGGCTCGCCCCCGAGACCGATCACCCCGGCTGGAAGTCGGCCACCGACTTCTTCCGGTCCGGCCGGATGCGCGCCTGGGCAGACGCCCTCGACCCGGAGGACCTGGCGGCGTACGACGACCGCGTGTCGGGTCTCCATCCCGACGAGGAGTTCCTCGCCTGGGCCCACGGCGGCCGCCGCGGCGCCCCGTGGCGGGTGTGACGCGCGCCCGAAGTGGCCTGGATCACATTCCCTCGCAAGCGCGCCGATCGACCCTGTAGACATCTCTTGTTAACCCTGTACATCGTGTACAGCTAACTGAGTGCTAACTCGGTGCAATCTATGTGGGCAGCGTTGCCCGTGAGGCGGTAGATCGGATGCTGGCGTACGAACGCATCGGAACCGGTGAGCCCCTGGTCCTGGTCCACGGGATCAGCCACCGGCGACAGGCCTGGTACCCCGTCGCGGAGCAGCTGGCCGAGCACCGCGAGGTCATCCTGTTCGACCTCCCCGGCCACGGCGAGTCCCCTGACCTGGTCTCGGACGGCCGGCACGTGAAGCAGATCCTGCAGGACGAGCTGATCGCCCTCCTGGCCGAGCTCGACCTCGACCGCCCGCACATCGCCGGCAACTCGCTCGGCGGCCGGATCGCCCTCGAGGCCGCCGCCGACGGACTGGTCAGCAGCGCCACCGGGCTCTCGCCCGCGGGCTTCTGGAAGGGCGACCTCGACTTCCTCTACATCCGCGCCCACTTCGCGGCCCTCCAGGGCACCGCGCGGGTGGTCAAGCCGGCCGCGCCGAGGCTCGCTCGCTCGCCCCTGGGCCGCAAGATGATGCTCTCCTCGCTGATGACGCACGGCGAGCGGCTCGACGCCGACCACGTCGTCAGTGATCTCACCAGCATGGTCGCGGCGCGCCCCGCCCTGAAGCGGATCATCAAGGAGGGGATCCCCTTCGACGGCGAGATCGCTGCCGACGTACCCGTGACGATCGCGTGGGGCACCAAGGACCGGGTGCTGCTGCCCTACCAGGCCGAGCGCGCCCGCCGTCAGCTCCCCCATGCCGAGCACGTGTGGCTCGAGGGCAGCGGGCACGTCCCGATGTCCGACGACGTCGCCGGTGTGGTCGACGTCCTGCTGCAGGGCTCGTCCAAGGGCCTGCGTACGCCGGTCGCCGACGTGGCATGAGGCCGACCCATGACTGACGACTTCGACGTCCTCATCGTCGGCGCCGGCCTGTCCGGGATCGGCGCCGCCTGTCACCTCGTGCGCGAGGAGACCGGCAAGTCCTTCGCGATCCTCGAGCGGCGCGCGGACGTCGGCGGCACCTGGGACCTGTTCACCTATCCGGGCATCCGCTCCGACTCCGACATGCTGACGTTCGGCTTCAACTTCCGGCCGTGGATCGGCACCAAGGTGCTCGCCGACGGTCCGAGCATCAAGCAGTACGTCGCCGACACGGCCGCGGAGCACGGCGTCGCCGACCACATCCGGTTCGGCCGGCGGGTCACCAAGGCCAGCTGGTCGACGGAGACCGGAAGGTGGACCGTCGACACCCTGGTCGACGGGCGGCGCGAGGTCTACACCAGCCAGTTCCTCGTCGGCGCGACCGGCTACTACAACTACGACGAGGGCTTCCGGCCGACGTTCCCGGGCGAGGAGACCTTCGTTGCGGCGGGCGGCCAGATCGTGCACCCGCAGTTCTGGCCGGCCGACCTCGACTACTCCGGCAAGCGCGTCGTGATCATCGGCAGCGGCGCCACCGCGATCACCCTGGTGCCGGCGATGGCCACCGGGCCGGACGCCGCGGGGCACGTCACCATGCTCCAGCGCTCGCCTTCCTACGTCATGCCGGTGCCCGAGCACGACCCGGTGGCCTCGCCGCTGGCGAAGCTCCGCGTGCCCGCCGGCGTGATCTACCGGAGCGGCCGGGTCCGCAACATCCTGCTCCAGCAGGCGATCTACAAGCTGTGCCGGGCGCAACCGGCACTGGCGCGTCGGGTGCTCCTCGCGGGAGTCCGTGCCCAGGTCGGCAAGCACGTCGACATGAGGCACTTCACGCCGTCGTACGACCCGTGGGACGAGCGGCTGTGCGTCGTACCCAACGGTGACCTGTTCCGCGTCCTGCGGCGGGGTGAGGCGTCGATCGTGACGGACCACATCGAGACCTTCACCGAGACCGGCATCAAGCTGTTGTCGGGGGAGGAGCTCCCGGCGGACATCGTCATCAGTGCCACCGGCCTGCAGATCCAGCTCGCCGGCGGCGCGGAGATCGAGGTCGACGGCGAGGTCGTCGACACCCGGGAGCGGATGCTCTACAAGGGTGTGCTGATGGACGGCGTCCCGAACTCGATGTTCGTCATCGGCTACACCAACGCGTCCTGGACGCTGAAGGCCGACCTCGCGAGCGAGTTCTTCAGCCGGCTCATCAAGCACATGGACGCGCACGGTCACGACCAGGTGCTGCCGGTGGCCGACGATGCCGACCGCTCGGACGTCTCGGTGATGGGCGACAGCATGCGATCGGGCTACATCCAGCGCGGCGACGCCGTGATGCCGCGCCAGGGCAAGCGGATGCCGTGGCAGATCCGCAACGACTACCTCCGCGACGCACCGATGATGCGCCGCGGCGCGATCGAGGACCCCGTCCTCCGGTTCAGCGTGACCCACCCCACCGCCGTACCGGCGTCCGCCGCCGGCTGAGGAGATCCGTCATGACCGCAGTGCAGACCTACGAAGAGAAGCTCCAGACCCTGAGCGAGGGCTCGGTCCGGCTGTCGTTCAACGCGTTCAAGGACATCCCGTGGGACGACCCGGCGTACGACGTCGTCCCCGACGACGACCGCTGGATCCTGCCGACGGTCGACCCGCTGGGTGGGCACGAGTGGTACCAGTCGCTGCCGCGCGAGCGCCAGATCGAGATCGGCATGGCCCGGATGGCCAACATCGCCAAGGTCGGCTGGCAGTTCGAGAACGTCCTGATCAAGGGCGTCATGGAGTACCTCATGGACGTGCCCAACGGCTCGCCCGAGTTCCGCTACCTCATGCACGAGGTCACCGAGGAGACCCACCACATCCAGATGTTCCAGGAGCTGGTGAACCGGATCGGCGCCGACGTCCCCGGCGGGGCGCTCTGGTTCCGTGCGGTGCAGTCCGTCCTGCCGGTCTTCGGCCGGCTGTTGCCGGAGGTCTTCTTCACCGGCGTGCTCGCCGGTGAGGAGCCGATCGACCACCTGCAGAAGGCGATCCTGCGCTCCGGTGAGGACCTGCACCCGTTGATGGTGCGGATCATGCAGATCCACGTCGCCGAGGAGGCGCGCCACATCTCCTTCGCCCACGAGTACCTCGCCCGCAAGGTGCCGACCCTCAGTCGTCCGCGCCAGGCGCTGCTCTCGGTGCTCTACCCGGTCGTGATGCGCGTGCTGTGCGACGTGATCGCCACGCCGACCAACGCCTTCGTCAAGCAGTACGACATCCCGAAGCACGTCATCAAGGACCTCTACTGGCACGCCCCGGAGTCCGAGAAGCTGCTGCGCGACCTGTTCGCCGACGTGCGCACGCTCGCCGACGAGTGCGACCTGATGAACCCGGTGTCGCGCGTCCTCTGGAAGCGCCTCCGCATCGACGGCCGTCCCGCTCGCTTCAGGAGTGAGCCGGCGCCGAAGGCGGCCTGACCGCCATGGCGTACGTCGTCACCCAGTCCTGCACCAGCGACGGGGCCTGCGTTATCGCGTGCCCCGTCAACGCGATCCATCCCGGTCCGGGTGAGCCCGGATTCGCCGAGGCGGAGATGCTGTACGTCGACCCGCTGTCCTGTGTCGACTGCGGCGCCTGTGCCACGGCGTGCCCCGTCGACGCGGTGCTGCCGCACACCAAGCTCACCGACAAGCAGCTGCCGTTCCTCGAGCTCAACGCGACCTACTACCAGGACCACCCGCACGAGGACCGGATGCCGCTGGCGCTCGTCGAGAAGCCACGCGGCACCGCGACCGCGGGTCTCCGGGTCGCCGTGATCGGCGCCGGCCCCGCCGGCCTCTACGCCGCCGATGAGCTGTTGAAGCTGCCCGGCGTCGAGGTCGACGTCTTCGACCGGCTGCCGACGCCGCACGGGCTGGCACGCTACGGCGTCGCGCCCGACCACCCGAGGACCAAGCAGGTCATCGAGCTCTTCTCGAAGATCGAGCAGGAGCCCGGGTTCCGCTACCGGCTCAACGTCGAGGCCGGCACCGACGTCACCCTCGACGAGCTGCGGTCGTCGTACCACGCGGTCATCTACGCCGTCGGCGCGGCGACCGATCGTCGCCTCGGCGTCCCCGGCGAGGAGCTGCCCGGCAGCGTCTCGGCGACCGACCTCGTCGCCTGGTACAACGGCCATCCCGACGCCGAGGACCGCGACTTCCCGCTGGCGAGCGAGCGGGCGGTGGTGGTCGGCAACGGCAACGTCGCGCTGGACGTCGCCCGGATCCTCACCGCCGACCCCGACCGGCTCGCGACGACCGACATCTCCGACCGGGCGCTCGTGGCGCTGCGGGACAGCGCGATCCGTGAGGTCGTGGTGCTCGGCCGGCGCGGCCCCGCCGAGGCGGCGTTCACCCTTCCCGAGCTGATCGGCCTGGCGGCCCTCGACGACGTCGACGTGCTGGTCGACGGCGGTGTGGACGCGGTGCCGGTCACGTCCGCCAAGACCGAGATCCTTGCCGAGCTCGCTTCCCGCGTGCCGGTGGCCGGGCGCCGGCGGATCGTCCTGCGCTTCCACGCGGCTCCGGTGCGCATCCTCGGCGACGAGCAGGTCGAGGGCATCGAGGTCGTGCGCACCGAGGTGGTCGACGGACGCGCCGTACCGACCGGCGACACCGATCAGATCAGTGCCGGCCTGGTGCTGCGCGCGATCGGCTACCGGGCGCGGCCGGTGCCGGGACTTCCGTTCGACGACGAGCGGGCGCTGGTCCCCAACGACGGTGGCCGGGTCGAGCCCGGTTTGTACGTCGGCGGCTGGATCAAGCGCGGCCCCACCGGCTTCCTCGGCACCAACAAGACCTGCTCGAAGGAGACCGTCGAGCGGCTGCTCGACGACCTCGATGCCGGTCTGCTGACCGCACCCACGAGCGTCGTACCGCCGTTCGACTACGAGGTCGATCGGCGTGGCTGGCTGGCGATCGACCGGGCCGAGCGCACCCTGGGCGACCTCGCCGGGCGACCGCGGGTGAAGCTCACCGATCGCGTGGCACTCCGCGACGCTGCCACACCGCCGACGCGCAGGCGGGCCCAGGCACGCGCCGGTCGGTGAGGCGAGGCCCTCACCGGCCGACACGGTCGCTGACGGGCTGACGGGGCTGCCCGGATAGGGTTCGGCCATGCCTCACGTGCCTCACGTGCCCCGCGTTCCCGGCCTCGACGGCCGGCAGCTGCGCTGGGCCGGCCACAACGAGGAGCGGCGGCTGCACGTCCTGCAGGCGGCCATCGACCTGATCGAGGAACGCCCGCTGGGGAGCGAGCTGCGGGTCCAGCAGATCGCCGAACGGGCCGGGCTGGTGCGCACCGTCGTCTACCGGCTGTTCAGCAACCGGGTCGACCTCAACCGGGCCGTCCAGCTGCACATCGTCGGCATGATCCGCGAGCGGCTCGACTCGACCATGGTCCTGTCCGGCAGCATCGAGCAGATCGTCCAGGGCGTCGTCGGCGGCTACGTCGACTGGGTCGCCGACCACCCCCATCTTCACGAGATGGCGCAACGTGCTCTCGGGGACGGTGAGCCGGGTGAGCTCGACCGCGTCGTCGACCACCTGGGCACCGACATCTCGACGCTCTTCCAGGCCGGTGCGTCGCTCCTCGGGCAGGAGATGGACGACGAGCAGCTGAACACGCTGGACCTGCTGGTGGTCGGACTGATCGGACAGGTCCGGGGCAGCGTCAACCAGTGGGTACGACGCCCCGAGCGCACCATCAGTCCCCGGGCGCTCACGAGCATGCTGAGCCGGTGGATCTGGTACCAGATCGACGGTCAGGCTCGCGAGATCGGTGTGCAGCTCGACCCGAAGGCGCCTCTCGACAGCTTTGGGACGGCTGGCGCTTAGTTCCTAGCCGCGCCGGATGCCGGGCGGCCGAGGCACACGGCGACCAGCTCGCCGGGACGCTCGTCGTTGAACACGGCCCAGCCGCGGTCGAACGACACCACCCGGGTGCGGCCGGACCGATCGCGGATCACCGCGGTCGCCGGGATCACGTCGGGGCCGAAACCGGTCGTCGAGCACCGGTTGCGCTGGAGCAGGCGGCTGGTGGCCTCGTCCTGGACGGACAGTCCCAGGTGCTCGTTGGACGGTTGCGGGGCGCTGAGCACACTGACCGCCCCGAGTCCGACCAGCAGGGTGAGGGCGGCGGCGGTCATCGCCGTACGGATGGACGTCGCCACCGTGCTGAGCGGATGCTTTCGTGCAGCGCGCAACGTCGTCCGCCTTCCTGGAGCACCAACAAATCGGGCGTCGCGATCGGCCGCGGTCCCCACCGCGAGCCTGTGATCCTTCGACGCCACCTCAACGAGTCGGAGGGCTTCGGGTCACGA
The DNA here is from genome assembly GCA_963766035.1 of uncultured Actinomycetota bacterium. Lineage (GTDB taxonomy): Bacteria > Actinomycetota > Actinomycetes > Propionibacteriales > Nocardioidaceae > Nocardioides. Next base: position 311,489 of record CAVXYP010000005.1, on the reverse strand, counting down.
GGTAAGCAATGTGACCTGCGCAGCGAAATCCCAGGCAGGATGGGTCATATGACCTGGTTCCAGTCCCCGGCGCAGGCCGCCGAACGGCTCACGGCGGCGGGTTACCTCGCCGACGCGGCAACCGCCACCACGGCCTTCCTGGCCGGCGCGCTCGAGAAGCCGCTGCTGCTGGAGGGGCCCGCGGGGGTCGGCAAGACCGAGCTCGCCAAGGCCGTCGCCCGGGCGACCGGCGCAGAGCTGGTGCGGCTGCAGTGCTACGAGGGGCTCGACGAGGCCCGTGCGCTCTACGAGTGGAACTACAAGAAGCAACTTCTTGCGATCCAGGCCTATGGAGCCGCTCAAGCACAGCGAGGCACCGCAACCGGAGACGACCCCAGCCACCAGACCCAGCCATGGAACGACCTTGACCACAGCATTTTCACCGAGGAGTTCCTGCTCACCCGGCCGCTGCTGACAGCCATCCGACAGGAGGAGCCGACGGTGCTGCTCATCGACGAGGTCGACAAGACCGACATCGAGGTGGAGGGGCTGCTGCTCGAGGTGCTGTCGGACTTCCAGGTGACCATCCCCGAGCTGGGCACGGTGGCGGCCACCCGGCGGCCGTACGTCGTGCTGACGTCGAACGCCAGTCGAGAGCTGTCGGAGGCGCTCAAGCGGCGCTGCCTCTACCTGCACCTCGACTATCCCGACGCGGAGCGGGAGCGCGAGATCCTGCAGGCGCAGGTCCCCGACCTCGACGACAAGATCGCCGAGCAGCTGGTCGCCACCGTCGGCCGGCTCCGTGACCTCGAGCTGAAGAAGGCGCCGTCGATCGCCGAGTCGGTCGACTGGGCCCGCACCCTGATCGCGCTCGAGATCCGCGACCTCGACGAGGTGGCGATCACGGACACCCTCGGAGCCGTCCTCAAGCACGCGTCCGACCAGGATCGTGCCGTCAAGGAGCTCAGGCTGAAGAAGTGAGCAGCGACACCTCCGGCCTGCTGGACCGGCACCTCTCCTTCATCGAGGCGCTGCGCGGCGCCGGCCTGTCCGTCTCGCTCGCCGAGGACCTCGACTCCGTCGCAGCGCTCGGCGCCGTCGGCTGGGGCGACCGCGCGCACGTGCGCGACGTACTGGCCGCGACCCTGCTCAAGAAGCAGGCGCAGCGCCCGACCTTCGATGCCCTCTTCGACGTCTACTTCCCGGCGCTGGTCGGCGAGGGAGTCACGCACCTGACGAATGCGGGCCCTTCTGGCGCTGACGACTCCGAAAATGTCAGTGACGTGGAGGGGGCCCGCGACAACGCAGCCGCCCTGCAGGCGTTCCGCGACCAGCTCGCCGAAGTGCTGGAGAGCGGCGACCAGCAACAGCTTCGCCGGCTCGCCGCCCAGATGGTCGGCACGTTCGGGGCGATGCCCGGGCGCGGTCCCGGGTTGTCGTCGTGGTCGGCCTACACCGCGCTGCAGCGGGTGGCGCCCCAGGAGCTGATCGACCGGATCGTGGCCGGGTTGCTCGGCGAGGGCGGCGACGAGGCCCGCGAGTCCGAGGCGCGCCGCCTCGCCAACCGCCGGGTCGGCGCGTTCACGACCATGGTTGAGGACGACGCCCGCCGCCGGATCGCGGAGGAGAAGGGGCCCGACCACGTCGCCGACGTGGCGATCCGCCCGAGCATCGACAAGCTCGCGTTCACCGCGGCGCGGCGCAGCGACCTCGAGGAGATGCGGCGCCAGATCTTCCCGCTCGCGCGGCGGCTGGCAACCCGCCTCACGAAGGAGCACCACGCCCGTCGTCGAGGGGCACTCGACTTCCGCCGTACGGTCCGGGCGTCGATCGCCACCGGCGGAGTGCCGCTCACCACGCACCACCGCCCCAAACGGCCGCACCGCACCGATCTGGTGGTGCTCTGCGACGTCAGCGGCTCAGTGGCCAACTTCGCCCAGTTCACCCTGCTGTTCGTGTTCGCGCTGCGCGAGGTGTTCCAGAGCATGCGCGCGTTCACCTTCATCGACCACGTGCACGAGGTGACCGAGCACCTGCGGCCCGGCTCGGACCCGGTCGAGGTGCTCGAGAGGCTGGCTGCAGCCAGCAGCCACGCCGCGCTCTGGGGCCGCACCAACTACGGTCGTGCGTTCACCAAGTTCGAGGACCAGCACGCCGACGCGCTCGGCCCCAAGACGACGCTCCTGATCCTCGGCGACGCGCGGAGCAACTACAGCGACCTCGAGGAGGCCACCTTGCGCCGGCTGGCGGGGTCGGTACGACGCTCGTACTGGCTCAACCCGGAGCCCGAGAGCAGCTGGGGCGCCGGCGACTCTGCCGCGCGGACCTATCGCGAGATCGTGTCGATGGTCGAGTGCCGCAACCTGACCCAGCTCCAGGAGTTCGTGCACGACCTGGCGCTCTGAGAACGGTGAGCTAAAGTAAAAGAATTATCAGTTTCAGATACGTCGACCTAGGGTCGGCCGTAGCGTGACCTCACCGTTTGTGCCTGGATCGGCCGGGCAAACCCCCCGACGGATTGATCCGCACAGCGTTGGCGGTGCCCCGAGGATTGCGTGAGGAGGGTTGGACGGCATGCACTCGGCTTTTGTGCGGGACGACGACACGTCCGGCCCGGAAGGTCCTGGGGCGCGCGTGCGAACGCGTGCGGAGCAATTCGAAGTCATCCGACGGGGCATCGAGGCGGACCACACCCCGAGCCACCGGCTCGCCCACGCCGCCACCCTCTGGCTCCTCGACCGGAGCGCCCGGGCCGACGTCGGCAACTACGTCGAGGGGTGGGACCTGTTCGCCGAGCGGGCGGCCGCTCTCGTCGACGAGGACGGCGCCTGGGCGGTCACCGTCGGCGTGCTGGCGAACATGGTCGGGCTGGTCCACTTCGGAGAGCCTGCGGACTTCATCACCGCGAGCCGACTGGCCAAGCGCTACGGGCACCGCAAGGTGGCCTCGGTGCAGACGACGATCGACGGCCGGTTCGGCACGGGCCGGGGGCTTCCGGTCGCGACCCGGACCGTGATGATCCTCGCGATGACCGACTGGATCGCCCGCAAGCTGGAGGGCTCGGGGCTCGACAGCGAGTCTGCCAAGGAAGTCGCCGACCGCTGCTACCAGATCGGCTTCTGGCTGGTGATGACCGATGTCGACCCGAGCCGGCCCGGCCGCGTCATCACGACGCCGGAGGAAGCCGTCCGCACCTGGGACTACGGCGGGCTGCCGGCCTGGCGCGGCCAGGTCGCGATCATCGCGGCCAACCCCTGGGCGCCGTACGCCGGCCAGCTGAAGGAGCTCGCGCTCGCCGCCGATCGGCCGGCCCCGGTCCACGCGATCGAGGAGGCCGTCAAGGTCTACCGGGCGCGGTTCGAGCGACGCGAGCGGGAGCTGGTCGCCCGGGAGATCCGGCGGCTGGTCGCGATCAGCGGCCTCAGCCAGCGCGAGTTCGCCTCCCTGTCGGGAACGTCGGCGTCGCGGCTCTCGACGTACGTCAACGGGCTGGTCACGCCGTCGGCCACCATGATGGTGCGGATCCGGCGCGTTTCGGAGTTCGTGATCAGCCGGCAGTCAAACGGAGCCAGCTGACTCCCCGCTTCTACAGTGCGCCGTCCAGCCGGTCGAGAGCCTCCTCGATGACGGCCGCCGTCCCGGCGAAGCTGAACCTCAGGTAGCGGCCGCCGTCGACAGTGTCGAAGTCGATGCCGCTGGCCACGGCCACGCCGGTGCGCGCCAGCAGCCCACGGGCGAAGGTCATCGAGTCGTCGGTCAGGTGGCCGACATCAGCGTAGGCGTAGAACGCGCCGTCGGCGGGCGCGAGCCGCTCGATGCCGAGACGCTGGAGCCCCGCGAGCAGCAGCGCCCGGTTGTCGGCGTAGCGGCGCACATGCCCGTCGAGCTCGGCGTACGACGCGGCGTCGAACGCGGCCAGTGCCGCGCGCTGCGCGAGGACCGGAGGGCAGATGCTGAAGTTGCCGGTGAGGACGTCGACCGCACGCAGCAACCGGGCCGGTGCGAGCATCCAGCCGAGTCGCCATCCGGTCATGGAGAAGTACTTCGAGAACGAGCCGAACACCACCGCCTCGCGGCTGGTCTCCCAGGCGGACCGCGCGAGCTTGTCGTCCGAGTACTCGATGCCGTGGTAGATCTCGTCCGAGATCAGCTGGACGCCGGACTCGTCGCACCACCGCGCAATCGCCGCGAGCTCGTCGGGCAGCAGCATGGTGCCGGTCGGGTTGGCCGGGCTGGCCACGACCAGGCCGGCGACCGGAGCGGCCGCGTGGACCTCGGCGAGCCGGCCGACCGTCGGCTGGAACCGGGTGTCCGGTCCGGTCGGGATCTCCACGACCTCGCAGCCGAGCGCGGCGAGCACGTTGCGGTAGCAGGGATAGCCCGGCCGTGCGATCGCCACCCGGTCCCCGGCGTCGAAGGCGGCGAGGAACGCCAGCAGGAAGCCGCCACTCGACCCCGTCGTCACCACGACGTCGTCAGCGGTCACGTCGATCCCGTAGCGCCGGCGGTGGTGGTCGGCGATCGCTGCCCGCAGCTCCACGATGCCCGTCGCCGGGGTGTAGCCGAGCGGGTCGCCGGACCCCAGCAACCGGACCGCCTCGGCGTTGACCGGCTGCGGCGCACCCGAGCTGGGCTGGCCGGCCAGCAGGTTGATCACGTCGCCGTGGGTGCGCTGCCGCTCGGCCGACAGCGCCAGCAGGTCCATCACGTGGAACGGAGGGACGTTGGCGCGCTGGGCGGCGGCCAGTCTGTTGCTCACGCCACCGACCCTAAGGCTGCTTTTCGGCTCACCGGGTTTCGAGACGGCTCGCGCAGCCCCTCACTCCGTTCGGGTCTGCGCCGAGCCTCCTCAACCTGCGGCCGTGCTCCGCGCGTTCGCACGCTCACGCGCGGCGGCCTTACCGGCCCGGCGCCCGAAGAACGAGCCCTCACCAAGTTGCGTGCCCGAGCAATACCCCGCGCCGTCCTGGGCGATGTTGGAGGCGCAGGCACCGGCGGCGTACAGGCCGGGGACGGCCGACCGGTCCTCGCGGAGCACCTCGCCGTCGACGCTGGTGCGGATCCCGCCGAGCGTGAAGCCGGCGTAGATCGCGGTGCCGAGGGTGAGGTCGTAGACGCCCCAGGGTCCGGTGGTCTGCGGTGCCAGCCAGTCGGGGTGCTTGTGGAAGTCGGGGTCCTCGCCGCGGTCGGCGTGCTCGTTGTAGCGGGCCATGGTCGCGACCAGCGATCCCTCGGGGAGCTCGAGGGCCGCTTCCATCTCCTCGACGGTCTCGTAGCCGTCCTTGAGCGGGACCAGCGGCATCCGCTGCTCCTCCATGTGGTCGCTGTCGGCGATGAGGTACGCCGCCGAGCCGGGCTGGCGCAGCACGAAGTACGACGTCCGCGCGTGGTAGCTGTCCTCCGCCACGAACCGCTGCCCGAGCTTGTTGACGATCAGGCCCTTCACCAGCGAGGAGGGCGGGTAGAACGGGGCGGTGATGAATGGCTCGTCCATGTGCTCGAGGGCGGCGCCGACCGACTGACCGAGCCGGATGCCGAGTCCGTCGTCGTAGGTCCCTCCGAGCGCGAACAGCTTGCGCGTGAGGGCCGGGGTGTAGGCCTCGAGCATGTCGCGGTTCATCACGTAGCCACCGGCGGCGACGACCACGGCCGGCGCCAGCACCACGCCGGTCTCGTCGAAGCTCCTCCAGGCGACGCCGGCGACCGCGCCGTCCTCGCTCACGACCAGGTTGGTCCCGCCGGTCTCGAAGCGCACCTCGACGCCCGCGTCGTCGACCTGCTTGCGGAGCAGGTCCATCACGATCCTGGTGCCCTCGGTGTCCCCGGGCACCGGCACCTTGTGGCCGCGCGGGGCCGGCGGGATCTCGTCGCGGAACGGCCAGACCTTCTCGTTGCCGGTGAACATCAGGCCCTCGGTCCCGGGCTGGATCACCGCCTTGCCGGGGAAGTAGGACCGCTCGAACTGGAACCCGAGCGCCTCGAGCCAGTCGAAGTGCTCGACCGATCCCTCGCAGTACGCGCGGATCTTCTCCTCGTCGGGATCCTTGGTGCTGGCGGTCAGGTAGCGCGCCATCGCGTCGACGGAGTCGTCGTGGCCGGTCGCCTGCTGCACCGCCGTGCCTGCGCCGAGGTAGAAGTGGCCGCCCGACATGCTCGACGTGCCGCCGTGCACCGCGGCCTTCTCCAGGAGGAGCACCCGGGCGCCTGCGCGCGCCGCCTCGAGGGCGGCGCAACCGCCGGCGATGCCGAACCCGAGGACCACCACGTCGTACGTCTCTGCGCCGGCGGGCACGTCACGGGCCGCGATCGTGGCGGGCACGGTCAAGCCGGAGGCTGCGGTCATGGGACCAATTTAGAACACGTTGCAGTTTTGGGCGAGCGTTGGGTCAGGCGGCGGACCGATAGACTGCGTACCCGCGCCCCGACGACCCCTGCCGAGGTGACATGAGTTTCGACGTCCATCAGCTCGACTCGGTCCTGCTGGTGGGCTCGGCCGTCACCCTCCTGGCAGTGCTCGCGGTGCGGTTCTCCTCGCGCGTCGGCCTTCCCAGCCTGCTCATCTACCTGCTGATGGGCGTGTTGCTCGGCGAGTCCGTGATCGGGATCAAGTTCGAGAACGCCGAGCTCGCCCACGCGCTCGGGTTCGGCGCGCTCGCGATCATCCTGGCCGAAGGTGGACTCACCACGAACTGGCGGGAGACCCGGGGCTCGGTCCGGCTCGGCCTGCTGCTCGCGACCGTCGGCGTGACCGTGTCGGTGGGCGTGGTCGCCCTCGGCGCGCACTTCCTGCTCGGCATGCCGTGGGAGCTTGCCGTCCTGCTCGGTGCGGTGACGTCGCCGACGGACGCGGCCGCGGTGTTCTCGGTGATCCGGGTGGTTCCGCTGCCGCGGCGGATCACCGGCGCCCTCGAGGCGGAGTCCGGGTTCAACGACGCGCCGACGGTCGTCCTGGTGACGTTGATCTCGAGCGGCGCCGCGACCGACCACGGGCCGTTCGTCCTGGCGGGGATCATCGTCTTCGAGCTCGTGGCCGGTGTGCTGATCGGCGCTGCCGCCGGGTTCGGCGGCGCGTGGATCATGCGGCGAGCCGCGCTGCCGGCGTCCGGCCTCTACCCGATCGCCGTGCTGTGCCTGGCACTCCTGGCGTACGGCGCCGCGGCGGCCGCGCACGCCAGCGGGTTCGCCGCCGTCTACGTCGCCGCGCTCGTGCTCGGAAACGCCGATCTCCCACACCGCTCCGTCACCCGGGGATTCTCCGAGGGGCTGGCGTGGCTCGCGCAGATCGGGCTCTTCGTCATGCTCGGCCTGCTCCTCTCGCCGGGCCGGATCACGTGGGACACGGTCGGGATGGCCCTCGGTGCCGGTCTCGTCCTGACCGTGTTCGCGCGGCCGCTCTCGGTGGTGGTGAGCTTGATCGCGCAGAAGATGTCGTGGCAGGAGCTGACCTTCCTCTCGTGGGCCGGTCTTCGCGGCGCGGTGCCGATCGTCCTGGCAACCATCCCGCTCGCGGAGGACGTCCATCGGGCGACCCTGCTCTTCGACATCGTCTTCGTGCTGGTCGTCATCGACACCCTGCTGACCGGGCCGACCCTGCCGTGGGCAGCGAAGGTGCTCAAGGTCGCCCGGCGTTCGGAGCCCCGGGACCTCGATCTCGAGGCGGCGCCTCTGGCCCGCGTCGCGGCCGACATGCTGCAGCTGGCGATCAGCCCGACCTCGCGGCTGCACGGGGTCGAGATCGGCGAGCTGCGGCTGCCACCAGGTGCCTCGGTCGCGCTGATCGTGCGCGACGGGCAGACCCTGGTGCCCGATCAGCGGGCGGTGCTGCGGCACGGGGACGACCTGCTCGTGGTCACCCCACGGAAGCTGCGGGAGGCGACCGAACGGCGGCTGAGACAGGTGAGCGCGGGCGGTCGGCTGGCGCAGTGGCTGGGGGCCGATCCGTCCGGAGGCGACCAGATCGGCTGACATCGATTTGGACGCGCCGCCGAGAATGATTGTCTCCGGACCCCCTTGCATGAGACCGTGGGGGCTGACCGGCGTTGAACCGAGTAGTATTGTCGGTCAAACCTGCTGACTGGGCTCCACCTTCGGCAGGCAGGGAGTCGTGACGCTCCAATCGCGACCGCCCGAGGGGGATCAGGAACTATTAATACTATTTTTACTACCACAGTGCTGGGGCGCATCGACGCCCTCCGCGAGCAGCGGCCAGAACTTGCGCGCCTGCTGGACGCGATGAAGAGCGACTCCGAGCAGGCGCATGCCCCGCTCCATGCCGCTGTTCTGTCCGGCTTCGAACGCATCGACCGCCTCGAGTCCGGGCCGTCCGCGGCCGCGTGGCGACGGCTGGCCGGCGTGCTGGCCATCCTCCCTTACACACCCGAGGGTGCCTTCAAGGCCGCCGTGCTCACCAACATGCTCTGCGTCGTCGCGCTCGGCGACGCCGAGGACTATCTGCACACCTCCACGCTCGTGCGCCGGTTCGGGCACCAGCAGGTCGCGCAGGTCCAGAACGAGCTCGATGACCTGCTCAAGATCGGGTCCGACCTGCCGCTCACGACCGCGGCCTGTCGCGAGCTGGCGCGCCGCACGCACATCCAGCGCGCCCTCGTCCTGGCCGGCCAGAGCGAGGAGGACGCCCTCACGACGGCGGAGAAGTGCTACAGCACGGCGTTCTGGCTCCTCATGGCCGACATCGACCCCAATCGCCCCGCCCACGTCCCGAAGGACGCCGAGGAGATGGCGAAGATCATCGATCAGCGCGGCGTCGCCGAGTGGCGTCGGGTGCTGGCGATCATCGCAGCCAACCCATGGGGCCCGGAGGTCACGCGCCTGGCAGAGCTGGCTCGCGAAGCCGACCTGCCCGCGCCGGCGTCGGCGCTGGAGTGGTGCGCCAAGGTCTACCGCAAACGCTTCGAGGAGGCCGAGCGGCTCGAGGTCGCCAAGGAGATCCGGCGGCTGGTCGCGATCAGCGGCTGCAGCCAGCGGCAGTTCGCGCAATACATCGGCACCTCACCGTCGCGGCTCTCCACCTACGTCAACGGTCTGGTGACCCCGTCGGCGGCGATGATGCTCCGGATCAGCCGGTCGGCGTCCGCACTGGCCCAGGGCGCCCCCTGGTCCGGCGGGCTTCACTGATCTGAGTTTCGCTGCCGCGCTGGCTAGGAGGAGGGCGGGCTGCACACCGAGGTGTCCTCGTCCGCCTTGATGCCCAGCTTGCCGTCCCTGATGCCGGGGAGGCTGGCGCCGACGACGACGGTGATGCCGGGCTCGGCCGTCGCCTGCTCCACGATGTCGGTGTCGCGCCCGAAGTAGGACCGGAGCAGCTTGGCGGCGGGGCTGTCGGTGTCGGTCGTCCAGATCATCGCTCCGGTCTCGCCGGGCGTGGCGGACGTGTTGCCCTTCGCGCCCTCCGCGAACCCCTTGCGCACCAGGGCGTCCATCGTCTCGCCCGCCAGTCCTTCGGTGCTGCTGGCGTTGAGCACGTTGACGAGCACGGCGCCCGGGGTGATCCGCTCACCAGCGCTCACCGGGCTGTCGGTGCACGCCGCCTGCTCCGCCTTCTCGGGGAACGGCTCGGTCACCGTCGACCACGCCCACGCGACCCCGATCATGAACACCACGGCCAGCACCGCCAAGGTGACGGCCGATCGGGCGCGCGCCTTGGTGTCCACGCGGTCAGTCTTCCATCCGGATGACGCGGGCGTGCAGCACGCTCCGCTGCTGGAGCGCGGCCCGGAGCGCTCGGTGCAGGCCGTCCTCCAGGTAGAGCTCGCCCCGCCACATCACCACGTGGGCGAACAGGTCGCCGAAGAACGTCGAGTCCTCGTCGAGGAGGGCCGCCAGCTGCAGCGTGTCCTTGGTCGTGACCAGCTCGTCGAGACGGACCTGTCGCGGCGGGACGGATGCCCACTCCTTCGACCCGAGGCCGTGGTCGGGGTAGGGACGACTGTCCCCGACGCGCTTGAAGATCACGATCGCGAGTCTAGGAGGTGGGGATACCGGGCGGCCCGGCGTTCCTTCTACAGTTCCCGCCATGACGGAGCAGAGCCCGATCGAGCAGCAGGTCGCCCCCGGTTACGCGTTCGAGGGTCCCGCCCTCGAGCTCGGCGGGCTGATGGCGGACGCGCAGACCCTGACGAGCACGCACATCCGGATCCCGCTGGGCATGCTCAACCGGCACGGCCTGGTCGCGGGAGCGACGGGCACCGGAAAGACGAAGACGCTGCAGCTGCTCGCCGAGCAGCTCAGCGCCGCCGGCGTCGCCGTCTTCGCGGCCGACATCAAGGGCGACCTCTCCGGACTCGCGACGCCCGGCGCGGCGTCCGACAAGATCACCGAGCGGGCGACGTCGGTCGGGCAGGCGTGGGAGGCGACCGGGTTCCCGGTCGAGTACTACGCGATCGGCGGCCAGGGGGGCGGGGTTCCGATCCGGGTCACCATGTCGTCGTTCGGGCCGCTGCTGCTCAGCCGGGTGCTCGGTCTCAACGAGACCCAGGAGTCGAGCCTCGGGCTGGTCTTCCACTACGCCGACCAGCAGGGACTGCCGCTGCTCGACCTCCCGGACCTGCGGGCCGTCGTCCAGCACCTCACGAGCGAGGAGGGCAAGGCGGAGCTGAAGGCGCTGGGAGGCCTGTCGAGCGCGACCGCGGGTGTCATCCTGCGCGAGCTGATCGCCTTCTCTGACCAGGGCGCCGACGCGTTCTTCGGCGAGCCGGAGTTCAGCTCGGCCGACCTGCTGCAGACCGCCGCGGACGGCCGCGGGCTGATCTCGTTGCTCGAGCTGCCGAACCTGCAGGACCGGCCGGCGGTCTTCTCGACATTCCTGATGTGGCTGCTCGCCGACCTCTTCCACGACCTTCCCGAGGTCGGCGACATCGACCAGCCCAAGCTGGTCTTCTTCTTCGACGAGGCGCACCTGCTCTTCAGCGACGCCTCGAAGGAGTTCCTCGCGCAGATCGCCCAGACCGTCCGGCTGATCCGGTCCAAGGGCGTCGGCGTCTTCTTCGTGACGCAGAGCCCGACCGACGTCCCGGACGACGTGCTGGCCCAGCTCGGCTCCCGGATCCAGCACCAGCTGCGGGCGCACACCCCCAATGACGCGAAGGCGCTGAAGGCGACGGTCAACACCTACCCCAACAGCGCCTACGACGACCTCGGCGAGGTCATCACGACGCTCGGCATCGGCGAGGCCGTCATCACCGTCATGGGCGAGCGAGGCGCGCCCACGCCGGTCGCGTGGACCCGGCTCCGCGCGCCGGAGTCGCTGATGGCGCCGAGTGCGCCGGAGTCCATCGCGGCGACGATCAAGGCCAGCCCGCGGAACGCGGCGTACTCCCAGGTGGTCGACCGCGAGTCAGCCCGCGAGCTGCTCGCGAAGCGGCTCGAGGACGGCGCCCGGAAGGCCGAGGAGCAGGCCGCCAAGGAGAAGTCCTCGTCCGCGAAGGAGAGGTCGTCGAGCAAGTCGTCGGGCGGTGGCGGCCCGGGCGGCATGGTCAAGGACGTCGTGCAGTCCTCGGCGTTCAAGGACTTCGTGCGCACCGCGGCCCGCGAGATCGTCCGCGGCATGTTCGGCACCGCCCGTCGGTAGGTGTCTAGGCGGTCCAGCGCACCGCGTCGTCGACGAAGTCGGCCAGGGCGTGCACGCCGCGCAGGTCGGTGCGCTGCGCCATGAGCCGGGCGACACCCTGGGCGTGACGGTCGCGGAGGGCGGCGCGCCGTTCGAGGCGGCGGTCGACGGTCTCGGAGGGGGGTGTCTCGTCCATGTCCTCCAGCCTGCCCGGAGAAATGGCTGTTTCAACGAACCGGCGGTTACAGATCGGTGTCCACGGCCGTGATTGTCATTACATTGCTGGACCTGCGCACACGTCGCACCGCATACTCGACAACAAAGTAGAACGTGTTCTAGATCAGTGGGTGACCGGGTGTACGACTTCGAAGACAAATCCGCCGACGCGGCGGCCGGCCGTGCCGACCGCGGTGGGCCGCACCGCGCGTTGATGTTCCTCGAGGTCCCGCGGCTGGCGGGCGAGCTCGCTGCCTCGCACGCCGTGGACCTGGTCGCGCCACGCCGCCCCAGTGGTGCCGGCCGGCCGGTGCTGGTCATCCCCGGTTTCTCGGCCACCGACGGCATGACGGGCCGCCTGCGCACTCACCTCCGGCGGCACGACTTCCGGGTGCACGGCTGGCAGCAGGGCTCCAACATCGGCCTCACCGATCGCCTGATCGACGGCCTGATCGAGCGGTTCGAAGGCCTCCGCAAGGAGTACGACGCGCCGGTCAGTGTCGTGGGCTGGAGCTTCGGCGGCGTCCTCGCCCGGTGGCTCGCCCACACCTATCCGGGCGACGTCCGCCAGATCGTGTGCCTCGGCTCTCCGTGGCGGGCCGACGGCGAGAAGACCCGGGCGACGGGGATGTTCGAGCGGTCCCGGCGCAAGCACGGGATCTCCGACCGGGCGCGGCCGATGATCGACCTGCTCCGCGGGCCGGTCCCGGTGCCGGTCACCGCGGTCTACTCCAAGTCCGACGGCATCGTGCCGTGGCGTGGCTGCGCCGTCGCTCCGTCGTCGCACCCGATTGCCGAGAACGTCGTCGTCCGCAGCAGCCATGTCGGCATGGTCGCGAACCCGCTGGTGCTCGACGTCGTCGTCGACCGGCTCTCCCAGGACCCGGAGAACTGGCAGGAGTTCTCCTGGCGCAGCGCCCTGGCTCGCAAGTGGGTGACGGGGTGAGCGCGGGGCTCCTCGCGCAGCGCGACCCGGCGTACATCGCCAAGGTGCTCCCGTTCCTCAAGCTGGCGATGAAGGGCTACTTCCGGTCCGACGTGAGGGACATCGACCGGGTGCCCGCCGGTGGCGCGCTGATGGTCGGCAACCACTCGGGGGGGCTGATGGCGATGGACGTGCCCATCATCGCCGTGGCGTTCGCCGACACGTTCGGTGCGGACCGTCCGCTCTACTGCCTGGCGCACGACATGCTCTTCACCGGCGCGGCCGGCCCGCTCTTCCGCAAGTTCGGGTTCGTGCCGGCCGACCGGGCGAGTGCCCAGGAGGTGCTCGCCTCCGGGGCGGTCACGATCGTGTTCCCGGGTGGCGACTACGACACGTTCCGCCCGACCCTCAAGGCCAACGTGATCGACTTCGACGGGCGCACGGGCTACGTGCGCACGGCCCTCGACGCCGGCGTCCCGATCGTGCCGGTCGTGTCGATCGGCGGCCAGGAGGCCCAGTTCCACGTCACCCGCGGGGAGTGGCTCGGGAGGCTGTCTCCGCTGCGCAAGGTGATGCGGACCGATCTGCTGCCCCTGACGATCGGCTTCCCGTTCGGCCTGACGCCGGCCGGCGTGGCGAACGTCCCGCTCCCGACCAAGATCGTCACCCAGGTGCTCGACCCGATCGACCCGGCCGAGATCGTGGCCGAGCTCGGGGCCGGCGCCGATGTCGATGCCATCGCCGAGGTCGACCAGATCGTCCGGACGCGGATGCAGGACGCGCTGGACCAGCTGGCCGCGGAGCGTCGGTTCCCGGTGCTCGGATGACGACTCACCCCCGGAGCGAGCGAGGCCGGCTGCGCACGCAGCTGTGGGCGACCGGTCACCTGCTGCGGAGCAGGATGATCGGCCCGATGCGACCGGACCGCTACGTCGGGATGGCCCGGATCCTGCGCCGCTACGGACCCCACGCCACCACCGGCTTCGCCCTGGCCGCCAACCGGCGACCGGACGGCACCGGGCTGATCGACGAGCGTGGATCGCTGACCTGGCGGGAGATCCAGGTGCGGGCCGACGCCCTGGCCGTCGCCCTCGCCGAGCTGTCGGACGGGGCGCCGGCCTCGGTCGCGATCCTGTGCCGCAACCATCGCGGGTTCGTCGACGCGTTCCTCGCCGCCGGCCGGCTCGGCGTGCCCGCCCTGCTGCTCAACACCGGCTTCTCCGGGCCGCAGCTGGCCGACGTGCTCGAGCGCGAGCAGGCCGCGCTCATCGTGTACGACGAGGAGTTCGCCGGGCTGGTCGCCGATGCCCGGTCGCGGCTCCCCGGTCTGACCGAGGTGCTCAGCTGGGTCGAGGACGAGTTCGCGACCCGCGAGCTCGCCACCGCCGAGCAGCTGATCGACGCCTACCGCGGCCGGCAGCCGCCGCGCACCCGCCCGGGACGCGTCGTGCTCCTGACGTCCGGGACCACCGGCACGCCCAAGGGCGCCACCCGGAGCGGAGGCGGTCCGGAGGAGCTGGCCGCGATGCTCGAGCGGATCCCGTGGCACGGCGAGGAGACCGTCGTCGTCGCGGCTCCGACGTTCCACGCGTGGGGCTTCGGGCAGCTCGTGATCGGCGCGACGATGGCGTGCACCATCGTGCTGCGCCGCAGGTTCGACCCGGAGGCGACGCTCGCCCTCGCCGACGAGCACCGCGCGACCGGCATCGCGCTGGTGCCGGTCATGCTCGAGCGGATCGCCGAGCTGCCCGCCGAGGTGCTCGACCGCTACCTGCTCGACAGCGTCCGGTTCGTGACCGCGAGCGGGTCACGGATGCGTGGCGAGGCGGTCATCGGCTTCATGGACCGGTTCGGGGACAAGGTCTACAACAGCTACAACGCCACCGAGGCCGGCCAGATCAGCGTCGCCTCGCCCGCGGACCTCCGACACGCGTCCGACACCGCAGGGCGGCCGGTCACGGGCACGACGGTGCGGCTCGTCGACGACGAGGGCCGCGACGTCCCGATCGGCGAGGTCGGCCGGATCGTGGTGCGGGGCGCGTCGGAGTTCGACGGCTACACGGCCGGCGACACGAAGGCGTCGCTCGACGGGTTCATGGTGTCGGGTGACGTCGGCCGGATGGACGCCGACGGGCGGCTCTACGTCGTCGGCCGCGACGACGACATGATCGTGTCGGGCGGCGAGAACGTCTATCCCGTCGAGGTCGAGCGCACGATCGGCGAGCTCCCCTCGGTGCGCGAGGTCGTGGTGGTCGGCGTGGACGACGAGGCGTTCGGGCAGCGGCTGGCGGCGTACGTCGTGCCGGCGCAGCCGGACGCGGTCGACCCCGACGTCGTGCGCACCCATGTGAAGGCCCGGCTGGCCGGCTACAAGGTGCCGCGCGACGTGGTGCTCCTCGACGAGCTGCCGCGCAACGCGTCCGGCAAGGTGGTCGTGCGCGACCTGCCGGGGGTGCGGTCCTGATGGTCATCCGGATGCGCGGCGCGGACGCGAGCTTCCTCTACCTGGAGACGCCGTCGGTCCACATGCACACGCTCAAGATCGCGGTGGTCGAGGCGCACCGCGACCTGAACTTCGAGAACCTGGTCACCGGCACGCTCGCGCGGCTGCGCAGGATGCCGGCGCTGCGGAGGAAGGTCGTGCCGATCCCCTGGGCGCTCAACCACCCGATGCTCGTGACCCAGCGGCGGATCGACCCCGAACGGCACTTCTACCGCCACGACCTCGGCGGTTCGGCGACGCTGCGGGACGCCGAGGTCGAGATCGGCCGGATCGCGGGCCGGCCGCTCGATCACGCCGTACCGCTCTGGGAGATCCACATCATCGAGGGCCTCGCCGACGGCCGGAGGGTGGTCGTGGGCAAGATCCACCACGCACTGGCCGACGGCAACGCCGCCAACGCGATGCTCGGCAACCTCACCGACATCCGCTCCGCCGACCGGGCGACGCCGCTCACCCGCGACCCCGACGACGACACGGCGCTGCCGTCGCGCGGCCGGCTGGCGGTCGAGGCTCTGCGGGACGCCGTGCTGCAGATCGCGCTGCTGCCCCGGCTGCTCCTGAGCACGGCGCGCGGAGTCACCTCGATGCTCCGCTACCGGCGGAGCACGGAGACGGGGGTGCCGCTGCCGATCGCGAACGCTCCACGTGTGTCGTTCAACGGCCCGCTGACGCCGCGGCGCAGCTTCGCCACGGTGACGCTGCAGCTGGCGGACCTCAAGGAGGTACGCCGGGAGCACGGCGTGACGCTCAACGACGTCGTGCTCGCGCTGACGGCCGGAGCGCTGCGCCGGTGGATGGACGAGCACGGCGAGCGGCCGTCGGTCTCGCTCACGGCCGGCGTGCCGGTCGGTCTCGACGCCGCCGGCAGCGACCCGCGGCTGCTCGGCAACAACGTGTCCAACCTGTTCACGACCCTGGCGACCGACGTCGCCGACCCGGTCGAACGGCTGCACCGGATCTCCCGGACCGCCGGCCACGCCAAGGAGATGAACCGCCGGCTCGGTAGCCAGATGCTCGCCGACTGGAACCAGTTCGCGCCGCCGTCCCTCATGGCCCTCGGCACCCGGCTCTACAGCCGGTTCCGGGCCGCGCGCTTCCACCCCGCCGCGTTCAGCGCGATCGTCTCGAACGTGCCGGGCCCGCGCGAGCTGATCAGCATCGGTGGTGCGCGGCTGACCGACATCTTCAGCGTCGGGCCGCTGGTCGACGGGATCGGGCTCAACGTCACCGTCTGGTCGTACGTCGACCGGATGAACTTCTCGCTCCTCGCGTGCCCGGACCTGCTGCCCGACGTGGAGGTGCTTGCGTCGTACTTCCCGGACGCGCTGGCCGAGCTGCGCGGGGAGCCCGAACCCGGTGCGGCCGCCGAGCCCGTCCCCGACGTACAGCGCACCAACGGAGACCAGGAGTCTGCATGACCTACAGGACCATCGGCCGGTACTCCGTGAAGGCCGGCCGGGTTGCCGCGCGGCTCGGCGGCAAGGTGCTCGTCGCAGGGCTACGCCGGCTCGGAGACGGAGCGGTGCCGGACGTACCGGTGCCGCCGGCCGGGCGTCCCGTCGACCTGCCGGGACGGGGGACGACGCACGTTCTCGACCTGCCCGGCCCGACGCCGGACGCACCGACGCTGCTGCTCATGCACGGGATCGCGACCACCGGTCCGCTGACCTGGTTCTCGGTGCTCGACGAGCTGCGCCAGCGCTACCGGGTGGTGACGTTCGACCAGCGTTGGCACGGGCGCGGCATCCTGTCCGACTCGTTCACTCTCGACGACTGTGCGGACGACGCGGTGGCCGTGCTCGACGCGCTCGGCATCGACCGCGCGATCGTTGTCGGCTACTCGATGGGCGGCGCGAGCGCGCAGGTGCTGTGGCACCGGCATCCCGACCGGGTCGCCGGCCTGGTGCTCTGCTCGACCGCCGCGCGGTGGAAGGGGCACATGGGGGAGCGGGTCTTCTTCATGATGCTCGCGGTCGCCAATCAGGGACTGCTCTCGGTCGCCGCCGACAAGGTCCGCGTGCACGCCGAGACCCTGCCGCCGCCGGTCGAGGACGCGGCGTTGGCCGGCCTCCGCGCCTGGTGCATGTCCGAGCTCCGGTCGACCAGCCTGTGGTCGCTCCCGGTGGTGATGGCCGAGCTCGGCAAGTTCGACGCCACCGCCTGGATCAAGGACGTCGACGTGCCGACCGGCGTCCTCGTCACCGCGCACGATAAGGCGATCCCGACCGAGCGGCAGCGGCGGCTGGCCGCCCGGATCCCCGGCGCCATTGTCCGGGAGTCGCCGGGTGGGCACGCGTCGCTGGTCTTCGACCTGGAGCACTGGAAGCCGGTCTTCCTCGAGCTCGTCGACGACGTCGTCGCAAGGGCCACCGAGGGCGCCGTCACCGAGTGATCGTCTGTGCGGCCCGCAGTCCGCTGCGGATCGCGCCGTCCATCGTTGCGGCGTACGTTCCGGCCGTGAACTCGCCGGCCAGGACCAGGGGTCCGGCCGGTTGCTGGAGGAGTCTCGCGGCGTCGGGCGACCGGCCGGTCAGCACGTAGGAGTACCCCCCGCGGGTCCACTCCTCCGTCTCCCAGTCGGTCAGCAGCGCGTCTGACGGGACAAGGTCGAGGTCCGGGCGGAGGGCGCCGAGCTCGGCCAGCCACTGGCCGGGACCGTCGGCGACGGCCAGCTGCGTCCGCGCCGGGCCTCCGGCGAAGCAGGACACCGCCGCCACGCCGTCGTCGCCGGCCGGGTCGAGGGAGTTCCACGCCCACCAGAACGAGCCGGGGTGCTGGACGCCGTCGGGCCGAGCGCTCTGGGTCGTCGGCACGGACAGCTTGGCGGCGGAGCCCGTCGTCAACCCTTCGAGGCCCGCCTGCCACTCGTCGGGGAGGCCCGGCTCCCAGGCCAGGTCGTCCAGCAACGCGAGCGGTACGGCGACCACGGCCCGGTCGACGATGATCGGATCGTCGCCCGTGAGGAGCACCGCGCCGGCGCCGTCCACTCCCGTCCCGACGACCGGAGTGCTCAAGCGCACCCGCTCGCCCAGCTCCTCCGCCATCGCCAGAGTGATCCGCTGGTTGCCGCCCAGGACCCGCGCCGCCACGTCGATCCGCGCACCCTCGGCCCGCGCGAGGTGGAAGCGGGCACTGGCGCGCGCCGGGTCGCCCGCGGTCGACGTGCAGATCCGCAGGAAGGCCGGGTCGCCGGCGTACGCCTCGCCGACGGCGGCCTGGAAGGCCGCCTCGAGCGTGCAGTCCTCGTCGGGAACCTGCGCCGCCACCCGTGTCAGCGTCCGCTCGACGTCGGCCAGGGTGGGCACGTCCCCGGTGAGCCGGCGCCGGTGGAACCGCACGCCGTGCGGCGCCAACGGCAGCTCGAGCTCGGCGCAGACCCGGCGGATCGCGTGCTGGTCGGCCTCGATCCACTCCCCGCCGCGCTCGACGACGACGCCGCCTGGGAGCGTCGCCGACCAGGTCCTGCCGCCGACCCGGTCGCGTGCCTCGAGGACGACCACGTCATGGCCGTCGCGGTGCAGCCTCCAGGCACAGGTCAGTCCGGCCAGGCCCGCACCCACCACGCCGATCCGCATGAGAACTGAGTATCGGTGCTCATGCGGTCGAAGGCGATCAACCGGACGATCAAGACATGCAGGTCACGGACGAGCCGGTGGAGGCCGAGAGGCGTCGGACCAGCCTGTTGCTGGTCGGCCTGGGGTATGGACCGTTCGTCGGGTTCGTCACCCCGCTCGGGTTCTTCCAGGTCGCGGAGGTCGCGACGGACTATCCGGGCGCGGCCACGTACCTGCTGGCCTTCGGGCTGCCGTTCGTCCTCGGCGGGGCGTTCCTGATCCCCACCGCGAGCCGGCCGTGGGGAGTGGCGCTGTTGTCCGGGACCGCGCTGGGCACGGGGATCTTGCTGACCTGGCTGTGGCTGCTCCTCAGTGCCCTCGACTAGGTCGCGGCTCGTCCCATGGCCTCTGCCGCGCCCGTCGGCCGTGTGAGGATGTGGCACATGCTGCTCCACGTCGGACCCCTCCCGAGCCATGAGCTCTTCGTGGGTCTCGGCGTCGCAACGGCGGTGGTGGTCTTCGTGATCGAGGCTCGGCGCCGCGGTCAGACCGATGAGCGGTTGATCTACGTGGTCGCGGGCGCGCTCGTGGGTGGTGCGCTGCTGATGCGGCTCGGCACCTGGGCCCAGCACATCGACCTCCGTGACAACGCCTCGCTGGCGGAGCAGTGGTTCTACGGCAACCGCTCGATCCTCGGTGGCCTGGTCGGGGCGTGGCTCGGCGTGCACGTCGCGAAGCGGATCGTCCGCTATCCGCTCCGGACCGGCGACCTGTTCGCGCCAGCGGTGGCGCTGGGCATGGCGGTCGGCCGGGTGGGATGTCTCCTCACCGAGCTGCCCGGCACCCGCACCGACGTGCCGTGGGCGATCGATGGCCGGCACCCGTCGTTCGGCTACGAGATCGCCTTCCACCTCGGCGCGTTCCTCGTCCTCTGGCTCTGGCTCCGCCGGACTGACCTGCCTCCCGGCACGACGTTCGTCTGGTACGTCGCCGCCTACGGTGTGTTCCGGTTCCTCGTCGAGTTCGTGCGCGGCAACGAGGTGGCGTGGCTGGGGATGACCCGGCCGCAGCTGTTCTTGATGTGCACGGTCCCGCTGGTGCTCGCACGGATCGCGTGGCAGTGGCGACACGGCGCGTACGACGGGTCCCGTGACGGTCGCCAGAGCGACCTCCTCGACCAACGGGCAGCCGCATGAGCGCCGGGATGCCGTTGCGCAACGGGCGGATCCACCGCTACGTGAACGCATTCTGCCCGCTGTGCCACGAGGAGCAGCCCGACCGTCCGCTGGCGGACGTGGCCCGGCTCTCCGGCTGGCTGGTGGTGCAGGACGACCGGGTGTGGCTCGACCGCGGCTGCCAGGTGCACGGCCTGGTGCGCACGCTCTACGACGAGTCCCCCGAGATCCTCACCTACCTCGAGCAGTGGACCGCGCCGACAAAGGTGCACACCCCGGACCGCCTCGGCAACTTCAAGCCGGTGCCCGCGGCCTACGAGGACGGCCTCCCCGAGATGCAGTCGCAGCACACCTGCATCCTGCTCGAGGACCTGCTCGACCACTGCAACCTCAAGTGCCCGACCTGCTTCGCCGAGTCCTCGCCCGCCCGGGCGAGCGTGGCCCCGCTCGAGCAGGTGCTCGCGTCGATCGACGCCCGGATCGCGCGGGAGAACGGGCGGATCGACGTACTGATGCTGTCAGGGGGCGAGCCGACTCTCTATCCCTGGCTCGCGGAGCTCCTCGACGAGGTCGCCCGCCGGCCCGTCGTACGAATCCTCGTCAACACCAACGGCCTGCTGATCGCTCGCGACGACGCGTTGCTCGACGTGCTGACGAAGCACCGGGAGCGGGTCGAGGTCTACCTCCAGTACGACGGCCACTCGGCCGACGCCTCGACCTACCACCGCGGCGCCGACATCCGCCGGTTCAAGGACGACGCCGTCGACCGGTTGTCGGCCCGCGGCATCTTCACGACCCTCACGATGACGGCCGCCCTCGGTGTCAACGAAGACGAGATCGGCTTCGTGCTCAAGCGGGCGCTGGACACGCCGTACGTCGGGGGCGTCACGGTTCAGCCGGTCTTCGGCAGCGGCCGGGGCGCCGGGATCGACCCGCTCGACCGGCTCACGCACACCGGGGTGCTCGCCCGGCTCGACGAGCAGACCGCCGGCCTGGTGACGTGGCGCGACCTCACCGCCCTGCCCTGCAGCCACCCGCACTGCTGCTCCGTCGGCTATCTGCTCAAGGACGACGCCGGCAGCTGGCGCTCCTTGGTCTCGCTGATCGGTCACGAACGACTGAAGCAGTGGCTGGACCTCGAGCCGGACCTGCTCGCCAACCGGATCGCCGACGACACGATCCCCGCTGCGATGCGGACGATCGTCAAGGACTCGCTCCTCGACCTGCTCTCGGAGCAGTCCAGCCTCAGTCACCCGTCGATGGCGTCGATCTGGCGCGACATCTGCCAACACTGCGACATCGGCATCGGCACGCTCGCCACCCTGGCCTCGTCCAGGCTGCCAGGACAGCACGAACGGCTGCGCCGGCTTCTCGGCGAACGCGTGCTGCGGGTCACCGTGAAGCCATTCATGGACATGAACACGATGATCGAGGAACGGCTCACGCAGTGCTGTGTGCACGTCGCGGCGGTGAATCCGGAGGACGCCTCTCATCAGTGCGTCCCGTTCTGCGCCCTCCAGGCATGGGCGCCGCTCTCACAGACCCGGCTCTCGACGGCGGTCGGTCGATGAGCGACCCCCGGCTGGTCCAGCCGCAGCGGATCCCAGCCTCGTCCGGAACAGGTGAGGACGCCTGTGCGCATCGCTACTGGTGCCGCACCCGGATCACGGCGGTCGTCGTCCTCGCACTCGTCCTGATCGGCGGACTGGTCGGGGCGTGGTGGTGGATCCGATGAGGGAGTCCCATGGCTGACAGCAACAAGGTCCTCGGCTATCTGCTGGGCGGCCTGCTGATCGGGCCGATCCTGGCGGTCGGCTGCCCGTTCCTCGGCGTGATCGTAGGCGGCTCGGCGTCGACCGATGCCAACGACTACAGCGACACGCCACTCCTCATCGGCCTGGTGGCCGGACTCCTGCTGCCGCTGCTGATCCCGGTCCCGCTGCTGTTCAAGCCCGCGAGCCGGCCGTGGGGTGTCGGCATCCTCATCGGTGCCGCGCTGACCATGATCGTGCTCGGCGGGATCTGCGCGAGCTTCATCTACCTGCTGAGCCAGGAGAGCGCCTAGGTCGCTCATAGCGGCAGCTCGTCACTTCGGCCACGGCAGTCACATGGGACAGGGAAAACTGGCACTTGTCGGCCATTGCAATGGCCGACAAGTGCAGGAATCCCCGGTCAACCGGGGATTCCTGCACCGGTCAGACATTCCTGCGGTACTGGCCGCCGACCTCGAAGAACGCCTCGGTGACCTGGCCGAGCGAGCAGACCCGCGCCGCGTCCATGAGGACGGCGAACACGTTGTCGCCGCTCGTCGCCGCCTCCTTGAGCCGGGCGATCGCGGCCTCTGCTTCGTCGGCATGGGCGGCACGGAACTGCTCGACCCGCTCGAGCTGCGACCGCTTCTCGTCCTCCGTCGCCCGGGCGAGCTCGACGTGGGCCGGCGTGCCGTCGGTGTCGGCGCTGCGGAACGTGTTGACGCCGATGATCGGCAGCGATCCGTCGTGCTTGCGGTGCTCGTAGAGCATCGACTCGTCCTGGATCCGGCCGCGCTGGTAGCCGGTCTCCATGGCGCCGAGCACGCCGCCGCGCTCGGAGATCCGGTCGAACTCGGCGAGCACGGCCTCCTCCACGAGGTCCGTGAGCTCGTCGACGATGAGCGAGCCCTGCATCGGGTTCTCGTTCATGGCCAGGCCCCACTCGCGGTTGATGATCATCTGGATCGCGAGCGCACGGCGCACGGACTCGTCGGTCGGGGTGGTGACCGCCTCGTCGTAGGCGTTGGTGTGCAGCGAGTTGGCGTTGTCGTAGATCGCGCACAGCGCCTGGAGGGTGGTGCGGATGTCGTTGAACGCCATCTCCTGCGCGTGCAGGGACCGGCCGGACGTCTGGACGTGGTACTTCAGCCTCTGCGAGCGCTCGTTGGCGCCGTAGCGCTCCTTCATCGCGACCGCCCAGATCCGGCGGGCGACCCGGCCGATCACGGTGTACTCGGGATCCATGCCGTTGGAGAAGAAGAACGAGAGGTTCGGCGCGAAGTCGTCGATGGCCATGCCGCGCGCGAGGTAGGACTCCACGTAGGTGAAGCCGTTGGCGAGGGTGAACGCGAGCTGGCTGATGGGGTTCGCCCCGGCCTCGGCGATGTGGTAGCCGGAGATCGACACGGAGTAGAAGTTGCGGACGCCGTGCTCGATGAACCATTCCTGGATGTCGGCCATGCAGCGCAGCGAGAACTCGGTCGAGAACAGGCAGGTGTTCTGCCCCTGGTCCTCCTTGAGGATGTCGGCCTGCACGGTGCCGCGGACGTTGCGCAGCGCCTCGGCGGGCTCGATGCCCGCCTCGTTGGCCTGGTCGATCACGGTGTTGAGGAAGAAGGCCAGAACCGTCGGGGCCGGGCCGTTGATGGTCATCGACACCGAGGTCGTCGGCGAGCCGAGGTCGAACCCGTCGTAGAGCGCCTTCATGTCCTCGAGCGTCGCGACGCTGACGCCGGAGGTGCCGATCTTGCCGTAGACATCGGGCCGCTCCGCGGGGTCGCGGCCGTAGAGCGTCACCGAGTCGAACGCGGTCGACAGCCGGGTCGCCGGCTGGTCCTCGGCCAGCAGCTTGAAGCGACGGTTGGTGCGGAACGGGTCACCCTCGCCGGCGAACATCCGGGCCGGGTCCTCGTTCTCCCGCTTGAACGGGAAGACGCCCGCGGTGAACGGGTAGAAGCCCGGGAGGTTCTCGCGGCGCCAGAAGCGCACCAGCTCGCCGTGGTCCTCGAGGCGGGGTACGGCGACACGGGGGACCCGGGTGCCGGAAAGGGACTCACGACCGGGGTCGGCGGCGTACTTCGCCACGACCTCGGGCCACTCCTCGAGCTGGGCCACGAGCTCGTCGGGCACCGTGGCGAGCGCCTGGTTGGCCAGCTCCTTCGCCTCCGGCACCTCGGCGGCGACCTCGGCGAACCGCTGGGCCCGCCGGGCGGCACCGACCAGCACGTCGGTCTGCTCGTGGTAGTCGCGCAGGGTGCCGGCGATCTCGGCGAGGTAGCGGATCCGGTCGGGAGGCAGGACCTGCTGGATCCGGGTGGACGTCTTGGTGGCGACCGGGGCCAACAGGCCCTCGTCGACGGCGAGTCCGCGTGCGGACAGCTGGGCGCGGAGGAACTGGTAGAGCGACGTCACGCCGTCGTCGTCGAAGGTCGCGGCCGACGTGCCGAAGACCGGCATCTCGTCGGGCTGCTGACCGAACGCCTCCCGGTTGCGCACCAGCTGGCGGGCGACCTCGCGCAGCGCGTCCTTCGCGCCGCGGCGCTCGAACTTGTTGATCGCCACGGCGTCGGCGAAGTCGAGCATGTCGATCTTCTCGAGCTGGGAGGCGGCGCCGTACTCCGGCGTCATGACGTAGAGGCTGGTGCCTCCGTCCTCGAGGAACGGGATGACCGCGGCGTCGCCCTGGCCGATGCCGGGAGTCTCGACGACCACGAGGTCGAAGCCGGCGGCCTTGGTCGCGGCGATGACGTCGGCGAGGTGCTCGGGCAGCTCGTGCGCGCCTCGGGTGGCGAGGCTGCGGAAGAAGACCCGGTCACGGTCGAGCCCGGGTCCGTCGAGGTCGAGGCTGTTCATCCGGATCCGGTCGCCGAGGAGCGCGCCGCCGCCCTTGCGCCGGGTCGGGTCGACGGCGAGCACGGCGACCCGCACCTTGTCCTGCTGGTCCATCCGCAGTCGGCGGACCAGCTCGTCGGTGAGCGAGCTCTTCCCGCTGCCGCCGGTGCCGGTGATGCCGAGCACCGGGACCTGCTTGCCGGTCGAGCCTGTCGAGACCTCGCGCAGCCGGTCGAGCGTGGCGTCGTCGACCGCACCGGCCTCGATGCCCGTGATCATCCGAGCGAGCGCCGTACGCTCGCCGGAGAGCACGTCGTCCGCGGTCGTGCTGCGCTGGGCCCACAGGTCGAGGTCGCAGTCGTGGACGATGGAGTTGATCATCCCCGGCAGGCCCATCCGCTGGCCGTCCTCGGGGGAGAAGATCGTGACGCCGGACTTCCGCAGCCGCTCGATCTCGTCGTGGACGATCACGCCGCCGCCGCCGCCGACGACCTTGACGTGGCCGGCGCCGCGGTCGCGCAGCTGCTCGACCAGGTACTCGAAGTACTCGACGTGGCCACCCTGGTAGGACGACACCGCGACGCACTGCACGTCCTCCTCGAGCGCCGCCTCCACGATCTCCGCGACGGAGCGGTTGTGCCCGAGGTGGATCACCTCGCAGCCCTGGCTCTGGAAGATTCGCCGCATGATGTTGATCGCGGCGTCGTGCCCGTCGAACAGGCTCGACGCGGTCACCAGGCGGATCGGGTGGGTCGGCTTGTGCAGCGGCGTGCGGACCATCGTCACCTCAACTAGTAGGACGTCCTAGGAAAATAGTAGGACATCCAAGTAGTTATTCTCGAAATCGCGGCTCGGGTCCTCAGCGCGGTGACGAGCTCGTCCGCTGTCCGTTCGACCATCGCCAGTACGACGCGGAAGCCGTCCTCGCCGTCGTAGTAGGGGTCGGGCACCTCCGCGCCGGGCTCGAGCGGGTCGAAGTCGCCGAAGAGCCGGAGCCGGTCGGGATCGGTCAGGTCAGGCTCGTGGTCGGCGAGCGCGCGCAGGTCCTGGAGGTTCTGGTGGTCCATGGCCAGCAGCAGGTCGCAGTCGGTCAGCCAGGACGGGCGCACCTGCTGCGCGCGGTGGGCGGAGGGGTCGTACCCCTCGCTGGTGAGCAGGGCCGCCGCCCGTCGGTCCATCGGGTGGCCGATGTGCCAGTCGCCGGTGCCGGAGCTGACCACGGTCACCCGGTCGGCGAGGCCGGCCGCCTGCACCCGGTCGGTCAGCACCACGTCGGCCATGGGCGAGCGGCAGATGTTGCCGAGGCAGACCAGCGCGATCCGGTAGTGCCCCGGCGTCCGGGGCGGCGGCAGCGCCGGCACTAGTCGCCCCTGTCGCCCTGGTCGCGCTTGCCGCCCTTGTCGCCGTCGTCGACGCCGACCAGGGCGTCGAGGAACCACGTCGTGATGCTGATGATGATCGCGCCGCCGACCGCGGGCCAGAACCCCTCGACGTGGAAGCCGATGTCGAGGAGGCCGGCGAGCCACGCGGTCAGCCTCAGCAGCAGCGCGTTGAGAACGACGAGGAACAGCCCGAGCGTCAGCAGGATGAACGGGATCGACAGGACCGTCAGGATCGGCTTGACCAACGCCGTGATCAAGCACGAGATCAGGGCGACACCCAGCAGCGGCAGCCACTTGTCCTCGATCTCCGCCTGACCGGCGTCGGGTCCGTTGAACCAGATGCCGTCGATCACCTGGGCGGCGAGGGCGAGCGCGGCAGCGGTGATCGCCCAGCGGGCGAGGAACGCGAGCATGCGGTCAGTGTTACAGGGGCCTTGGTTTCGAGGCTCGCTGCGCTCGCACCTCAACCAGCGGTCAGGTCAGCGCCAGTGCTTCGACGATCTCGTCGGCCGCGTCGTCGATGTGGTGGTGCAGGAACTCGGACGCAGCTTCGCGGTCGTCGTCCTCGAGCAACCGGACCAGAGCCTCGTGCGACTCCGCCTGGTCGTGCGCGTTGCGGCGGACCCGGTCGACCTGGGCCAGCGCGAGCTTGAGCTCGTCCATCAGGCTCTCGGCCATCTGGACCAGGCGAGGACTGCCGGTGAGCTCGACGAGGGACACGTGGAAGGCGAGGTGCCGCTCGTTGAGCTCCTCGTACGACGCCTTCCCGCTCCGTACCGCGCTCGTGTAGGCCTCCAGCGTCTGCCGGACCCGCTTCCGCGCGGCGTCATCTGCCGTCGGCCAGGCGCGCACCCCCGCGCCCTCGAGCACCCAGCGCGCCGCGCAGACGTCGCGCACCGACTCGGCGCGCGGCGTCGCAACGCTCACCCCGCGGTTGGGCTCGCGGGTGGCGAGCCCTTCGGCGACCAGCGCCATCAGGGCCTCGCGGACGGTCGGCCGGGACACTCCGAGCGACTCGGCGAGCGCGAGCTCGCGCAGCGGGGTGCCGCTCTCGACCTCGCCCTCGAAGACCGCCCGGCGCAGCTCGGCGGTCACTCGCTCGACGGTCGAGGCGTGCTCGACGCTGAGGGAGTCGAACTGGGACGGGGCGGTGGGCATGCCGCCATTGTCGCGCATCGGGGGGAACCCGCTATGCTGTCTCATTGTCAGATTGTCTGACAATCACGCTGCTACGGAGGGAGCTGGGAATGACGCTGGGTTGGGGTCGTCACTATGCAATGGTCGAGCCGTCGCAGTTTCGGATCGACTACGCGATCAACCCCTTCATGAACCCTGCCGTCCAGCCCGATCCCGAGCGGGCGGCGACCCAGTGGCGCACCCTCGTCGACACCCTCCGCGCCGTCGGCGCGACGGTCGACGTGATCCCGGGTCGCCCCGACAGCCCCGACATGGTCTATGCGATGAACCTCGGTCTCGCGCTGCTGCACCCGGCGGGCGAGGGCGATGGCGGGCGTTCGGTGGTGATGTCCCACATGCGCTTCCCGCAGCGCCGCAACGAGACGCCGAGCGCCCAGCACTGGTTCGAGACACAGGGCTTCGCGACGTCATACGTCGGACGCGACGGCGTCGGCGCCCACTTCGAGGCGGGCGACGCGTTCCCCTACGCCGGTGACCTGGTCGTCGGCGTCGGTCCGCGCACCGACGAGCTCGCGCTCAAGCACCTGGCCTCCGACCTCGGCGTGACCGTGCGCGGGATGCGGATCACGCACCCCGGGATGTATCACCTCGACCTGGCCTTCTGCCCGCTCGACGAGCGGCGCGCGATCGTCTGCCCCGACGCCCTCGAGCCGGCGTCCGCCGAGGCGCTCCTCGCCCTGGTGCCCGACCCGCTCGTGATCACCGAGGAGGAGGCGATCAGCACGCTCTGCGCCAACTCCGTCGTCGTCGGCCGCACCGTGGTGATGCCGGCCTGCCCGCCCCGCGTGCGTTCCCAGCTCGAGGAGTGGGGCTTCGAGGTCGTGCTCGTCGACGTGTCCGAGTTCCACCTCGGTGGCGGATCGGTGCGCTGCCTGACCAACCCGCTCGACATCGCCCTCGGCCGCGAGCTCTTGTCGGTGACCGGCGGCCGGGTGGTCCCGCCGCCGTCGGAGCAGGAGAACCCGGCCGCGTAGGGTCGCGGTCATGGTCGAGCCGCTGCCGCACGTGCGGGAGATCCCGCCGTACGTCCCTGGTCGCCCGCCGGTCGCGCGGGCCGGGCTGACGGCGTACAAGCTGTCGTCCAACGAGAACCCCTACCCGCCGCTGCCGGGCGTGCTGGCGGCCGCCGAGCAGGCGGCCGCGGCGATGAACCGCTACCCCGACATGGGGTGTGTCGCGCTCTACGACGCGCTCGCCGCCAAGCTCGGCGTCGACACCGACCAGCTGGCTGCGGGCACCGGCTCGGTCGCGCTGATCTACCACCTGCTCGCCGCCTACTGCGGCCCGGGCGACGAGGTCGTGCACGCGTGGCGGTCCTTCGAGGCCTACCCGATCGCCATCACGGCTGCCGGCGCGGCCGGCGTCAAGGTGCCCGTCACTGCCGACGGCCGGCACGACCTGCCGGCGATGGCGGCCGCGATCACCGATCGCACCCGCGTGGTGCTGCTCTGCACCCCCAACAACCCGACCGGCCCGGCGCTCGGGCACGCAGCGACCGCGGCCTTCGTCGCCGAGGTGCCCGACGACGTCCTGGTCGTGGTCGACGAGGCCTACCTCGAGTTCGTCCGGATGGCCGACCCGGTCGACGGGCTCGCGCTCCTGCGCAGCCATCCCAACGTGGTGCTGCTGCGCACCTTCTCCAAGGCCTACGGGCTGGCCGGCCTGCGCGTCGGGTACGCCGTCGCGGCGGCCGAGGTCGCGAGCGCGCTGCGGGCCGTCTCGCTGCCGTTCGGCGTCTCGTCGGTCGCCCAGGCCGCCGCCGTCGCGTCCCTCGAGCACGAGGTCGAGCTGCTCGCACGGGTCGACGCACTCGTGGGGGAGCGGGACCGGCTGGTAGCCGGGATCGCGGCCGCCGGCTGGTCGGTCCCGGAGCCGCAGGGCAACTTCGTGTGGTTCGACCTGCCGCAGACAGACGTGCTCACCGACGCCGCCGGCTGCGGCCGGTCTCGCGCTGCGGCCCTTCGCCGGCGAGGGCGTACGAGTCAGCGTCGGCGAGCCGGCGGCGATCGACCGGCTCATCGAGCTCCTCCAGGACCTCACCCCGCCGACCTGATCATCGACCCGGACCGACCGGGTGACTACCGTTGGCCCAACCCGCCCGACGTTTCGAGGAGTTCCGGTGTCCGGAGAGTCCCCCAGCCAGCCCGGCTGGTACCCCGACCAGAACGGCGCGATGCGTTGGTTCGACGGCACCGCGTGGACCGACCACATCCAGCCGGGCACGGGCGAGATCGGCCTCGGTGCCGGCGCCACGCAGGTCTACTCCTCGCCTCCCAACCCGACGGCACAGTTCCCCGCGCAGGGCGGCGAGCCCGCCGGCTGGCAGGGTGCGCAGCAGTCCGGCCCACCGCCGGGCGCGCCTCCTGGTTCGGCGTACGGCGCCGTGCCGCAGCCGTCGTTTCCCGGCGGGCCCGGCGGCCCCGGCGGCCCGCCGGGGTTCCAGCCGCCGTCCGGCGGCAGCAACAGGGGCCTGCTGATCCTGCTCGCCGTGGTCGGCGCGGTCGTGCTGATCGCGGTCCTCGCGGTCGGGTCGTGGGCGGTCTTCGTCCGCGACAGCGACGGCGGAGGCGACAGCGCCAAGAACCGCGGCGGCAACGACAGCTCGCTGCCCGACACCGAGCCCGAGGACGTCGCCGAGCAGTTCATGGAGGGGGTGCTCGCGAACGACTGCGACGTGATCGAGGGTCTGGTGACCGACAAGCTGCTGGAGGAGGAGGGCGGCTGCCAGGTCGAGGACATGCCCGGCGACTTCACCTACGAAGTCCTTCCCGCCGCCGTCGACGAGGACGCCAAGACCGCCACGGTGCCCGTCGAGCTGACCTCCGGCGCGGAAAACGGGGCGCTCACCCTCGGCATGATCATCCAGGGCGACGAGTGGAAGATCGACCAGCTGGTCGAGTCGGAGGACGCGACCGACGGCCCCACCGACACTCCGACGATCTACCCGACCGACCCGCCGACCGATCTTCCCACCGACCTCCCGACGGACTTCACGGACTTCCCGACGGACTTCACCGACCTCCCGACGGACTTCCCGACCGATCCCTCGGAGATCGAGTCCTACCTGTCCGACTACTTCTCGGACTTCTCCGACTTCTTCACCTACACGCCGTAGTCCGGCTGTCATGGCCCGGATCTAGGCTCGCGGCATGTCCATCAAGGTCGCGCTCGAGCACCGGACCACGTATGAGTTCGAGCGCGCCGTGGCGGTCGGCCCCCACGTCGTACGCCTCCGGCCCGCACCGCACTGCCGGACTCCCATCGAGGCCTACTCGCTGAAGGTCGAGCCGGCCGGGCACTTCGTGAACTGGCAGCAGGACCCGTTCGGCAACTGGCTGGCTCGGCTGGTCTTCCCCGAGAAGGTCTCGACGCTCGACATCACGGTCGGGCTGGTGGCCGACCTGATGGTGATCAACCCGTTCGACTTCTTCATCGAGGACTACGCCGAGCGCTTCCCGTTCGACTACGAGCCGCAGCTGGCTGCGGACCTGGCGCCCTACCTCCGGCCGGTCGACGACTCCGACGAAGCGGCGGCCTGGCGGGAACGGCTGCCGGCGCTCCCTCGCCGACGGGGTGCCGATGGTCGAGTTCCTGGCCGGCCTCAACGATGCCGTGCACCGTGACGTCGACTACTCCGTGCGGATGGAGCCGGGCGTGCAGACCCCGGACGAGACCCTGCGGGTCGGCATCGGGTCGTGCCGCGACAGTGCCTGGCTGCTGGTGAGCCTGCTGCGGCAGTACGGCCTGGCCGCGCGGTTCGTCTCCGGCTACCTCGTCCAGCTGGCGCCCGACGAGTTCGCCACCCAGGGCCTCGACGGCCCGACCGGCCCGAAGTCCGACTTCACCGACCTGCACGCGTGGACCGAGGTCTACGTCCCGGGCGCGGGCTGGGTCGGCATGGATCCGACCAGCGCGCTGTTCGCCGGCGAGGGCCACATCCCGCTCTCGGCGACACCGCACCCGAGCTCGGCAGCCCCGATCACCGGCGCGACCGAGCCGGTCGAGGTGACCTTCCGCTTCCACAACGAGGTCCGCCGGGTGCACGAGGACCCGCGGGTCACCGCGCCGTACTCACCCGACCAGTGGCAGGCGATCGACGCGCTCGGCGAGGCGGTCGACGGCCGGCTCCGGGCGGGCGACGTCCGACTGACGATGGGTGGCGAACCGACCTTCGTCTCGCGCGACGACGCCTCTACCGCGGAGTGGAACACCGACGCCGACGGCCCCGAGAAGCGGCGGCTGGCCGTGGACCTGGCCGTTCGGCTGCGGGAGCGGTACGGCGCCGGCGGCGTGGTCCACCACGGCCAGGGCAAGTGGTATCCCGGCGAGCCGCTGCCGCGGTGGAGCATCTCGATGCAGTGGCGCACCGACGGCACCCCGCTGTGGCAGGACCCGGCGCTCCTGGCCGACCCGTGGGGGTCGTAGGTCGAGGAGGTCGCCCTGGCGACCGTCACGAGACCCGTCACGAGACCCCAGCAGAACTGCTCGGCCGCCGCGTGACCGCCCTCCTCGGACTGCCGCCCGAGCAGCTGCTGCCCGCCTACGAGGACCCGTTCGCGGCGCTGGCCGACCACGTGCGACTACCGGCCGGCGACCCGCCCGAGGGGCGCGACGACGCCTCGCTCGCGCTGGTCGCCAAGCTCGACGCCGACGTCGTGACGCCGACCGGCTGGGTGCTGCCGTTGACCACGGGGGAGGACGGGTGGACCAGCCCCGCGTGGAAGTTCAGGCGTGGCCGGCTGGTCCTGACGCCGGGCACCAGCGCGGTCGGGCTCCGGCTGCCGCTGGACGCGATCGCCTGGACGGATCCCGAGGCGCCCGGGCAGCCGTCGTACCTCGAGGGCGCGGAGCCCCTCGACCCCACCCTGCCGACCGTGACGATCGCCGACCCTGAGGACGCGGAACGGACGGCCATGGCGTTCGAGGAGCGGGAGGGCAGGGTCTTCGTCTTCCTCCCTCCGACGACCCGGCTCGAGGACTACGCCGACCTGCTGCACCTGGTCGAGACCGCTGCCCGCGAGACCGGCTGCGCGGTCGTGCTCGAGGGCTACCAGCCACCGCCCGACCCCGGGCTGGCCTCGCTGTCGGTGACGCCCGACCCCGGCGTGATCGAGGTCAACGTCCAGCCAACGTCGACCTGGGCCGAGCAGCGCGACCTGATGACCGCGTTGTACGGCGATGCCCGGCTGGCGAAGCTGACGACCGAGAAGTTCGACCTCGACGGCCTCCACACCGGCACCGGCGGCGGCAACCACCTCACCCTCGGCGGTCCGCGTCCGATCGACAGCCCGCTGCTGCGGCGTCCCGACCTGCTGGTGAGCCTGGTCGCCTACTGGCAGCGGCACCCGTCACTCTCCTACCTCTTCTCCGGCCGGTTCATCGGTCCGACCAGCCAGGCTCCGCGGTTCGACGAGGGCCGCCCGGAGGCCGTCTTCGAGATGGAGATCGCGTTCCAGGAGGTCCGGCGGCTGGTCGCCGCCGCTGACACCGGTGGTCGAGGAGGTCGCTCTGGCGACCGTCACGAGACCCGGCCCTGGCTGGTCGACCGGGCTCTCCGGCACCTGCTGACCGACCTGACCGGCAACACGCACCGCGCGGAGTTCTGCGTCGACAAGCTCTACAGCCCCGACTCCTCCCGGGGTCGGCTCGGTCTGCTCGAGCTGCGTGGCTTCGAGATGCCGCCGCACCCGGAGATGGCGCTGGTCCAGGCACTCCTCGTGCGCAGCCTGGTGGCGATGTTCTGGGAGCGCCCGGACTCCGGCGACCTGGTGCGGTGGGGCACCCGCCTGCACGAGGACTTCCTGGTGCCGCAGGGCGCCCTCGCCGACATCCACCAGGTGGTGGCCGACCTCAACGCCTTCGGCATCCCGTTCGACGCGGGCTGGCTGGACCCGTTCGTCGAGTTCCGCTTCCCGCGCATCGGATCGGTGTCCTTCGGTGACGAGTCCGGGCGGCAGATCCACCTCGAGCTGCGGCAGGGCGTCGAGCCCTGGCACGTGCTGGGGGAGGAGGCCACCGGCGATGGCACCGCCCGCTACGTCGACTCGTCGGTCGAGCGGGTCCAGGTGAGCGTCTCCGGGCTCGACTCCCAGCGGCATGTGGTCACGTGTCAGGGCGTGCCCGTGCCGCTCACCCCCGCCCGCACCGGAGTCGGGCAGTACGGCGGCGTCCGCTACCAGGCGTGGCAACCCTGGTCGGCGCTCCACCCGAGCATCGAGGTGCACTCGCCGCTGGTCTTCGACGTCGTCGACATCGGCGCGGGGACGAGCATCGGTGGCGCGACGTACCACGTCGTCCACCCCGGCGGCCGCTCCTACGACCACCCGCCCGTCAACGCCAACGAGGCAGAGGCCCGCCGGGCCTCCCGCTTCGAGGCCGGCCGCCACACCGCCGGCCGGATCGACGTCGCCGCGATGCGCGCGGCCGGTGCCGCCGCCGCCAGCACGGACTACCCGCACACGCTCGACCTGCGGCGGGTGGTCACACGCGGTTCGCGAGAGCGCAAAGCGTGACCTGATGCGCTACCAACGCGTGAAATGGCATCACGACCACGCGGATGAGCCCACGGTCCTCTACAGCGAGATTGGTGAAGACGGTTGGGAGGTTCGCAAGGTTGACGAGTACAGCGACGGACGCCTCGACCCCGCTTCAACAAAGATCGAGGCCGGCAGCACCATGCTTGGCGTTCAGCCCGTCCCGCCTTTGGAGGAGATCAACGCAGACGCCGTGTTCGAGGGAGCCGAGATCTCACCGCAGGACTTCGAAGCCGTCTGGTCTCGGGCTGTTCGGGCGCTCGACTCGCCGTGACTCGGCAGGCTACGACCACGATCGCAGCCAGCCGATTGCGCGTGCCGCTTCGCGATGTCGCTCCGGGACGGTCGGCAACCTCTCGACGACGACCTCCACGTCGATCAATCCGACTGAAACCAGCGCGGCCACGAAGTTCCGGTCCTTCTCGCGGAAGGCGCACAGCTTCGCGACGCAGAGGTCCTCCTTGTCGAGGCACCAGCCGGTGAACTGTGGCTCGCCGGACGGGGCTGCCGTGTTGGCGTTCTGCACCTTAACCAGGCGATCCCGCCATCCCTCGGGAAGGGTTGACGTGGTGAGGTCGACGCCGTCGATGCTGAATCCGTGGAGCTCCTCGAACGGTGAGAACTCGCCGGCAACGCCTTCGATGAGATCGGCCAGCCTTGCCGTCTCGTCGTTGCCGTCAGCGATCGGAACGATGTCGATCTCCAACGACATGGTGGCGTCGGCTGGTAGCTGACCCTCTGCGAAGGTGCCAAGGATCGACTGTGACCCGACGACGATAACCTCGGGTCGCCCGACGATCTGACAGGCCGTTCGGATTGCGTGCTCCAGTTGGTCGCGCCGCATCAGCCCGCTGCCAGCACGTCGGAACGCTCGTCCTGCGACAGAAGGCCACCCATCGGGGAGACCTCGCGCATCTCGATCGAGTTGCGATCGAGGCCCGTCAGGACCCGCTGGATTCCGAGCACGTCGCCCTTTTCGACCAGCGAGGTCCATCGGTTCAAGTTGCGGGTGTGCGGCTCACCCGTGACGCCCCGCCGCAGCCGCTCGAGATTCCCGTCGATCACTGGTCGCCATTCATGCAGCGTGTCCCGGGTCAGATGGGTCGAGATCTGGCGGTGCAACCGCCACGACCGTCGCTCCGATCGAGTGAGCTCGGGCTGGACGCGACGTCGTAGGACCTCTAGCCGAAACCCATGCACGACAGCAGTCGGTCGAGCTGCTCGTCGCTCAGATCGACCCTGCCGGACACGAACTGGCTGATGCTGGGTTGGCGAACTCCGCTGACTCGCGACAGCTCTGACTGGGTGGTGTCCGTCTCGGACATCACCTCACGGAGTAGCTCGCCCCGGCTGGTCATGCCGTCAATATAGCAAGAAGTACTATAAAGCACCCGATGGCCCGCCTGCTCGCGTGAACATCGCGGATCCCTCTGCATGGGAGGATTTCGCGCGTGCCGGTCCTGAAGGAGTACGTCGCCGCGCTCAGCCAGCCGACGCTGGGTGAGGGCGCGACCCGGTACGACGAGGTGGTCGCCCCCGACGGCGTGCTGCGGGCGCCGTGGAAGCGGCTCGCCGCGGTCGCGTCGGGCATCGGTGCCGGTGAGCTGCGACGGGTCGACGACCAGATCGTCCGGTTCCTCTCCGACGACGGCGTCACCTACTCGCGCCCGGGCGAGCGGCCGGCTCCGTGGCGGCTCGATCCGGTGCCGCTGGCGATCGACGCCGCCTCGTGGCGGGAGGTCGAGGTCGGGCTGGCGCAGCGCGCCGAGCTGCTCAACGCCATGCTGGTCGACCTGTACGGCGAGCGCACGCTGCTGCGGGACGGTGTGCTGCCCGCCGCCGCGGTGCTCTCCCACCCGGGGTTCATGCGGATCATGGCCTACGGCTCGCGCGACGACCTCCGACCGCTCGTGACGAGCGCGACCGACCTCGGTCGCGACGCCACCGGCGCCTGGCGGGTGCTGGGCGACCGCACGCAGGCGCCGTCCGGGCTCGGCTACGCGCTGGAGAACCGCAAGGTGCTGAGCCGGGTCCTGCCCGAGCTCTATCGCGAGGCCGACCTGCACCGGATGTCGCCGTACCTCTGGGCGTTCCGCTCCGCCCTGCTCCAGTCCGCGCACGGCGAGCTGCCCGACCCGCGGGTGGTGGTGCTGACGCCGGGCACCCACTCGGAGACGGCCTACGACCAGGCGGCGCTTGCCAGCAACCTCGGCTTCCCGCTGGTGCAGGGCAGCGACCTGACCGTGCGCGACGGCTGGGTGCTGATGAAGGCGCTCGGCCGGCTCGAGCGGGTCGACGTGATCCTGCGCCGGGTCGACGCAGCGTGGAGCGATCCGCTCGAGCTGCGCGGCGACTCGCAGCTCGGGGTCGCCGGTCTCGCCGAGGCCGTACGGCGCAACCGGGTGCGCGTCGTCAACGGGCTCGGGGCCGGGGTGCTCGAGAACCCGGCGCTGCTGGCCTATGCGCCGGCAGTCTGCGAGCACCTGCTGGGCGAGTCGCTCCGGCTGCCGACCGTGCCCACCTGGTGGTGCGGGGAGCCCGACGCCCTCGACCACGTGCTCGGGCACCTGGACTCGCTCGCGGTCCGCGCGATCGACACCCTGCCCGGCCCGGTGCTCGACACCCGCGCCGAGATCCTGCGCCGGCGGATCCTCGCCGCCCCGCACCGTTTCGTCGCCCAGGAACGGCTGCCGCTCTCACAAGCGCCCACCTGGTCCGAGGGCAGGTCGTCCGGGCGGGCGGCGCCACGTCCGGTGAGCGTGCGGGCGTTCACCGTGCGGTACGGGTCGTCGTACCGCACCCTGCTCGGTGGGCTCGGCAACGTCATCCAGGACGGCCGCACGGTCGCCAGCAAGGACGTGTGGGTGCTCAAGGGCGAGACCGGCGAGCCCGACCAGGGGCTGGCCGAGGTGCTGCCGGTGAGCAGCGGCCGGTCGCTGCCCGCGACGGTGCCGCGGGTCCTGGAGGACATGTTCTGGGTGGGTCGCTACGCCGAGCGCGCCGAGGACCTGCTGCGGCTGATGCTCGCCGCGCACGTGGTGGTGGAGGACTACCGCAGCCGGCCGCGCACGAGCGGCGGTCTCAGCCTCCAGATCATCACCGGCCTGATCGGCCGGCTGGCGGGGCGTGTGTCCGAGGACTACGACGAGGACTTCCGGTCGCTCCTCCTCGACCCGGAGCGTGCCGGGTCGGTGGCGCAGTCGCTCGAGGCGATGCGCGACGCGCTGTCGGGTGTGCGCGACCAGTGGTCGTCGGACGTGTGGCGGATCTTCGGGGTCGTCGACCGTGCCCACGCCACCCTCCTCGACAACCCGGGCAGCCACCAGGTCGCCGAGTCCGCGGGCCGGATGCTCACCGGTGTGCTGTCGCTCGCCGGCGTGACCGCCAACATGATCCGCGACCCGGGCTGGCACATGATCAGCGTCGGCCGCTACGTCGAGCGTGGCCAGCAGCTGAGGCACCTGCTGGCCGCCCTGACCGAACGGCACGGACTTGACGTCGACCGCGAGGTGCTCGCCGCTGTGCTCACCGCGGCCGAGAGCTCGGTGACGCACCGGCGTCGCTACCGCGACTACGTGCGGCCGGCCGGTGTCCTCGACCTGCTGGTGAAGGATCCCGAGAACCCGCGCTCGCTGGCGTTCGGCATCGCCCGTGCCACCGAGCACCTCGGCGCCCTCCCGATGTCGACCGGCTCCACCCGGCCCGAGCGACTGCTCGCCGACCTGACGACCGAGGTCGACGACACCGAGGTCCCGGTCCTGGTGGCGATCGGGGGCGCCGGGCGACCCAACCTGGCCACCTTCCTCGACTCCGCCGGTTACCAGCTCGACCGGCTCGCCGAGGCCATCGCCGAGCTGCACTTCGCGACCGGCCCGGCGCCACGCCGGTTCGGGTCGCTGCCGGCGCTGGAGGCGGTGCCGTGAGCGCGGGTCGACGCGGTGCAGGTTCACCACGGTATGTCGCTGAACCTGCACTTCCCGTACGTCGTACACCGTGGGAAGTGCAGGTCTGGCTGCATACCGTGGTGAACCTGCACGGTGCGCACCGCCACCCCCACCCCCGCCCCCGCCTCCGCGAGCGCGCCATGAGATATCACGTGGAGCACCGCACGACCTACACCTACGACGACGACGTCACCGACAGCCTCGGCATCGCCTACCTGGTGCCGCGGCAGCTGCCCTGGCAGCAGGTCGCCGACTACCGGGTCGACGTGGCGCCGGCGGCGGGGGACACCGCGACCGACAAGGACTTCTACGGCAACCTTCTCACCTACTTCCAGGTCGCCGAGCCGCACCGCGAGCTGGTCATCGTCGGTTCCGGTGAGGTCGACGTGGTGGCGCCGCTGGTCGAGCCCTGGCGCCTGGACCAGCCGTGGGACGGCGTACTCCCGCTGCAGGCGCCGGCCCTCCCCGGAGCCTGGCTCGCCACCGACCTGGTGCTTCCCAGCCCGGCGGTGCCGGCCTACCCGGGTGCGAAGGAGTACGCCGCCGGTGCGCTTCCCCCGGGCCGCCCCGTCGGGGAGGCGGTCACCGACCTGATGCACCGGATCCACGCCGACTTCGACTACGACGCCACCGCGACCACCGTGACCTCGACGGTGCCGGAGATCCTGGCCAAGCGGGCCGGCGTGTGCCAGGACTTCGCCCACCTCACCCTGTCCTGCCTGCGCTCGCACGGACTCGCGGCGCGCTACGTGAGCGGCTACCTGGCGACCGAGCCGCCGCCCGGCATGGACCGGGTCGTGGGTGCCGATGCCTCGCATGCCTGGGTCGCGATCTGGCTCGGTGACGACGAGTGGCTGGCGTTCGACCCGACCAACGACCAGTGGCAGAACGACCGCTACGTCACCGTCGCCTGGGGCCGTGACTACGGCGACGTGCCGCCGGTCAAGGGCGTCATCTTCACCGAGGCCAAGCACTCCAAGCTCGACGTCTCGGTGGATGTGGCGCCGATCTGAGGTGCCGTCCCACCGAGACACTTTGGCCGGCCAATCTCGGTCAATCGGAGCAATTCGGGCGATTCGGTGGACAGATCGGCCTTGGCTGAACAGGCTGGTGCCATGAGCCAGCCCCCGTACGGCGCCCCGCCGCCCCAGCCCGGACAGCCGCAGCCCTACCCGGGCCAGCCCGCGCCACAGGGTTACCCGGCCGCTCCGCCCCAGGGCTACCCGCCACAGCCCGGCGCCGGCCAGCCGCCGGCCTACCTCCAAGGTGGTGCGCACGCAGCCGCACCGGCCGTCGGCTCCTACGGTTCCGGCGGGCCCGGGCTGCCGCCTCCGCCGGCGAGCAAGAAGCGGACGATCGGCCTGCTGATGGGATTGCTCACGGCAGCGGCGCTCATCGGATGCGTCGTCCTGGTCTTCATCCTCAGCCACATCGACTGACGCTTGAAGTCCTTCCGCTGTCAGGTCTGTGACAGCCAGCTCTTCTTCGAGAACTCACTGTGCGTGTCCTGCGGCTCCGCCCTGGGTTTCGCGCGGGCGGATCGGGCGATCGTGCCGGTCGACGAGGCGGGACGGTACGTCGACCAGGCCGGCCTGGTCTGGCACGTGTGCCGCAACCTCAACCTCTCCGGCTGCACCTGGTTGGCACCGCTCGAAGGAGGGCAGTGCGCGGCGTGCGACCTGACCCGGACCCGGCCGGCGGACGCTGACCTCGAGGGCATCGCGCAGTTCGCCCAGGCGGAGGCGGCCAAGCGGCACCTGCTCGTCGAGCTCGACAGCCGGGGGTTCTCGGTCGACGGTCTGGCATTCGACATGCTCTCGAGCACAGGTGCCGGCGCTGACGGTGTCGTGATCGGGCACGCCGACGGCGTGATCACGATCGACCTCGCGGAGACCGATGACGCGCGGCGGGAGCGGATCAGGGAGGACCTCGGCGAGCCCTACCGGACCATGCTCGGCCACCTGCGCCACGAGGTCGGCCACTTCGTGCAGCAGCGGCTGGTCACGGGCGGCGAGCTGCTCGACCAGTGCCGCGCGCTGTTCGGCGACGAGACCGCGGACTACCAGGCCGCGATCGACCGGCACTACGCCAGTGGCCCGCCGGAGGGGTGGGCGGCGTCGTACATCACGACCTACGCGACCATGCATCCCTTCGAGGACTTCGCCGAGACGTTCGCGCACTACCTGCACATCTCCGACACCTGCGAGACCGCCGCCGAGCAGGGCCTCATCACCGTCGCCCCTGCGGCGTTCGGCAGCTTCCGCGATCTCGTGCGCGGCGTGTGGATCCCGCTGGCGGTCGCCCTGAACCAGATCAACCGCAGCATGGGCAAGGACGACCTCTACCCCTTCGTGATCCCTGAGCCGGTGCTCGACAAGCTCGACTACGTCGCTCGCCTCGCGTTTGCGGGCGATGCGGCCATGCAATGATTCCCGGCATTGCCGCCCGCTGACCGCGCGGGCCGTTCCCCGACTCCTTGGAGCGCCTGATGTCCGACCCGAACCAGCCCACGACCCCTCCCGGGTGGTACCCCGACGGACAGGGCGGTCAGCGCTGGTGGGACGGCACCCAGTGGACCGAGCACACGCAGCCACCGGCAGCACCCGCGGCTCCATCCGCGCCCGCCGCGCCCGCCGCTCCGGCTGCCCCGTCGGTGCCCGGCGCCGACCTGCCGACGCAGGTCGCGCCGAACCGCGCGACCGGTTACCCCCAGCAGGGGGCCCCGCAACATCCGCAGCAGCCGCAGCAGCCGCAGCAGCCGCAGCCGGGTTACGGAGCGCCCGCCGGCGGCTACGGCCAGCCGGCCGGCCAACCCGGTGGCTACGGCCAGCCGGCAGGCCAGCCCGGTTGGGGGCAGCCCCCGTCGGGAGGCGGCAACGGCAAGCTGATCGCGATCATCGGTGGCGCCGTCGGTGCCCTGCTGCTCGTGCTGATCCTGGTCATCGTGCTGTTCAAGGTCGTGCTCGGAGGCGGCCCCGGGGACGTCGCGAAGGACTACCTCGAGGCCCAGGCCGAT
Organism: uncultured Actinomycetota bacterium; assembly: GCA_963766035.1. Classification (GTDB taxonomy): domain Bacteria; phylum Actinomycetota; class Actinomycetes; order Propionibacteriales; family Nocardioidaceae; genus Nocardioides. The sequence goes on along the minus strand of CAVXYP010000005.1, from coordinate 270,916 downwards.
TTCGACCTCGAGCGGGCCTGCGAGCTGACCTCGGAGAAGGATCTCGAGGGCGACTTCGAGGAGTACGACGTCGACAACTGCGGCGACCTGGTCGACGCCTACGAGGACGAGGCGTCAGACGGCGAGCTGGACGACTTCGAGGAGTACCAGGACGACTTCAACGTCGATATCGAGATCGGTGACGTGACGGAGAAGGACGAGACCGCTGAGGTCGAGTTCACGACCAAGACCGAGTACGACGGCGACGACGAAGACCTGGAGGACTACTTCGGCGAGGCCCAAGAGGTCGACGGGACCCTCTTCCTGGTCAAGGAGGACGGCGACTGGAAGGTCGACGAGGACAAGTCCGACTCCGCCATCGGCTTCTGACGCGACCGACGACGTGACCCGGCTCGGGCTGGCCGCTTTCGCGGTCGTGCTCTCGACGGTGCTGGTGCCGTTCGGGATCACGGCGAACTGGCTCTCGTCGCGCGTCGACGACACCGAGGCGTACGTCGACGCGGTCGCCCCTCTTGCCGACGACGAGGAGCTGCGCGACCGGCTCGCCGACGAGGTCGCCACCGCAGCGATCGCCAAGCTGGGTGCGGTGCGGTTCGCGTTGCCCGAGTCGCTGGACGCGACGGTGCGGGCTTCGACCTCGGCGGTCGTGGAGAGTCCGGACTTCCCCGAGTTCTGGCGCGAGGCCAACGCCGATTTCCACCGCGAGTTCCTCGCGATCGTCAACGACCGGGACGGCGTGGTCGCCGACGGCTGGGTGTTCATCGACGCCGGTCCGCTGCTCGACCAGGTGCTCGCCGACGCCGCCGAGCAGCTGCACATCCCGCAGGCGTTCCAGCCGCCCTCGACGCCGCTGCCGGTCCCGGTGGTGCGCGAGTCGACGCTGGAGCGGGCCCGCGGCGCCTACCGCGTGCTCGACGGGCTGGCGCTGTGGGTTCCGCTGGCGTGGGTCGCACTGGTCGGGCTCGCGGTCCTCGTGTCTCCCGGCTGGCACGGCCGGCTGCGTGCCGGTGCGGCGTGTGCGATCGGCGTCGCGATCGGTGGCGTTGTGGTGATGGTCCTGATCGGGCCGCTGACCGATGCCGTCGTCGAGCAGGTCGACACCGGCAACCAGGACCTGGTGCGGTTGGTGCTCGAGGTCGTCGCCGGCACCTTGGACGACACGGCACTCACCGCCGTCGTCGGTGGCCTGGTGGTCGGCGCGGGGCTCCTTGTCGGCTCCTTCCTCCGACGCACGTGAATCGCCGCGAATGAGGCGCCCGGAGCGGTAACCTCCCGCTCGTGAGCAACCCGTATCCCGGACAGCCCGGCCAGCCCGGCGAGATCCCCCCGACCCAGGTTGTGCCCAGCGGCCCGCCGCAGCAGCCGGGCTACCCGCCGCAGCAGCCGGGCTACCCGCCGCAGCAGCCGGGCCCGCCGCCGGGCTACCCGCCGCAGCAGCCCCCGTCGCCGTACGGCGCTCCCGGTGGTGGCGGTGGCTACCCGCCCGGCCCGCCGCCCTTCGGCGCGCCGCCCACCGGCGGCGGTGGGAGCAAGCGGATCCTGCTGATCCTCGGCATCGTGGGTGCCGTCGTCCTGCTCATCATCATCGCGTCCGTTGCGGTCGTCCTCCTCGCCGGTGGCGACGACGACGACAAGCCGAGGCCGAAGGTCACCATCACCACCACCCCGCCGACGGACGTCACCACGCCGCCGACCACCGACCTCACGACGCCGCCCACGACCGACCTCACCACCGACCTCACCACCGATCTCACGACCGCGCCGACAACCGAGGCCGGCGGGCCGCCGATCGAGGACGCGGAGATCACGGCGCGGGCTTATCTCAACTCCCTCGCCGAGGGCAACTGCCTCGCCGTCCAGGGACTGTCGACGCCGGAGTGGTTCACGACCGCCTACGGCAGCCAGCGGGCCTGCAAGCGCGACGCGGGCAACCAGGAGATGTCCAGCGTCGAGTACGAGTTCCAGACCGACCCGGTCGACAACGGCGACGGCAGCGTCGCGCTCGTGGCAACCGTCTCGGACACGACCGATACCACCGGCACGACCTACACCGCCACCTGGACCCTGGTCCCGAGCGACGACAACACCACCTGGCTGGTCAGCTCCTTCCTGCTGGTCTGACACCCCTGGACCATGGGCGTCGGGCACGGGCACGGCCACGGCCACGGACGGGGCAGGGGCAGGGGCACGCCGCTTCCCGAGCGGAGGACCGCCAACGCCTGCGCTGGGTGCTCGTCGTCACGGGCACGGTGCTGGTGGTCGAGCTGGTCGGGGTCTGGATCACCGGGTCCCTGGCGCTGCTCGCCGACGCGGGCCACATGGCCACCGACGCGGGAGCCGTCGTGCTCGCGCTCGGAGCGTCGTACGTCGCAGCCCGGCCGGGTGGCGCTCGCTCGACGTTCGGCTACCACCGGGTCGAGATCGTCGCCGCGCTGGTCAACGCCGTGGTGCTGCTCGGCGTCTGTGGCTACCTGGCGTGGACCGGGTTCGGCAGGCTGACCGATCCGCCGGACGTGGACGGCCCCGGGCTGGTCGCCTTCGCCGTGGTCGGCCTCGTCGCCAATGCGGCCTCCCTCGTCGCCCTTGCGGGCGGTGACCGGTCGTCCCTCAACCTGCGGGGTGCGATCAACGAGGTGTTCGCCGACCTGCTCGGCTCGGCGCTCGCGATCGCGGCCGGGGTCGCGATCTGGGTGGCCGACTGGCAGCAGGCCGACCCGGTGGCCTCGCTCCTCATCGCGGTGATGATCCTGCCGCGCGCGCTGCTCCTGATCCGCGACGCGGGCCGGGTGCTGCTCGAGATGGCGCCGGCCGACCTCGACCTCGACGACGTCCTGCACCACCTGTCCCACGCCCCCGGAGTGGTCGGCGTGCACGACCTCCATGCCTGGACGATCACCAGCGGGATGACCAGTCTCTCCGCGCACGTGACCGTGCGGGACGAGGTGCTCGAGGAGCAGGGCGTGGGTGCGGTCCTCGACGCCCTCGGCGACTGCGTCGCGACCCACTTCGGCGTCCGCCACACGACCTTCCAGATCGAGCCCGAGTCGCACCAGGACCACGAGGACCTCGGCGAGATGCACTGACCGGGCAGCACGCCGCGAATCGGGGGAAAATGTCTGTCGAGTCCGGCCAGCTCGCCGCTCATTGGTGCCCGATTCGCGGCGGAAACGGATAGTCGGACCTCCGGAGACACGCTCGGCCAATCCAACTACTCGGACGTCCTCATGGATTGGTCGGCGCCAGTAGCAACGGCTAGCGTTTGCGCCGCTACGATTGTGGCCTCGCTCACATGGCCGCACCACCCCCGCGGTCCGTGGACGGGAATGGACCGGCCACCGGAAAGCGGAGACCCCGCGGTCCGGCGACACCAAGGAGTGTTCGTGACGTACAAAGACAGCGCCTTCGGGCCCGACCTCGTCGAGGTCTTCGGGCCGAAACAGGAGGATGGCGGCCCCGAGCTGATCCAGCTCCTGACCCCCGAGGGCGAGCGGGTGCACCACCCCGACTTCGACCTGGACTTCTCCGCCGATGAGCTGCTCGGCCTCTACCGCGACATGGTGCTCGTCCGGCGGATCGACATCGAGGCCACGGCGCTGCAGCGGCACGGCGAGCTCGGCATCTGGGCGCAGCTGCTCGGCCAGGAGGCCGCACAGATCGGCTGCGGCCGCGCGCTGCGCCCGCAGGACTTCGTCTTCCCGACCTACCGCGAGCACGGCGTCGCCTACTGCCGCGGCGTCGACCCGCTCAAGCAGCTCGGACTGTTCCGCGGCGTCGACCACGGCGACTGGGACCCCAACGAGTTCAACTTCGCGCTCTACACGATCGTGATCGGCGCCCAGTGCCTGCACGCGACCGGCTACGCGATGGGCGTGCAGCGCGACGGTGACGTCGGCACCGGTGACCCGGACCGCGACACCGCGGTCATCGCCCACTTCGGTGACGGCGCCAGCAGCCAGGGCGACGTCAACGAGGCGTTCATCTTCGCCGCCTCCTACAACGCGCCGGTCGTGTTCTTCTGCCAGAACAACCAGTGGGCGATCTCCGAGCCCATCGAGCGGCAGAGCCGGATCCCGCTCTACCAGCGGGCGCTCGGCTTCGGCTTCCCCGGCCTCCGCGTCGACGGCAACGACGTGCTCGCGACGTACGCCGTCACCAGGGCCGCCCTGCAGCGGGCCCGCGACGGCCAGGGCCCCACGCTCGTGGAGGCCTACACCTACCGGATGGGCGCGCACACCACGACCGACGACCCGACCCGCTACCGGGTCACCGACGACGTCGAGCGCTGGAAGCTCAAGGACCCGATCGCCCGGCTGGAGGTCTACCTCAAGCGCAACGGTCTCGCCGACGAGGCGTTCTTCAGCGATCTCGCTGCCGAGGGAGATGCGCTCGGCCACACGCTGCGAGAGGGCATCAAGGCGATGCCGGACCCGATGCCGCTCGACATCTTCGACCGGGTCTACGCCGAGACGACTCCGGAGCTGATCGCGCAGCGCGACGGCTTCGCCGCCTACCTCGAGACGTTCGAGGCGGCGCGCTGATGACCACGACGAAGGTGACGCTCGCGAAGTCGCTCAACCTCGGCCTGCGCAAGGCGATGGAGGCCGACGACAAGGTCCTGCTGATGGGCGAGGACGTCGGCAAGCTCGGCGGCGTCTTCCGGATCACCGACGGGCTGCAGAAGGACTTCGGCGAGGACCGCGTCATCGACTCGCCGCTCGCCGAGTCCGGCATCGTCGGCACGGCGGTCGGCATGGCGATGCGCGGCTACCGGCCGGTGGTGGAGATCCAGTTCGACGGCTTCGTCTACCCCGCCTACGACCAGATCGTCTGCCAGGTCGCCAAGCTGCACTTCCGCAGCCAGGGCCGGGTCAAGATGCCGATGGTCATCCGGATCCCGTTCGGAGGCGGCATCGGTGCGGTCGAGCACCACTCCGAGTCGCCCGAGGCGCAGTTCGCGCACACCCCGGGACTCAAGGTGGTCGCCGTCTCCAACCCGGTCGACGGCTACTGGATGATCCAGCAGGCCATCGCCCACGACGACCCGGTGATCTTCCTCGAGCCCAAGCGGCAGTACCACGCCGACAAGGCCGAGCTCGACGACACCGTCGAACCGCCTCCGCTGTTCACGTCCAAGCTGGTCCGTCCCGGCCGGGACGCGACGCTGCTCGCCTACGGGCCGACCGTGAAGACCTGTCTCACCGCGGCAGAGGCGGCGGCCGGCGACGGCACGTCGCTCGAGGTGATCGACCTGCGCACGCTGTCGCCGCTCGACATGGGCCCGGTCTACGAGTCCGTACGCCGCACCGGCCACGCGATCGTCGTGCACGAGGCCCACGTCAACCTCGGGCTCGGGGCCGAGCTGTCGGCGCGGATCACCGAGGAGTGCTTCTACTCGCTGGAGGCGCCGGTCCTCCGCGTCGGCGGCTTCGACACCCCCTATCCGGCATCGCGGCTCGAGGAGGACTGGCTCCCCGACCTCGACCGAGTCCTCGATGCCGTCGACCGCAGTCTGGAGATGTGAGCGTGCCCGAGTATCTGCTTCCTGACGTCGGCGAGGGCCTCACCGAGGCCGAGATCGTGACCTGGAAGGTCAAGGTCGGCGATCAGGTCGCCATCAACGACGTCGTCGTCGAGATCGAGACCGCGAAGTCGCTGGTCGAGCTCCCGTCGCCGTACGCCGGTGAAGTGACCGCGATCCTGGTCGCCGAGGGCGAGACCGTGCCCGTCGGCACGCCGATCATCGCGATCGGCACCCCCGTCGAGGCCGCCGGCGACGGTCCGGGGAACGGGGCGTCCGACATGGTCATCGACCTGTCGAACCCGGCGGCGAGCGGCGGCGGCGAGGGCGAGTCCCTGGTCGGCCGCAACAAGGCCGACCGTGGACCCACCCGCCGGGCACGACGCCCGCTCGTCGAGTCTGCGGGGGTGCGGACCGCGCGCGCCGATGTCCACGACGTCTTCAACCAGAACGCCACCCACCAGCACGACAAGGTCGAGAAGATCGTCTCCGTGGTGATGGGAGACGCAGCCGACCAGGCTCGCGCGGCAGGTACGCCCGTTCCCCCGGCGACCGCTCCGGCGCCCGCCGCGGGACCCGCAGCGACGACGGACGTCAAGGTGCTCGCCAAGCCGCCGGTGCGCAAGCTGGCGAAGGACCTCGGCGTGGACCTCCGGTCCCTGACGCCGACGGGTCCCGGCGGCACCGTGAGCCGGGCCGACGTCGAAGGTGCCGCGGGCGACCCGGAGGTTTCGAGGCTCGTCGCTAGCGCTCCTCGCACCTCAACCACCGGGGGCGAGACCCGCGAGCCGATCAAGGGCGTGCGGAAGATGATGGCGTCCGCGATGACGGAGTCGGCGTTCAGCGCGCCCCACGTCACCGAGTGGGTCACCATCGACGCCACCGCGACCCTCGAGCTGGTCGCCCGGCTCAAGGAGCGTCCCGAGTTCAAGGGCGTGAAGGTCTCGCCGTTGCTGGTCTTCGCGCGGGCGGTGCTGCTCGCGATGCGGCGGACGCCGATGGTCAACTCGACGTGGGACGAGGCGGCCGGCGAGGTCGTGGTCAAGCACTACGTCAACCTCGGCATCGCGGCCGCCACGCCGCGCGGGCTCGTCGTGCCCAACGTCAAGGACGCCGACGCCCTCGGGCTGGTCGACCTGGCGCAGGCGCTGACCGAGCTCACCGCGACGGCTCGCGAGGGGCGCACCCAGCCGGCCGACATGGCGGGCGGCACGTTCACGATCACCAACGTCGGCGTCTTCGGCGTCGACGCCGGCACGCCGATCATCAACCCGGGTGAGTCCGCGATCCTGTGCATGGGCGCGATCAAGCCCAAGCCGTGGATCGTCGACGACCAGGTCGTGCCGCGTCAGGTGACGACACTGGCGCTGTCCTTCGACCACCGGCACATCGACGGTGCCACCGGGTCGCAGTTCCTCGCCGACGTCGCCGGCATCATCGCCGACCCCGCCACCGCACTCCTGTTCTGATCATTGGCGCGAGCGCACCTCTGAGAGTCGTGTGCCTGAGAACGCCGAATGGCACGTTCTCAGGCACACGACCCGGTCTCGGGGCGCGCCGACGGGGGCGGTCGAGTGGCTAGGTGAGCCGCCCGCACGGTAGGAACAACCTGTGTCTACGCCAACCGGGCCCGTCGAGGGATTCCCGGTGCCCGGTCAGCGGATCGGTCCCTACGAGGTCGTCCGCCAGCTCGGCATGGGCGGCATGGGCGTGGTCTACGAGGCCGTGGACACGGTGCTGAACCGACGGGTCGCGCTGAAGGTCATCTCGCCGTACCTCGCCGACGACCCGGCGTTCCGGGTGCGGTTCACCCATGAGGCGCAGGCCCAGGCGTCACTCGACTCGCCGCACGTGGTCCAGGTGTTCGCTCACGGCGAGGCCGACGGGGCGCTCTACATCGCGTCGCAGCTGATCCCCGACGGCGATCTCGGCGGGATGATCCAGACGTCCGGTGCTCCACCGCCCCGGATCGCGCTCGACATCCTGGCCCAGATCTCGGCCGGCCTCGCGGATGCGCACGCGACGGGTCTGGTGCACCGCGACATCAAGCCGGCCAACGTGCTGCTGCGGATCCGCGGCGAGGACGTGTCGGCCTACCTCGCCGACTTCGGTATCGCCCGCCGCACCGACGTCGACCCCAACCTCAACCAGACCCTCACGACGCAGGGTTTCGCGATCGGCACGCCGTCCTACATGGCGCCGGAGCTGCACACCGGTGGCACGCCCGGCCCGACGACGGACGTCTACTCGCTGGGCTGCCTGCTGTGGGCCGCGCTGAGCGGCCGGGCGCCGTACTCCGGTACGACGGACTACCAGCTCGCCACGGCCCACGTCTCGGCGCCGATCCCCCAGCTCGCGGCCTCGGGGCCGTTCGAGCGGGAGGTCAACCGGATCCTGCGGAGCGCGATGGCCAAGCACCCGGCCGAGCGCTACCCCTCGGCGGCGGCGTTGCGCGACGACCTGCGCCGGGTGCTGCGGACCTTCCCCGCGCCCGCCTCGGTCGAGCCGGGCACCGGCCTCGAGCAGTCCACCGCCGCCCCGGAGCCAGCGCCGTACGCCGTCTACGCTCCGGCGTCGCCCGCCGTGCCGCCCACCGCCCCGCGGTCACCAGCCGGCCTCTTCGTGGTCCTCGTCCTCGCGGTCGTCGTGCTCGTCGTGATCGGCGTCATCGGCGCGGTCCTCGCGCTCCGCGGTGGGGACGGCGACGGTGGCACCACCGCTCGGACCAGTGGCCCTGCGGTCTCGGAGGCCTCGATCTCGGAGCCCTCGATCCCGGAGCCTTCGGTCACTGGTCCCTCGATCCCGGAGCCTTCGGGCTCGGGTCCCACCGACAGGGATGGATTGACCGCAGACGAGCGGCGGGCGGTCGCCAACATCGCGGCCGCACTCGAGGCTGATCCCAACTTCGACACGATCGACGCCTCGTGCACGGCGCGCAAGCTGGTCGAGCGATCGGGGATCGACGGCCTCCAGGACGAGGGCGTCATCGACGAGAACCTGAACTTCATCAACGGCAACGTCGGCGGGGTCGGCGGCATCGACGCCAACGTGTTCGCCGACATCATCACCGTCGGGGTCAGCTGCGCCTTCGAGGCCGTCAGCATCGACATCCCGCCGAGCTGAGCCGGGGCAGTGCCGGCTCCGACGTCAGCCGTCGGCGAGACGGATCAGACCGGCGACGGTGGCGACGTACAGCGCGCCGTCGGGGCCGAGGTAGATCGCCGCGTAGTGGTTGTTCCACTGGATTCCGGTGCCGGTCAGCCGGCTCCAGACGACCTTGCCGGTGCGGATGTCGATCGCGGTGAGGTACCACGCGTCGATCAGGTCGTTGCGGACCGGCTTCGTGTAGGCGTAGACGAGCCCGTTGCCGAGCGACGCCTTCGCGACCGACGTCGGAGCGATCACGTCGTGGTTGGTCCAGGCGACCCGGCAGCCCTTGTGCTCGACCAGCACCCGCGCCATGCCTGGTGTGGTCGACCTGCCCAGGAGCGTCGACTGGACGCCGCTGTAGCCGTAGTTGTTCTCGATGATCAGCGAGCTGCCCGCAGCGACCAGGCTGTTCTCCGTCGCACTCGCCCCGTCGGCCAGCACGGGCACCCGGCAGTGGAGTCGGTCGGCCACCCCGCGCCGCCGGTCGTAGACCACGATCTGCGTCCGCGGCTCGGCGTTGTCGCCGATCGCGATCCACCTCTTGCCGATGAGGGTCGGCGACGTGCCCGATCCCTGGGAGAGGGTGCCGGGCTTCTGCGTCGTCCCGCGGTCGTAGGGGATCCGCCACGTCACCCGCGGCCGGCCGGTGGTCGTGGCGTCGAGCCGGTACGTCGCGTGGGTGGTGACGAGGTACATGCCCCCGGTCTCGTCGCCCGAGACCGAATTGAAGATCCCTTCGCCGGCAGGCAGCCGCACGACGTGCACCGCGCCGCTGGCGCGGTCGAGGGTGCCGACCACGCCCTGCTGGCTGAACCACCACAGCCGGCCGGACCAGTCGACGCCGGTGGCGACGAGGCAGTCGCCTTCGCCGAGGTACGACGCCATCGGCCAGTCCCGGACCCGGGTCAGGGTGCCGTCAGCGGCGACCGAGATCTCGGCGATCCCGGAGTCGGTCGTGGTCGCGAACGCGTGATCGTCGGGATCGAGGAAGAAGTAGGTGCCGCCGCAGATGTCGGTGAGCGGGTTGGCCCCGCTGGTGAGGTCGCGAGCCGACACCCGCAGCTCGTCGACCACGTCGAGGGTGACCGGGTTGATCACCATCATCGTGAACCCCTCGAGCCCGCCGCAGAGACCGACCAGCCGCTCCCTGGAGTCGAACGCGATGGTGGCGCACTCCCGAACGCCGTAGCTCCTCGACCGCAGCGACAGCCGGTGGCCCAGCGGTCCGCTGACCGCGTAGGCATCCGTGCTGTAGGCATCGTTGTGCATGCTGCTCGTGCCGTTTCGCGCCAGGTAGGGGTTCTGCGGCACGGCGCGGGCGGTCAGCGGTCGTGGCGTCGCCTCCTTCCCGACGAGCTTCGGCACCAGCAGGTCGGTCGGGAGTGAGGGGATCGGCAGGCCGGGCAGCGCCGGGATCGGCGGCAGTGAGGGGTCGGCTGCGGCCACACTGCCGGCGGGGGTGGCTGTGCCGGTCAGGCTGGTGAGGAGCGCGAGGCCGGCGAGAACACCGACCACGCGAGCGAACAGCAGGCGCACCTCCGGAGTGTAGAACGTGTTCTAGGTCGGCGCCAGCGTCAGTCGCGCGGCGGCGTGGTGGGGCTCAGCAGCCAGTTGTCGAAGAACTCGGTGAGCTCCTCGCCGGTCTGGTCCTCGATCCAGGAGAGGTACTCCTCCCGGTCGGCGGTGCCGTTCTCCTGCTCGGCCGGCCAGTCCCGCAGCAGCGCGAAGAACGCGTCGTCGCCGATGTACTGCCGGAGCTCGTGCCACATCAGGGCCGGGCCGTAGTAGATGTTGCCGGCACCGAAGTTGTCCGGGTCGTAGTCGCCGGGCGGGCCCGCGTAGGCCCGCTCCTCGCGCTCGAAGGACGCCCAGTCGTCCATCTTCTGGTCGATGGTGATGCCCTCGTCCTCGGCCTCCCACATGCCCTGCATGTACATCGCCATGCCCTCGTTCATCCACACGTCGCTCCAGTCGGCGGGAGTGACGGTGTCGCCGTACCAGTGGTGCGCGAGCTCGTGCACCACGACCGCCTTCCCCGTGGCGTACGGCGTCGCGCCCAGCGTGACCATCGTCTGGGTCTCCATGCCGCTGTCGCCGTCGTAGATGAGGATCCCGAACGTGTCGAACGGGTAGGGCCCGAGGTACTGCTCGAGCCAGTCCATCGCGTCGCCGGCGTACTCGGTGTCGCCGATGGCCTCGGGGTCGTCGGTCGGACCCCAGATGGTGATCGGCACTCCGCTGCCGGACTCGAGCTCGGTCGGTGTGTAGTCGGCGAACGCCACCGTCACGAGGTACGACGACGCCGGCTCGGCCAGGTGCCACGTCGTCGTGCGCAGCCCATCGTCGTCGGTGGTGTCGGTGAGCTCGCCGTTCGCGATGCCGGTCCACGGCTCGGGCACCGTGAGCGTGAAGTCGTAGTAGGCCTTGTCGGCGGGCTGGTCGTTGGCGGCGAACCACGTGAAGGCGCCGAACGGCTCCTGGATGGTCCACACCTCGTGCTCGGGCGTCACGTGCCATCCGACGCCGAGCGCGAAGTCGGACCGCTCGGTCGGTGCGGCGTACGGCTCGGGCGTGCCCGAGTAGGACATCTCGAGGACGTACTCCTGGTCCGCCACGACCGCGTGCTGGATGAGGAGGTCCTTGTCCGCGCGGTCGAAGGCCGCCTCCTTGCCGTCGATCGCGAGCGAGTCGATCGCGAGCGCGTCGTCGAAGTCGAGCTGGACCCGGTCGGCGGCGGCGGTCGCGCGGAAGGTCAGCCGCTCGGTGGCGACCAGGGTGTCCGACTCCGGGGTCCAGGCCAGGGCCAGGTCGTAGTCGAGCGCATCGACGAGCGGGTCGCCGATCTCCGGGTAGACCGAGTCCTCACGAGTCTCGCTGACCGCCTCGACCAGATCGGCTGCGTCGTGGGTCGCCTCGTCGGTCGAGCCGGTGGCGGGCGTCGGCGGGGTCGCGGAGCCGGTCGGTGGGGCGGTCGACGGCCGGTCGTCCTCGGTGCTCGGGGAGTCTCCGCAGCCGCCCAGGGCCACGGAGAGCACGAACGCCGACGCGAGCAGGGCAGGCGTGCGACGTGGCATCGCCACATCATGCCCTCGAAACAACCACAGGTGGCCGTGTCGCAACACGCTGTCCACCGTTATCCAATTGAGGAACATCGGATCGGTCCAGACGTTACGATCCTCACACCGCTCGACGGCCTTCTGGGAGCTGGCCGCGACTGGTTCATGCTTTCACGCCCTTAAGGAGTTCTATCCATGCGACGTCTTGCCCTACGAGGAGCGCTGCTGGCCATGGCCAGCAGCGTGATCCTGCTACCGGGCGGCCCGGCTCACGCCGCGCCAGTCGTGATCAGCCAGAAGGCTGCACCCCACGCCCGTCCGACCGACTTCGGTCTTCACGCCATGGGCTACGGCACCATGATCAAGGGCGGGGACCTCCCGGCGTCTTCGGGAGCCACGGGCTTCGCCCACATCGCATGCACGACGCTGGCCGGGCTCGACCGGTCCAACGGGGTGGCGGGAGTCGAGCTTCCGGGCCTCGGCACGATCGACGCCCTGACCACCAGGGTGAAGACCCTCAAGAAGGGCAAGACCGTGACCGCGGTCGCCCACCACGCGCTGGCCGGCATCACCCTGGTCGAGACCGACCTCGGCAAGCTCTCGCTCGGCGCCGTCGAGTCGACCGCCCGGGTGTGGCACGACGCCACGGGTTTCCACTCCGAGGTCGACTCCAAGGTCGCCGGCATCGTGCTGACGCTGCCCGGTCAGGACCCGCAGGTCATTGCGATCCCCACGCCGGGCCAGCCGATCGAGATCCCCGGCCTGCTCCGGCTCACCATCGGTGAGTCCGCGGTGACCAAGAAGCCGCACCTGATCTTCGCTCGCGCCCAGGCGCTCCTCATCGAGATCCTGCCGACCAACACCAAGGTCAAGATCGCGCTCTCGCGGGCGCGGATGACCGACGGGGTCGTCAACTCGATCATGAGCGGCTACGCCGCCGGCCTGAAGGGCACGGTCCTCGACCCGGTCGTCACGATCGGCCGGACGCCGCTCAAGCCCCTCCCCTGTGAGGGCACCGGGGGCAAGATCAAGCAGACGAAGACCGTCGGGCTCGACCTCCCGGCCGTCCTCTCGGTGGGTGCCGCGCAGGCCAGGGTCTTCGGTGTGCAGGCCGGTCGCCGTCGCGCGCGGGCATGGGCCGAGGGCTCGATCGCCCACGTCGACCTCGGCGGTGGCGCTCTGGTGATCGACGGGATCAAGGCCCGGGCCAACGTCATCCGGCGTCCTGGAAAGCTGATACGCAACACCAAGGGCACCTCGACGCTCACGATCACAGCCAACGGTGAGCCGCAGACGATCCCACCGATCGGTGTGCTCGAGATCCCTGGCCTCGTGAAGATCGAGGAGAACGTCGTCGAGATGATGCGCGGCGGGATCCAGGTGATCGCGCTGCGGCTCACGCTCCTCGACGGCACGGGTGCCGTGATCGATCTCGGCGTCGCGCGGGCTCAGGTGAAGAAGGCGATCCTTCGCTGAGCGAGAACGCCTGACTCAGACGAAGGCCGCTCCCGGACGGGGGCGGCCTTCGTCATCTCCCCGTTCCTGGTCAGTTTGGTGCTCGAGCTTGTCGAGACGATCCGGGTCATTTGACCTGCTGGCCGTCGCCTCGGACGATGTAGGTCGTTGAGGGTGTGGCAGCGGTCACGGCGACCCGCTGCGGGTGTGCGCCAACGAACAGGGTCCAGGGCAGGGGTCGGAGTGGAACGCAAACAGTCGGTGCGGGTCGGGATGTCAGTGATTGCCGCGGCCGCGGTGGTCGCAACGGCGATCTCGGCACCGGGTGGCAGCGCCAACGGCGCGATCGGTCTCGCTTCCGCGTCCGAGCTCGACAAGAGCGCGCGCGGCGTGCCGCACGTCGACCCGCCCGGAACACCGCTGCACACCCACGATCCACGCACCAAGAACTTCATCTCCCGGGCCGGCTTCGAGGAGGGCACGGTCGACCCGACGACCGCGAAGCAGCGGGTGGCCTCGGCGTCGTACGTCGAGCGCGAGCGGTCGCTGCCGGACCCCAGGCTGACCACGGTGCCGGCCTACCCCGACCACACGACCGTGCCGGCCACCCGGTTCGCGATGGCGGGTGCCTGCTACACGCTGCAGGCGCCGTCCGGCGCCTACGTGGTCCAGGACGGCACGTCCGTCGGCCTCGCGAGCATCCCCGCCGCCGACGCGGCGCCGTTCTACTTCAAGGCCACCCGCCTCGGTGGCTACCTGCTGCACACCGGCGACGGCGTGCTCGCGAGCCACGGCGGCACGGTCGAGGTCGTGGCCGAGCCGAGCCCCGACGCGGACTGGACCGTCAGCCGCAACAGCGTCGGCCGGTTCGGCTTCCGCGCGCTCGGTGGTGACTCGCTCACCGCCAGCGGTGACGACCTGGTCGGAGGGGACCGGGCGTCGGCGTACCGCCTGCGGCTGGCCGCCGACGGCTGCGCTGCCTACCCCGAGGCCGACATCGACATCACCGGCGACCCCCACGCGGGCGTGACGCCCTACCAGGAGGTCCGCGGCTACGTCGACGGGCACAGCCACGGCATGGCCTTCGAGTTCCTCGGCGGCGACGCGCACTGCGGTCGCCCGTGGCACGAGTACGGCGCGCCGTACGCCCTGGTCGACTGCCCGGACCACACGGTGACCGGTGGCTACGGCGCGATCATGGAGGCGTTCCTCTCCGGGAGAGCAGTCCCACGACCCGGTCGGGTGGCCGACGTTCAAGGACTGGCCGGCGCCGGAGTCGCTGACCCATGAGGGCACCTACTACCGGTGGCTCGAGCGGTCCTGGCGCGGTGGGCAGCGACTCTTCGTCAACCTGCTCGTCGAGAACAACAAGCTCTGCCAGCTCTACCCGATCAAGCACAACTCGTGCGACGACATGGACTCGATCCGCCTGCAGGCGCACGACATGTACGCGATGCAGGACTACATCGACGCCCAGTTCGGCGGCCCGGGCAAGGGCTTCTACCGGATCGTGAAGTCGCCGTTCGAGGCGCGGCAGGTCATCAACGCCGGGATGATGGCGGTGGTGATGGGCATCGAGACCAGCATCCCGTTCGGGTGCACGTTCAAGGATCGTGCTGGGCCACCGACCGGCCGGCCTGCGACGCGGCTGAGATCGACGCGGGCCTCGACGAGATGCACGCCCTCGGCGTCCGTCAGATGGAGCTGGTCAACAAGTTCGACAACGCGTTGTCGGGCATCGCCGGCGACTCCGGCGAGGTCGGGCTGCTCGTCAACTCGGCCAACTTCCTCGAGACCGCCTCGTTCTGGCAGATGGAGCACTGCGAGCCCGCCGACGGCGAGACCCACGACAAGAACCAGACCACGCTGCCGACCCTGCCCGAGCAGGACGCCATCTTCGGGGCGATCTTCAAGCTGTTCGGCGGCGCCGTCCAGCTGCCCACGCTGCCGATCTACCCGCCGCCGGCGCACTGCAACAAGCGCGGCCTGACCGACCTCGGCCGGCACCTGATCCGGTCGCTCGCCGAGCGGCACATGATCTTCGACCCGGACCACATGAGCGTGAAGGCCCGGCAGGCGTCGATGGACCTGATCGAGGACATCGACTACCCGGGCGTGATCTCGAGCCACTCGTGGTCGACGCCGGACACCTATCCCGCGGATCTACCAGGACGGCGGGTTCATCACGCCGTACGCCGGCGACTCGACGGGTTTCGTCCAGAAGTGGCGGCGCCACATCGAGTGGGCCGATCCTCGCTACTACTGGGGCATCGGCTACGGCGCCGACATCAACGGGCTCGGGGCGCAGGGCGATCCGCGCGGCGCGGACGTGCCCAACCCGGTCACCTACCCGTTCGCCGGCATCAACGGCGTCGAGGTCGACCAGCAGCGGGCGGGCGAGCGCGTGTGGGACATCAATGTCGACGGCGTCGCGCAGTACGGCCTCTACCCCGACTGGATCGAGGACCTCGGGCTGGTCGCCGACGCCGATCACAGCGGTGACGGTGCACTGATCCAGGACGACATGGCGCGGGGCACCGAGGCCTACCTCCAGATGTGGGAGCGGGCGGTCGGCATCGCGCCGGACTCGTGCCGCAACCCGGGTCTTCGCAAGTCGGTCGCGAAGGTGCAGAAGCTGGTGGTGCCGGGCCTGACCACCGTCCAGGTGATGAAGCGGGTGGGTCAGCCCTACCGGCGGATCGGCTCGACGTACGGAATCTGCGCGACGAACCCCGACGGTTCGAAGGCGTGGCTGCGGATCGTGTTCGACCAGTCCGGCAAGGTGCTCCGGCTCGAGTCCTGGCCTCCCGATCTCCCCTGAAGTTACTTGCCGGTAGTATGTGGGTCGTTCTGCCCGCGGGCAGTGCGGATCCGCTGGCTGGATCGGCAGTAGGCTGCGACCCGACATCCCGGACCCTTGGAGTGACGTTGACCCTGACGTTGATCGTTGGCCTGCTGCTCAACGCCATCATCCTGCCGCTCGCCGCGAAGCGCGTGTGGTTCCTCTACCGCCTGATCTCGCACGGCCAGCCCGCGCCGGAACGCATGGAGAACGTCACCAAGCGCACCGCGGCCGCTGTCGGCAGCCAGCTGCGTGAGGTCCTCGGGCAGCGACGGCTGCTGAAGTGGACGATCCCCGGCATCGCGCACTCCTTCGTGATGTACGCGTTCCTGATCCTCGCGAGCGTCTACGTCGAGGCGTACGGCGCCCTGCTCTCGCGCAACCCGGACTGGCACTTCCTGATCCTCGGCACCTGGGGCCCGCTGGGCTTCGCGCAGGACCTGATCGCGGTGCTGTGTCTCGTCGGCTTGGTCACCTTCTACTTCATCCGGATGCGCAACCAGCCGGAGAAGCTCGGCCGCAAGTCGCGGTTCTCCGGGTCCCACCTGGGCGGCGCCTACCTCGTGCTGTTCATGATCTTCAACGTCATCTGGACGATGTTCCTCTTCCGTGGCGCGGTCGAGGCCCGGGTGATCGAGGCGGGCACCGACGAGGGCTACGGCAAGGCGGCGTTCGTCTCCTACCTCCTGGGCAGGGTGCTGCCGGACAGCACGTTCCTCATCGGCCTCGGCCTGATCCTGCACATCGGCGTCATGCTGGTGTTCCTGATCGACGTGCTCCACTCCAAGCACCTGCACATCTTCGTGGCGCCGCTCAACGTCATGTTCAAGCGTCCCGACGCGATCGTCCGCGGCGAGAACAAGAGCACGGTCGCGCTCGGCGCCGTCAAGCCGATGATGAACGACGGAAAGCCGGTCACCCTCGACGACGTCGACGACCTCGACGAGGACGCCACCCTCGGCATCGGCTCGATCAACGACTTCTCGTGGAAGGGCGTCCTCGACTTCGCGTCCTGCACCGAGTGCGGGCGCTGCCAGTCGCAGTGCCCGGCCTGGAACACCGAGAAGCCGCTGTCTCCCAAGATGCTGATCATGAACCTGCGGGACCACGCGTTCGCCGCGGCGCCGTACAACCTGGCGGCCGAGGACAAGCGCGAGTCGGTATCCCCGGACGTCGTGGCCGAGGCCCAGCGCCCGCTCGTCGGTGAGACCGAGGGCCTGGCCTGGGAGCCCGAGGGCGGCGCCGTCATCGACACCGACGTGCTGTGGTCCTGCACCAACTGTGGTGCCTGCGTCAACCAGTGCCCGGTCGACATCGAGCACGTCGACCACATCACCGACATGCGCCGCTACCAGGTGCTCGTCGAGTCGAACTTCCCGTCCGAGCTCAACGGCCTGTTCCGCGGGCTGGAGAACAACGGCAACCCGTGGAACATGTCGCCGAAGGGCCGGATGGACTGGGCCAAGGGCCTGCCGTTCGACGTAAAAGTCATCGGCGGCGACGCGGAAAATGACCCAGAGTCGCTCGACGAGGTCGACTGGCTGTTCTGGGTCGGCTGCGCCGGTGCCTACGAGGACCGTGCCAAGAAGACCACCCGGGCCGTGGCCGAGCTGCTGGACCTGGCGGGGGTGTCGTTCGGCGTGCTCGGCAACGGCGAGACCTGCACGGGTGACTCCGCTCGCCGGGCCGGCAACGAGTTCGTCTTCCAGGGCCTGGCCCAGCAGAACATCGAGACGCTCAAGGACGCCCGCGCCAAGCAGGTCGTCTCCACGTGCCCGCACTGCATGAACACGCTGAAGAACGAGTACAAGGAGCTCGGCATCGAGCTCGACGTCATCCACCACACCCAGCTGCTCAACCGGCTGGTGCGCGAGGGCAAGCTGACACCGGTCGCGACCGGCGACGGCGCCCACCAGCGCAAGATCACCTACCACGACCCGTGCTTCCTGGGTCGTCACAACCAGGTCTACACGCCGCCGCGGGACCTGCTGCAGATCATGCCCGGCGCCGAGCTGGCCGAGATGGAGCGCAGCGGCGAGCGGTCGTTCTGCTGCGGCGCCGGCGGCGCCCGGATGTGGATGGAAGAGACCATCGGCGAGCGGATCAACGTCAACCGCACGAACGAGGCGGTGGCCACCGGTGCCGACCAGATCGCGGTCGGCTGCCCGTTCTGCCGAGTGATGCTCGCCGACGGCCTCACCGAGGCCCAGGACAACGGTTCGGCTCGTGCCGAGGTCGAGGTCCTCGACGTGGCGCAGATGCTGCTCGCGTCGGTCAAGGGCGAGGTCGCTACCAAGCTCAAGCCCGGTGAGGGTGCGAAGCCTGCTGCCGCCAAGGCGAAGAAGGAGGCCGAGGAGGACCTCGTCGAGCCCGAGAAGGTGGGCGCTGCCGCGAAGGCATCGTCCAGCGGCGGAGGGTCGCTGTTCGACGATGCGCCTGCCGAGGCCGAGCCGGCCGAGGCGAAGGCTGAGCCGGAGCCGGCCAAGGCAGAGCCGGCCAAGCCGGCGGGCGGCTCGCTGTTCGACACCGCCGACGAGGCGCCGGTTGCGGAGACGAAGCCAGCAGAAGCCGAGAAGCCAGCGGAGGCCGAGAAGCCGGCCGAGGAGAAGCCTGCTGCGTCAGGCGGGTCGCTGTTCGACGCGGTCGACTCGACTCCTGCCGAGCCCGAGCCCGAGCCCGAGCCTGAGGCCAAGAGTGGGACGGACGAGAAGGCGGCGACCACCGAGGCCGCTCCCGCTCAGGCCGACCTGAGCGGATCGCTGTTCGACGTGGTCGAGTCCGCCCCCGCCGCGAAGGAGCAGCCGGCTCCGGCTGCGCCTGAGAAGACGGAGGAGAAGGCGGAGAAGGCGGAGAAGGCGGAGAAGGCGGAGGAGCCTGCTCCGGAGGCGAAGGAGGCCGAGCCCGCGCCGGAGCCGAAGAAGGCGAAGCCCGCGCCAGCGCCTGCCGAGGCCGACCTGAGCGGGTCGCTGTTCGACATCGTCGAGTCCGCCGCTCCCGCCGAGGAGCCCGAGCCCGAGCCCGCCGCCGAAGCCGAGGAGCCTGCCGCGGAGGAGACAGCCGCGCCGGATGAGCCAGCCGAGGACGAGCCGGCGGAGGATGAGCCGGCGGACGCGCCCGCGAACGAGGAGAAGCCGGCCAAGCCCGCGCCGGCCCCCGCTGCTTCCTCAGGCGAGACCAACGAGCCTCGCACGGACGTGGACATCTCCGGATCCGGTTCGCTCTTCGACCTCTGATCCACCGTCATCGAGTCGTGTGCCCGAGACCTTGCTCTGGGGCGGTCTGAGGCACACGACCCAGCTCAGGGGCGGTTCCGGCCGGGTCGGACGAGCCCGTGGTCGAACGCGAACACCACGGCAGCGGCCCGGTCCCGGAGGTCGAGCTTGGCGAAGATGTGGCCGATGTGGGTCTTGATGGTGCCCTCGCCGAGCGTCAGCTCCGCCGCGATCTCGGAGTTGCTGAGTCCCTGGCCGACGAGTGCCAGCACCTCCCGTTCGCGTGGGGTGAGCAGGTCGGCCTGCGGACCCGGCAGCACCGGGGACGGTCCTTCCCGATAGGCCGACAGCACCCGTCCGGTGACGGCGGGGTCGAGCCACGAGTCACCCGCGGCGACGGTGCGCACCGCTCGCTGGAGATCCTCGGCCGGAACACCCTTGAGCAGGAACCCGGCCGCACCGGCGCGGAGGGCACCGGCGAGGATCTCCTCGTCCTCGAACGTCGTGAGCACCAGCACCGGCGGCGCGCCCGGGGTGTCCCGCAGCACCGAGGTCGCGGTGACGCCGTCGACCCCCGGCATCCGCACGTCCATCAGGACCACGTCGGGAGCGAGCCTCGCGACGGCTTCGACCACCCCCGCACCGCTGTCGAGCTCGCCGACGATCTCGAAGCCGAAGCGGGCACGGAGGATCCCGCGCAGCCCGGTGCGCACAAGCTCCTGGTCGTCGACGAGGAGCACCTTGACACTCACGACGGCAGCACCGCCTCGACCACCCAGCCGGGCTCTCCTGAGCCAGTCGTGGGGCGGGGGTCGGCGCCGGCCCGCAGCCGGCCACCGACGCCTTCGGCGCGCTCGCGCATGCCGACCAGGCCGGCGCCGACGGCAGGAGCCTCGTCGACGACGCCGCCGTTGCGAACGGCAACTGTCGCCCCACTGCCGTCGACAGTGACCGCGACCCCGACCCGCTGACCGGGGGCGTGCTTGACCGCGTTGGTCAGCGCCTCCTGGACGATCCGGTACGCCGCCAGACCGCGGGCGGAGCCCAAGCCCTCGAGGTCACCGGTGATGGTCAGCGACACGTCGGCGCCGGCGCTGCGGAACGACTCGACCAGCCGCCGGATGTCGGCAGCCACCGGCAGCGGCGCCAGCTCGCCGGAGGAGTCGGTGCGCATCAGGCCGACGGTCGCCCTGACCTCGTCGAGACTGGACCGGGTGAGGCGCTCGGCCTCCTCCAGCGCACGACGCGCCTCATCGGGGTCCTCGTCGAGCGCGAGCCGCGCTCCGCTGATGTGGAGCAGTGACACGGTCAGCGCGTGGCCGATGACGTCATGCATCTCGCCCGCGATCCGGGTGCGCTCCTCGGCACGGCTGCGCTCGGCCAGCTGGTGTTGCGCGGCCTCGAGCTGCTCGACGGTCTCCCGCAGCCGACGGGCGAAGATGCACGAGACGAGGGTGAAGGTCATGCCGACGAGCCACGCCATCCACCCGGGCTCGTCGCGCTGCTGGACCCACTCGGCGAAGATCGCGAGCGCCAGCCCTCCGCCGGTGACCAGCGCGACCGGCGGCGCCGACAACAAGGCGACCCAGCCGACGGTCACGCAGAAGCCCATCCACGCCAGGTTCGCGGAGTTGCCGTGTCCGAGTGCGACCAGTCCGGAAGCGGCGACCAGCAGGGTGATCGCCAGCGGCCACGACACCAGCTCTCGCCACGCGGCGATGATGCCGAGTGCCGTGGTCGCGGCTGCCAGGACCAGGCCGACCGCGAGCGAGCGGTCACCCAGCATCGCTCCGGCCACGGCGAAGAGCCCGAGTATGGCCGGGACGAGCACCCGTGCCGCGCCGTCCGTCATGGGATGAGCGTATTCACAGCGCCGTACGACGCGCGGCCAGCGTGGCCGCTGCCACCGCGATCACGAACGTGGCGATCAGCGGCCCGGTCCCGTTGCTGATCCCGAGCCACGGCTCGCGGATCGCGTCGTTGGCGAGGGCGAGCGGCAGCCGTTCGGCTATCTCACGCAGCGGCTCCGACATCACCGCGGGCGGCGGACCGCCGACTCCGAGCAGGAACGACGGGAAGAACAGCATCAGGCCGACCGCCTGAGCCGACCGGGCCGAGGGCAGCACCGTCCCCAACAGCACGCCGATGCTCACGAACGCGACGGCCGCGACCACGACGCCGGCCACCACCCGGAGCGGGCTCTGGACGTCGGGCAGGCCGTAGACCGGAGCCGCCGCCGCCAGCAGCGTGGCGCCACCCGCCGCGATGGCGCCGAGTCCCATGGCCAGCTCGGCGAGTGCGAAGGACCAGCGTGGGAAGCCCGAGGCGGCGAACCGCCGCAGCACGCCGCGCTCACGGTAGGTCGCGATGTGGACCGGCAGCATGATCAAGCCGGTCGAGCCGATGACGACGGTGAAGTACGACGCGACGTACCAGTGCGCCGGGTTCACCGGGAACACCTCGTCCGGCTCGGTGCCGAACGAGCCGCCGATGATGAGCATCGACACGACCGGGAAGACGAGGACGAAGGTCAGGGTGAGCGGATCGCGGGCCAGCAGCCGCAGCTCGGCGGTGAGCAGCCGGCGGGTGACCGAGCGGTGCCGGGGCTGCTCCTCGACCTCGGTGGATCGGACAGGGGTACGAGTGGCGATGACGGTCATCACGCCGCTCCCTTCTGGTCGGAGTGGCTGGGGCTGTCGAGCAGGGTGAGCAACGCGGACTCCAGGTCCGGGACGTCGACGCGGAGGTCGGCGGGGATCCGGCACCCGGATCCGACCAACCACGCGCCGACGTGGGCAATGGCTGTGCGGTCGCCGCGGACGGCGACCTGCCCGCGCTCGCGGGTCACGCCGAGGACGCCGGGAAGCCGGTTGAGGGACTGCAGCGCGTCCGCGGTGGTCGCGACGTCGCCATCGGCCATCGCGAACCGGACGACCACCTCCCGGGCGTGCCGGGCGACCAGCTCGGCGGGCGTGCCCTGGTCGAGGACCTTCCCGTCGCTCATCGCGACGATCCGCTCGCACAGGGCCTCGGCCTCGTCGAGCTCGTGGGTGACGAGCAGGACGGTGGTGCCGGCGTCCCGCAGCTGCGCCACCGCCGACCAGACCTCCCGGCGGGCCGCGGGGTCGAGGCCCTGGGTCAGCTCGTCGAGGATCACCAGCCGCGGCCGGTTGAGCAGCGCCAGCACGAGGAACAGCCGTTGCCGCTCGCCGCCGCTCAGCCCGCCGTACGGCGACCGCCGCTTCTGGGCGAGTCCGAACTGCTCCAGCAGTGCGCCGGACGCGACCGCTCGCGGCCCGGCGAACAGGGCGACCGCCTCCGCGACCCGGAGCCGGTCCGGCAGACCCGAGCTCTGCAGCTGGCTGCCGATCTGCTGCCGGAGCCGGTCGGCGTCGTGGATCGGATCGAGGCCGAGCACGCGGATCTCGCCGGCGTCGGGCCGGCGCAGGCCTTGGAGGCACTCGACGGTGGTGGTCTTGCCGGCGCCGTTGGCGCCGATCAGGCCGAGCACCTCGCCGGCGTGCACATCGAGGTCGAGGCGATCGACGACCGTGCGCCCGGCGTACGCCTTGGTGAGTCGGCGCACGGTGACGACGGGGTCCGCTGTGTCGAAGGGGTGGGGGACGTCGGTGATGGTCATGGGTCCATCCCACCCGCGCGGGCACTCTCCCCACATCGACCTGGGGGCAGAACCTCGACTCTGCCTCCGGGCAGAGGGTAGGACTGGACACATGGAGTCCTACGCACGTGGCGAGACCGACATCCCGCTCCTCGACGAGACGATCGGCCACCGTCTCGAGCGCACGGTCGCGGCGCGGCCGGACGCTGAGGCACTGGTCGAGACGGCCAGTGGGCGGCGGTGGACGTGGCGGGACCTCAACCACGAGATCGACGAGATCGCCCGCGGGCTGGTCGCCTACGGGATCGAGACCGGTGACCGGGTGGGCATGTGGGCGCCCAACTGCGCGGAGTGGACGATCGTGCAGTTCGCGACGGCGAAGATCGGCGCGATCCTGGTGAACGTCAACCCCGCCTACCGCACCCACGAGCTCGCGTACGCGTTGAACCACTCGGGCGTCCGGCTGCTGTTCGCGGCCAGCAGCTTCAAGACCAGCGACTACCGCGCGATGGTCGAGGAGACCGCCCCGGAATGCCCGGCGCTCGAGCGCACGATCTACGTCGACACCGACGACTGGGACCTGCTGGTCGCGGCGGGTCAGGAGATGGCGGCCGACGTCGTCGACCGGCACGCCCACGAGCTGAGGCCGGACGACCCGATCAACATCCAGTACACGTCGGGCACCACCGGCTATCCCAAGGGCGCGACGCTCAGCCACCGCAACATCCTCAACAACGGCTACTTCGTCACCGAGCTGATCAACTTCACCGAGGAGGACCGGCTCTGCATCCCGGTGCCCTTCTACCACTGCTTCGGGATGGTGATGGGCAACCTCGGCTGCATCACTCACGGCGCCACCATGGTGATCCCGGCGCCGGGGTTCGACCCGGCGATCACGCTGCAGACCATCCAGGACGAGCGCTGCACCGGCGTCTACGGCGTGCCGACGATGTTCATCGCGATGCAGAATCACCCCGACTTCGCGTCGTACGACCTCTCCTCGCTGCGCACCGGCATCATGGCCGGCGCCGTCTGCCCGGTCGAGGTGATGAAGCGCTGCGTCAACGAGATGCACATGAGCGAGGTCTCGATCGCGTACGGCATGACCGAGACGTCGCCGGTCTCCTGCCAGACCCGCAGCGACGACGACCTCGAGCGGCGTACGGCGACCATCGGGCGGGCGGCGCCGCACGTCGAGATCAAGGTCGTCGACCCGGCCACCGGCGAGACCCTCGACCGAGGCGAGGCAGGCGAGTTCTGCACGCGGGGCTACTCGGTGATGCTCGGCTACTGGCAGGACCAGGAGAAGACCGCTGAAGCCGTCGATGCCGACGGTTGGATGCACACCGGCGATCTCGCGGTGATGCGCGAGGACGGCTACTGCAACATCGTCGGCCGGATCAAGGACATGGTGATCCGCGGCGGCGAGAACGTCTACCCGCGGGAGATCGAGGAGTTCCTCTACTCGCACCCCGACGTCGAGGACGTGCAGGTGATCGGCGTCCCCGACGAGAGGTACGGCGAGGAGCTCTGCGCCTGGATCAAGCTGCGCGCCGGCGCCGATCCGCTCGATGCCGACGGGGTGCGGGCATTCGCGAGCGGCAAGCTCGCCCACTACAAGATCCCGCGCTACGTGATGGTGGTCGACGAGTTCCCGATGACCGTCACCGGCAAGATCCGCAAGGTGCAGATGCGGGAGGAGTCGGCGAAGGCCCTCGGGCTCGCCTGATGCCGTTATCGGCGCCGATCCGATCAACCCGCTTGATCGGATCCCCGCCGTTCAGGCTCGACGTCGCATCTCGCGCAGGGAGTTGGAGCTGCCGCCCATCCCCCGATCTTGAGGAGCCGGCCGACCTTCCAAGCCGTGGAGCAAGAGCGTCCGAACACCTGGCCGTAGCCGGGCCGCACCGTGTGCTCCCGCCCCAGGGCCGCGTCGAGGTCCCGCTCGAGGTCGGCATCACGGGCCTGCGCCGAGCTGTGGTGGAGGCGACCATCGAGCTCGACGATCTGCCGCCATCGCGGCCGGCCGCCGCCGTAGCGCACGTCGCGGAACATCGGCCGTCCGGTGTCCGAGGTCGCCGGCACCTGGCGAAGGCCCCGGGGGAGTCCGTGCGGGCGCTCGACCCTGGTGAGGTAGCCGTGCTCGAGCACCGAGCAGGTGCCCTCGGCGACATCAAGGAGGATCGCGGCGAGCCAGTCCCGCCGCCGGACCCGGGTCAGCGCTGAGAGCTGGGCCCGGAGTCGGTCGGCGGTGGTGCGCCGTCCGCCGCACGCGTCGGCGAGGACCGCAATCGCGTCGAGCTCGTTCTTGGCGCGGTCGGCGAGATCGATGACGGCAGCGTCGTACCGCATGCGTGGCGGACTCAGGTTCAGTTGCACCGCATCCTCGAACCGGCGCGAGCTGCGAGCACGGACGCCGTCAGGTGTCACCAGATGCCGTCCGTGGGCCACGACGACCTCGATCAGGCCGGCGTCTGTGGTGCCGCGCCGCCCGGGTCCCTCGTGTGCCCGAAGGGCCGACCGGCCGTCGAGCGCGGCCGGCCAGCAGCTGAGGACGGCCGCCCAGGCGCGCTGGCGCCAGGTCGGCGGCCCGGTGTGGTCGACGTACACGCCGGGGTGGATCTGAACCCACTCCCGTCGCCGCAGCTTGCGCGCAACGTACGTCGGCGTCAGGCCCGCGTCGAGGACCTGGTGACGGGCGATGACCCCGTCCTGGACGCTGAGCAGCGCTTCGATCTCTTCCATGCGGCAACACGTTGCCCGTGCTCGGCGGGTCGCCGCACCTGCCCGTCGGTGGCCTGTGGACAACCTCAACGGCGCCGATCCGATCAACCCGCTTGATCGGATCCCCGCCGATCAGTAGGAATGCGGGGTGACCGACGACATCGCGACCCTTGCCGACGACTACCAGCAGTTCCGCTACCGCCAGAACCCGATGTGGGCGCACATGACGGGGGAGTACTCCGTCGCCGGCACCTACACCGACGTGAGCGCAGCGGGGGAGGAGGCTGCGGCGAAGGAGGCGCGTGGGTTCGCCGCCCGCGCCGAGGCGCTCACCGAGGACGGGCTCGACGAGCAGGAGCGGCTGTCGCGCGCGATGCTGGTGTGGGACGCGACGTCGACGGCCGCGGTCACCGAGCTGCGCTCGGCGGAGTACGCCGCCAACCCGATCTTCGGCGCCCAGGCCTCGCTCGGGATGTACCTCCCGAAGCTCTCGATACCCACCCCCGAGGTGGCCGAGGCGACGGGCGACAAGCTCCGCGGCATCGCGACCTACTTCACCGATCTGGCCGACCGGCACCGCGACGGCGTCGCGGCCGGCCGGACGCCCGCGGCGTTCGCCGTGGCCGACACGATCCAGCAGCTCGACGAGTGGCTGACCTCGCCGGTCGCGGAGGACCGGCTGCTGAATCTCGCCCCGACGCCGGACGGCGTGGACCGGGACTCCCTGATCGCGGAGCTGCAGCAGGTGGTCGAGGACGACGTGCGCCCGGCTGTGGCGACCTATCGCGCGGTGCTCTTCGACGACGTGATGCCGGTCGCCCGCGAGGACGAGCAGGTCGGGCTGCTGCACCTCCCCGGCGGCGAGGAGGCCTACGCGACGCTGACCCGCTACTACACGACGACCGACCTGACGCCGCAGGAGATCCATGAGATCGGGCTCGAGCAGGTGGCCGAGCTGGAGCGGCAGTACGCCGAGCTCGGGCCGGCCGTCGTCGGGACCGACGACGTGCCGACGATCCTCGCGGCGCTGCGCGACGACCCGGCACTCCATCACACCAGCGGCGAGGAGATCGTCGAGGCGTCGAAGGCGGCGATGGCCAAGGCGCGGGGCGTCATGGGCGACTGGTTCGGGCGGCTGCCGCAGTCGGACTGCGAGGTCGAGCCGACCACGAGTGGCGCGGTCGCCTACTACTTCCGGCCGGCGATGGACGGCAGCCGTGGCGGCGTCTTCTTCATGAACGTGTCCGAGCCCGAGGGGTGGGGGCGCTACGAGATCGAGTCGACGTCGTACCACGAGGGCATCCCCGGCCATCACCTCCAGATCGCGATCGCCCAGGAGCTCGAGGGCCTCCCGGACTTCCGCAAGACCGCGTTCGTGACGGCCTACAGCGAGGGCTGGGGTCTCTACACCGAGCGGCTCGCCGACGAGATGGGTCTCTACGGGTCCCCGCTCGACCGGATGGGCATGCTCGCCGCCGACTCGATGCGCGCGTGCCGGCTCGTGGTCGACACCGGGATGCACGCCCTCGGCTGGTCCCGCCAGCAGGCGATCGACTATCTGCTCGCCAACTCGGAGAAGAGCGTCGGCCACGCCACCGCCGAGATCGACCGCTACGCCGTCACGCCCGCCCAGGCGCTGTCCTACATGATCGGCCGGCTCGAGATGCTCCGCATCCGCGACGCCGCCCAGCAGCGCCAGGGCGACCGGTTCGACATCAAGGCCTTCCACGACACCGTGCTCGAGTCCGGCGCCCTGCCGCTGTCCGTGCTGGCCGAGCACGTCGGCCGTCGGCTCACCTGAGACGGGCTACCTCAGAAACAGCGCGTCGGCACAGGTCATCAGTGCAGGCGGCGCACGACCACCACAGCCACGTCGTCTTCGACGCTCTCGTCACCGAGGCCGGCGGCGACGATGTGGCTACAGCTCGTCTCGGCGTTGTGGTCCGCCGTGAACGCGTGCCGCACGAGGTCCTGCCGCTCGCCGTAGAGGTCCACCTCGGGATCCGGCCCGCTGCGGCGTTCGACAAGGCCGTCGGTGTAGAACGCCAGCGCGCTGCCCGGCGCCAGGTCGACCTTGTCGCTGACCCGCGGCAGGTCCGGCTCGATGCCGAGCAGCACGCCGGCCGAGATGTCGACGAGCTCGGCCCACGGGTCGCCCGGGTGGGCGATCAGCGGCGCGGGGTGGCCGGCGCTGCAGATCGTCATCTGGTCGAACGGAGGCTGGGTGACGGCGTAGACGACGGTCGCCGAGATGTCGCTCTCGAAGTAGCAGAGCTTGCGGTCCAGTCGGTGCACCACCTCGGCCGGGTCGTCGTGGTCGAGGGCGTAGGCGCGCAAGGCGCTGCGGAGCCGCCCCATGACGATGGCCGACCGGAGGTCGTGACCCTCCACGTCGCCCATCACGAAGCCCACCTTGCCGTTCGGCAGCGGGAAGACGTCGTACCAGTCGCCGCCGAGGTCTCCCTCCGCCGGCAGGTAGCGCACCGCGATGTCGAGACCTTCGATCAGCGGCGGCGCCGCCGGGAGGAGGCTGCGCTGCAGGATCAGGGCCGCCACGTGGGCGTCGTCCTGGGTGCGTTCGGACAGCCGTTGCCCGATCTCCGCCGCGATCACGTCCAGCCGTGCGGTGTCGGTGGGCGTGAATTCCCGGTCGGAGGCGACGCCGACGTGCAGGACCCCGAGCGGCCCGTTCGGACCAGGGACGGGCACGCCGAGGAGCCGTCGTACGCCGGCGGCGCGAAGGATCGGGTTCAGCACCGAGGTCTCGTTGACCTCGTCCAGGACCACTGGTTGCTGCTCTGCCGCGACCCGACCGGCGAAACCGGTGCCGACCCGGATGTGCGGTGCGCCGCGCCAACGACCACCGAGGCCGGCGGAGGCGGCCGGTTCGAGAACGGTGCCCGTCGCGTCGAGCAGGAGCAGGCTGGCGGTGTCGGAGTGCATGATCGCGAGCACGTTGTCGATCAAGTCCTGCATCGAGACGGGAGTCACGGCCACTGCGATGCCGCCTCCCTCCGCTGGTAGTGCGAGCGGCGCCGTCAATCGCCCGGCCACTCGCCGGTCCAGCGCTGGAAAGCACGCGCTCCGCCCCGCTGGATCACAGCCTTCACCGTAGCGAACACCGCCCCCTGCGCGGCCGCGGCGGCAAGGACCTGCCCCCAGGAGTACTCCGACTCCAGGGGCTTCGGCGCGTCGGTGGTGTCGGTCGGCGTCGCGTGCTTCCAGACCTGCTTGAACACCTGCCCGGCGATGACGCCGCCGGCCACACTGCTCACCAGCCCGACCGGCGCGTAGAGGATCTTGGCTGATCTGCTGGTGGCTTGCTCAGTGGCCATCCGTGCGCCGCCTCCACAGCCAGAGCCCGAGCGCGGTCGCTGCCACCGCAGCGATGCCGATGGGCACGTACGACGGGACCGCGCGGATGCGGTCCTTGGCACGCGCCTTGACGTCGAGCCGGTAGGTCAGCGCTTCGACGGTGTCGCCGACGGCGTGGCGGAGATCCTCGATCTCGGCCTCGAGCTGCTCCTTGGTCGGCTTCTGCTCAGTGCTCACGGTGACGTGCCTCCTGCACCTCGGCGAGATCGGCCTTCACGCTGTTGATCGCTGCCTCGGGCACGGGCGGACTGCCTTCGGCGACGTTCTTCTTGCCGTAGAGCGCGACCGCGCCGGCGGCCGCGAAGAGGACGACCGCGACGATGAGGGCGGCCGCCCACGCGTCCAGCACCAGCGCGAGAGCGAGTACCGCGGCCGCGACCAGGGTGCCGAAGCCGAACCAGGCCAGGACTCCGGCGGCGCCGAAGAGCCCGGCGCCGAGGCCCACGTGCTTGGCCCGGTCGGTGATCTCGACCTTCGCCAACGCGATCTCGTCGCGGATCAGCTGCGAGCTGTCGGCCGTCAACCGTGACACCAGCTGTGCGGTCGACGCGTCTGAAAGGTCCCCGCCCTGCCCTGCCCTCTGGTCGGTGCTCATGGCGAGGCGGTACCCACTCCGGCGACCGGGAACCGGATCGGGGGGCTCGGCGGTCTCTAGTGTGATGACCCGTAGACCAGGAGCCTGGCCGACCACATGGACTTCACGACGTACGTCGCCGAGCGCCGCACCCGCCTGGTGCGGACCGCGGTTCTGCTCGGCTGCCCGCGGGCGGACGCGGAGGACCTCGTCCAGACCACGTTGCTCAAGTGCTACCGCTCCTGGCGTCGGGTCGCCCGCGCCGACCACCCCGATGCCTACGTGCACCGCGTGCTGGTCACCACGCTCGCCGACGCCCGCGCCCGGCGCTGGAACGGCGAGCTCCCGACCGAGACCCTGCCCGACCCCGGCGAGGACACAGACCCGACCGGCGGCATCGCCGTACGTCGGGCGCTGGCCGATCTGTCTCCCGAGCACCGCGAGGTGCTGGTGCTCCGGTTCTACGCCGACCTCTCCGAGCGCGACACCGCCGCCGCGCTCGGCGTCGCCGCCGGCACGGTCAAGTCCCGCACGTCCCGCGCGCTCACCGCGCTCGCCCCGCTGGTGGAGGCCCCCAGATGACCACAGAGCCCACTGAAGACGACGCCCGATCCCTCCTGGCCAAGGCCGCAGCGACCATCGACGTCGCCGAGGCCGTGCCGATGACACTGACCGGCCTGCCCGAGCCGCACGCCCGGCGCTGGCCGATCCTGGCCGCAGCCGCTGCGGTCGTGGTCGCGATCGGGGGTGGCTATCTGGTCGCTCAGCAGTTCGGTGACGACCCCGCACCCGCGCCTGAGCCGGCTGTCGACCGACCCGAGGCCCGTGACGACGGGCAGGTCGTACTCGACGACGACCAGCTGCCCAGCCTGATCGGCTACACCGAGGATGAGGCGATCGAGCTGGTGCAGAACCGCGGAT
Source organism: uncultured Actinomycetota bacterium (assembly GCA_963766035.1). Taxonomy (GTDB): domain Bacteria; phylum Actinomycetota; class Actinomycetes; order Propionibacteriales; family Nocardioidaceae; genus Nocardioides. Next base: position 240,470 of record CAVXYP010000005.1, on the reverse strand, counting down.
ACGCAGTCCAGGTTCATGTGGTGCCTGACGGCTGCAACGTTCCAGGAATCGTGACGGGCACGAATCCGGCGGTCGGCACCCTCATGAAAGCTGGCGACACGGTGACCATCAGGGTCGTCGGGCAGCAGAACGTCATCGACTGCGTCGGCGAGCTGCCCTGGGACACGATCTGGGCCATAGTGCGGTCGGCGCAGGGCCTCGACGTGGCGTCGGACGACCTGGACGGGGTCGATATTCCTGTCGACGTTCGAGATGCGCTCCAACAGCTGCTCGTGGGCGCTGGCCCTGGCGAAGGCTCCCCGGTGATCCGAGCGCGTTGGACCTTCGACGACGCTCGTTGCACTCCCGACCACGTCCCGGGCGACGACCGCTTACGGATCTGGGTCGGGATCCCCATCGACGGGCCCGATCCTTGTCCTGCGACGTCCCTGCTCCTGCGCTTCGATCAGCACGCCAGGCTCGTCGCTGTCGAACTCGAAGAGGAGGTCCTGGCCACGGAGGAGCTCGGCGCAAGCCTCGACCGCCTGCCCGAGGCTGAGCGGTTCGTCGCGTGGGCGCGCGGCGATGGGCCGGCGCCGGAGTTCGCGGACCGGGTGCGGGTGATGTTCGACGGAGGCGGTGCGTTCGGCTCGACCGGCTGGGCTGAGGATCCGGACAACCCTCTTGCCTACGGGGGATGCTCCGGACTCGGCTTCCCGGAGTGTCGCCTCAATCCGGTGGGCGTGGTCTATCGCCACCAGGGCCCGGTCGTTGCCTCCGCCGGCCGTTCGACCTGTGCCGACGGCGGCGAAGTACCGCAGCGATTCGCCGAGGCCGAGGAGGACATCGTCCGCCTTGAGGAGCCCGAACCGGGCGACTGCACGCACGCCTGGGCGGTCGAGCTCTGGATCAACCAGGACGGCGTGATCTACGGGGTCAATCAGGCCGGCGGCGGGTAGACGAACCCGAGCTGCGCCACCGTCTGGCCCCCCTCGCACGCCTGGTCGAGAGAGGTGAACTGGTCGCCGTTCGAGGTCTCGCACCAGTACAGCCCGACCGTCCCGGACTGCTCGACGGTGTAGGCGTACCCGACCAGCCGACCATCCTCGGGCACGTCGCCGCCGCAGTCGGCGGCGACGAAACGGTCCCCGGTGGTGGAGGTGCACTCGACCAGCGCGCGCCGGCCGGTGACGTGGGACCCGAGCAGATAGCCCACGATGCCGTCCGACCGTCCATCGCGCTCCGGTGCGGACGTCGCAAACCGGTCCCCGCCCGGCCCGGCGTACGACGCCAGCGCGACAGTCGACCACGGCCCTTCGTCGGGCGCGTCGTCGACCACGACGTGCCGTCGCACGAGGTAGCGGTTCGCGGACAGCTCGTCGCCCGGGAAGACGTACATGTGGAACAGGTAGAACTCGTCGGACCAATTGCGGGAGCCGTCAGGACCCACGATCGAGACGTAGCCGATGATCTGGCCCTCGTTCGACGTGCCCCATTCTTCGCGGGCCTGGGACTTGAGGATCGGTACGATTGGTTCGGACAGCTTCGTGAAGTGGATTCCGTCGGCCGAAGCCTGGAGGACGATGCCACCGCTCCTGGGGTGCTGGCGAGCCAGGAGCACCTCACCACTTGGCAGGTGGACGCTCGCCGAGGAGACGGGGGGCGACGTCTCGAGCGCGGCGGCCGATCCCTCGCGGGCGTCCTCGGTCCAGGTGCCCCTGCCGTCCTCGTCAACGGTGTAGTTGTGCCAGGTCCCGGGCACTCCGCCCGAGGCGACCGGCGCCCGCGCGACGCTGGTGACGGTCTCCTCGTCGGCGAGTACGTTGAGGTAGTACATGTAGAAGCGGTCCCCGCGACGGATGACCGTCAGGTCGCCTCGTCCGTTGCGTTGGTCCTCCACGAACGGGAGCGGGCTGCTGACCACCTGGTTGTTCGGATAGTCGACCTTGACGAACGTCCGGCCACCGTCGCGTGACTCGGCGTACGCGATCGACTTGTCGGTCTGGTCGATCGCGTAGTTGCACTGCCACTCGGCGTGGTACCACGCATGCAGCAGCTGGGGGTCCTCATCGTCTGCCTCCACGCCCTCCAGCCAGGCGCCGCAGTCGTCCCACCGGGTCGGGTCGTTGGCCGCTCCGATCACCCGGTCCTCGGTGGGTACGAGGTCAGCAACGGTTGTTCCCTCGAGCAGCATCGTGTTCCGGTTGCCGACGTAGCCGCGGACCGTCGTCCCGACCTTGATGGCGGTGAAGTACGAGTCGACGTACTTGACCGGCCCGACGACGATCTCAGGCGGTCCGACCCGAAACGCGGAGCCGGTGAGGACGAGGTCGCTGTCGGGCCCGGGCTCCGGCGAGCGGTGCCCGCCGGACCGACCGTTCGGCTTCTCGCCGGGCGGATCCGTGTCGATGCACCCCGCGAGTAAGGCGACCGCGATCGCCAGCGCGAGCACTCCGGCCATCGGACGTCGCACCATGGTCCGAACCCTATGTCGGGCGTCGCGGCGTCATCCTGACGTCACAATGCCTTGACATGACGTCAGAATGATGTCAGAGTGATGCGCATGGACATCACCCCCTACGTCGAGAACCTCCGTCGCGACCTGCTGGCCGCGGCGGACAGCGCAGGAGAGCAGGCGCGGCAGATCGCCGAGCGGCTCGGCTACGCGCTCGACCCGTCGGCCCGGCTGGCGCTGATGGAGGCGATCAGCCAGGCCGCCTCCGAGATCACGGCGGCGATGCCGGCCGGCAGCGTCGACGTACGCCTCGACGGCCGCGACCTCGACTTCGTGGTCCAGGCTCCGCAGGCCACCGCGCCGGCCGCGCCGCAGCCCCCGCCGCCGCCCGCACCGCCGGCGCCCGGCGAGACCGAGGAGGGGCTGGCGCGGATCACGCTGCGGCTCCCCGACTCGGTCAAGACCAAGGCCGAGGACGCCGCGGCGGCCGTCGGCCAGTCCCTCAACACCTGGCTCGTCAACCTGGTGCGCTCGGCCACCAACGAGCACGCCATCCACGTCGACGTCGACCTTTCCAGCCTCCCCTTCGGTGGCGACTTCCCGTTCGGCGGGAAGCGCGGCAACCGCAAGGTCACCGGCTGGCTCTGACACCCATCCGCCCCAACCATCTCGAGGAGCATCGTCATGCCCGAATACACCTTCGACACCCCCGAACCCGTCCAGCTCTACGTCGAGAACGGCAGCGGCCACATCGACGTCACCGCCGCCGCCGTCGCCCAGACCGAGGTGCGCATCGAGGGCAAGCTCGCCGACCAGGTCCAGGTCGTCCACGACCGCGGCCAGGTCAGCGTGATCGCCCCCAGGGCGCGCGGCATCTTCGGCGACCAGAAGCTCGAGATGGACATCGTCGTGCCGACCGACAGCGCGATCACCGTGAAGAGCGGCAGCGCCGACGTACGCGTCACCGGGCAGGTGGCCGCGGCCAAGGTCAAGTCCGGATCGGGGGACGTCAGCCTCGAGCGGCTGACCGGACCGGGTTCGATCGACACCGGCTCCGGCGACGTCTCGCTCACCGAGGCCGTCGGTGAGCTCCGGGTGCGCAGCGGTTCGGGCGACTTCAGCGCCGACCGCCTGCACGCCTCGACGTCGGTCTCCACCGGCTCCGGCGACATCCGCGTCGAGCACGCGGAAGGTCCGGTCGTCGTCAAGACCGGCTCCGGCGACCTCGAGATCGACCACGCCGCCGACGACGTGAGCATGACGACCGGTTCCGGCGACACCGTCATCCGTACGGCGACGCGCGGCAGGATCACCAGCAAGGGCGCGTCCGGCGACGTCCGGATCGGCGTCCCGGCCGGCACTCCCGTGTGGACCGACATCACCACCGTGTCCGGCACCGTGCGGTCCGGCCTGGAGGGCGTCGGCGAGCCCGAGCCGGGCGCCGACTACGTCGAAGTCCGGGCAACCACCGTCTCCGGCGACGTCCAGCTGCTGCCCGCCTGAGCTGCCAGAACAGCCAGCCACCACTGTCGGTGGCGACTGCTTGAGTAGACCCATCGACCCCGAGCTTTCTGGCCAATCAATGGAGAGGAGGAACCGACGATGATCGAACCAACGCTAGAGCTCCGAGTGCGTCAGGAGATCGCCGAGCGGATCGCCCGCGCCGACCGCCGCCGGGTGCTTGCCCGCACCAGGGCCGGCCGGCGTGCTCGCCGCGCGGGCCTCGACAGTCTTTGATTGCGCTCTGATTGCGCCTGCGACACGCTGCCGCGCATAACCACACCACGACCCCCTCGTTTGGCCTCCGGTTGAACGAGGGAGTCTCATGTTTCGCAATCACATCCGCGCGCTCGCAGCCGCGGCAGGCCTGACCGCGCTGCTCGGAGCGGGACTGGCCTCGCCCGGTGGCCCGGCCTCCGCCGTACCGTCGGGTGCGCGGGCCACGAGCCAGGCCGCCGCCCCGGCGTCGGCCAGCAAGTGGCAGGCACGCCCGGAGCAGTACCCCGGCACGGTCCAGACCACCGACGTCCCGATCGAGATGGACGACGGGGTCGTCCTCCGCGGTGACCTCACCCTCCCGGCCACGGCCGACGGCGTGGCGGTCGACCGGCGGTTGCCGGTGATCGTCATGATCACGGCCTACAACAAGACGTTCATCGCCGGCGGCGCCGGCGGCCTCGGCGGAGCCGGCGCTGACTTCCTGATCAAGCGTGGGTACGCCTACCTCGTGGTCGACGCCCGCGGCACCGGCAGCTCCGCCGGCGTGTGGAAGATGTTCGGTGCCCGCGAGAACAAGGACGCCGGCCAGGTCGTCGAGTGGGCGCACCGGCAGCCGTGGAGCAACGGCAAGGTCGGGATGGTCGGTCCGTCCTACATGGGCATCAGCCAGCTGATGGCTGCCGGTCACCAGCCCGCCGGCCTGAAGGCGATCTTCCCGCAGGTTCCCGGCATCGACGTCTACCGCGACATCGTCGCCACCGGAGGCCAGATCGACGTCGCGTTCATCCCGCTCTGGCTCGGTCTCGTGCACGCCACCGGCCTGATCCCACCGGCGTACGCCGCCGACGACCCGAGCGCGCTCGGCACGCTGCTCGAGCATCTCCTGGGCGGCGGCGCGTTCACGCTCCCCGTGGTGCTCGATGCCCTGGCCGGCGGGAGCTCGTCGTACGACGGGCCGTTCTACCGCGAGCGCTCCGCGGGGACCTACCTCGACGACGTGACCGTCCCGACCTTCCTGATCGGCGGCGAGCGCGACCTGTTCCAGCGCGGCACGCCGATGATCTACGAGAAGCTCAAGCGCAACGGCGCTCCGGTCAAGATGATCATCGGCCCGTGGGACCACCTCGAGGGCTCCGCGGGTGCCGAGGTCGTCGACGCCGGCTACGGTCCGCTCGCCGAGCTGCAGCTGCGGTGGTTCGACCACTGGATCAAGGGTCGCAACACCCGGCTGGGCGAGATCGCGCCGGTCACCTACTACGAGCAGGGCTCGGACCGGTGGCGGACCGCCCGCGACTGGGTCGACCGGACCGCCGGCGTCCACACCCGGCTGCTGTCGGGCACCTCGATGCAGGGCGGGAAGGTCGGCGGACTCACCACGAAGCGCGCGACCGCAGGTCGGTCGACGATGCAGCCACTGCCGGTCTCGGGGCTGTGTACCCGGTCGCTCAACCAGTGGACCGCGGGTGTCCTGAACCTGCTCTGGGCCGACAACCCCTGCTTCGCCAACAACGACGTCAACGACTACACCGGGCTGACCTTCCAGACCGACGAGCTCAAGCGGGCCGTCCACTTCCGCGGTCCGATCAACGCGCATCTCTTCGTCTCCGCGATCGGTGGCGACGGGATGTTGTCGGTGGCCGTCGAGGATGTCGCTCCCGACGGCACCGTCAGCCGCATCACCGGTGGCTGGCAGGTGATCTCGCAGCGCAAGCTGATCAAGGCGAAGTCGCGCTTTGTCGACGGGACGCTGATCCAGCCGTGGCACCCGTTCACCAAGGCGGCGAAGGACCGACTCAAGGCAGGCGAGATAGCCCCCGTCGACGTCGAGATCTTCCCGACCGCGGCCGTGATCCAGCCGGGCCACCGGCTGCGGTTCACCGTCCAGGGGTTCGACGTCCCGCACCTGCTCGGGACGATCCCGGACCTGCCGTCGACCCTGCTGCCGATCACGCTCTACACCGGTCCCGACCACCCGTCGTCCCTCACCCTCCCCGCCGCTGGTTGAGGTGCGAGCGAAGCGAGCCTCGAAACCGAGGCGTCAGGAACGCATGGCCACACCCTCGCGCCAGTAGCCCATGAACGCGACCTGGCCGCGACCGATGCCGAGCTCGTTGACGAGCCGGCGGCGCAGGCCGGTGACGACCCTGGACTCGCCGGCGATCCAGGCGTAGAGGCCGGCGTGCGGGGCGTCGTCGATCGGCACCTGCGTGGCGTCGGCGACCTCCTCGCCGGACGAGGAGTAGACCGGCGTCTCCCACAGGTCGGGGTCTATCTCGTCGTCGCCGACCTGCGGAGCCGGCTCGGCGCTGCCGGTGAGCCAGGCGACCACCGCGGCGTGCAGGCTGGCACCGCGCGGAGCGTCGCCCCGCGGGATCCAGGTCACCTCGACGGCGTCGGGTGCAGCGACGTCGCGCTGGATGTCACCGGCGGTGGGCACCTCGACGAAGGCGGCGCCGGCGGCCTCGACAGGCAGGTCGCGGAGGATGCCGCGGATCGCGGGCACGGCGGTCTCGTCGCCCGCGAGGAGCAGCCGGCTCGCCGTACCGGGTGACCACTCGATCCCGCCGAACTCGTGGCCATGCCGGGGTGCGAGCACGATCAGCCGATCGCCGGGCCGGGCGGCGAGCGCCCAGTCGTTCCCGGGACCGGAGCTGGTGTCCGGCTCGTGCACGACGATGTCGACCACGAGCCGGGTCTCGGCGCCGGCCCCGAGCAGGTCCCGGATGGTGTAGGTGCGCATCGAGCCGCGCTCCTCCTCGGGGAGCTGCATCCAGGTCCCCCACCAGGACTCGTCCATCTCCACGACGGACGGCAGGTTGCCGGCCGCGTCGGGGAAGACGATCTTCATCCGCTGGTCGAAGAGCGGGCCGTCGTTCCCGCACTCGGCCAGCGCCGGCCCGGCCAGCTCGACCCGGACGTACGACGGCGAGACCCGTTCGAGTCGGTGGACCTCGACCTCGTCGAGGATCATGGGGAGGCTGGCGTCGTACGCGTTGGTTGCGGTCACGCGAGTTAGGTTAGCCTAACCTTCTTGTGCTCAGATCTTGGTGCGGTGGAACTTGAGGAACGACCGTGACGGCGTCGGTCCGCGCTGGCCCTGGTAGCGCGAGCCGTACTTCTCCGAGCCGTACGGGTGCTCGGACGGCGACGTGAGCCGGAAGAAGCAGAACTGGCCGATCTTCATGCCGGGGTAGAGCTTGATGGGCAGCGTCGCGACGTTGGCCAGCTCGAGGGTGACGTGCCCGGAGAACCCGGGGTCGACGAAGCCCGCGGTGGCGTGCGTCAGCAGGCCGAGCCGCCCCAGGGACGACTTGCCCTCGACCCGGGCCGCGATGTCGTCGGGCAGGCTGACGACCTCGTAGGTCGAGCCCAGCACGAACTCGCCCGGGTGCAGGATGAACGGGTCGTCGCCCTCCGGCTCGACCATGCGGGTCAGGTCGGACTGGTCGGCGGCGGGGTCGATGTGGGGGTACTTGTGGTTCTCGAAGACCCGGAAGAACCGGTCGAGCCGGACGTCGATCGACGAGGGCTGCAGCATCGCCGGATCCCACGGGTCCATCGCCACGCGTCCCCCATCGATCTCGGTCAGGATGTCGCGGTCGCTCAGCAGCACGTCGGCACCCTACCGGGCGGGTTCGTGGACGGTCAGGTGCACAATCGATGCATGACGTTCCACCGCTACGTCGCCATCGGAGACTCCTTCACCGAAGGCGTCGGCGACGCCGATCCCACCCGCCCCAACGGCTGTCGCGGCTGGGCCGACCGGGTCGCCGAGGTGCTCGCCCTGCAGTCGGCGGACTTCGGTTACGCCAACCTCGCGATCCGTGGCCGCAAGCTGCCCGCGATCATCGAGGAGCAGGTCGGGCCGGCGATCGACCTGGCGCCCGACCTGATCAGCATCCACGGCGGCGGCAACGACGTACTCCGGCCCAAGGTCGACCTCGACAAGCTGGCGGCGACCTACGACGAAGCCATCGGGCGGCTGACCGCGAGCGGTGCCCGGGTCGTGATGTTCACGGTCGCCGACCCCGGGCTCAACCCGGTGATGAAGCTGATCCGCGGCCGGACCGCGATCTTCAACGAGTGGGTTCGTGAGATCGCCGAGAAGCACGACGCGACCGTGGTCGACTGCTGGCGGATGCGGGGCTGGAAGGTCGCCGAGGTCATGGACCCCGACCGCCTGCACCTCAACCCGGTCGGCCACCAGTCGATCGCGATCGCCGTGCTCGACCGGCTCGGGGTCAACCACGACCTGGTGCCGCTCGCCGTCCCGACCGTGCCGGAGCTTCCGCGCCGCGCCCAGCGGCAGGCCGACCTCGAGTGGGCCCGCGCCCACCTGGCGCCCTGGGTAGGCCGGCGGATCACCGGACGCTCGTCCGGCGACGGGGTGGAGCCGAAGCGGCCATCGCTGAGTCCCATCGGGTAGCATTCCCCGCCGTACGGACCCGTCCGTGCAGGCGGACGTAGCTCAGTTGGTAGAGCGTCAGCTTCCCAAGCTGAATGTCGCGAGTTCGAACCTCGTCGTCCGCTCCGTTGAATTGCGCGAGCGTGTCGCACCATCGTGCAGCACCGCCCGGGCCATCGCTTCGCTCGGCCCGCGGGCGCCGCACGATGCGGGCTTCGCCCGCGGTGCGCCACGCTGCCGCGCTGCGCAGTCGACGGCTCATCGGTTACGGCTGCCTGGCGGCTTGCGGCCGCGCAGTCGACGCGGTCATCGGTGACGGCTGCCTGGCGGCACACTGCCGCTGGTCGAGGAGGTCGCCCTGGCGACCGTCACGAGACCAAGGATCGCTAGCCTCGGAACCGTGGAGTTCACTGGCTTTCCCGTCGCCGCGCTCGACTTCTACGACGACCTGGAGGTCGACAACACGAAGTCGTTCTGGGACGCCCACAAGGCGATCTACGACGAGCAGGTGAAGGCGCCGATGGTGGCGCTGACCGATGCGCTGGCGCAGGAGTTCGGCGATGCGAAGGTGTTCCGCCCCTACCGCGACGTGCGGTTCGCGAAGGACAAGACGCCCTACAAGACCCACCAGGGCGCGTTCGTGGGCGTCGCGCCCGCGACGGGGTGGTACGTCGAGGTGGCCGCTGCCGGCGTCCGGATCGGCGGCGGCACCTACCACGCGTCCGGGCCCGACCTGGCGGTGATCCGCGAGGGCATGGCGGCGGAGAAGTCCGGCAAGGTGCTCGAGCGGATCGTCCGCGACCTCGACCGTGGTGGCTTCGAGATCGCCGGCGACCAGCTGAAGACCGTGCCCCGCGGCTACGACAGGGACCACCCGAGGATCGACCTGCTGCGCCACAAGTCCCTGCTCGGCATGAAGAAGTACGGCTTCGAGCCCTACGTGCACACCGCCGAGCTGCTCGACCGCGTTCGCCAGGACTGGCGCAAGCTCCGGCCCCTCGTGGCCTGGATGGCCGAGCAGCTGGAACGCTGAGGCCCCGAATTCGCGATAGTCCCCCTCGAAAAGCACCTCGATCGACGTCGATCGAGGTGCTTTTCGAGGGGGACTATCCCGCGGAGCGGTCAGCTGGTGGGTGCGCTCATCGACATGGTCCCGAACCCGCAGTCGACGTCGCCGATCGAGTAGGCCACGTCAAGACCGGCCACCTGGTCGTCGAGATCGCCGGACGTCGTGATCCTCAGGACCGCGTCACTCTCCCGGAGGACGGAGTCCGCCGGGATCGTGATCACGTAGTCGTCGCTGGTGAGCTCCGTGTCGAACGGCATGTCGTCGAAACCACCGCACGGACCCGCAGGGGGCTCGCCGGCGATCGCTTCATCGGGCCCGATCCCGGGCCCGATCTCTTCGGTCCTGGCCGCGACGCCGCCCTCGGTGCCGGCGTCATACGAGTCGGCCTTGTCCAGCTCGGCCCCGCCCGGGGGCGGGTCGATGCCGAGGATCTGCGGTTCGCCGTCCGCCCGGTAGTCCACGTCGGCCTCGATGCCGTGATCGGCCAGCGCCTGCTCGAGCCCGTCGGCGTCGTCGAGCTCGTGGATGGTGATGACGATGTCGCCGTCGCCCTGCTCGTCGACCGCATAGGCCGACGGTGAGCCGAGCGTGGCCAGGCCGAACGCGGTCACGGCCGCGGCGGCGACGCCACTGCCGGCGTACGCCCAGCGCTTGCGAGTACGCCCGGTCCTGGCGGCCGGGGCAGGCGCGCCCTCGGCCGCGACGCGGCGGAGCTCGGTGAGGAGCGCCCGGTCGAAGGAGTCGAGCTCAGTGTTGTTGTTCTCCGTGGGATACATGTCATGCCTCCTGCGCGAGGACGGCAGCAGCCTCGTCCTCGACGCTGTCTGGTGGGGAGTAGGTGTCGAGATGCTGCTGGAGCCGGGTGCGGCAGCGGTGGAGCCGGACCCGCGCGGTCCCCGGCTTCATCCCCAGCTGCTCCGCAGCTTCATGCACAGGCATCCCGTCGACGGCGACCAGCTCCATCAGCGTCCGGTCCCGACCCGACAGCTGGGCCAGACCGGCGTACAGCGCCCTGGTGTGCCGCTCGGCCGCGATCCGGTCCTCGATCCGGGCAGCGGCGTCCTCGTCGAGCAGCCGGCGCCCCTGGATCCGGCTCTCGGCACGAAGCCGGCGCGCCCGGCGCCGCACCAGGTCGGCAGCCTGGTTGCGGGCGATCCCGAGCAGCCAGGCGACCGGTCTCCCCTTGTCGGGGTGGTAGCCCGGAGCTGCGGTCATCGCGGCGAGGAAGGTGTCGGCCGTCAGGTCCGCGACCTGGTGCGGATCGTCGACCCGACGGGCGAAGTAGGACTTCACCGTCGAGATGTGCTCGCGGTAGAAGATCTCGAGCAGGTCCGGGTCACGGCCGATGAGGGGGACCTCGTCGTCCCTGATCTGGTTCACGACCGTTCTTCGCCGATCACCGTCCGAGTGTTACACCCGCGTCCATCGTGGAGCGGCGATCAGGGCTTCGTGAAGCTCGCCATCGTGCGGTCCGGCTCCCAGAAGGCCTTCATCGACGTGACCCGGCCGTCGTCGTCGACGACGTAGACCATGATCAGGTCGGTCGTCGTGTGGCTGCCGTCGGGGAACGAGGTCTTGATCCGGCCGATGTTGGCGCAGGTGTTGCTGCCCGGGTTGGCGAAGGAGTCGTAGATGTCGAACTCGAACTTCGCTATCGGGGAGATCGCCTTCTCCCAGAAGGCCGAGATCCCGGCGTGTCCGTGGTGCCCCTTGCCCTCGGGGTCGAACATCGACGGCCCGACCGGGTCCTCGAGGACGGCGTCCTCGGCATAGACCGTGAGCCACTCCGCGAGGTCGCCCTTGGCGACGGCTGAGTAGGAGCGCTGCGAGGCCGTGCGCGCCGGGTGCGGGTCGTTGGGAGCGTTCCACGCGATGGCGTCGGAGGTGATCACGCCGCGATCGTACGACGAAACTGGAACACGTTCTAGTGACGGGCGTAACAGGAGCGCTCGCGCCGGGTTCGGCCCGCGTTCACCAACCGGACAGATCGCCGCGTCACGCTGTCGGCATGGCCAAGAAGCGAAAGGTGTTCCTGCACGTGGGCGTGCCCGGCGTCGGAGACATCATCGACGTGGCGTTGGTCCACCACCGCGACGCACTGGTCGAGCTCGGGATCGATGTCCCCACCCGGTCGACCGAGGAGTCGTTCCTCGCCGCCGTGGAGATCCTGCGCGAGCACAAGGCGTGGGGTTTCCGGCGCCCGGAGGTCGAGGGCCAGTGGTCGGCCGTGTGTCGCCGAGCCTGGAAGGGCACGGGCACCGTGGCGATCAGCCTCCCGCTCGTCGGCCACGCCACGCGGCCCGAGATCGACCTGCTCCTCGACGGGCTGACCGGGATGCAGATCCACGTCGTACTCACGGCGACACCCGGCGACGACATCGGCGACGTCGCTGCCCGCTGGGGCGCGGCGGTCCGCAAACCTGAGCGGCTGCACGTCATCCGGCTCGAGGACCCGTCGCCGAAGGCCGTCTGGAAGGCCTTCGGCAAGGTCGTCGACTTCGGTACGACGTCGCTCGGCCTGGCCGGTGTGCCCGACCCGGTGAGCGCCCGTCCGCTCGCCTCGCTCGACGAGGCGCGTCGCGAGATCGAGCGACTGGCCCGCCGCAACCAGAGCCTCGAGCGGTGGCGCGACGAGAGCGACCGCAAGCGCAAGTCGCTGAAGCGGAGGCTCACCAGCGCCGCGTGAACGGGCCTGAAGCGCCCTAATGGGCCTTCCAGGCGTCCTCGTCGGCCGTGCGCTTGGTCACAGCCGCGGGCATCTCCCCGTCGGCCAGCTGCTGGATCGAGACCTCCTCGAAGACCTCGCGCAGCGAGCTCCGGGCGGCGATCCAGACGAGCTGGAGCACGTCGGCCGAGTCGTTGTAGCTGACGGCCTCGGGACGCAGGCCGTAGACCGACACCAGCGGCCCGTCGACCGCCCGGATGACGTCGGCGACCGAGACCTCGGCCGCCGGCCGCCCCATCCGCCAGCCGCCTGACTGGCCCCGCTGGGACATCACGACGCCGGCTCGGCGAAGGTCGGCGAGGATGGCCTGGAGGAAGCCGTGCGGGATGTCCTGCAACCGGCCCAGCTCCTCCGCGCTGACGGCGCGGCCGTCCGCTCGTCCCGCCATCTCGATCAGGGCGCGAAGCGCGTAGTCGGACTTGGCGGAAACTCGCATGGGTCGATCATCTCAGATTTGTTGATCGGTTCACTTCACTTGGGGTCGCGCTTGCCCGCCGTTAGCACGCGTCGTATCATTAAGTTACTCGCGAGTAGCCGTTGATGGCTGCTCGTTCGCCTCCTGTTATCAGCGAAGAGACGGTGGGACCGTGAGCCACTACAAGAGCAACCTCCGCGACATCCACTTCAACCTGTTCGAGCTCCTCGAGCGCCAGGAGATCCTGGGCGCCGGGCCGTTCGAGGAGATGGACGTCGACACCGCCAAGGAGATCCTGTCCGAGGTGGACCGGCTCAGCCGCGAGGACCTGGCTGCCTCCTTCGAGGACAGCGACCGCAACCCGCCGGTGTTCGACCCCGCGACCCACACCGCGCCGGTGCCGGCGGCGTTCAAGAAGAGCTACGAAGCGTGGATGGCGTCCGGCTTCTGGAGCCTGCAGACCCCGGCGGAGATCGGTGGCACGTGCGCCCCGTCCTCGCTGGTCTGGGCGACGGCCGAGCTGATCCTCGGCGCCAACACCCCGATCTGGATGTACGGCGCCGGCCCGTCGTTCGCCGGCGTGATCTACCACAACGGCAGCGAGCGCGACCAGAAGATCGCCGAGATCATGGTCGAGCGCGGGTGGGGCGCCACCATGGTGCTGACCGAGCCGGACGCCGGCTCGGACGTGGGCGCGAGCACGACGTACGCGACCCCCAACGAGGACGGCTCCTGGAACGTCACCGGCGTCAAGCGCTTCATCACCAGCGCCGAGTCGGACCTGCAGGAGAACATCATGCACCTGGTCCTCGCCCGCCCGAAGGGCGTCGAGGGCATCGGCGGACCCGGCACCAAGGGGCTCTCGCTCTTCCTCGTGCCGAAGTTCCACTTCGACCACGAGACCGGCGAGCTGACCGGTGAGCGCAACGGTGCCTACGTCACCAACGTCGAGCACAAGATGGGCATCAAGGTCTCCAACACCTGCGAGGTCACCTTCGGTGACCCGCAGATCGGCGGCGGCGAGCCGGCCCAGGGCTGGCTGCTCGGCGAGGTGCACGACGGCATCGCCCAGATGTTCGACGTCATCGAGAACGCCCGGATGATGGTCGGCACCAAGGCCATCTCGACGCTGTCGACCGGCTACCTCAACGCGCTCGAGTACGCCAAGGAGCGGGTCCAGGGCCCCGACCTCACCCAGGCGTCCGACAAGACGGCGCCGAAGGTGACGATCGCCCACCACCCCGACGTCCGCCGCTCGCTGATGACGCAGAAGGCGTACGCCGAGGGCATGCGCTCGCTGGTCCTCTACACGGCCTCGGTCCAGGATCGGGTGCAGCTGGCGGAGGAGGGCAGCGACGAGGCCAGGGCCGCGGCGGCGCTCAACGACCTGCTGCTCCCGATCGTGAAGGGCTACGGCTCCGAGCGCTCCTGGACGCTGCTCGGCACCGAGTCGCTGCAGACCCTCGGTGGCTCCGGCTTCCTGCAGGAGTACCCCATCGAGCAGTACGTCCGTGACGCCAAGATCGACACCCTCTACGAGGGCACCACGGCCATCCAGGGCATGGACTTCTTCTTCCGCAAGATCGTCAAGGACGGCGGCGCGGCGCTCGGCTCGGTCGAGGGCGAGATCAAGTCGTTCGTCGAGGACGAGGCAGGCAACCCGGAGCTCAAGAACGAGCGCGCGCTGCTGGCCAAGGCCCTCGAGGACGCCAACTCCCTCGTCGGCCAGCTGGTCAACGACCTGATGAGCGCCGACGTCAACTCCGGCGGCGACCTGCGCAACATCTACAAGGTCGGCCTCAACACCAGCCGGCTGCTGATGGTGCTCGGTGACGTCGTGGTCGCCTGGCTGCTGCTCCGCAGCGCCGAGGTGGCCCTGGCCGCCCTCTCCGGCGACCCGGGCACCGACAAGGCCTTCTACCAGGGCAAGGTCGCGGCGGCGCAGTTCTTCGCGGGCGAGGTGCTCCCGAAGGTCAGCGCCGACGTCGCGATCGCCCAGGCCACCAGCCTGGCACTGATGGACCTCGACGAGGCCGCCTTCTGACCGGCCCGATCTGATCCATCGCCGAGTCGGCGCATCTTAAGACGCGCCGACTCGGTGCAATTTCGGGGCTAAGACGCGCCGACTCGGGCTCTCCTGCTGTTTGTGTGGGTGGTTGAGCGGGTCGTGAATGGCCGCACGCCGCTTCCTGCCTAGGTTTCTCAGCTGTCTAAGAACCGAAACCAGGGGTCGAGGAGAGCGGCGTGCGTAATGACAGCCTATGGCGGTGCGTGCTGGGCGCCGAACACACAGTGATCGAGGGCGTCGATTTCGACCCCTCAGCGGCCGAAGTGGTGGTTCGTGTTCGGCCCGCTGCACGGCGTCGCGGGCGGTGCGGTCGCTGTCGGGGTCCAGCACCGCGATATGACGCCGGACGGGGCCGCCGGCGGTGGCGCGCGTTGGACTTCGCCACTGTCCGGGTCTTCCTCGAAGCCGACGCACCGCGGGTCCGGTGTCCTCGGCACGGCGTGGTGGTCGCTCACGTGCCGTGGGCGCGGCACCGGGCCAGGGCCACGCACTCCTTTGAGGACCAGGTGGCTTGGCTGGTCACCAAGACCTCGTTGAGCACCGTCAGTGAGTTCATGCGGGTCGCGTGGCGCACCGTGAACGCGATCCTGACCCGGGTCTGGGACGAGATCGCCGCCCGGGTCGACCTGCTCGATGGGCTCACCCGGATCGGGATCGATGAGGTGTCCTGGCGACGCAACCACCGCTACCTGCTGAGTGTGGTCGACCACGACACCGGCCGGCTGGTGTGGGCAGGGAAGGGCAACACGATCGCTGCCGCACAGTCGTTCTTCGACGCGCTCGGCCCCCAACGGTGCGCACGGATCACCCACATCAGCGCCGACAGCGCGGCCTACATCGCGACCACCGCGGCGAGAAACTGCTCGAAAGCGGTCCGGGTTGCTGACCCGTTCCACGTGGTGAAGTGGGCCAACGACGCGCTCGGCGAGGTCCGGCTCGAGGTCTGGCGAGAGACCCGACGGGCAGCCCGGGCCAACTCCCGTGGCCGCGGCCGCTCGCCCAGGGACGCCGCCGCTGAGTTTCCGGCCCACCAACGGTTGAAGATGCTGACCCGGTCGCGCTACGCGTTGTGGAAGAACCCCGAGAACCTCACCGAACATCAGCAGGCAAGGCTCGAGTGGATCGCCAAGACCGATCCCCGACTGTGGCGGGCCTATCAGCTCAAAGAAGGCCTCCGAGCTGTCCTCCGACTCCCGCTCACCGAAGCTGGACCAGCGCTCGACCGATGGTGTCGCTCAGCGAGCCGGTCCAAGATCAGCCAGTTCGTCGAGCTCAGCCGCACCGTGAAGGAACAACGCGAGCCGATCCTGGCCGCGATCGAGCATGGCCTGTCCAACGCCATCAGCGAATCGGTCAACACCCGCATCCGGCTCCGCAACCGGATCGCGTTCGGCATCAAAGACCCCGACGCCCTGATCAGCTTGCTCATGCTCACCCTGAGCGGTCACGCGCCCGCGCTACCCGGCCGAACATGACCCACACAAACAGCAGGAGAGCCCGACTCGGTGCAATTTCAGGGCGAAGACGCGCCGACTCGGGCCTGTGCGCGCGCCCACTACTGGTAGAACGTCGCGGCTTGGAGGAACTCGCCGCGGAGCAGGCGACGGATCCCGTCGGGCACGACCATGGCCGAGGATCTTGCGAGGGCTGCCGTCCGGCCCTCGGTGTCGACGACGCGGGCCGACGCCACTCGGACCAGACGCCCGCGATGATCGACCGAAGCCTCGACCTTGATCGTGCCTTCGCCGGGAAGGATCGGTCGGATGAAGTGGACCGTCAGGTCGAGGCTCGCGTGGAGCGTTCCGGCCGGCAACGTGGTCAGGATCGCGGATTCCATGCAGGACTGCGCGAAGAGTGCGAGCAGGCCACCAAACACCGTTCCCCCCATCCCGCAGTGCCATTCGGTCGCCGCCATCTCGGCGTTCACGTGTCCGTCGCCGGCGTCGGTCGCTCGCATCCCGAAGAGCAGTGCGATGGGGCCCTGCCCGAACTCACCGTCAATGAAGCCGCGGATCATCTCCATACCGGTGAGGGCGTTCCAGACCTCGGGCGACCTGACATCGCCTTGGACCGGCCGCAGATACGGATCCGGGACGTCGTACCCGACGGGTGCGGGAAACGCCGATCCTGCGGGTGCTGTCGGCGTGTCGATCATGACGCAACGGGTCGAGCCATGAGCGAGCAGGCGCCCCTCGGCGTCGGTGACCTCGCACGTGCTGACTGCGGCCGTTCGACTGCTGTGCGTCGTCGTGCCCCGGCCGATCAACGTGGAGGTGCCCCGGGTGACGGGCTGGATGTAGGTCACCGACAGCTCTGAGGTCACCACCCCACGACCAGGTCCCAGTCCCGACACGATCGCGCAGGACAACGGCGCGTCCGCGAGAAGCGCCATGGCTCCGGGTTCGATGAACGCCGCGCTGTTCTGGAGCCACGGCGTGACGGGAAGGATGAAGGTGGCGCGGCCGGAGCCGCACTCCGACGCCCGCATTCCCGTGAGGTGTCCGATAGGCCCGCCGTCGACCTCGCCTCGCACAAAGGCCTGCAGGAAGTCCAGCCCTGACCAACCCGCCGGCGTGGGCACCCCGATGACGCCACGCGCGGGTTCGTCAGCCGTCAGGGACATGGGCACGGACATCGGCGACCTCGATCTCTCGCCCGAGCGTGATGCTCTGACTGTCCCGCGGGTGACGATCGAGGGTCAAGCGTGCCGGAGTTGCGCCCGGCCGCCCTGGACGGCGTCGGTGAGCTAGTCTCCGGCGCGTGCCGCGCCGACTCTCCCTCACCATCGGTGCGGCTGTGCTCGCGTTGCTGGCGGGTCCTGCCGCCGGCGCGGCGGCCTACCCCGAGCCGATCCTGACCACCGAGAAGTCCGGCGACCCCAGCGTGGTCGAGACGCTCAACGGCCGGGTGATGGTGACGACCGGCCCGCTGGTCCGGCGGGCACGCTGGGACCCGGGAGAGGGGTGGCGCTGGATCCATCCGGCGCTCGCCCGGCTGCCGCGCTGGGCCGTGAAGGACGACGTGTGGGCAGCCGACCTGGCGAAGATCGGCAACCGGTGGGTGCTCTACTACGCCGCTCGGGTCAGGGGGCTCGGCAAGGGCCGGCGATGCATCGGCGTCGCGACCGCGCCGACGGCGTACGACGCCTTCCGGCCCGTCGACGCCCGGCCACTGGTCTGTCACGCCCGGGCCAGGACCCCGCTCGCGTGGGACACGGTGCCGAACACGCCGGGGCTGCCGAGGAAGGGCGTGATCGACCCGTCGTACTTCCTCGATGACGACGGGACGCCGTACCTCCTCTACAAGACCGACGGCATGCCGTCCTCGATCCGGATCCTGCCGCTCAGACCCGACGGGCTCGGGCCCGCGCCCGAAGCCACGAGCAGCGAGCTGGTGCGGGCAGGCTGGGTGATGGAGAACCCGGTCGTGCTGCGGCGCGGCGCGTTCTACCACCTGTTCACCTCCGAGGACAGCTGGGCGAGGTGCAGCTATCGCACAGTCTGGCGTCGGTCGACCGACCTCGCCACCTGGCCCACTCGGCCACGCCGGATGCTGCTCTCCCGCACCACCACCGACGGTCTGTGCGGGCCGGGTGGCGCCGATGTGCTCGTCGCCGGCGGCCAGCCGCTCCTGTACTTCCACGGCTGGGTCCGCGACCGCACGACGACCCCGCCCGGGCCCGGGTTCGTGGCCGGTGGGCGTGGTCCGCGCGCCCATCGGGTGCTCTACGGCGCGGCCCTGCGGTTCACCAAGGACGTCCCCGGCGTGGCCCGCTACCTCACCCACTGAGCACCCGGGTCGGCGGTCCGCCCGCCGTGACTACGATCGCCGCCATGAGCGATGCGGAGCGGCTGGCGACGTACGTCCAGACCTGGTGGCAGGCGATCGGTGACTTCACCGCCCTGCTGGAGACGCTCCCGGAGAAGGCGTGGGCGCTCCCGACGGACCTCGCCGGCTGGGACGTCAAGGCGGTCGCGGCCCACGTGGCGCACCTGGAGAGCCTGCTGGCCGGCGGACCCGACGAGACGGCCGACATCGGCGAACCGCCGCACGTGACCGGTCCGATGGGCCAGTTCACCGAGATCGGGGTCGTGACCCGGCGAGGCCGGTCGCCGGCCTCGATCATCGAGGAGATCGGCACGGTGACGACCGCCCGTCACGAGAGTCTCCTCGCCGATCCGCCCACCGATCCGGCGGCGCCCGCGCCAGGACTCTTCGGACTGATCGGGTGGAACCAGAAGACCCTGCTGCGCAACCGCCCCCTCGACGTCTGGATGCACGAGCAGGACGTACGCCGCGCCGCCGGCCTCCCGGGTGGCCTCGACAGCGCTCCGGCCCAGCACACGGCCGACTACCTCAGCGAGGCGTTCGGGTTCGTCGTCGGGAAGAAGGTCGCCCCGCCGGCCGGCACCACAGCGGTGCTCGCGGTCGAGGGCAGCCCGGTCGTCGCGGTCGAGATCGACGAGTCCGGCCGGGGTCAGCGGCTGACCGACGTGCCGGCAGCCCCGAACGTGCGCCTCGCAATGGATCGCGAGTCGTTCATCGTGCTGGCCGGCGGGCGCCGCCCGGCCGAGCCGGGCGCGGTGACCATCGAGGGAGACGTCGCCCTCGGTGAGTCGATCGTCGCCCAGCTCGGGACGACGCCATGAGCTCGGCCTGGCGACTTGCCGACCTTCCGGACCAGACCGGCAGGACGATCCTGGTCACCGGCCCGACGATCGGCGGACTCGGCCACTACACGGCACTCGAGCTGGCGCGGAAGGGCGCCCGGGTGGTGCTCGCCGGGCGGACACCGGCCAAGGTCGACGAGACGGTCGAGGCGATCCAGGACCAGGTCCCGAAGGCCGAGCTGGAGACCCTGCAGCTCGACCTCGCCAGCCTCGACTCCGTGCGGCACGCGGCCGCGGGAGCCGCCCGCTTCGGCCCGATCGACGTTCTCGTCAACAACGCCGGCGTGATGGGCACGTCGTACTCCCGCACCGACGACGGCCTCGAGCTGCAGATGGCGACCAACCACTTCGGCCCGTTCCTGCTGACCGGCCTGCTGCTCCCGCAGCTGGCGGCGAGCGGGGCCGGTCGAGTCGTCACGTTGTCCTCGATCATGCACAGCACCGCCCCGAGCGCGCCGCTCTCGGACCCCAAGCGGAAGCGCGGTCCCTACCTCCGGTGGCCGGTCTACGGCCAGACGAAGCTCGCCAACCTGCTGTTCACCAGCGAGCTCGACCGGCGCCTGCGGGATGCGGACGTTCCGGTGATCGGACTGGCTGCCCACCCCGGCTTCGCCGGCACCCACCTGGTCGTGAACGGCCAGATGGGCCGGGCCAGTGGGGGGATAGCGTCGATCATGGACGCCGCGGTGAAGGCCGTCTCGCAGCCGGCGGACGCCGGCGCGTGGCCGACGCTGATGGCGGTGACCGACGACCTGCCGGGCAACACCTATGTCGGCCCTAGCGGCTTCCGGCAGCTCTCCGGTCCGCCGCGGATCGTCGGCCGGAGCCGGCTCGCCCGCGACGACAAGGCGGCCGCCCGGCTGTGGGAGATCAGCGAGGAGACGGTCGGGCTGCAGTACCCGTGAGGTGCGTGCGTGCTCAGCCGCCAGCGGCGCCGCCACCGGCGTCGGCGCGGCGTCCCCAGGCGCTGATCAGCACGCTCGAGCCGACGACCGTGTCGGGGTCGGCCATCACCTCGATGAAGCGATCGACGTCTCCGGCTGGAATGCCCTGGGCCACGAGGCCGTCGCGCACCTGGCGGGCGTTGGCCGCTTGGACGTCGGCCCAGCCGGCCCCGCCGTGGTCGATGGCGACGTAGCCACTGGCGCCGGTGCGCTCGAGCCCGTGCCCGCGCAGGGTGCGCAGGACGTCAGCGGCGAAGTCGCTCGCCCCGCCGCGGGAGCCCAGGAGCCGGTTGAAGGCCTGGGCCACGCGCAGGATCAGGTCGTGGTGGGGCCCGGCCCGGTCGACGGACCGCACCTCGCCGGTGTCGAAGTCCTCGACCAGGATCAAGCCACCCGGCGCCAGGCACTCCACGAGACGAGCGAGCACCTCGAGCCGCCCGGGGAGGTGCTGCAGCACCAGTCGTTCGTGGATCACGTCCCACGGGCCCGGCGGGATGGGCTCCGCCACGAGGTCGACGGCTCGCACCTCGAGCTGTGCGCGACCGTCGGGCCGGCACCAGCGTGGGTCGAGGTCCACGGCCAGGACCTGCCCTCCCGGGCCGACCTGGTCCGCCATCCATCGGGCGATCGAGCCGCTTCCCGCCCCCACCTCCAGGCAGCGGGCACCCGGCGCCAGTCCGAGCCTCGTCAAGTGGGCGCGGGTGACCGGATCGAACACGGTCTCCAGACCGGCGAAGCGGTCGGCCGTCTCGAGCTCGGCGTTCGTCAGGAGGTACGGCGCCTCGTCATCGCTCACCCGACCGGTCTACAGCAAGTCTTCATGGACTCGGACGTGGGGGACCTCGATGCGGCGGCGGTGCTGTCTGCGACGGAGGAGCTGGCGATCGCTCGGCAGTGCGGGCTGATCTCGATGAAGCATCTCGCGGCCGACGCGCTGGACCTGCGGCACCGACTGCCGCTGACCTGGCAGGCAGTCCAAGACTTGCGGTTGCCGGTGTGGGTGGCCCGGAAGGTCGCTGCGATGTCCCGGTCGCACCCTGCTCCGCACGCCGGGCGATGTGTTTCCGCACTCGGCGAACCTGGGCTACCGGCGACTGGACCACGACCACCAGCTGAGCCAGTTGGCGTTGGGCGCCTACCGCTGGGTCACCCCCCACGGCCTCGGCCGGCTCGTCACCACTCGCGGCACCGCCCGCGTCAACCTGATTCGCGGCCCCGACCGCGACGTCATCGGCGAGATCTACCACGGCCCCCGCATCTCCTTTCACCCCCGCGCACGTGAGCGGGGAGGTCCTCTTCTAGGCGCCGTTTCGCGGTGCTATGACGCAGCCCCGGCATCACCTGTCCGCGCATCGACGGCTCCAAAATGGCAGGGTGTCGGCACCTCCCGCGAGTTAGCGTGGCGTTGTGGCTGCGGGCGGTGTGACCTCTCCGCTGCGTGTCAGCAACTTCCGATGGTTCTTCATCGGCGAGATGGTCAACACCGCCGGGTCGTCGATGTCGGGAATCGCGCTGGCGTTCGCGACACTCGCGATCCACGAGTCAGCTGCGGCGCTCGGTCTGGTGATCGCGGCGTGGACAGTCCCGATGGTCGGGTTCATGCTGATCGGTGGGGCGCTGGCGGACCGGCTGCCACGGGCACTGGTCCTGCGCGGCGGCAACGTCGTGCAAGGTGCCGTGCAGTCTGCCGTGGCGGTGCTGGTGCTGACCAACGCCGCCGAGATCTGGCACCTCGTCCTACTCAACCTCATCAGCGGCACAGTCGTCGCGGTCACGTATCCGGCGTTCCACGGCATGGTGCCGATCTTGGTACCCGTTGAGGATCGCAAGTCGGCGTACGTCCTCATCGGCCAGACCGAGAGTCTGCTGCGCATCGCTGGTCCCGCCGGCGCGGGGATCCTGGTCGCCACGGTCGGTCCGGGGTGGGCGCTGGCAGCCGATGCGGCGACGTACTTCGTGGCAGTCGGGTTCCTCGTCCTGGTCCGGATCCCGTTCGGCGAGCGACCGGAGCGGCAGGCGAGCGTGATCGGTGACTTCAAGGTTGGCTGGGCGTTCGCCCGCGCCCTCGGTTGGGTCATCCCGGCCTCGTGCTGCGCACTGGTCTACAACGCGCTCATGAGCGGTTCCATCAGCGTCCTCGGCCCGGTCATCGCCCTGGACACGATTGGCAGCCAGGGATGGGGCATCGCGCAATCCGGTGAGGCGGTCGGGCTCTTCGTCACCGGCTTCTTCCTGGTCCGGTTCACGATCCGGCGGCCGATGCACGCGATCATGCTCGGCTTCTGCTCCACAGCGGTGCCGATGCTGGTGCTGGGCACAGCGGTCAGCACCTTCGCGCTTGCGGGTGCGTTCCTCGTCGCCGGAGTCGGCTTGGCCGTGCTCAGCCTCGCCTGGAGCCTGACGGTGCAGGAGAAGGTGCCCGAGGAGATGTTGTCGCGCATCATGGCGATCGACGGGTTCTTCTCGTTTGTCGCGATGCCGATCGGACAACTCCTGGTCGGCCCGCTCGTCCTGCTGTCCAGCACCCGAACCGTCGAGCTCGGCAGTGTTGCTTTGGCGTTGGCGGTCACGGCCGCCGCGCTGGCTACGCCGGCCATTGCCAATCTGCGCCTCACCGGTGCCGCGGTTTCCCCCGATCTGCCAGCGAAGGCGTAGCCAGCGCAGCCGCTCATCGACAGAGCGCGCCGACAGGCGGCGGTGTGACCCACCTGCCTCCGCGGCTATTTCTCCTTGCGAATAATGATTGTCATATGGCACACTAACTATCTTAGTGTTCTGTCTGTAGAACATTGTGCTAGGCTATACACATGAATCGTCGCCCCGACTACGACACAGAGGATGCTCTCGCTCTCACGGGCGAGCGCGTCTCGCAATGGCGTCGTCTCGTCGGTCTGACGCAGCAGCAGGTCGCCGATCGTGCCGGCGTATCTCGTGGAGCGGTGGTGCGCATCGAAGCTGGCGAGCCTGGCCCGTCGATCGACACGTTCTTCAGGGTGCTGAATGCGCTTCACATCTCAGAGCAGGTGACAGAGGCGCTCGATCCGATGCGCACCGCGGTCGGCATGGCCCGCTCGGAGGAGAAGCTTCCCCAGCGGGTGCGGAGGCAATAGTGCCGAACATCATCGTCTCGACCGAGATCAACGGGGAGGTCGTGGATGTGGGAGACCTGTTCTTCGTTCCAGGACGCCACGACTCGCACTCGGCCCGGTTCACCTATGACCCTCGGTTCTTGCGAACCGGATGGCAGATCGACCCAGCACTGAAGCTCGACGCAGCGGCACACGACCTTCGCGGGATGCCACTCGCGATCGAGGATGCTGCGCCGGACTCTTGGGGAGAGATGCTTCTGCAGCGCGGAGAACGACATGTCGCGGAGATAGAGGGGCGCCCCGCGCGCAAGTTGACGCCCGATCAGTTTCTCCTGGCAGCTAGCGACGTCACGCGCCAAGGCGGTTTGCGCTTCCGGACCGACCAGGACGGCCCATTCCTTGGCGGCGAAGGTGCGGTACCCAAGACCTTGGAGATGGCTGACCTGCTCGCTGCCGCCGATCAGGCCACCAAGGACTCCAGCCCCCGCGACTGGCAGGCATTCGAGCGGCTGCTGGAAGCGGGGTCGTCGGCTCTGGGAGGCGCGCGTCCAAAGGCAGCGGTCATCGGTAACGACGGTCAGTTGTGGCTGGCAAAGTTCCCGCAACTCGGGGAACGCAACAACGTCCCTGTTTGGGAGATGACGGCCCTGGATATCGCCGAGCGAGCTGGGTTGCCTGTTCCGCGCCGACAAATTCACACAATCGCTGGTCGCCAGGTCCTGTTGGTTCGGCGATTCGATCGCCGCGAAGATGGCTCGCGTATTCACTACATGAGCACCCGGACGCTGCTCGGCGCACGGGAGTTGGGAACGGTCGCCGACTACGGCGGCCGGCGCGGAATCGCTTCTCGGCTAGCGCGCGAAAGCACGGACCCCAAGGCCGATCTCAGGTTGCTTTGGAAGCAAGCTGCGCTGAACGTCGTCATCAACAACACAGACAACCACCTACGCAATCACGGGCTGCTGCGCAGCGAGCAAGGCTGGCGGCTTGCTCCGGTATTCGACCTGGACCCCAATCCGGACGCCGGCACGCAGTTCAATACGCTCTTTGGCGGGGCTGCGTACCGGCGGACCGCGCTGGAGGGCCTCAACAGGATTGCGAAGGACTGCGGCCTCGACGACTCGGCCGCCCGCGTAGCACTTGCTGAGGTCCGCGAGGCCGTGGACGGCTGGGAGGACGATGCCCGGCGCTACGGAGCTTCTGAGGATGAGGTCGCAATGTTCGTCCACGCGATCGGGTTCATCAACTAGGCGGGAAGACCCCGGTGGGACCCTCCGACTCAGCGACCGCGAGGACCGTAGGCCGGGTCGGACTTGCTGAACGCCGCCTCGCGGGCGGCCTTGGTGTTGCGCGCGGCGAGGAGGAAGGCCTGCTCGAGGCGCTCGCGGGCGAAGGTACGGCGGGTCGACCCGTGGTAGCTGTCGTTGAAGAGTCGCTTGGCGGCGGCGAGTGCGTCCGGCGACTTGGCCGACAGCTCGGCCGCGAGGCGCTGGGCTCCGGTGAGCGGGTCGTTGTCGAGCGTGGTGACCAGGCCCAGCTCCTTGGCGCGGCTGCCGTCGAACACCTCGGCGGTCATCGTCAGCAGCTTGGCCTGGTCGATGCCGATCAGCTCGGAGATGCTGCGGATGCCGGACATGTCAGGGATCAGGCCCCACTTGCCCTCGAGCACCGACCAGCGCGAGTCGGGGGTCGCGATCCGGAAGTCGGCGGCGAGCGCGATCTGGAGGCCGCCGCCGAGGCAGTGGCCGTGCACGGCCGCGATGACCGGCACCGGCACCCGGCGCCAGGCCCAGCAGGACTCCTGGAAGAGGTTGGTGCCCCGCCACGGCAGTGGCACGAACGCCTTCGCGATGCCGGTGGGGCTCTTCATCACGCTGGCGAAATCAAGCCCGGCGCAGAACGCATCACCCTCGCCGGACAGGATGACCGCCCGCAGGTCCTTGTCCTTGCGCAGCTCGTGTGCGGTCGCCGCCAGGTCCTCGAGGATCGGCAGCGTCAGGGCGTTGAGCTTGTCGGGTCGGTCCAGTCGCACGTGCGCGATGCCGTCCTCGACCCTGCAGGTCACATTGCTCATGACTGAATACTACCCGCAGGTAACTTGTCAGGCCTCGTAGACCTCCCGGCCACCGATCCAGGTCGACACCACCCTGGCAGCACCGATCGTCGCCGGATCCCGGAACGGATCGGTGTCCAGCACGACCAGGTCGGCGTCGTAGCCAGGAGCCACCCGACCGGCCCGGTCGAGGTGGTTGATCCAAGCCGAACCGGAGGTGTACGTCGCGAAGGCGGTCTCGATGTCGAGCGCCTGCTCGGGCAGGAAGGGTTCGCTGCCTGCTCGCCCTGCGGCGCCGTACGCCATCCGGTTGACGGCGACGTGCAGGGCCGCGAGCGGGTCCGGCGTGCTCACCGGCCAGTCGCTTCCCGCGACCAGCCGGGCGCCGGCGCGATGGAGGTCGCCGAACGGGTATTGGCGGTTCGCGCGCTCCTCCCCGAGGAACGGCAGGGTCAGGTCGACCATCTGGTCGTCGAGGCAGGCCCACAGGGCCTGGATGTTGGCGCTGACGCCGAGCCGGCAGAACCGTGGGACGTCGTCACCGTGCACCAGTTGCAGGTGGGCGATGTGGTGGCGATGTGCGGGATCGGTGCCATCGAAGGCGTCCAAGGCCTCGCGGACACCTCGGTCGCCGAGTCCGTGCACGTGCACCTGGAAGCCTTGGCCGTCGAGGGCCTGGACTGCACGACGCAGCTCGACGGGGTCGATGAACGACGTGCCGATGTTGTCGGTCGGGTGCCCGCAGCGATCGAGGTAGGGCTCGACGAGCGCCGCCGATCCGTTCTCCATGACGCCGTCCTGCATGAACTTCACCGCGGTGGCGGCGAAGCGACCGGAGCTCAGCTCGTCGCGGCGACGGACCAGCTCGTCGATCTGCTCCAGGCTCTTCCCACGGTTCCACCACAGGGCGCCCACGACCCGGCCGGTGAGGAGACCGTCGCGAGCGGCCGCGGCATACGTCGGTCCGTTGTCGCTCATCCCCGAGTACGCCCCCACGATGGCGTCCTGCCACGCCGTGACCCCGAGCGAGTGCAGGTAGCGCTGACCGCCGAGCAGCGCCGTCATCAGCTCGCTGTCCGACGTCGGGGGAAGAAGCCGGGCGACCAGTCGCATCGCGCCTTCGTGGAGCGTCCCGGTCGGCATCCCCGAAGGATCCCGCTCCACGCGGCCGTCGGCAGGGTCCGGCGTCGTGGCGTCGATGCCGGCCATCCGCATCGCCACCGTGTTCACCCAGGCGCCGTGATGGTCCCGGTTCGGGAGGAAGACCGGGCGGTCCGGAACGACCTGGTCCAGGGCAGCGGCGGTCGGGCTCCCGCCGGGGAAGGCCGGCATCGCCCAGCCGCCGCCGAGGATCCACTCCTCGTCCGGGTGCTCCGCGGCGTACGAGCCGATCCGGGCCAGGTAGTCCGGCTCACTGCCCTGGTCGCTCAGGTCGCAGCGAATCCGCTCGAGGCCGCCTTGGACCGCGTGCACATGAGCGTCGACGAAGCCGGGACTCAACAGTCCGCCGGCGACATCGACGACGCGCGCACCGCGCGGTGCCTCGACGTCGCCCACAGCGACGATCCGGTCGTCCTCGACGACCACGCTCGTCGGCGGCCCCCGGTGCCGACGACCGTCGAAGACGTGCGCGTTCTGGAAGACGGTCGTCATGGTGCCAGCGTGCCAGCCAGCGGCGCCTCAGGCGGCGGTGACGTACTCCGGCTGCTTGGCCTTGCGCTCCAGCAGCTTCAGCATCACGCGACGCTTCCGCTTGTCGGCGGTGCTGATCTTGTAGAGGGCGACCAGCTGCGACGGCAGGTTGCGCTTGGTGGTCGTCGCGAGCCAGCCGTTGGGGAACGACAGCCGGACGAACCGGTGCCACGCGCTGGCGACCTGCTTCGGCATCGACGCGGAGTGGTAGTTCAGGCCGTAGTCGTCGAAGAGCGCACGGACCTGGGGCGCGACCTCGGCGTACCGGTTGCTCGGCAGGTCGGGGAACAGGTGGTGCTCGATCTGGTGGCTCAGGTTGCCGGACATCATGTGCAGGGCCTTCGAACCGGAGATGTTCGCGGAGCCGAGCATCTGGCGGAGGTACCACTCGCCGCGGGTCTCGCCCTCGATCGACTTCTTCTCGAACGTCTCGACGCCCTCGGGGAAGTGGCCGCACATGATCACCGAGTGCGTCCAGAGGTTGCGCACGATGTTGGCGGTGAAGTTGGCAGCGAGGGTGGGCAGGAAGGACCCGGTCGGCAGCGACAGCAGCGGGTGGACGAGGTAGTCCTTGGTCGCCTGCTTGCGGATCTTCGCGACCACGGCGGCGGCGTTGGCCTTGAACTCCTCGGAGCGCTTGTCCTTGGGGGTCTTCAGGTTCTTGCCGAGCTCGAGGTCGTAGGCCGCGATGCCGTACTCGAAGAAGCACGCGTTGATGAAGTTCCAGACCGGCTGGAACATGAAGAACGGGTGCCACGGCTGGTCCTCGTCGACGCGCATGATGCCGTAGCCGAGGTCGTTGTCCTTGCCGATCACGTTCGTGTAGGTGTGGTGCAGCTCGTTGTGGCTGTGCTTCCACTGGTCGGAGGGCGTCACGTTGTCCCACTCCCACGTCGTGGAGTGGATCTTCGGGTCGCGCATCCAGTCCCACTGGCCGTGGAGGATGTTGTGGCCGATCTCCATGTTGTCGAGGATCTTGGCGACCGAGAGGCCGACGGTGCCGGCGACGAAGGCCGGCGGGAAGATGCTGCCGAGCAGCACCGCGCGGCTGCCGAGCTCGAGATAGCGTTGGGTCTTGATCACGCGCCGGATGTAGGCCGCGTCGCGTTCGCCACGGGAGTCGAGGACCTCCTGGCGGATCGCGTCGAGGCGCTTGCCGATCTCTTCGATGTCCTCCGGGCTGAGGTGGGCGACCGGGTTGACGGGCTTCTTGGTGACGGCAGTCATGGGGATTCCTTTCGATGCCTTGGTCTCGTGACGGTCGCTGGCGCGACGCCCTGGACCAGGGGCGGTGGTCAGTGGTCGAGGTGGCAGGGGCCGGCGGCGGCACTGATGCAGGTCTGGATCTTCACGCCACCCGGCGCGGTCTCGCCGGGCACGGCGACGGTGATCTCGCCGTTGCGGAGGTCCCGCACGGCGCCTTCCTTCATCGGCAGCACGCAGCCCATGCAGATGCCCATCCGGCAGCCGCTGGGCATGAGGACGCCGGCCGCTTCAGCGGCGTCGAGGATCGGGGTCGAGCCGTCCGCATCGACGACGGTGCCGTCGACGAACGCGACGGGGCCGCCCTCGCCGGAGTCCGTCAGGAGGGCCGGACGGAACCGCTCGGTGTTGAGGGTCTGCCCGCGGGCGTCGTACCACTCCTCGAGCGCGTCGAGGAGGCCGCTCGGGCCGCAGGCGTACGCCGCGCGCGTGCTGATGTCGGGCACCAGCGACTCGAGGCGGGCCAGGTCGAGCAGCCCGTCCCGGTCGTCGAAGTGCTCGACGAGCCGGAGGTGGCCGGCGGCGGCGTGCGCTCGCAGCTCCTCCTTGAAGATCGAGTCGGGCTCGGCCTGGTTGACGTGGACCAGCGTGATGTCGGTGTCGGGCCGGACCGCCTTGGAGAACAGGTTGCGCAGCATGCCGATGACCGGGGTGATCCCGGAGCCGGCGGTGACCAGCAGCAGCTGCTGCGGGATCGGCATCGGGAGCACGAAGTCGCCGGCCGCCTGCTGGAGGTGGACCATCTGGCCCGGGCGGGCCTTGTGCACCAGGTGGTTCGACACGACGCCGTCGGGGATCGCCTTGACGGTGATGCTGATGTGGCCGTCGGGCCGGGGGCCGTGGGTCAGCGAGTAGCAACGGAACAGGCGGACGCCGTCGACGTCGATGCCGACCTGGAGGTACTGGCCGGGCGCGTGGCCGAGCCAGTCGCGTCCGGGCTTGATGACGATCGTCGCGGCGTCGGCGGTCTCGGGCTTGATCGACACGATCCGGCCGCGCAGGTCGGTCCCGGAGCGCAGTGGGTGGAAGCTGTCGAGGACGTCGTCGAGGGTCAGGGGGGTCACCGCGGCTTCCGCGACGGCGCGGAGGCGGCGGCGCAGGCCGCCCGGACTGCTCCGGACCAGGAAGGGGGTGGAAAGACTCGTGCTCACGACAACAAGACTTCCTCATCTGCGCGGTAGAGTCATGACTGCTCCTGGTGAATCCAGACCGAGTTTTTGTTCGCTGCGAACAATTTGGTGAAGGGAGGGCCGGTGGCGCGTCGATCTGCTCCGGCGTTCATGCTGCCGCCCGAGGTGACGGTCGCGATGCGTGCCGCGCTCCCGGCCGCCGCCGACGACGTCGTGGCCGCGGTGATCGACGAGGTCCCGAGCTACACCGACGCCTTCAGCGGCCCGATGGGCGAGACCATTCGGTCGGCCGTCCAGCTCGCGCTCGGTGGCTTCCTGTCCCTGGTGTCGGAGCGGCACGGCGGCGGCCAGCGGACGCCCACGGCCCCGGCGATCGAGGGCGCCTACCAGCTCGGCCGCGGCGAAGCGCGCAGCGGCCGCAGCTCCGAGGCCCTGCTGTCGGCGTACCGGATCGGCGCCCAGGTCGCGTGGCAGCGGCTCGCGGCCGTCGCCCTCGAGAACGGCGTGGACGCGACCACGATGGCAGCGTTCGCACAAGCGGTGTGGGCCTACATCGACGAGCTCTCCGCGACCAGCGCGGCCGGCCACGGCGACGAGTCGGCCACGGCCGGCCGGGTCCGGCAGCGGCTGCTCGACCGGATCGCCCAGCACCTGCTGACCGGCGCTCCAGAGGCGACCGTCGCGGCCGCCGCCGAGCGGGCCGAGTGGGCGCCGCCGACCACGCTGACCGCGGTGATCGTTCCCGAGTCACAGGTCGGGTCGTTGCTCCAGCTCGTGCACGCCGCGACGCTCCAGGCCGGCGACGTCCCGGAGCTCGACGCCGCCGTCCTGCTGATGGTGCCGGACGCGCACGGGCACCGGCGTACGGCGCTGCTCCGGGCGGTCGAGGGTCGCGGGTGCCTGGTCGGTCCGGCCCGTCCGTGGCTGCAGGTGCGGGCGTCGTACCACCGGGCCCGGAGGGCCCAGGAGCTCGGCCTTGCTGACGACACCGAGGCCCACCTGCCCGAGCTGGTGCTGACCGCCGATCCCGAGGCGTTGGCCGACCTCCGGAGCGTCGTGCTCGCGCCGCTGGCCGACCTGCGGCCGGCGAGCGCGGTCAAGCTGGCCGAGACGCTGCGGG
Source organism: uncultured Actinomycetota bacterium (assembly GCA_963766035.1). Classification (GTDB taxonomy): domain Bacteria; phylum Actinomycetota; class Actinomycetes; order Propionibacteriales; family Nocardioidaceae; genus Nocardioides. Next base: position 209,674 of record CAVXYP010000005.1, on the reverse strand, counting down.
CCTGGCTCCTGCACCAGGGGCGCCGCGACGACATCGCGGCCGCGCTGTTCGTGCACCCGCAGACGGTGCGCTACCGGATGGCGCAGCTGCGGGAGCGCTTCGGCGACCGGCTCGAGGACCCGCAGACCGTGCTCGCGCTGACGATCGCGCTGGGGATCGACCCCGGTGCGAAGGGGTAGCCGGCGGCGTACGGTGACGCCATGCGCCGAGCTCCCGCCGCGATCGCCCTTTCCTGCCTGCTCAGCGCGGTCCCCGCGCCAGCGTTCACGACCGCGGAGGCGGGCTCGACACCCGCGACCCCGCGGACGGCGACCCAGGTGGACATCCCGCCGCCCACGCTGGACTGGGGTCCGTGCCCCTTCGTCGAGGCACCAGCCGAGTGCGCGTCGGTCGACCTGCCGCTCGACTACGACGACCCGACCGGGCCGACGACGCCGATCGGAGTGCTCCGGGTGCCCGCCTCGGGTCAGCGGATCGGCACCCTGTTCGTGAACCCGGGCGGCCCGGGCGGCCCGTCCACGGAGTTCGCGCCGTTCGCCGGTCGCTTGATCGGGCCCGGGGTGGCGCGCCGCTTCGACGTGGTCGGCATCGATCCCCGCGGCGTCGGGAGCAGCGGATGGGCCTTCTGCCGCGTCCCCGACCTCGCGAACGTGGATCTGCCCTCGTTCCCGATCACGGCGCGTCAGACCCGGCAGCGCATCCGGATCGACCGAGGGATCAATGCGGGGTGTGCCGAACGCCGATCCGTCATCGTCGATCATGACTCGACCGCCGATGTCGCTCGCGACATGGATGTGATCCGCCAGGCCCTCGGCGAGGAGCAGCTCAGCTACTACGGGATCTCCTACGGAAGCCTGTTGGGCCAGACGTACGCCGCGATGTTCCCCGACCGGGTGCGCGCGATGATCGTCGACGGCGTGCTGGACCCCCTCGAGTGGACCCGCGGCGACGCCAGCCTGCCGATGACCTACCGCCTCGGCAGCGGACGCGGCGCCTACGAGGCGCTCACCAGCGCGCTCGTCGAGTGCGACCGGGTCGGGCGGGAGCGCTGCCCCGTTGCCGGTCATGCGAACGAGTCCTGGCGTCGCGTGCTGCGCGCGGCGCGCGCCGGCCACCTGAAGCTCGGCCGCGACACCGTGACGCCGCAAGAGCTGATCGACGACGTGCTCGGAGCCCTCTACTCGGCCGACGAGATCCGGTTCATCGTCGAGTTCCTGGCCGCGGCCGAGCAGATGCTGGACGGGACCGGCTCGTCGGACCTGCCCGAAGGTCGCGCGGGCTCGCGTGCCGCCGACGAGGCCTGGGCCGAGCTGGAGCGGATCCGTGCCCAACGCGATGCGGTCGGTCCCTACGGCTACGACTACGGCGTGCCCCGCCGGCCGCGCCGCACCAGCCGGGTCGACGTGCTCTTCCCCTCGGTCCTCTGCGGTGACTCCCAGAACCCCGGCCGGCCGTTCACGTGGGCCAGCACCAGCCGGATGGCCGACCGGACGCAGCCCTGGTTCGGGCGGAGCTGGACCTGGGCCTCGTCGCTGTGCGCGGACTGGCCCGGACAGGCGGGCTCCGACGCCTTCCGAGGTCCGTGGCAGACAGGGATAGAGACGGCGTACCCCTTGCTCATCGTGGGCAATGCCCATGACCCGGCAACGCCGATCAGGGGTGCTCGGACCGCCAACCGGCTCTTCGCCGACTCGGTCCTCCTGATGCTCAACGGCTGGGGCCACGGAGCGATCGCCACCAGCAGGTGCATCAGCAACCGGATGGCGACGTACCTGATCCAGCGCACGCTGCCCCCGCCCAGCACTGTCTGCCGGTCAGACATCCGTCCGTTCAGCGGGGACCCTCGGTCGGACTGACGGCCGGGCCGGCAGGAGCCCGCGGATAGCATCCCGCCATGCGACTACTCGGGGCAGGTCTGGTGCTCGCCCTCGTGCTCGCAGGTGCGGCCGGGGGCTACCTCGTCGCCAAGGATGAGGACGCCGGGATCGTCTCGTTCGCGGGTCCGGGGCCGGTCGCCGCGGTGTCGCCGAGCTACCCGGTCATCCCGGTCGTGGTGCTGCCCGATCCGGACCTTCCGGCGCTCCGCGCCGGTCTCCCGCTGCACCGGGTGGGCGTCGGAACGGCGCCGTTCGACCTCAGCGTGCCGGTGCCGCGCGGGTGGGAGCAGAGCATTCCGTCCGCGGGTGAGTGGCGCTGGTACCCGCCGCCCCGCGCCGTCCTCAACACCTACTTCCTCCGCGTCCGGCTGATCGGCAACCAGTACCAGTCGGTCGACCGAGCGGTCGCAGCACGGCTGGACGCGCTCCGGTCCGCCGACGACGTCGAGGAACTCGAGGTGCTGTCCAGCGCCGGCGATGGCTTCGTCGCCGAATACGTCAGCAAGGGCTACCGCCGGGTGACGATGGAGACCTACGTCGCCCAGCCGGGCACGGACGTCGCCTACGCCTTGATCGCCTTGATCGGCCGGCGTGAGGACCGCGCGGGCATGACCGACCTGTTCGACCGGGTCGTCGCCGGGTCCCGGGCCTAGGGCCGGTCACGCCGCCGCGCTACCGGAACCCGTGCGTCTGGACGCTGTCGAGGACCCGGTTGGCGGTGGCGGTGTCGCCGCTGCGCACCTGGACCCAGAGCAGCTGGTTGTCGGCGACCTGGACCACGCGCTCGACGGTGACTCCGCCCGGGCAGTCGGGATAGAGCACGGAGACCACGGCGCCGTCGGCGGAGCTGTCGGTCACCGGCTCCTGCGGCGTGCCGCACTCGGGGTGCTGGGGGAGCTGGGCCGGCAGCTCGGTGCCGGCGAGGATGCCGAGGAAGACTCCCTCGCCGTCCGGGTCGGTGGTCCAGCGCGCGGAGGTGCCGACGGACAGAGCCGGATAGTCACGCTGCGCCGAGAGCGGCCGCCAGCCGTCGGTCGTCGCCGCCCGGTCCCACTCCGGGGGGACGCTGACCCCGAGCGAGCCGCTGTCGTCGGAGACCGCGGCCCAGCTGTCGTCGTCCGGCGCCAGCCGGGCCGCTGCGTACCCGCCGCCGGTGCCCACCGCGAGCGCGGCCAGGCCGACGAGCACGGCGCGCAGCGGCCGGCGCCGCCGGCGCGGGAGAACCGGGTCCGCCAGCGGCTCGCCGCTCACCGGGAGCAGGCTGGGGCGGGGCCCGAGCTGGGTGAGGTCGGGATCCAGCGGCAGCCAGGGCTCCGGCAGGGACTCGCCCGCCCCCTCGCCCAGTGCGTCGCCCAACGCTGCGACGTACGCCGCCACGTCGCGGAACCGGTCGTCGCGGTCCGGAGACAGACCTCGCGAGACGACGACGTCGACCGCGGAGGGGTACGGGCGGGCCTCGGTCGACAGCGGAGGCAGCGGTCCGGGCTCGGCAGCCGCCGAGAGCGAGGCGTGGACGAACGGCGGCCGCCCGGTGAGCAGCAGGTAGGTGAGCGCGGCAAGCGAGTACTGGTCCGCGCGCCCGTCCAGCGGTTCGCCGCGGGCCTGCTCGGGCGCGACGTACGACGGTGTGCCGGCGATCAGCGTCAAGCGGGACGAGACATCCATCGACTTGCCCAGCCCCAGGTCGGCCACCATCGCGCGCACCCGGCCGTCGACGGTCCGGAACAGCACGTTGGCCGGCTTGACGTCGCGGTGCAGGACCGCGCGGTCGTGCAGGGTCTGCAGCCCGATGCCGACCTGCCGCACCACCTCGAACGCCTGGGTCGGCGTCATCGGCTCGAGCTCGAGCCGGTCGGCGAGCGTGCCCTGGTCGGCGTAGGTCATCACCAGGTAGGGGCGGCCGTCGTCGAGCTCGCCGGCGTCGTACACGGTGACGACGTGGGGCGACTCGACCTTGCGCAGGAGCCGGCCCTCGTCGAGGAACCGGCGCCGCACGTGGCCGTCGCCACTCCAGTTCTCGGCCAGCACCTTCACCGCGACCGGCGACTCCAGCTGGTCGTCGAAGGCCAGCCACACGGTCGCGAACGCGCCGGACCCGATCCGCCGCCGGACGGCGTAGCGACCCAAGAGACCCGGTCCGGACACCGCAGCATTATCGCTGCTCGGGTCCACGGCCGACCGGGCGCCCGCCCTATGCTGGTCGGCGGCTGCCCGCCCCCACCAGAAGGAGCCCTCCCATCTCGAGCGACGCGCTCACCCCGGACGACATCGACGAGCTCGCGCGACGTGCCCAGGCAGGCGACCGGGACGCCCTGGAGGCCCTGCTCGGAGCCGTGCGACCGCGGGCCCTCAACGTGTGCCGCGGCGTGCTGCCGCACCTGGCCGACGCCGAGGACGCGTGCCAGGAGGCCCTCATCAGCGTCTCCGCCAAGATCGGCACGTGGAACGGCCGGGGCCGGTTCACCACGTGGCTGTACGTCGTCGCGATCAATGCCGCGCGGTCGACCTACCGACGCCTGAAGCGGCAGGCCGTGCCGGTCGAGATCATGCCGGGGGACCGGCCCGACCCCCGCACCACCAGCGTCATCGCCGGCACCCGCCTCGACCTGCTCGAGGCGATGGAGAAGCTCGAGCGGGAGCACCCGCAGCTGGTCGAGCCGCTGCTGCTGCGCGATGTCTACGGACTGCCGTACGACGAGATCGCCGGGCTGGTGGGTGCTCCGCTCGGGACCATCAAGGCGCAGATCCACACCGGCCGCAAGCTGACCCGGCCGCTGCTGCGCGCCTCGGAGTGACCACGGCAGCGGCTAGGCCGCCCGGTGCACCACGCGGCCCGCGACCACCGTGAGGGCGACCGGCGGGCGGGTCACCACGAGCGGGTCGTCGTCGAGCACGACCACGTCGCCCGGCCCGCCCGGCTGCAGCGTGAGGCGACCGTCGACCGACGCGGCGAGGGCCTCGCCGCGGGTCATGGCCTGCTCGGCGTGCCAGGCGGGCCGGCCGTCACCGGTACGCCGTACGGCGGCATCGATCGCGAGCCAGGGATCGAGTGGGGAGACCGGGGCGTCCGAGCCGAGGCTGATCGGCACACCCGCCTCGAGCAGCCACCGGAACGCGAAGCAGCGCTCGGTGCGGTCCGGCCAGATCCGGTCGGTCAGGTCGCGGTCGTCGACCAGGTGGTGGGGCTGCATGCTGGCGCGCAGGCCGAGACGCTTGATCCGCTGGACGTCGGAGCGGGCCACCAGCTGGACGTGCTCCAGTGAGCCGGTCGCGCCCGAGAGCTCGTACGCCGTGAGCGCGGCGTCGACCGCCGCGTCGCCGATGGCGTGGGTCGCTGTCGCCAGCCCGGCGGTGTGGGCGCGAGCCAGCAGGTCGGTGAGCTCGGTGAGATCGAGGTTCGGCGCGCCGGCCGGGTGCCCGGGGTCGGCGCCGGCCGCATACGGCTGGTGGCACCAGGCGGTGCCGGTGTTGAGGGAGCCGTCGCTGATCACCTTCAGCGGACCCAACGTGAGCCGATCGTCCGCGGGGAGCAGCGGATCGCCGGTGCGAAGGCCCGCACCGATGACGGCATCGAGCCGGTCGGCGTAGACGCCGGTCCGGACACGCAGCAGGTCCGCGCCGAGCTGCCAGCGGTGGCGCCAGCTGTCCGGGTCGTCGCCGAACTCGAGGTCCACGACACCGACGACGCCCATCGCCGCGGCTCGTTGCTGGGCGTCCCGGTAGGACACCGCCTCGTTGGACTGCGCCAGCGAGCCGAGCCGGTCGTACGCCGCGAACCACTCTTCCTCGCGGACCACGTCGTCCGACGGAGCCAGCCCGAGTGCCGCTTGCCCCGCGTGGTTGAGCCACGCGTGGTGGCCGTCGCCGGCGATGAGGACGACCGGTGTGCTTGCCGCGACGGCGTCGAGCTCGGCCACCGTGCCGGGTCGTGCCCACACGCTCGGGCGGTGGCCCCACCCGACGACGGGCCGGCCCGGCGCCGCCGTGAGGCGATCGACGACCAGGGCGACTGCCTCCTCAGCCGACCGCGCGCTTGCGGTGTCGAGCCGCTCCGCGCTGCGGGACCACTGGCCGAGGTGGACGTGGGTGTCCCACAGGCCGGGCATCACCCAGCGCCCGGCGGCGTCGTACTCCTCGACGCCCGGAGGGCGCTGGAGAGCAGGACCGACCTGCGCGACCACTCCCGCCTCCACCAGCACGTCGACCGCCCCGTCGTGCTCGTCGGCGACGAGCGGCACGAGGCGCGCGTTGCGGACGAGCACGTCATTCATGGCGCACACCGTACGGCGCACGTCTGCAGGTTCATCACGGTATGCAGGCGAACCCGCACTTCCCGTGCCGAGTACGGCGTGGGGAGTGCGGGTTCAGCTACATACCGTGGTGAACCTGCAACGCAGCCGATCAGCCCTGGAGGGCGGCGATCGCGTCGGCGATGGCGAGGGTGCGCTCGGCCGACTCGACGTGGAGGTTCTCGACCATCCGGCCGTGGTAGGTCACCACACCGCTTGCCCCCCCAAGACTGCGCCGCCCGTCCTCCCAGGCCTGGATCAGGCCGCGGGCGTCCTCGATGGCCTGCTCGGACGGCGCGAAGCCGTCGTTGGCGCCCTCGACCTGGCCGGGGTGGATCAGGGTCTTGCCGTCGAACCCCATCTGGCGGCCCTGCTCGACCTCGGCGAGGAAGCCGTCGAGGTCCTTCACGTCGTTGTAGACGCCGTCGATGATCACGATGCCGGCGGCGCGGGCGGCGAGCAGGGCGAGGCCGAGACCGGTGATGACGGGCTGGCGGCCGGGCACGTGCTCGGCGTAGAGCTCCTTGACCAGGTCGTTGGTGCCCATCACGAAACCGGTGAGCCGCTCGGACGCGGTCGCGATCGACAGCGCGTTGAGCATCGCGATCGGGGTCTCGACCATGGCCCAGAGCTTGGTCTTGTCCGGAGCGCCCGCCGCGGCCAGCGCCTCGACCAGCTCGTAGACCTCATCGGCGGAGTTGACCTTGGGCACGAGGACGACGTCCGGGCCGGCCGCAGCGGCCGCCACGATGTCGTCGTGGTGCCACTCGGTGCCGATGCCGTTGACGCGGATGATCAGCTCGCGGCGGCCGTACTCGCCGGACTGCACCGCGGCCGCGGCGGCCTCCCGGGCCGCCGGCTTGGCGTCGGGGGCGACGGCGTCCTCGAGGTCGAAGATGATCGCGTCGGCGGCGATGGTCTTCGCCTTCTCCAGGGCCCGCTCGTTGGAGCTGGGCATGTAGAGGACCGAGCGGAGCGGCTTCATGCCGGATTCCTGGCGAGTCACGCCGACACCTCGTCGGTGGGGATGGCGTCGTACGCCGCCTTCAGCTCGGGATCGATCTCGGCCAGCTTCTCGGCGAGCTCGACGAGCACCAGGCACTGCTTGAGCGAGGCGTCGTCCTCCATCTTGCCGTCGATCATGACCGCGCCGGTGCCGTCGCCCATCGCGGCGACGACCCGCCGCGCGTGCGCGATGTCGTCGACGCTGGGGGAGAAGACCCGGTTGGCGATCGCGATCTGCTTGGGGTGCAGCGACCAGGTGCCGACGCAGCCGAGCAGGAACGCGTTGCGGAACTGGTCCTCGCACGCCACCACGTCGGCGATGTCGCCGAACGGCCCGTAGTAGGGGTAGATCTCGTGCATCGCGCAGGCATCGACCATCTTGGCGATCGTGTAGTGCCACAGGTCTTGCTGGTGGGTCGCGCGGGGGGCCTCGATCCGCGAGACGCCGAGCTCGTCCTTCGGCGGGTCCTCGCGGACCAGGTAGCCGGGGTGACCGCCGCCGACCCGGGTGGTCTTCATCTTGCGGTCGGCCGCGAGGTCCGCCGGGCCGAGCGACAGACCCTGCATCCGCGGGCTGGCGCCGCAGATCTCCTCGACGTTGGCCATGCCGCGAGCCGTCTCGAGGATCGCGTGGATCAGGATCGGCCGGTCGAGGCCGGCCTTGGCCTCCAGCTGCGCGAGCAGCCGGTCGACGTAATGGATGTCCTCGGCGCCCTGCACCTTCGGGACCATGATCACGTCGAGCTTGTCGCCGATCGCCGGCACCAGCGTGGTCAGGTCGTCGAGCACCCAAGGACTGTCGAGCGAGTTGATCCGCGTCCACAGCTGGGTCGGCCCGCTGGGACCACCGAGATTGTCCGTCGACTCGGCGATCTTGACCAGGCCCTCGCGCGCGGCGACCTTGTTGTCGGCCTTGATCGCGTCCTCGAGGTTGCCGAGGAGCACGTCGGGGGCACCCGATCCTGGGCCGACCATCCCGGGCACCTTGGCGGCCATCTTCTCGTTCGACGGATCGAAGAAGTGGATGGCCCGACTCGGGCGGGCGGGGATCTCGCGGAGCGGGGCCGGGGCACCAACGGCGAGCGGGCGGAAGAAGTCCTTCGGGCTCTTGTGACTCACGTTCCGACAACTTACCGGCGGGTCCGGGGCCGCCGGTATGACGGATGTCTCCCCGAGACGCCGCGTCGTACGCTCAGCAGCCATGACCCCCGAGGAGGTTCACGCGTACGCCGTGTCGCTGCCAGGCTGCAAGCGCAAGGGCACCCAGGCCCGGCCGGCGTGGTACGTCGACGACCGGCTGGTCGCGCGGCTGGAGGACCCGACCATCCTGGTGGTGCGCATGGCCTTCGACCTGCGCGACGAGCTGGCGGCGGCCCACCCGGAGACGTTCGGCGTTCCGCCCCGATTCGAGAAGCACTACAAGGTCCAGGTCGCTCTCGACCACGGCAACCACGACGCGATCCGGGACGCGATCAGGCGGGCCTGGGAGATGCAGCGCAGATAGATTGACCCGGGTGACCCGGACCCTCGTCGGGCGAGACGCCGAGCTGGCAACGGTCCTCGACGCGGCAGCGACCGGCGGGCCGGGCTGGACCGCGGTGATCGCCGGCGCCGCAGGGATCGGGAAGTCCGCGCTCTGGGAGGCCGTGCAGCAGGCGCTGCCGGCTCCGGCGTGGCTGCTGCGCACCCGCTCCCGCGCGGCCGAGACCGGGCTGGCCTTCGCCGGCCTCACCGACCTCCTCGAGACGGTCCCTGACGACGTCCTCGCCGAGCTCCCCGAACCGCAGCGCGCCGCCCTGGTCGGCGCCACCCTCCGGTCCGGGTCGGCGCCGGTCACGGACCGGAGGGCGGTGGCGACCGCGCTCCGGACCCTCCTCTCCCGGCTCGCCGAGAGCGGCCCGGTCCTGGTGGCTCTCGACGACGTGCAGTGGCTGGACCCGGCGTCGACGGAGGCGCTGGAGTTCGCCGTCCATCGGTGCCCGCTCGGCCTGCTGGTCGCCGTCCGGGACCCGTCCGGCGCGATCCCGGTCGCCGATGCCTCGGCAGCGCCCGCGACCCGGGTGGACCTCGAAGGCCTCAGCGTCGCCGCGATCCACCACCTCGTCGTCGACGTGATCGGTCACGCGCTGACCCGGCCGGCGCTCGTCCGCGTGGCCGAGACCTCCGGCGGCAACCCGCTCTTCGCGCTGGAGCTCGCCCGGGTGCTCGACGCCTCCGGCGCGCGTGCCGGCCAGCTGCCCAGGTTGCCGGCGTCGCTGACCTCCGCGGTGTCCGAGCGCTTCGCGCGCCTGTCGCCTGATGCGCAGCGCTCGGTGCTAGTGGTCGCCCTCGCTGCGACACCGACGGTCGGTCTGTTGCGGGCGACCGGCGCGGTTGCCGGCCTCGACGAGGCCGAGGAGGCGGGCCTGCTGGTCGTCACCGACGGGCGGGTCGAGCTCCATCACCCGCTGCTCGGTCCGGCTGCTGTCGAGCAGACGCCGGCTCCCGGCGTACGGGCCGCGCACACTGCGCTCGCCGCTGCGCTGGAGGGCAACGAGGAGCAGTCGGCCCGACACCTCGCGCTCGCGGCACCCGAGCCGGACGAGAGCGTCGCCGAAGCGCTGGACCGGGCAGTGGTCGCGACTCGCCACCGCGGCGCCCTGGCCGCCGCCGACGAGCTGGCCCGGCTGGCACTCGACCACTCGCCGCACGCGGCATCGGACGTCGTCCTCCGCCGGACGTTCGTGCTCGCGGGCCTGGCGTTCGAGGAGGGCGACGCTGCCGAGGCCGAGCGCCTCTACCGCACGGTCTACGACGGCGCGGCGGATCCGGACCTGCGGGTGAGCGCAGCGCTGGACCTGGCCGAGACCCTCTGGAAGCGAGGCGAGCTCGTGGAATGCGTCGACGTCGCTCGGGAGGCCGCAGCAGCCGGGGCGAGTCCGGAGCTGACCGCGCGCGCCCACCTCACCCTGGTCGCCCTCTGGGAGGACCGGGAGGAGAACACGGCCCGAGCGCTCGAGGTGCTCGACCGATCGCGGAGCACGGACCCGCAGCTGCGGAGCTGGGCCCAGCTCGCAGTGCTGGACATGGACTACGGCGCCGGTCGCGGCCTCGACGTCGAGGCTCTGGAGGTTGCCCTCGCCACCGAGCGCCTCGGCCGGGCCTGGCGGAGCGACGACCAGGTCGCGACCTGTCGGCCGGCCATGCTGAAGTACGTCGACCACATGGACGCCGCGCTCTCGGCGCTCGACGAGCTGCGGGCCCAGGCGGAGGCCGAGGGCAACGTCGGGCAGCTGATCTACGTGGTCGGGCACTACCCGGTCCTGTTGCTGCGGATGGGTGACCTCGCCGGCGCCCGCGCGGCGACCGAGGAGCATCTCGAGCTGGCGACGACGACCGGGCAGACCAACCACCTGTGGCAGGCGCGGCACAACCAGGCCGCCGTCGAGCTCTACGCCGGCCGAGTCGATGCGGCGGCAGCCGCGGTCGCCGAGCTGCCCGGTGTGCTGCAGGCGGACGTCTTCGCGCAGCGCGCGTACCGGGCCGCGGCCGGTGCGGTGGCCCTGGCGCAGGGCGACGCCTCGGCCGCGGCCGCCCACCTCGACGTGTGGTGGACGTGCGCCCAGGAACGAGGCGACGACCCCGGAGTCAGCCGCGGGCACAGTGACTATGCCGAGGCGCTGGTCGCCGTCGGTCGCTACGACGACTGCGCGGTGTTCCTCGACCAGGCCGAGGAGGCGTGCGGCCGGGCCGGGCGCACGTCCGTGCTGGCGCTCGTCGCGCGCGGCCGGGCGATGCTGCACGCGGCCCGCGGCGAGCTCGACGACGCGCGGGCTGCGATCGAGGAGGCGATCCGCCTCGACGGTGAGGTGCCGATCGCGGTGGAGGGTCCTCGACACCTGCTCCTCGCGGGTCAGCTGCATCGCAGACGCAAGGAGAAGCTCAAGGCCAGGTCGGTCCTGGAGAAGGCACTGGACGGATTCGAGTCGGTCGGCGCAGCCGGGTGGGCGGCGCGGGCCCACGCGGAGCTGGCTCGCGTGAACATCCGGCCGGGGGCCCCGACCGGCCTGACCGCCAGTGAGCAGCGGGTTGCCGAGCTGGCCGCGCGGGGTCTGACCACCAGGGAGATCGCGGAGGCGGCGTTCATCAGCCCCAAGACGGTGGAGGCCAACCTCACCCGGATCTATCGCAAGCTCGGCATCCGGTCCCGGGCCGAGCTCGGGCAGCGCTGGGGAGGGTCCCAGGTCGAGGGGTCTCCCTGATTCCCGGATCGGCCGGTCGTCGTACGGTCGCGGCATCGACACCATCACCGAGCACCAGGTCTTCCTCGTCGAGCGCTACCTGCCCGGCGCGACGCTGGACGCCGTCCGCGAGAGCGTCGTGCGGATCGAGGCCCTCCTGCCTCCGGACGGGTCGGTCCGTCACGTGTCCTCGACCCTGCTGCCCGGCGAGGAGGCGGTGTTCGCGGTCTTCGTCGCCGTCAGTGCCGAGGCCGTGGCGTCGCTCAACCGGGCGGCCGGACTGCAGGTCGACAGGCTGGTCACCGGCGTCCACATGACCGCCGCCCAAATCGAGGGACCTCCCTGATTCCTGGCCGGCCAGGACTTCCTAGCGTCGGAGACCACCGATGAAGGAGCTCCCGATGACTGCCCGACCTGACGACGTGCCTCTCTACCGCCGCCGGATCCTCGGCAGGCTCAGCGTCGCCGCCGTGGGCGGTGGGGCCATGGCTGCGACCGGCGTCGTGGGGGGCGGTCGGGCCGCGGCGCAGGACGGGGACGCCCTCGTCAACGGCGAGCTGAACACCAACGCGAGCGTGACGACGGTCCACAACCTCGAGGGCGGGGGCATCGAGGCCCTGGGCCTCAAGGACTCGTTCGGGCTCCACGGAGAGGGGAACTACATCGGCGTGTGGGCAGAGAGCGGGAAGGACATCAAGCTCGTCGGAGAGACTACGAAGAGCGAGCACGTCGGCGTCTGGGGCCAGGCGGTGAAGACCAACTGCAGCCACGCCAAAGTGGGAGTCCGCGGCGAGGCGGCGAGCGGCGGCACCGGCGTCGAAGGGATCGCGGCGCCGTTGGGCTACGGCGTGCGGGGCTTCGGCGGCCAGGGGTTCGGGGTCCGCGGCGAGGTCACGCACGTGGACGGTGTCGGCGTGTCGGGGTCCGGGCCGAGCGTCGGCGTGCGCGGCGAGGGCAAGACCGCGGTGCTGGGGCTGGGTTTCGCCGGTGAGACCGGCGTCAAGGGCAAGACGCCCGGCAGTGGCTGGGGTGTCTGGGGCCAGACCGAGAGCGGCCACGGCGTGCACGGTGACGCCGCCAGCGGTGCGATCGGCGTGTTCGGGCGCGCAGCCCCCAACGGGTACGGCGTGTGGGGACAATCGGACGCCGGCTTCGGCGTCATCGGCTGGGCGACCTCGGGAATCGGCGTCTCGGGTGAGTCGTCGAGCAACGGCTGGGGCGTCCGCGGCCGTGCGACCAACGGCGGCTGGGGTGTGCAGGGCGTCTCGGACACGTCGTACGGCGTGAAGGGCGACTCGACCGGCGGCACGGGTGTCCGGGGCGACTCGCAGACCGAGATCGGGGTGTACGGGCGCTCGGCCAACAACACCGGCGTCACCGGCTACGGCGGCGTCTTCGGTGTGGTCGGCCAGTGCGACGCCGGAGGTACCGCGGTGACCGGCACCTCGAGCAACGGCGGGACCGGCGTCCGGGGAGTGAGCCAACCCACCGGCTACGGCGTCCGTGGCGAGTCGGACTCGGGGTTCGGCGTCCGCGGCGACGCGGTCCTGGGGATCGGTGTCTCGGGGACCTCGACCAAGGGCACCGCGGTCTCCGGCGACGGCCGGGTCGGCGGCGAGTTCAAGGGGGCCCGCGCCGCGATCCGGCTGGTGCCGGCCACGACCGCCGGGCCTCCGACTGCCAACTTCCACCGGCGCGGCGAGCTGCTCTGCGACAACGGTGGCCAGCTCTGGTTCTGCACGACCGACGGCAATCCGGGCACGTGGGTCCGGATCGCGTGAAGGGGAACACGATGGCGAAGCAGGAACGGCCGCTCTCCCGGCGCCGGATCCTCGGCCGGCTCAGCGCGGCGGCGGTCGGAGGCGGTGCGGTGGCGGCCACCGGCATCGTCGGTGGCGGGCGAGCGGTGGCGGCAACCGGCGACTACCTCGAGATGGGCAGCCTCATCAACATCGCGGGCGACACGACCGCTCTGTATGCCGCGAACAAGGACGCCTTGCGGGTCAGCACCAATGCCTCCAGTGGGCCGATGGCCCCGGGGTTCGCGGTCTGGGGCGAGGCTCACGACGGCAGCACCGGCGTGCTGGGCACGGCGAGGAACTCCGGATACGGCGTCAGCGGACGCGCTGGGCAGGGGTTCGGCGTTCTGGGCGTGGCGACCGGGGGAGGCGGAATCGGCGTTGCCGGCGAGGGTGCCAACGGCGGCATCGGAGTTCGGGGCAAGGTTCCGAGCGGCGGCTACGCGGTCCTCGGCCAGGCCGGCACCGGGTTCGGCGTCCGCGGCGAGGTCACGCACGGGGACGGTGTCGGCGTGTCGGGGTCCGGGCCGAGCGTCGGCGTGCGCGGCGAGGGCAAGACCGCGGTGCTGGGGCTGGGTTTCGCCGGTGAGACCGGCGTCAAGGGCAAGACGCCCGGCAGTGGCTGGGGTGTCTGGGGCCAGACCGAGAGCGGCCACGGCGTGCACGGTGACGCCGCCAGCGGTGCGATCGGGGTGTTCGGGCGCGCAGCCCCCAACGGGTACGGCGTGTGGGGACAATCGGACGCCGGCTTCGGCGTCATCGGCTGGGCGACCTCGGGAATCGGCGTCTCGGGTGAGTCGTCGAGCAACGGCTGGGGCGTCCGCGGCCGGGCGACCAACGGCGGCTGGGGTGTGCAGGGCGTCTCGGACACGTCGTACGGCGTGAAGGGCGACTCGACCGGCGGCACGGGTGTCCGGGGCGACTCGCAGACCGAGATCGGGGTGTACGGGCGCTCGGCCAACAACACCGGCGTCACCGGCTACGGCGGCGTCTTCGGCGTGGTCGGCCAGTGCGACGCCGGAGGTACCGCGGTGACCGGCACCTCGAGCAACGGCGGTACCGGCGTCCGAGGCGTGAGCCAACCCACCGGCTACGGCGTCCGTGGCGAGTCCGCGTCGGGCTTCGGCGTCCGGGGCGATGCGACCACCGGGATCGCGGTCTCGGGCAGCGCCCCCCAGGGGACGGCGGTCTCCGGCCAGGGCAAGGTGGGCGGCGAGTTCACCGGCACCCGTGCTCAGATCCGGCTGGTGCCGACGGGGACCATCGGTGCCCCGACCACGGGGTCGCACTACCGAGGCGACCTGCTGCTCGACAAGGTCGGGGACCTCTGGCTCTGCAAGGCAGGCGGCCAGCCGGGCACCTGGGTCCAGATCGGATGAAAGGAGAGACGATGACGAAGCAGGAACAGCCGCTGTCCCGGCGCCGGATCCTGGGCAGGCTCAGCGTCGCCGCAGTGGGTGGCGGCGCGATGGCCGCGACCGGCGTCGTCGGTGGCGGTCGCGCTTCGGCCGCGAACGGAGACGATCTCGAGCTCGGCACCGGAAACGTCTCGTCAAGGCCGACCGTTCTCTATGCGGGCTCGGACGGCATCCGGGTTGCGGCCCCCCTGATCAACGGACTTGCTCTGGCGGGTGAGGGCGGCGCCCTCGGCGTCTACGGCGAGACTGCGCAGTTTGGCAACGGCGTGAAGGCAGGCGTCTACGGCGGCGTCTACGAGCAGGCGATGGCCGGCACGGGGGTGATGGGCGTGGGTCCGACCGGGCATCCGGGCGGCATCGGCGTCGAAGGCCTCGGGTACGGCGGCATCGGCGTCTCCGGGGTCGACCGATTCCGGCGGGATCGGCGTGAAGGGGACCGCTGGTGATGCCGGCCACGGCGTTCTTGGCCGGGCGGGCGTCGGCTTCGGCGTGAAGGGCGAGGCGACCGCCGCATCCGGGATCGGCGTCGGTGGCTACTGCGTGAACGGCGGCACCGGCGTCCGCGGATCGGTGCCGAACCAGGGGTACGGAGTGCGAGCGTCGGCCGGTTCCGGATTCGGCGTCCTGGCCGAGGTCACCTCCGGTGTCGGTCTGTCAGGGGAGTCGTCCAACAACGGCTGGGGGGTCCGCGGCAACGCGCTCAACGGCGGTTGGGGCGTCCAGGGGATCTCCGACACGTCGTTCGGGGTTCGTGGTGACTCGACGGGCGGCACCGGCGTCCGGGGCGAGTCGCAGACCGACGTCGGGGTGTACGGGCGATCGATCAACCACACCGGCGTGACGGGCTACGGCGGGATCTTCGGCGTGGTCGGTCAGTGTGACGCCGGCGGGACCGCCGTGAGCGGCGTGAGCATGCCGACCGGCTACGGCGTCCGTGGGGAGTCTGCCTCCGGGTTCGGCGTCCGGGGCGACGCGACCACCGGCATCGCGGTGTCGGGCAGCGCGCCCCAGGGGACAGCGGTCTCGGGCCAGGGCAAGGTCGGCGGCGAGTTCACCGGCACCCGCGCGGCGGTGCGACTGGTGCCCACGACGACGGTCGGCGCGCCGACCGCGGGGTCGCACTACAAGGGCGACCTGCTGTGCGACAAGAACGGCGACCTGTGGTTCTGCAAGCTCGGCGGGAAGCCGGGCACCTGGGTCAAGATCGCCTGAAACGCCACCAGCGGCGACGTGGCTCGGGCGACGCGGCCGCCGTCGGCAACGCCTGCCGACGGGCTGCGCGACGCGCCCGCCACGCACCCACCGTCTCCTCGACGTCGCGGGGCATCGTGACCAGCGGAGGACCGTCCACCGGGGTGTAGCGCGCGTGCATCACGCGGGCGTTGAAGTCCTCGACCCGCCTGCGGACCTCGTCCTCCGACGTCAGGTCGTCGAGCGCCCCGTCCAGCTCGGCGTCGTCCTTGCGCAGCTGCAGCGCGGGCGGCAGCACCGCGATCCGCTCCCGCTCGACGAGCTGCTTGAGCCACCAGTCGGGGTCGTGCTGGGCGCCGAGTCCCTCGATCGGCTTGCCGGCACCCGGCAGGTTGTCGAAGTCGCCGCGCGCGATCGCCTGCTGCACCTGGAGGTCGACCCAGGTGTGCTGCTGCTGGATCCGTGCGCGCGCGGCCGCCTTCTCCGCTGCACGGTGGTCACGCGCCCGCGCCGGGTCGGGTGCCTGCTTGTCGTCAGCCATCGCGATCACCTCGGCTCCAGGATAAAAGACGACCGATGAGAACCGGGAACGACGCCGGTCCACACCCGCATGGCACACGTGCGCGTCCACAACTTCTCCATCTCCCTCGACGGCTTCGGCACCGGCGAGGACCTGTCGCTCGAGTCGCCGTTCGGCCACGCCGGGCATCGGCTCCACACGTGGATGTTCGCCACCCGGTATGGCCGAGAGATGTTCGGCGAGCCGGGTGGAGGCACCGGGGTCGACGACGCATTCGCCCAGCGCTTCCTGCCCGGCATCGGCGCGGAGATCATGGGCGCCGGGAAATTCGGCCCCCCGGGCTGGCAGGACGACCCGGACTGGAAGGGGTGGTGGGGACCGAACCCCCCGTTCCACACCCCGACGTACGTCCTCACCCACCGCCCGCGACCCTCGATCGAGATGGAGGGCGGCACCACCTTCCACTTCCTCGACGCCTCGCCGGCCGAAGCGCTGGAGGCGGCGCGGGAGGGCGCCGGCGGGCTCGACGTGCGCATCGGCGGTGGAGTGACCACGCTCCGTGACTTCCTCGCGGCCGGGCTGGTCGACCACCTCCACCTGGTCCAGGTCCCGATCGTGCTGGGGCGGGGCGTCCGGGTCTGGGACGGCCTCGAGGCGCTCGAGGCGTCGTACGACGTCGAGGCGGTCACGACGCCGAGCGGCGTCACCCACCTGACGTTCAGTCGCTAGCCGTTTCCGCGCTGCGCGCGGGTCGCTGCGCGGCTGGTTCCGCGCTGCGCGCGGGTCGCTGCGCGGCTGATCTAGCGCCCTGGCGGGTGTCACGCACGGCCGGGCAGAGGCCGACGCTGTGCGGGCTTGCGCCGGCGCGCCAACCACATCCGTCCCGCAGCAGCGCGGTCGCTGGCGCTCCCGCGGTGCTGCGCGCCGAAGCCAGGCCCATCCACGCCGCGCCGGCGCAACCCTCACCGCGTCGGCAGTTGTCCGGCCGTGCGTGCGTCCCGCGGGCTCCCGAGTCGGGTGGGTGGGAATGGTTCGTGGTCGGTCGAGTTCGACGAGGCGACCGGCCACGGGCGGCACCCGCCCCTCACGCACGAACCAGCCCGTGACACATCGCAAACCCACCCACCCCGAACCGGGAGCCGTGGGTGGCGCGGACGTGCGGTGGCGGCGCAGGGAGGGGGCCCCGGGGTGGCGTGGCTGGGTCTGGCCGTCCCCCCGGCGCGCAGCGCCCCCCGGACTGGTAGCCGCCCCGGGGCCCCCTCCAGGCGACGCCACCGCACATCCGACACACCCAGCCCGGCGCGAGTCCCGCCGCGCAGCGACCCGCGCGCAGCGCGGAACCAGCCGCGAAGCGTCAGCGCAGGAACTCCGCGATCCGCGGAGCCAGATCGTCGGCGCTCGTGATCAGGCCCAGGTGTCCGTCGCCGTAGACGTGCAGACGTGCGTGCGGGATGAGCCGGCGCAGGATCCGGGCGTTCACGAGCGGGATCAGCGGGTCGTCGTCGCCGGCGAGGATCAGGGTCGGCTGCCGGATGAACGGCAGGCCGGGCAGGCTCGACCAGCCGGCTCCGGCGAGCAGCTGCAGCAGGTAGCCGCGGCGCGACCCGACCCGGGACTGGTCGTGCATCAGGCTGCGCACCCGTTCGGGGTGCTCGCGCATCCGGCCGCCGTACAGCTCGGAGGCGACGGTGACGGCGTACCCGGCGTCGCGGTAGCGCCGCGGCGTGAGCATGTTGCGCAGCACCTTGGGCCCGGCGGGCACCATCACCGAGCCGGTGGCGGTGCTGACCAGCACCACGCGCCGGCAGCGACGGGGGCACTGGAACGCCACCTGTTGCGCGAGCCCGCCTCCCCACGAGATGCCGAGGACGTCGAAGCGGTCGTAGCCGAGCGTCGTCATCAACCGGGCGACGAACACGGTGAGCAGCGCGAAGTTGTAGGGCACCTTGGGGTTCGGCGACCCCCCGACGCCGGGCACGTCGAACCGGACCACCTCGATCCGCTCGTCGAGCGCGTCGACGAACGGTTGCAGCAGGTCGAGGCTGGCGCCGATGCCGTTGCAGAGCAGCAGGGGCGGGCCGGGCTCGGTGCCGGGTCGCACCGAGACCCGGACGTCGTGCCCGAGCACCGTGACCTGGCGCAGTTCAGTGGTCACGGAGGGGTGCTCGCCTCACTTGTCGAAGACGTAGGTGCCGGGGGCGTCGGCGAGCGGGGCGAGGCGCGCCGTGCCGAGCTCCTTCGGCGCCGGCACGAGCTCCCCACACCGCTGGTCGAGCCAGGGCGCGACGTCCGCCCACCAGCTGCCCTGGTGGGTGTCGGCGGCCTTCAGCCAGGTCTTCGCGTCGAGCGTCGTGTCGTCATGGGTGTGGTACGTCGCCTTCGGGTTGCCCGGCGGGTTGACCAGGGCCGCGATGTGGCCGCTCGTCGAGAGCACGAACCGCGAGGTGCCGCCGAACAGCTGGGCACTCCGGTAGCAGTTCTCCCACGGTGTGATGTGGTCGGCGATGCCCGCGGCGATGTAGGAGTCCACGGTGATCTTGCCGAGGTCGATCGGCACGCCCAGCACGGTGACCGCACCCGGCTTGGTGAGCGCGTTGTCGACGGCCAGGTCGACGAAGTCGGCGTGCAGGCCCGCGGTCATCCGCGTGGTGTCGGCGTTCCAGAACAAGATGTCGAACGCCGGCGGGCGCTTGCCCAGCAGGTAGTTGTTGACCCAGTAGTTCCAGATCAGGTCGCCGGGCCGCAGCCACGCGAACACCTCGGCGAGCGCACGACCGTCGAGGTAGCCCTTGCGGGCCGACTTCGCCTTGGCGAGCTTCGCGAGCCGCGGGTCGGACAGAGCCGAGACGGTGCCGGCGTCGTGGTTGTCGATGACCGTCACCGCCAGGCACAGCGCGGCGAGCCGGTCCTGACGCCCGATCCCGGCCAGGTACGCCGCCGTGATGCTCGCGAGGATGCCGCCGGAGCAGATCCCGCCGAGCACGGTCCGGTCGCTCCCGGTGATCTCCTCGACCACGTCGAGGCCGTCGAGGATCGCGCGGACGTAGGTGTCGATGTTCCACGCCGCGTGCCGGGCGTCGGGGTTGCGCCAGGAGATCACGAAGAGCTGGCGGCCCTGCCGCACGCTGAACTCCACCAGGCTCCGCTCGGGGGCCAGGTCGATCGCGTAGAACTTGTTGATCGTCGGCGGCACCAGGAGCAGCGGCACCTCGTAGACCTCGTCGGTCTGGGGTGCGTACTGGATCAGCTCCATCACCTCGTTGCGGAACACGACGGCACCGGGCGTCGCGGCGACGTTGTCACCGAGCGTGAACCCGCTGGTGTCGACCATCTGGGGGATCCGCGGGGTCGACGAGAGGTCCTTGACCAGCTGAGTGCCACCTCGCACGAGACTCAGGCCGGCGGTGTCGATGACCGCCTTGGCCGACGCCGGGTTGACGAGCGGCACGTTGCTCGGCGCGACCGCCTCGACCAGGTTGTCGAGGAAGAAGCCGACTCGCTCGCGGTCGCGGACGTCGAGGTCAGCATCGGCCAGGAGCTGTTCGATCGTCCGGCCGCCCGCGAGGTAGAGCTGGACCAGGCGCTTGAGGAACGGGTTGTCCGTCCAGGCGACATCCGTGAACCGGCGGTCGCCACGCCGGGGCGCGACGGTCGACGTACCGACCGCGATCCGGGCGGCCTCGACACCGAGGCCGCCGAGCCGCCGGGCCGTCGCCCGCGGCGTGCTGGCCAGCGACAGCGCCCACTTCGCCGTGGACAGGTCCGGCCGGAACCGCCGCAGCGGGCCCAACGCGGCGTCGACGAGCAGGACGTCGAGCGGTGCCGCCGCGTCGGCGAGGCGTTCGGTCGCGGTCGTCACCGGACGCTCGCCCCGGCCTCGACGGGGGCGACGATCTCGCGCTTGAGGATCTTGCCGGTCGGCCCCTTGGGGAGGGCGTCCAGGAACCAGACGACGCGCGGATACTTGTACGGCGCTACCTGGCTCTTCACGAACTCACGGATCTCGTCCTCGGTGGCGGTCGCTCCGGCCCGGAGGGTGACCGCGGCCCCGACCTCCTCGCCGAGCTCGGCGTGCGGGATGCCGATCACTGCGGCCTCCGCGACGTCGGGATGCTCGTAGAGGACCTCCTCGATCTCGCGGGGGTAGATGTTGAAGCCGCCGCGGATCACCAGGTCCTTGAGCCGGTCGACGATGTAGTAGTAGCCGTCCTCGTCGGTGCGGCCCATGTCGCCGGTGCGGAACCACCCGTCGGCGGACAGCACGGCCGCGGTGGCGTCGGGCTTGTTCCAGTAGCCCTTCATCACGTTGTGCCCGCGGATGGCGATCTCGCCCACCTCGCCGGCCGGCAGCGCGGTGCCGTCCTCGGCGAGGACCTGCATCTCGACACCGGTGACGGGGGTGCCGATGGAGCCCGGCTTGCGCTCGTTGCCGGGCTGGTTGAACGACGCCACCGGCGAGGTCTCGGACAGGCCGTAGCCCTCGAGGATCGCGCAGCCGAACTGCGACTCGAAGCGGTGCAGCACCTCGACCGGCAGGGCGGCGCCACCGGACACGGCAATGCGCAGCGCCGGCAGCTCGGGTGCGTCCGGGAGGCCGAGGAGCGCGGCGTACATCGTCGGCACGCCCTCGAAGACCGTCGCGGAGTGCTTCGCCAGCAGCCGGGCCGCCTCGGCGGCGTCGAACCGCGGCAGGAGGAGCACGCTCGCACCGGCGGCCATGGCGGCGTTGAGCGCGCACGTCTGGCCGAACGAGTGGAACAGCGGCAGACCTCCGAAGACGACGTCGTCGCTGGTCAGGGTCAGCAGGTCGGCCTGCGTGACGCCGACGTTGCGGACCAGGTTGGCGTGCGTGAGCTCGGCGCCCTTGGGCTGGCCGGTGGTGCCCGAGGTGTAGAGGATGACCGCGGTCTCGTCCTCGGTCCGGTCGACGACACCGTCGGCGGGCTGGTGCTGGGCGAGGACGTCGGCGAACGTCGCCGGGTCGACCTCGACCACCTCGGCGCCGGGGACGCGGGCCGCACCCTCCCGGGCGTCGGCGGCCGCGTCGCTCCACGCGAAGATCAGCCGGGCACCCGAGTCGGACAGGTAGTAGGCGATCTCGCGCGCCTTGAGCAGCGGGTTCATCGGTACGACGACGCCGCCGGCCCGCAGCACGCCGTAGTAGAGCGCAGCGAACTGCGGGATGTTCGGGAGCATGATCGCGACCCGGTCGCCCGGCTCGACACCGCGCTCGGCGAGGAGGCCGGCGACCTTTGTGCTGGCGGTGGCCAGCTCGAGGTAGCTGATCGTGAGGTCGTCGAGGCGGAGCGCGACCTGCTCGGGCTGCGCGGCGGCGGTGTCGGTGAAGAGGCGGGCGAGGTTCACGGCGGTTCCTTGGTTGTGCGGGCGGACCGGGACAGCTCCACTCTCGGTGCGGAACTCCCGCTGGCGCTTCGGTCCGGTGCACCGAAGTCACGACGGTCTCCTGTGCGGGCGCACAATCGGCGCTACCGTGCTGCCCGTGCCGGAACGTGAAGTCGCCCCGGAGGTCCAGGCGCTGAGCCGGCGCCTCCTCCCGCAGGCAGACGCGCTCGGCATCCGGATGGCGGAACGGATCTGCGCGGAGATCCCGGTCTACGCCGAGGGGCAGATGCTGAGCTTTGACGAGCTGGTCGCGTCGTGCTCGACGAACCTGCACTTCGTGCTCGGCATCCTCGCCGACGAACCGCGGCCGAGCGTCGAGACCCCTCGTGCCACCGGCGCGGCGCGCGCGGACAGCGGCGTGCCCTACGACGCCGTGCTCCAGGCGTTCCGGGTCGGCGGCCGCTACATCTGGGAGCTGCTGGTCGAGCACGCGGCGCCCGAAGAGCACGACGTGCTGCTGCTCGCCGCGGCCGACGTGTGGTCGGTCAGCGACCACCTGTCCGACCTGGTGACCGAGGCCTACCGCGGGGCGCTCACCGACCGAGCCCGACGCGACACCCAGATGCGGGCGGTGCAGGTCGGTGCCCTGCTCGACGGTGACGAGGCGGCCGAACAGCTCTTCGAGACCGGCCGGGTGCTCAACCTCGACGGCGCGACCGACTACGTGGTCGTGGCGGCGGAGTCGCCTGCACCCGGGGCCGAGGGACTGCCCGACGTGGAGCGGGTGCTCCGCCGGTCGAACGTGGCGTCGGCCTGGCGCCTCGACCACCATCACCAGGACGGGGTGGTGGGCCTCCGATTCGGGTTCGGCGTCGACCAGCTGGCCGCGGCGCTCGCTGCGCTGGCGACGGGACGGGTCGGCATCAGCCCGCCGATCGGCCGCCTCGACCGGGCCGCGGACGGCCGCCGCCGTGCTCGGGTGGCGTGCGCTGCCGGCACGCCCGGAGTGGCGGAGGTGCTGCGGTACGACGAGCAGCCGCTCGCCGTCCTGCTCGCCACCAGCCCGGAGTCGGCGCGCCTGCTCGTGGAGGCCATCTTGGCGCCGGTCCTCGCGCTGTCGGCGGACGACCGCGAGGTGTTGCTCGACACGGCCCGGTCCTGGCTCGCGGCGGAGGGGTCGACCTCGGGCGCCAGCAAGCAGCTGCACGTCCACCGCAACACCGTCCGCTACCGGCTGCGGCGTCTCGAGGAGCTGACCGGCCGCGACCTCGCGAAACCGGTCGACGCCGCCGAGCTGCACGTCGCGCTGGAGTGCGCGCGGTTCCTCGGGCTCGGCTGAGCCTCGATCCACCGATGGCCGCCTACTGCGCGGCCCCATACGGGCACGCTGGCGGCGTTGGCGTCGCTCGATGGGCGCACAAGCACGTCGTCGCTCCGCCGCCTTGCCATCGCACCCGTCTGGTGCCGCTCGCTACGGCGCCCATCGGTGGATCGAGGCTCAGCGCCGGAATGTGCCCGCGCGCCAGCCCTGGATCGCCGGACAGGACGACGGTTCGCCCCTACGGTGGCGATGTGGATGTCCGGCTGCTCGGCCCGTTCGAGACCACGGCCGGAGACGGCGCGATCGCGCTCGGGGGGCCGCGGCAGCGTGCCGTCGTCGCGATCCTCGCGCTGGCGGCACCCGAGGTGGTGTCCACCGATCGCCTGGTCGACGCGATCTGGGGTGAGGAGCCCCCGGCCAGTCCGCTTCCCACCCTGCAGGTCTTCGTCTCGAAGCTGCGCAAGTCCCTCGCCGCCGCCGGTGCCGGCGAGGTGCTCGAGTCGCGGGCACCCGGCTATCGGCTCCGGCTCGAGCCCGGCGACACCGACATCCAGCGGTTCGAGCTCCGGATCGCCGCCGGACGCCGGCTCCGGGACGCCGACCCCGAGGCGGCGATCGGAGAGTACGACGCCGCGCTGGCGCTGTGGCGGGGCCCGTTCCTCTCCGACCTCGTCGACCTGCCCTTCGTCGCTGCCGAGGAGGCCCGGCTCGAGGAGCTGCGGCTGCTCGCCGTCGAGCAGCGCGCCGACCTGGCTCTGGCTCTCGGTCGGCACGCGGAGCTGGTCGCTGAGCTCGAAGAGCTGGTCCGGCTGCACCCCACCCGGGAGGTCATGTGGGGCCACCTGATGACCGCGCTCTACCGGAGCGACCGCCAGGCCGACGCGCTCCATGCCTACGGTCGGGCGCGCGAGCAGCTCGCCGAGGAGCTGGGCATCGACCCGAGCCAGGCACTGAGGCAGCTCGAGCTGGCCATCCTGCAGCAGGACCCGGCGCTCGCTGCGCCGGGCCGGCCGGCACCATCGATGAACCGCACGGCCGATGACTCCGGGGTGAGGCCGGCGACCGAGGTCGCACCCCGGCTGGCGGCGCGGGTGCCGCGGCTGACGACGCCGACCTTCGGGCGGGACGGGCTGGTCACCGAGGTCGGCCAGCGACTCACCCAGGCTCGGCTGGTCAGCCTGACCGGCATGGGCGGAAGCGGGAAGTCCCGGGTGGCGACCGTCGTCGCCCAGGGACTGAGCCAGGAGGGACGTGCCGTCGCCTTCTTCGCGATCACCGAGGCGACCTCGGCCGACCGGCTCCACGTCGACATCGCCGAGGCGCTCGAGACCGCCTCGGGTCGCAACCCGCTCGAGGCGTTGGCGGACCGCGACGACCTGGTCGTGCTGGACAACCTGGAGTCGATGCCCGCGGCGGACGAGGCCGTCGCCGCACTCGTGGAACGGACCGGGCTGACGGTCCTGGTCACGACCCGGCTCCCGCTCGGCCTGCTCGCCGAGCAGGAGCTGCCGGTCACGCCGCTCGGCCTGCCCCCGCCCGACGCGAGCGCCACCGCGATCGCCGCGTCGCCGGCGGTGGCGATGTTCGTCGATCGCGCCACGGCTGCGGCCCGGGCCGCCGGCCGCTCCTTCGAGCTCGCCGGTCACGAGGACGAGGTCGCGCGGCTGTGTCGACTGCTCGACGGGCTCCCGCTCGCGCTGGAGCTGGCAGCAGCTCGCGTGAAGCTGCTCGGCGTGGACCAGCTGCTGGCGACGCTGCCGGACAGCCTCGCGGTGCTGTCGACGTCCGCGGTCGACGTGCCCGAGCGCCATCGGACGCTCGAGCGGACGATCGAGTGGAGCTATCACCGTCTCGACGACGACGCGCGGGCGATGTGCGACCGGCTCGCGCTGTTCGAGGGCGGGTTCACCCTCGACGCCCTCGAGGCCGTGTGCCCCGACGTCCCGCAGGTGCTCGACCTGGTCGCGGCCATCAGCGACGCCCGGCTCGTCACCGCCGTGGAGAGCCGGGTCGAGGTCCGGTTCGCGATGCTGGGCACGGTTCGGGCGTTCGCCCACCGTCGGCTGGCCGGGCACGCCGATCTCGACGTACGCCGTGAGCGCCTCGCGCGGCACCTCGCGACCAGGGTCGAGACCTGGGCGAGCGAGGTCGACGGGCCGGACGGGATGCTGGCGCTCGGCAGGTTCGCCGATGCGGCCGCCGACGTCGAGGGTGCGATCGCACGGGCACTCGATCGGGACGACCTGCCGACCGCCATCCAGCTGATCCGGGGCGCGGCGGAGCTCTGGGTGGCGTCCGGCCGGCTGGCGATCGGCGCGGACCTGGTCGAGCGGGCACGTGCCCGTGCCCCGGACGACGCCCACCTCTGGCTGGTCGCTGGTCAGCTCGCCTATCACCTCACCGACTGGACGGAGGCCAGGCGCTGTTGCGATCGGGCATTGGCCCTCGCCGGCGCCGATGACATCGCGCTACGGGCGACGGCGTCGTGCTACGTGGCGGGTGCGCTCGCCATCACCGGCGACGTCGACGAGGCGGTCACCTACGCCGACCGCGCGCTGGCCCTGGCCGAGGAGCACGACCTCTACCCGCAGGTCGCGATCGCCCTCGCGATGCGCGCGATCACCTACGGGGTGCGTGGCCGGTTCGACCTGGAGGCCGAGTCCCATCTGCAGCGCCTCGCCGTGGTGCGGGACCACGGCGACGTCACGCGGATCGCGGACACGCTCAACACGCTCGCCGAGATCGCGCTCGACGACGACGACGTCGACACCGCGGCGGCGTACGCGGCCGAGGCGCTGACGATGGCCGGCACCTCGCGGGTGACCGTCGCGAGGGACGCCCACATCACGCTCGCCAGGGCACTGGTCGGACGTGGCGAGCCGGCCGCCGCGGCGGTGCCGTTGGAGCAGGCGCTGGTGCTGGCCGACCGGACCGGTCAGCGTCTCGCCCGCGCGCAGTGCCTCCGGGTCGGCGGCGCGATCGCCGGCGTCGCCGGCCGCGCCGAGGACGCGATCCGGTTGTTCGCGGCTGCCGAAGCCGTCTCGCCGTCGCCCGGCGAACGGACCGAACCCGTCGAGCGCGACCTCGCCGGGGCGCTGTCGGACGCTCGTGCGGCGGTCGGTGCCGCGGCCGCCGCCCGGGCGTGGACGCTGGGAGGGGTGGCGCCGGCCGCTTCGGTCCGCGGGCTGCTGACGGACGTCCTGGCTAGTGTCCCGGACGCGAAATCCGTGCCATAGGTCGTGCTCCGAGTGCGTGCGTCGCAAGGCGGCGTCGCGCTGGCAGACTGGGCGTCTCCCGAGCGATGCCAACGCAGCGAGGTGCGTGCTCGGGGCGCGAAATATGGTGCGGATTTCAAGTTCGGGACACTAGCGCCGGTGACCGACCCATCGGCTCGTGACCGTGGTCCTGACCACGAGGATCGCGTCGCCCCCGCTGCCCGGGACCTGCCGGCTGCTGATCTCGAGCCGGCGTCGGTCGACACAGGCGGATGCCGAGCCGCGGGGCGTGCCATCGGCGCGGCAGGACCGGATCCGCTGCCAGGGGCCTCCCGGGGCGTGCTGGCGGAAGATCTCGACGCGCCTCCAGGTGCGGCCGTGGAGCAGGCTGCCGTCGTAGCGCAGCTCGATGATTGCCGGGGTCGCCGCGGTGGCGCTGAGCTCGGCGGCGTGGACGACGTACGGCGAGCCGAGGTCGCCGGGCCTGCGGAGGTCCGGCCGTGGGCGGACCCGGGACAGGGCCTCCTGGGACTCCGGCTGTGAGGACGGTGCCTGGAAGGTCGCCGACTGGCGCTTGCCCGGTCCGGCCAGCGTCGTGAACGTGCAGTGATCGGCGACGCGGCGGCAGGGACCGGAGCCGAACCGGCTGCGTGCCGTCAGCGCCACCGGTCGGGTCGAGCCGTCCGCGATGATCAGCCGGGTGCCGAACCAGACCTGGACCGTGCCCCGGCCTTGGTAGGCCGTGCCGATCGTGGTGGTCTCGTCGGTGAACATCGGCACCGACGGGTAGTGGTCGATCGATCCCCTGTTGACCACGACCGGGCGGGTCGGTCCGGGGGCGAGGGCGTAGATGTCGCCGTCGCCGAAGATGGCGACACCCGCCTCGTGCCCGATCACCAGGCGGCTGCCCGGCGACATGCCCAGCCCGCCGGGTCCCAGGTCTGCACTGCCCCCCTGCAGGAGCAGGTCGTAGCCGGCCACCAGCCGCAGCGCTCCGACCCCGCCGCCGCCGTAGGAGATCAGCGTGCCCTCCGTCGACGTGCACAGGTGCGGGGGGAGCTCCGGGAACGCCGTGCACGGGTCGCTCACCAGCAGGTCCGCGCGGACGCTGCCCGCGAAGAAGGGCAGCTCGGTCTCTGCGAGGTCGTGGATGACGCCGGGCCCGCCGAGGGCGCCGTCCGCGGAGATGTCGCCGGCGACGACCGAGGCCCGGGTGGCCGGGTCGCCGTACACGAACAGCCCGGCGTCGGCAGCGATGTCGAGGCGCGAGGTGATCTCGGTGTCGACGGCCTGGACGGTGGCGATGTCGCCGGCCGCCATGTCGACGGTGGATCCACCCGGGATGCAGACGTAGGCGCCCGCCGGGTCGGCGGTGCCGGGGACGGCACCGTCGGCCCAGTTGTCCGCGTCCGACCACGAGGTGCCGTCGCCGCCGCCGTCCCACAGGAAGGTGGTCATCCCTGTCAACGAGCAGAACGCACGATCGGGTGGACCGGCGGCCGCCGTACGGTCGGCGGTGCCGACTGCCACCAGGGCGGCGACCACCGCTGCGGTCGCGCCGATGCTGATGCCTCTTCGGTCCATGATGGCCTCCCTTGCTTGCCCCGAGACCTTGCTTGCCCCGAGACGGTGGGGATGGGCGTGGCGCCGGGACGCCGGGAGCGGAGCCGCCCCCACGGCGGCCCCGCTCCGGATGGTAGGGCTGTTCAGGCCCAGTCGAGGCGGATCCCGTAGAACCCGAGGGATCCGTAGCTGGTGTAGACGCCCTCGCCCGGTCCGTCCACCTGGACGTAGTAGGTGCCCTGGCCGAGGGTCAGCGCGGGTGTCGCCGCCTGGAGGTCACCGGTGGGCGACCAGGTGCCGACGACCTGGTTGCTGCCGTTGCGGAGGGTGATGCGCATGTTGAGGTTGGTGTCGACCGGCCCGGTGTTGCCCCACGTGGAGATCCGGAGGGTGCGGGTCCCGGTCAGGCTGAACCGGAAGAGGTCCACGTCACCGGAGTTGATGATCCCGTACTGCGCGGTGCCTGCGGGCAGGGTGCCGTTGCTGCTGGTGGAGTTCGGGTAGTCGTCGGCGGCGTAGAGGACCTTGGCCGCGATCTTCGCGACGTCGTTCTCCTGGTTGTTGGCTCCCGCGTAGGTGCCGCTGCTCCACTGCGTGACCGGCTTGTAGTAGCTCACGCCCATGATCGGCGCCCAGTTGCCCGAGCCGCCGTAGTAGGTCTGGCTCGCGGTCCCGTCGTGGCTCAGGCTCAGGGTGTGGCCGGCTTCGTGGCTGGACGCCTCGCCGACGTACTTCGCTGCGCCGGAGGTGTTGGTGAAGACGAACGCCGTCGTCTCGGTGCCGGAGCGCACCTCGCCGAACGAGTTGAGGTAGGCGACGCCGCCGGCGTTGGGGTACCACGACGCGGTCGGGCTGATGACCATCCGGACGCCGTAGTTGGTGTCGCCGGCCGAGGTGCGGCGCAGGCCGTCGAGGCCGGGGTCCTGGGTGGTGACGTCGATGTGGAACGGCGCGTAGTCCTCCCGGACCTGCAGCCAGACCGCCTGGATGATCGCGTGCTCCCGGGTCGACAGCGATCCGGGGTTGCCGTCGATGTCGTACGGCGCCGAGACGATCGCGCGGCCGCCGTTGAACGAGGTGTTCCACTGCGTGCCACTCGTCGTGTTGCCGGTGAAGTCGAGGTAGAGCTTGTACGGCGAGCTGCTGCGCGAGTGCAGCGCGAACGTCTGCGAGGTCGGGTACAGGGGTGTGGTGATGTTGTCGGTGATCGAGGACTGCCCGGTCTTCAGCGGGTCGTCGGCGTAGACCAGCGAGCCGTCGTCGGTGACCTTCAGGGTCTTGTCGTGGAGCAGGGTCTTCTCGAGCTTGTCGGCGGTGAAGCCGTGGCGCCGCGCGACGTCGGCGAGCTGCCCCTCGAGGGCATCGACGGCGGCCCGGCCGGAGACGGTCTCGGCTCCCCGGGTGTCGACGGTGGCGTCGGACTTCCCGGCCGGGTCGTGGTCGTCGGCGAAGGCGGGCGAGCCGGCCATGCCGCCGACCGCGGCGGCGGCCAGCGCGAGAGTGGTGACGGTGCGGCGGATGTTGAGCTTGTTCATCGGATTCTCCCTGGGTGTGGGGCCCTGGTCGGGCTCGTGGAAGGAGAATCCCGATCCGCGCTGAGCGCGGACTTACCGTGCGCTTACCGCGCCGGACGGCTGCTACCTACGGATCGTCCGGTGGCCCACCCAGCGGCTGGTGACGGTGGTGCGGACGACGAGGATCGCGTCGCCTCCGCTGTGGGGAACCTGCCGGCTGCTGGTGCCGGGGATCACGCGGCGGTCGACGCACGCCCGGGCCGGTCCCACCGGGGTGCCGTCGGCCCGGCAGGCTTCGAGCCGACGCCATGGCGCACCCGGAGCACGTTGGCGGAGGACGTCGACGCCTCTCCACGTGCGGCCCCTCAACAGGCTGCTGTCGAAGCGGAGCTCGATCACGGCAGGCGTGGATTCGGTGGCACCGAGCGCACCTGCGTGGACCCGGTAGGGGTGGCCGAGGTGGCCCGGAAGACGCAGGTCGGGCCGCGGGACGACCCGCACGAGGGCCGGTTGCGACGTCGGTTGGGACCGGGGAGCGCGGAACAGGGCCGACTGGCGCCTCCCCGGCTCGCGGAGGGTCGCGAACCGGCACCCTCCGGCGACCCGCCGGCACGGACCCGACCCGAACTCGCTGGTCGCCGTGACCTCGGCCGGGCGGGCGGCGCGGTCCTCGATGATCAGGCGGTGCCCGTCTCCGACCGCGATGATGCCGTCACCCTCGTAGCGGGTGCTGATCGTGCTGGTGACGCTCCCGGACTCCTCGACCTTGACGATCTTGCCTTCGTTGACCACCACGGGTCGCGGGGATCCGGCGCCGACCGGATAGATGTCTCCGCCATAGAGCAGCAGGCTCTGACCGCTGCCGGGCACGTCGGCCGAGCCGAGCTCGAGGCGGCTTCCCGGGCCGAGGCCGATACCGCCGGAGTTGTAGATGGTGCGGAGCATGACGAAGTCGTAACCGTCGAGCAGGTCGAACCCGCCCTCGTTGAAGTTGACGAGGTGGTGCACGATGCGGCCGCTCTCAGCTCCGCAGGCGGCGGGCGGGAGTCCGGCGAAGTGCGGGCAGGGATCGCTGGTGAAGGTGGCGGGGACATCGGGGGAGTCGTCCTCACCGGACTGCCCGAGGAACGTGACCACGCGGACCTCGACGAGCCCGGGGCCACCGAAGGCGCCCCGGATCGTCAGCAGTCCCTGACTCCCCGCCGCCGTCGTGCCGATGATCGAAGGCCGCAGCTCCTGGTCGCCGTAGACGAACAATCCGGCCCCGGGCTCGATGACCAGGCGCACGAGAGGCGCCTCGAAGACCTGGACGGTCGCGACGTCACCGCTCGACATCGTGATGGTGGGGGCGCCGGGGTCCTGGGGCGGGATGCAGACGTAGGCGTCGTCGATGTCGTCGGTGCCGGGGACGGCCCCGTCCACCCAGTTGTCGGCGTCGGACCAGGACGTGCCGTCACCGCCGCCGTCCCACGCGTAGACGGTCATCCCGGTGAGGGAGCAGTAGGGGCGGTCCGGACCTGCTGTCGCCGTACCGTTGCCCGCGCATACGAGCGCCGCGCTGGCGAGGGCCAGCGCGGCGGCAAGGTTGCGGGCGGGTCGGTTCAAGGGTTCGGCTCCGTGCGGTCGGTGGGTCGTTGAGTGCCTCGAGTGCAGGGTAGAGGCCGGCTGCTTCAGGACTGGTAGACCCAGCCGGTGCCGAGGTTGTAGCGGGCGGTGCCGGCAGGGGCGTAGTAGGGGCTGTTGCCGTAGAAGAGCGCACGGCCGACGCGGTAGGAGACCGACATCTGGAGCGGGTAGTCGCGCAGCCAGCCCGAGATGTTCCAGGCGACGCAACCCGAGGCGTTCCCCTCCTGGCTCGCGGTGGTGTACCACTGGCCGTTGTACTTGTACTGCAGGTTGATGGTGCGGTTGAAGGGCACGCCGTTGGTGTGCTTGAAGCAGCCGGTGACGAAGCTGGCGGCCTCGGCAGGCGCCGGCGCTGCGAGCTGGACGCCGCCGAACACGGCGAGGGACATGGCCAGCGTGGCCAACATGTGGCGGAGGATCTTGTTCATCACTTGCTCCTGACGTTGGGGCCCGGTGTTGGGCGATGACCACACCGTGGCGGGGAGCGCTTACCAGCGGCTTACCGTCGGCGTAGCCCAGCGGCGCCGGCTCTCAGAGCGGTACGTCGGCCCGGCGCTCGTCGTACGACGCCGACGAGCCGGCCGAGCGCGAGAACTGCTCGACGTACAGCCGGGCGTAGAGGCCGTCCGGGTCGTCCAGCAGCTGCGCGTGGGTGCCCTGCTCGACGATCCGGCCGTCGGCGAGCCCGAAGATCACGTCGGCCGACTGGATCGTCGACAGCCGGTGCGCGATGGCGATGGTGGTGCGGGACCGGGTCGCCCGCTCGAGCGCTTCCTGGACCAGCCGCTCGGTCTCGGTGTCGAGCGCGGAGGTGGCCTCGTCGAGGATCAGGATCGCCGGGTCCTTGAGCAGCACCCGGGCGATCGCGAGCCGCTGCTTCTCGCCGCCGGACAGGCGGTAGCCACGCTCGCCGGTGATCGTCTCGTAGCCCTCGGGGAAGCTCATGATCCGGTCGTGGATGTTGGCGTCGCGGGCCGCCTGCTCGATCGCCTCGGCCGTCGCGCCGGGGCAGGCGTAGGCGATGTTGTCGCGGATGGTGCCGTGGAAGAGGTAGGGCTCCTGGGTCACCATGCCCACCGCGTCGGCGAGCGAGGAGAGGGTCAGGTCGCGGACGTCGTGGCCGTCGATGAGCACGGCGCCCTCGCTGACGTCGTAGAACCGCGGGACCAGGTAGGTCGCGGTGGTCTTGCCCGACCCCGAGGGCCCGACGATCGCCGCCAGCTGGCCCGGCTCGACGACGAGGGAGACGTCCTCGAGCGCCCAGCCGTCGCCCGCCGGTCGCTCGGTGTCGGCCCCGATCCGGACGCCGCTGTCTCCGAACCGGTCGTGGGTGACGGTGCCGGACAGCTCGCGCGGCTCGGGGTAGCGGAACCAGACGCCGCGCATCTCGACCCGGCCGCGCATCGTGTCGTGGTCGAGCGCGACCGCGCCTGGGCGCTCGGTGATCGCGGGCTCGAGGTCGAGGTACTCGAAGATCCGGCGGAACAGCGCCAGCGACGTCTGCACGTCGAGGCTGACCCGCATCAGCTGCAGCAGCGGCATCTGCAACCGGCCCTGCAACGTGGTGAACGCGACCAGGGTGCCGGCGGTGAGCGTGTCGCTGCCGATGACCGACGTGCCGGTGATGATCCACCCGGCCACGAGGTAGATGACCGCCGGGGTGATCGCGAAGAACGTCTGCACCACCGCGAAGAAGGAGCGGCCGGTCATCGCCTGCTCGACCTGCAGGCGGGTCTGCCGCTGGTTGGCCTGCCGGTAGCGCGCGACCTCCTGCGGGGCCCGGTTGAACACCTTGGCGAGCAGGATCCCCGAGACGCTGAGCGCTTCCTCGGTGATCGCCGTCATCTCCGACAGTGACTCCTGGGTGCGTCGCGCCAGCCGCTGCCGGCGCCGCCCGACCCGCAGCTGCAGCCACACGAACAACGGCATCAGGATCAGCGTGAGGATGGTGAGCTGCCACGACAGCAGCAGCATCGACACCAGCGCCGCGATCACCGTCACCGAGTTCTGGACGATCGTGGTCGCGGTGTCGGTCAGCACCGTCCGCACGCCGGCCACGTCGTTGGCCAGCCGGCTCTGGATCGCACCGGTCTTGGTGGCCGTGAAGAACGCCAGCTCCATCTTCTGCAGGTGCTCGAAGAGGTCGCCGCGCAGGTCGGCCATCGCGGAGTTCCCGACCGTCGAGGTCAGCCAGTTCTGCCCGATGCCGATGAACGCGGTCACGACGGGGATCACGCACATGCCGGCGACCAGCCAGCCGAGCAGCCCGAGGTCCGGCGCACCGCCGTCCAGCGGGAACAGGGCGTCGTCGAAGACGGCGCGGACCAGGAACGGCACGACCGAGGTGAGCGCGGCCGACGCGAGCACCGCGATCAGGACCAGCACGATCTTGCTGCGGTAGGGGCGCAGCATCGCCGCCACCCGCGGCAGCACCGGGTGGCGGGAACGCACGTCCTCCTGCGACAGGTGGGTGACGACGGTGCTGGGTCGCATCAGGTCACCCATCCCGCCCCGTAGCGGCCACGGTGGACCACGTCGGTCCACGGCGTACGCCGCCGCGTGGTCGCCGATCCGGTCGCGCCGGTGCTCCGTGGGGCCGGGTGACCGATCGTGATCGCCCCGATCGGGTGGGGATCGCCGGCGTCGGGGAGGCCGAGTGCGCGTCGCACGGCGGTTTCCCGGTCGGGCACGATCCCGAAGAAGCAGGCGCCGAGCCCGGCGTCGGTCACGGTCTGGAGGATCAGCAGCGCGGCCATCGAGGTGTCGAGGTCCCAGAAGGGCATCGGCCAGCGCCGCTCATCTCGGTCGGTCCAGCCTGTGTGTGACTTGTCCGGCTCGGCGTAGCGGTCGAGGTAGGCGCTCTTCACGCTGCACGGCACGATCACGACCGGCGCCCGCATCATCCCGGCCAGCCACTGGTCAGGGTCGTCCACAGCGTCGGTGGAGGCGGCCCAGAAGCGACGTACGTCCTCCGGACGGTCGAGCACGACGAACGCCCACCCCTGCGAGAACCCCGCGCTCGGCGCCCGGGTGGCGTGCTCCAGTGCCCGCTCGACGACAGCCGGATCCACCGGCTGGTCGGTGTAGCTGCGCACCATCCGGCGGCGGCGTACGACCTCGGAGAACTCCACGGGGCACTATCCCACCTCAGACGCCCAAATCCGGCCCTCCAGAGGCCCTCTGAGGTAGCCGCGGACGGTCCGCGCGGCCTACCTCAGAGCGCGAATAAGGCAGTTGCCCGATGTGAGGGCCTACCTCAGGCGACGAACCTCTGGGATATCGCCCAACGACCAAGGAGCACACCATGATCCCGAAGGACACCTACTTCGTCCTCTACGAGGCGGAGTACCGCCGGAGCCAGGCCCGCAAGGACATCGCCGCGCACCGTGGGAGCGGATCCCGCTCCTCCTGGCTGCGCCGCATGGCGGCGGCCGACCGGTCCCTCTGAGCCCACCCCCACACGTTCTACCAAACCGAGGAGCAAAGCCATGATTCCCTACCTGATCCAGTCCGAGATGGAGTACCGCAAGGAGCGGACGCGCAAGGAGATCGCCGCCCAGCGTGGCAGCCGGTCGCGTTCGTCCTGGCTGCGCCGGATGGCCGCTGCGGAGAAGTCGCTCTGAGCCGGCCGCCGGGCGTTCCCGCCCGGCGGTCGCTCCAGCGACCGAACCACCGCACCGGCCCATGACGCAGACCGAAATCGCCGCGCCGTTGTCGGCTCTGGGCGCCATGATGGAGCCCGTGGCCGCGCATACCAGTCGCACCCTCGTCGGGCGCGACGCCGAGATCGAGCAGCTCTGTGAGCTGCTCGGCATCCGGGAACCACGCGACCGCCCCGGCGTCGTCCTGCTCAGCGGCGACGCCGGCGTCGGCAAGACCCGCCTGCTGATGGAGCTGCGCGACCGCGCGCAGGCCGAGGGCTGGCGGGTCGTCGCCGGCCACTGCCTCGACTTCGGTGAGAGCGCGCTGCCCTACCTCCCGTTCAGCGAGCTGCTCGGCCGCTTCGACACCGAGCTGCCCGGCGTCGTCGAGCAGGTGTCCGCACAACACCCCGCCCTGAGCCGGCTCCAGCCCGGACGACGGGTCCGCTCGGTCGCCGACACGCCGAGCGACGGCGAGCGTGGCGCCGATCGCGGCGAGCTGTTCGAGGCGGTCCACGCGCTCATCGACGCCGCCGCGGCCGAGGCGCCGCTCATCGTCGTCATCGAGGACACCCACTGGGCCGACCAGTCGACGCGTGACCTGCTCGGCTTCCTCTTCACCCGATCGTTCACGCACCCGGTGGCGATCGTTGCGTCCTACCGCTCCGACGACCTGCACCGCCGCCATCCCCTCCGCCGTCAGGTCGCGGAGTGGTCCCGTCTCCAGACGGTCGACCGCCTCGCCCTCTCGCCACTGGCCGACGACGCAGTGCGCCAGCTGGTCGCCGAGCTCGCTCCCGAGCGTCTCGGCGAGCCCGAGCTGGCCGGCATCATCGGCCGGGCGGAGGGCAATGCCTTCTTCGTCGAGGAGCTGGTGGCGTCCGGCGCCGGCGCCTGGGTGCCCGACGACCTCGCCGACCTGCTCCTGGTCCGGCTCGACCGGCTCTCCGACGAGGCCCGTCAGGTGGTGCGGATCGCCAGCGTCGCTGGCCGCAAGGTGACCCACAGCCTGCTCGAGGCGGCCGCCGACCTCCCCGCTGCCGATCTCGACACCGGCATCCGCCAGGCCGTCGAGATGAACATCCTCGTCGCCGGCGCCAAGACCTACTCCTTCCGGCACGCGCTCCTCGGCGAGGCCGTCTACGACGACCTGCTGCCGGGCGAGCGGGTCCGGCTGCACGGCCAGTACGTCGCCGCGCTCGCCGCCGGCGGACGAGGCACGGCCGCAGAGATGGCGCGCCACGCCCGGCGGGCGATGGACTTCGACCGGGCCGTGACCGCCGGCATCGAGGCCGGCGACGAGGCGATCTCCGTCGGCGGCCCGGAAGAGGCGGCGCGTCACTACGAGCACGCCCTCGAGCTGCTGGAGGACGCCGAGCGGGCCGAGCGGCTCGAGATCGACGTCTCCAAGGTCGTCGTCTGGGCAGCCGACTCGCACAGCGCGGCCGGTGACAGCCAGCGGGCGACCAGCCTGCTCGCCGAGCACATCGAGCGACTCCCCGCCGACGCCTCCGACAACGCGCGGGCCCGGTTGCTCAGCAACTACGCGCTCGCCCTCTGCATCATCGAGACGACCCTCGACCCGATCGAGATCACCAACCAGGCGGTCGCCCTCGCGCCGCCCGGCGAGAGCCCGCTCCGGGCCAAGGTGCTCGCCACCCACGCGCGGGTGCTCGCCGGCACGGACCTGCTGGAGGAGGCCGAGAACGCAGCCACCGAGGCGCTCGCGCTGGCCGAGCGGCTCCGGATGCCGGTCCTCGCCTCCGAGGTGGTCACCACCTTGAGCAGCCTCCGGTTCAAGCGCGGCGACGGCTCCGACAGCGACTCCGTGCGGGCGACCCTCAAGGAGGCTGTGGCCCGCGCGGTCACCGCGGGCGCGATCTCCGCCGAGCTGCGCGCGCTCTTCCTGCTCGGCCGCTCCTACCAGGAGGACGCGCAATGGGATGAGGCGGCGCGGTGGTTCGCCGCCGCCGTCGAGCGCGGGGTGGGCGCCGGACTGCCCTGGGCGCCCTACTCCATCGAGGCGCGCTGGCAGCTCGGCTGGGTGCGCTACGCGCAGGGTGACTGGGACGCCGCGCTCGACGTCGTCTCGGTCACCGACGACGAGGGCGGGCCGCTCATCCCCCGCGCGATCATCGAGGCCACCCGCCTCGCGATCCTGTCCGCCCGCGGCGAGGACGTGACCAGTGCGCTGCGCCGGCTCCGCAAGGTCTGGTCCGACGAGGGTGGCGTCGCGGTCTTCTCGGCCGGCATCGAGATCGAGGCCGCCGGCCATGTCGGCGACGCGGCCGCCGCGATCGGCGCCTACAACGACGTAGTCGCGGTGCTGACCCGGATCTGGACCGAGCACTTCGCCGGCCGGGTCCGGCTGGCCGCTCAGACCATCGGCGCCATCGCCGCTTCGCTGCCGTCAACCAGCTCGGCGGACCGGGTGGCGTTGCTGGAGCGGGCCTCCGTCCTGCGCGGCGACGGAGACCTGGTGACCGAGCGGTTCACGGCGAGGCACACCGCCTGGGGTCCCGAGGGGCGTGCCTGGGCGCTCCGGCTCGCGGCCGAGCACCTGCGTGCCCGCTGGGTCGGCGGCGTCGAAGCACCCGAGCGCGACGAGCTGCTCGCCGCGTGGGCGGCCACGGTCGAGGCGTTCGACGAGTTCGGCAGCGTTCCGGAGCTGGCCCGCGTCCGCACGACGTACGCCGGCATCCTGCGCCTCCTCGGTGAGACGACCGCCGCGCGCGAGCAGGGCGACCTGGCGCGCGAGGCAGCGCACCGGCTCGGAGCAGTCCTGCTGCTCGAGGAGCTGCGGGCGTCCGGGAGCGCGCCGGCCCGGTCGACGCGAGCTGGTCTCGAGACGGTCGCTGGGCGACCTCCTCGACCCAAGCCGCACCGGCTGACCGCCCGCGAGAAGGAGATCCTGACCCTGGTCGCCGACGGCCGGAGCAACGGCGAGATCGGCCGTCAGCTCTTCATCAGCACCAAGACGGTGAGCGTCCACGTGTCCAACATCCTCGGCAAGCTCGGTGCCGCCGGCCGCACCGAAGCCGCCGCGATCGCTCGTCGAGACCAGTTGCTCGACTGAGGTCTCGTGACGGTCGCCAGGGCGACCTCCTCGACCAACGGGGGCGCAAAGTTGCGACCACGGTAGGAATCGCCGCGGACGTCCGCGGCGTACGGTCGATACGTGACTGCAGACCTTACTGACGCCGCCACGGTCGACACCCGTCCACTGACGCTGCAGCGCTTCACGGGCAGCTCGATCATCGGGAGCCCGAACCAGCCGCGGATCCCGCGCGGCGCGGTGCCACCCGGGCCGCGGTGGCCCGCTCTGGTGCAGACCATCGCGCTGATGAGGTTCCGTCACCAGTTCCACCCCTACCTCCACAAGAAGTACGGCGAGGCGTTCACCCTCCGGCTGATCCCGGGAGGGCGGCCGTTGGTGCTGTTCACGAACCCCGACGTCACCAAGGAGATCTTCGCGGCGGATCCGGCGGTCTTCCACGCCGGCAAGGGCAACGCGGTCCTCGGTCCGATCATGGGCCAGCACTCGCTGCTCCTTCAGGACGGCGACGAGCACCACCGAGCCCGCAAGCTGCTGATGCCGGCCTTCCTCGGGCACGCGCTCCGTGGATACAGGTCGATGGTGGCGGACGTCGCCGCCGATGCGGTCGATGCCTGGGCCGAGGGTGAGGAGTTCGAGTCCCTCGACCGGATGAACGCGCTGACCCTCGACGTGATCCTGCGTGTGGTCTTCGGCGTCACCGACGAGCAGCGGCTGACCGACCTCCGCCCGCGGGTGACCGCCACGGTCGACATCAATCCGGCGATCCTGCTCGGTTGGGCGTACCCGTGGCTGCAGCGCTTCGGGCCCTGGCGGCGGACGATCGACAACCAGATCGAGCTCGACCGGCAGATCTACGCCGAGATCGGCGAGCGCCGTACCGCCACCGACATCGAGGACCGCAAGGACGTGCTGTCCCGGTTGATGGCTGCCGGCGACGACACCGACCGCCTCGACGACACCGAGCTGCGCGACCAGCTGGTCACGCTCCTCCTTGCCGGCCACGAGACCACGGCGAGCGCCCTGTCCTGGGCGCTCTACGAGCTCGGCCGCGACCCCGACCTGCTCGCCCGCACCCAGGCCGCCGCCGACACGGACGACGCGGCCGGCCAGGCCTGGCTCGAAGCCGTCCTCAAGGAGTCGATGCGGCTGCACCCGATCATCCCGATGGTCGTCCGCACCCTCATGAAGCCCTCCACGGTCGGCGGACACGACCTCCCCGCCGGCACCACCGTCGGCCCGTCGATCGTCATGAGCCACCAGCTCGACCAGAACTTCCCCGACCCCGACGCCTTCCGTCCCGAGCGTTTCCTGCCCGAGCTGTCCGGCGCCGAGGCACCGTCCCTGCACGTGTGGATCCCGTTCGGCGGCGGCGTCCGCCGCTGCATCGGCGCCGGCTTCTCGCTGATGGAGGGCGCCGAGGTCCTGCGCCAGGTGCTCAGCCGCTACGACATCGCGACCGTCGGCGACGACGTCCCGAGGGTCCGCAACATCACCAGCGTGCCCCGCAAGGGTGCGCGGATCCGGGTCTCGCGCCGGGGCTGATCACATGCCGATGGCCCCGCCGATCGGCGGGGTTCGGGGCTTGGTCGTTAGAGGTCGTGGGTGCCGGTGGGGTCGACCACCCATTGCCGGCCGCTGGCACTGGTCCACTGGTAGGTGCCGGGGGTGAGGACCTGGCAGGTCATCTGGCCAGAAGTCTTGAACCGGTGATGTCCTCGACAGTCCGGAGCGAGATTGCATTGACACGTCGGCCCGCCGTCGCCGTGCGGGACGACGTGGTCCAGGTCGCAGCGTTCGGCGGGTTTGGTGCAGTGCGGGAACACGCAGTGGTGGTCACGCAGGGTGACGTGGCGTCGGATCCGGTCGGGGATCTCGTAGGAGTCGACCGGCTGGTGGCTGTTGAGGTCGAGGACCGGGCGGATGATCACGCGTGCTGCCGGGGGTGTTGATCCAGGTCTTGACCTGCTCCGGGCTGATCGGGGTGCGGGTGTTCCCGAGCCGGCCGACGGTCTGATCGTTCGCATCCAGGTGGAGGATGAGCTCGGTCTTGCGGCCGGGCACGGTGCGGGTGATCTCCCCGGTCTCCGGGTCGACACCTCGAGGTCGAGGGCGAGGTCGGTGCGGGCGAGCTCACCGGCCGCGATCGACCGTCGCACATCGAGGGACTCCACGCAGCCGAGCTCGCCGAGGACCTTGGCGCGGCGGGCGATCGCGTTCTCGAGGTCGAGGGCATCAGCGGTGTCGAGGGTGCCGGAGATGTGGGCGGTGCCGTCGAACCCGGTCTGGTCCAGGTCGATGTCGAAGTGCCGCAGGTCCTGGGCTTCGCGGCGCCTCTCCTCAGCAGCCGCAGGGTCAAACCTGACGAGGGCCTCCTCGACCAGCCGCTCGACCTGCACCCACGTCATCCCGTGGGCGAAGGGTGCGAGCTGCCGGTCCACGAACCCGGCCGCATCCTGCGGGAGGACCCGGGTGACGTCGGCGACCCGGAGCGCTTTCCACACCGGCACCTGCCCCTCCAGGACCCGGGCCCAGGTCTCGGGCAGCCGGTAGGCCAGCTCGATCACCTGCCCGACGTAGCAGCGGCCGGAGTCCAGCGATCGGCCGAGGAGCGCGGAGAGCTCCATGACCGCGAAGTCGGAGATCAGCGGGGCCCCGGGACCGGCCAGCAGCAGTCCGGTGTCCAGGCCGCGGGTGGTCAACGTCGACGCGTCCGCCTCGTCGGTGACGACGTGTTCGGCGGCCCACTCGGCGATCGCCCGGACGGTGGCGATCTCGCGTTCGGCGATGACGGTGCGGTGGTCCCGGATCTCGACGAGCAGCTCCTGGGAGCGCGACAACGCAACCGGCTCGGTGCACTCCTCGACGACCTCGGCCGCCGGGGCGGTGAGGTCGAAGAGCGGCAACGTTCCGAGGTCCATGAGGCATATTCAACCAACCAGCACCGACATCGCGATGATGCTCAGGACCCGCCTGTGGACAAGAGGATTCGCGATCAACGCCTGTGGACGGATAGTGGCTCGCCATGGTGGTTTCGAGGCTCCCGCTGCGCTCGTCACCTCAACCACCGGTCCCGGCCGCTGACCGTGACCACC
Organism: uncultured Actinomycetota bacterium; assembly: GCA_963766035.1. Taxonomy (GTDB): domain Bacteria; phylum Actinomycetota; class Actinomycetes; order Propionibacteriales; family Nocardioidaceae; genus Nocardioides. The sequence goes on along the minus strand of CAVXYP010000005.1, from coordinate 168,982 downwards.
CGTCTTCCCTCCTCCGACCGCAGGGCAGGGAGCAGCCCAGGCCTCCCGTCACGGAGGGCAGGGCCCGGGGGACCGCCCCCGGACCAACGACGGCGAGCAACCACGTCATCCAAAAATCGGGAACCCGGCGGATCCAAAGACGGCCGACGATCGAGACGCGGACAGCTACGACGCCAGCCTCGGCAGCACGTCGACGGTCGCGGCGACGTCTTCGAAGAGGTCGCAGTAGGTGAGGTAGTCCTCGCGGGCGACGGTGCAGGTGAGGGTCACGCCCAGGGTGTCGACCAGCCAGGCCCACTGGTCGCAGAGGACGTCGGTGGCGCCGAAGCGGTGGGCGAACCGGTGGTAGGCGACCCGACGGTCGCCGAGGTCGAACAGGTCGGCGTCCTCGAGGGCGAAGTCGACCAGTTGGGCGCGGAGGTCGAGCAGTGCCTGACCCCGCCAGACCGTCAGGTCGAGCTCGACCTGTCGGCACCGGACCACGATCTCGGGACTCACGCCGCTTGCCGGCATCGTGCGCGGGCGGGCGGCGAGGATGATGCCGTGCCCGAGGTTGCGGCGGGTGTGCCAGGTGCGCGGCACGGTCAGGGTGACGTCGTTGTCGATGGTCATCGCAGAATCCCTTCGAACGCTCGACGAAAGCCTGCGCCGCAAGGGCGTACGACGAAACCCGGCCCGCCGCCGCCTGTGGATGACCGCGTGGCGCCGGGTCCGTCAGACGTCGAACGCCGCCCGAACCCGCTCCTCGGTCAGCCCGTAGTCGGCCAGGTCGTAGCGGTGCGACGGACGCGCCTGCCCGGTCCGCGACTCGGCATCGATCCGCGCGACCTCGGCCCGGGCGGCGTCGCTCCACGGGATGCCGAACGCGTCATAGATCCCGGCGACCGTGCCGACCGGGTCGGTCACGAACGCCCGGTAGTCGACGTCGACGAACTGCGCGGCGTCGTACCGTGTCCGCGCTTCGGTGAACCGTTGCCAGGACCGCTCGAGCATCCCGAGCTGGGTCCGGCCGATCGTCTCGCCGACGAACGTCGTTGACGTACCGGCCGTCGCCTCAGCAGACAACGAGCAGGCGGAGGCGATGGAGGTGACCGGATCACGCAGGGTGCAGACGATCAGCGCGTCGGGGTAGACCTTCATCAGCGCGTCGAGGGCGACCAGGTGGGAGGGGTTCTTGAGCACCCAGCGCTTCTCCTGGTCGTGCAGGCCGATCAGCTGCAGGTTGCGGCGGTGCCGCTCGTAGGCGTCGGTCCAGTCCTGGCCGGCGAGCCACTCCGAGTAGCGCGGCACGTTGGCCAGCGACTCGTAGGAGATCGACTTGCCGGTCTGGCGCAACAGCCGCCAGCACTCCTCGGGGGAGGTCGCGTCCATGTAGTGGATCCCCATGAACTCGGGGTTGCTCACGTGGTGCTGCTGGAACGCGCCCTGCATGGCGTTGAAGATCGGGTCGTCCTCCCAGGTCTCCCGAGGCGGACGCGGTTGCGGGTACTCGGTCAGCCACAGCTCGAGCCCCTGGTGACCGGGGTCGGCGCACAGCAGCCGGTGCAGCGCCGTCGTGCCGGTGCGGGGGAGGCCGACGACGAAGATCGGCCGGTCAATCGGTACGTCGGCGTGGTCGGGGAACTCCGCGAACCGGGCCTCGGTCATCAGCCGCCCGACCAGCGCGCTCTTCACCTGCGAGCGGTGGAAGTAGTTGCCGACCGGCGTCAGGCCGGCATCGGCAGAGGCAAGGTCGTCGACCAGCAGTCGCAGCCCTTCCTCGTGAGCGGCGCCGCCGAAGTCGGACAGCCCGGTGGTGCGTACGGCGGCCGCGGCGATGTCGTCGTACGACCCGACGTCCGGGCGCTGGCGAGGCTCACCCGCTGCGTCGCTCATACGTGGAATTCGCCGCAGTCGACGTTGAGCATCACGCCGGTGACAGCCGACGCGAGGTCGCTGGCGAGGAACAGCGCGGCATTGGCCACCTCGTCCGGGGTCGCGAGCCGCTTGAGGTCGGTGGGCGCGGCCTTCTCGGCGTACACCTCTTCGTGGGTGCGGCCGGTCTCCTGGGCGATCCAGTCGAAGTACGCCTTGTTGACGTCCTCGTAGATGTACGACGGCGCGACGCTGTTCACCCTGATGCCGCGCGGACCGAGCTCGGTCGCCAGCGACGACGCGAGGTGCTCGAGGGTGCCCTTGGAGAGCTTGTAGCCGGAGTACTCAGGCTGGCTGCTGTAGATCACGCAGGAGTTGAGCATGATGATCGACCCCTTGCTCTCCGCCAGGGAGTCGGCGAACAGCGACGAGAGCCGTAGCGGAGCGAAGACGTTGGTCTCCTGCGCGGCGCGGAGCCCGTCGAGCTCGAGGGTCGAGATCGGGTCCATCGGCGGGATGCCGAACGCGTTGTTGATGAGGCAGTCGACCCGGCCGAACTCCTCGAGCGCGGCGTTCACCAGGTTCTGCCGAGACGCCTCGTCGGTGATGTCGGTCGGTACGACGAGCGCGCGCCGGCCGTGCTCCCGGACGGTGGCCGCCATCTTCTCGAGCCGCCGCTCGGTGCGGCTCGCGAGCACCAGGTCGGCGCCCATCAGCGCCGCCTGCTCGCCGAGCGCCCGCCCGAGTCCGGGCCCGACCCCGGAGAGGACGATGACCTTGTCTTGGAGGAGAGGAATCACCGGGCAAGACTAGAACGTGTTCCAGTTTTGCGCCAGCGGGACCACAGTTCCGATGACCGGCGGAGTTGATCGCGTTTCCGCGCGCTCGGCGCGCCAGTAGCGGGCGGTGCAGGTTCATCACGGGATGTCGCTGAACCTGCACTCCCCACGGTGCATGACCTGTGGGAGGTGCATGCTCGGCTGCATACCGTGGTGAACCTGCGGGCATGCGCACTCGTCTCGGCAACAGCGGGCGCGTCCATGACCCCGCGCCGCCCGGGCGCTCGCTTGGTCTGCCTGGGCTCAGCTCGGCACGTGGGCGAGCAGCTCGTCGACCATCCGCTCGAAGCACCGCACCTGGATCGAGAGGTGGCCCTCGCCGTCCTCGAGGTGGGGCACGACGCCGGGGATGTGCTCGGCGAGCCACTCGCCGTGGTGGAACGGCACCATCAGATCGGCGCTGCCCTGCCACAGGTAGGTCGGCACCCGGAGGGCGTCGAGGTCGAATCCCCAGTGCCGGGTGAAGGCGAGGTCGTCGTCGATCCAGCCGTCGAGGTCTTCGGCGCCACCTTGGAGGTTGCGGATGATGTCCTCGCCCACCTCGCTGGTGAGCACCGCCCGGTCGACGTCGGGGAGCAGGGAGTCGAGCGTCCGGATCACGCCCTCGGCGTCGGCGCCGAGGATCCCCTCCCGCTGCTCCGCGAGGAACGGCCGCAGCGCCTCCTCGCCCTGCAGAGCGAGGCTGAACTCCTCGATGTTGTCGGCGCCCATGCCGTCGAGGAAGTCGGCCTCCTGGCCGACGTACGGCTTGACGGCGCAGACGGCCAGCACGGCCAGCACCCGGTCGGGCAGCCCGGCGCCGGTGGCGAGGGCGTGCGGACCGCCGCCGGACTGGCCACCGGTCAGGAAGGTGTCGGCGCCGAGGTGGTCGGCGATCGCGGCCATGTCGGCGGCGACGTCGGCGACGCTGCGGCCCTTGTTGCGGGTCGAGCCGGCCGCCCCCGCGCGGGTGTAGCTGGCGTAGCGCATGCCGCGGCTGTGCAGCACCTGTTGCTTCTCCCTGCCCTGGTAGAGGCAGCCGGGGGTGCCGTGGTGCCAGATGAAGAGCGCGCCGTCAGCGGGCCCGCTCACCTGCACGTCGAGGACCCGGCCGTCCGGGAGGTCGAGTGCGATGCGCTCGGTCATGGTGGGAGGGTACGTCGGGGGAATAGCGGTCGGCGAGCGACGTTGGGGCAAGAATGAGCACCCCTCGGATCACCCTCAACGACAACACGTCCATCCCGCAGCTACGGCCTCGGTGTGTGGCAGGTGCCGTCGGCGGAAGCCGAGCGGGTCGTCGGCGACGCGCTCGAGATCGGCTACCGCCACATCGACACCGCCCAGATGTACGGCAACGAGGCGGGCGTCGGCGCCGCGATCGCGAAGTCCGGTCTCGCCCGCGACGACCTCTACGTCACCACCAAGCTCAACAACAACCGGCATGAGAAGAACGCAGCCCGCGAGTCGCTGCTCGTGTCCCTCGACCAGCTCGGCCTGGAGAAGGTCGACCTGTTCCTGATCCACTGGCCGCTGCCGACGCAGTACGACGGCGACTTCGTCTCCACCTGGGAGACCCTGGTCCAGCTCCGCGAGGACGGCCTCGCCACCTCCGTCGGCGTGTCCAACTTCCAGCCCGACCACCTCGACCTCATCGTCGACAAGACCGGCGTCGTGCCGGCGGTCAACCAGATCGAGGCGCACCCCTACTTCGCCAACGAGGCCGCCCGGGCAGCCACGACCCGGCACGGTGCCCACGTCGAGGCCTGGTCGCCGCTGGGCCAGGGCGGCGGCGAGCTCGACGACCCGGTCGTCAGGAGCGTCGCCGAGACCCACGGCAAGACGCCCGCGCAGGTGCTGCTGCGCTGGGCGCTCGACCGCGGCGACATCGTCTTCCCCAAGTCGATGAGCAAGGACCGGCTGGCCGAGAACTTCGACGTCTTCGACTTCTCGCTGACCGCCGACGAGGTCGCCGCTCTGGCCGCACTCGACAAGGGCGAGGACGGCCGGCAGGGCCCGAACCCGGACACCTTCGACTGGATCCCATGAACGGCCTTGGTTTCGAGGCTCGCTTCGCTCGCACCTCAACCAGCGGTGCCTAGCTGATCATCCGGCGGGCCACGGCCCGCTGCCGGGCGGCGATCCGCGCGGCGTACTCCTCGTCGGTCAGCGGCAGGAGGTGCCGGCAGCAGGGCGGGCACGTCGGCGACCTTGACGACCTGGACGGTCGGGCCGTCGGCCTCGGTCAGGTCGCGCTCGAGCCGCTGCCAGCGCAGCATGATGGGGCCGGTGCGATGGCCGGTGGTCTCCAGCCAGTTGGCGATCGGCGCACCGCCGAGCGGCGGCCGCTCGGAGATCACGAACCGCATCACGCCGTCGTCGCCGGTGAAGGCCTGGGCCTTGGTCAGCGACGTCTGGTGCGTCTCGTAGTCGGTGGACGCATACCAGTCCGACCCGATCTGGATCGCCTGGTAGCTGCAGTCGTCGCACCGCGGCACCGACACGATCATCGCCTCGTCCTCGGCCAGCTCGTAGTGGCCGATCGAGGAGAACTGCGACGCCAGGCCCGCCGGGCGTCGACTTCGGCACGGTCAGGGTGTTGACCGGCTCCTTGTACTGGAAGAACTGGGGGAAGGCGAACCAGGTCTGGATCGACCCGATCAGCGAGCGGGCGGCGACGTCGTACTTCTTCTGCAGCAGCTCGCGGGTCAACGCCTTGCGCGGCTTGCCCCGCGTGTCCGGCCGCTCGATGGTGAGCGTCCCTCGCTCCTCCCGCTCCCAGTCGTTGAAGACCTCGCGCACGATCATCGTCTTCGCGCCGGGCTCGGCGACGTAGGTGAACTCGAAGGTGCCGTCGTCGGCGATCTCGAGCTCGCGGTCGTCGAAGGCCAGCAGGCTGGTCGCCGCGGAGGTCGCCGTGTAGGCGCCGCCCATGACCTGGAATGACAGGTCGGCTGACGTGCCACGACGGCCGCGGACGACGTACTCGACTCCCTCGCGGAGGTAGGCGTTGAAGTAGACCGCGTCCGGGTTGTCGAGGCCCTGCTTGGAGAACTGGTGGGTCGGGTTCACGAACAGCGGCTGGTCGAGGTCGTAGTCGAACGCGGACTGCAGCGCCATCCGGATCCGGCCGCTGAGGTAGTCGTAGCCCTCGAGCCGGTCGGCCTCGGTCTTGATGAAGGGCGCGTTCGCGATCAGCTCCTCGGCCTCGGCGATGGCGTCGGACAGGACCTTGGTCAGGCCGAGTGCCTCGCTCATCGAGACTCTGACCTTCGCGATCACGGTCTCGGCGTACTGCTCGAGGTGCTTGATCTTCGTCTCGAGCGGCTCGGTGTCGGGGCCCTTGATGTAGGGGACCCGGAAGCCGACGATCGCGTCCGTGACGCCCTTGTCCTCGAGCCGCTTGATGCCGTCGGTGGTGTAGGCGTCGTAGGAGATGACGTGCACCTCGAAGTCGTCGCGGGTGTCGCCCTCCTCCTTGCGGATCTCGGCGAGCCGCACCAGCAGCCGGTCGAGCTCCTCGCCGTCACCGCCGGCGTGCATCCACCCGTCGCCCTTGCGTACGGCGCGCCGCAGGGCGGCGTCGGAGTGGCCGCCGACGAGCAGCGGGATCTGCTCGGTCGGAGCGGGGCACTGCTGCAGCGACTGGATGTCGTAGAACTCGCCCGTCGTAGCCGAAGAAGGTGGGCTCGTCGCCCGGCTGGGTCAGCCCGCGCAGGATGTCCATGCACTCGTCCATCCGCTTGCCGCGCTTCTCCCACGGCACGCCGAGAGCGGCGAAGTCCTCCGGCCACGGCGAGAGGCCGACGCCGAGCCCGAGCCGGTTGCCCGACAGGAACGCCAGCGAGGACGCCTGCTTCGCCACCAGCACCGGCGGCCGGATCGGCAGCTTGAGCACGAACGGCGTCAGCCGCAGCGTCTCGGTCACCGCGAACAGGTGCGCGCACAGGATGAAGGTCTCGATGAACTCCTTGCCGAGCAGGAACTCACGGTCCCCGGTGTCGGTGTAGGGGTACTTCGAGTCCGACTCCTGCGGGTAGATCAGGCTGTCCGCGATCGTCATCGACGTGTAGCCCGCTGCCTCGCAGGCCTGGGCCAGGGGTGCGTAGTACGCCGCGTGGGTCATGCCCTCGGCGAAGGAGAAGCGCATTGTGTCTTTCGGTCACTGAGGAGCTCGTGAGGTACGAGCGGCGTCTCGAAGTGTAGAACGTGTTCTAGAAATCTGCCAGAGTGGGCTCCGTGCCCCCTCTGAAGGAACGGCCACCGGGCCTCGACAAGCCGATCGTCGGCAAGATCATCAAGTACATGGCGCGCGCCTGCACGTGCCCGTCTACCGGCTCACCAACGGCCGCATCGGCTCGAAGTGGCGGATCGGCGCGGGCTGGAAGAAGCCGGTGCCGACACTGCTGCTCGACCACGTCGGGCGGAAGAGCGGCAACAAGTTCACGACCCCGCTGCTCTACCTCGCGGACGGGCCCGCGCCTGGTGATCGTGGCGTCCCAGGGCGGGCTGCCGAAGAACCCGCAGTGGTTCCACAACCTGATGGCGAAGCCCGAGACGACCGTCAGCCTCCGCGGCGAGCGCAACCGTCAGGTCACGGCCCGGGAGGCCGATCCGGAGGAGCGGGCCGCGCTCTGGCCGCGGCTGGTCGACCTCTACGCCGACTTCGCCAACTACCAGTCGTGGACCGAGCGGGAGATCCCGGTCGTGGTCCTCGACCCGACGCTGACAGGCTGGGCGCATGGACATCGCCGAGCTGAGTGACCGCACCGAGATCAACGAAGCGCTGAACAGCTACACGATCGCCATCGACACCGGGGAGTTCGACCGGCTCGACACCGTCTTCACACCGGACGCCCAGATCGACTACAGCGAGAGCGGCGGTCTGGTCGGCGCCTTCCCCGAGGTCAAGCCGTGGCTCGCCGAGAACCTCCCCGCCTTCTCGAAGAAGCGGATGCACACGCTGGGCCAGGTCGCCTTCTCGTTCGGTACGCCGCGCGACGAGGCCCGCGTGACGGCGTACTTCCACAACCCGATGCTCATCAGCGATGGAGCGGGCGGTGAGCGGCTGGTCGAGGTCGGCGGGCTCTACCACCACACGTTCGCCCGCACCGATGCCGGTTGGCGGTCGCGGCGGCTGCACGAGCAGGTCGTCTGGACCCGCGGTTTCTGAGACCAGAATTTCGCCAGCCTTGGGCGGTCCGTGAGAATGGCGGCGTGAGCGACGACGAGCGGCCGCGGCGCGAGAACCCGGTGCTGACCGGGCTGATCGCCCTGATCGCCGTCTCGATCGTGGTCGGGCTGGTGCTGGGCGGCGTCGCCCTCGTCGGGCACCCGGGTCCTCGGCATCGGCGGAGACTCGTCGGGGTCGTCCGACGCGAGCGAGGCCGAGTCGGCCGTCATTCCCAAGCCGTCGAAGACGTTCGCCAACGGTCCGCAGATCACGCTGGCGACCCAGGGCGAGGACACCCAGACCGACAACGGCGGGCCTGTCGAGACCGAGACGGCGAAGCCCGAGAAGAAGATCTCGCTGCAGGCGGGGCAGAACGCCGTCGGCAACTTCGACCGGATCGACATCAGCGGCGTCTACCCGGGCGGTGAAGGCGCGATCCTCCAGGTGCAGCGGATGGAGGACGGGGTGTGGGTCGACTTCGACGCCACCATCCCGGTCAGCAACGAGACGTTCAACACCTACGTCCAGTCGGCGCGTACCGGTGTCAACATGTTCCGCGTGATCGACAACAAGACCGGCGCCGAGTCGAACACGGTCAAAGTCACCGTCGGCTGAGACGCATGACGCGGCCGCGGCGGTACGACGTGCTCGGGCTGGCCGCCGCGCTCACCCTGGCGCTGGTCGCGGCCTGCGCCGCCGACGACGACCCCGTGCAGGGCGGCAGCTCGCCCTCCGCGGGCACCCCGACGCCGGCACCGACCCGGACCGTGGAGGCCGAGCCGCAGGAGCTGGTCGTGGTCGGGCACGCGACTCTGCCGCAGCTCCACCTGTCCCGGCGCGAGGCGGACCGGCTGTTCACCGGGGACGTCGGACGCTGGCACGGGCTGCGGGTGGTGGCGGGCGTACCCGCCGTCGAACGGGACCCGGGCGCGATCGCGATCGTGTCTCCGGAGGCCGTGACGCCGACCGTTGTCGCCGCGACCGTTGCCGGCGTCGACCCGGTGCGGGAGCACCCGGACGCGATCACGGTCACCGTCACCGGCGACATCATGCTCGTCCGGAACGTGCCGGACGCGGCCGCTTCGCTCGCGCCGATGACCCCGCTGCTGCGGCGGGCCGACCTGACCGTCGGCAACCTCGAGAGCACCCTGTCGGTCAACGGCGAGCCGACCCAGGACGATGCCTTCGGCGGCACGCCGGCGCTGGTGCCCCTGCTCCGGCGGGCGGGCTTCGACGCGCTGTCGCTCGCCAACAACCACACCGGCGACTTCGGCCCGGTGGCGCTGGTCGAGACCGTCGACGCGCTGGCGGGCAGCCCGATCGCCGGGTTCGGTGCCGGGGCCACGCTGCGCGACGCGAGTCGCCCGGTGGTCCTCGAGGCCGGCGGCACGCGGTTCGCGTTCGTCGGCTTCAACGCGATCGGCGAGACGCCGGCGGCAACCGACGACAGCCCCGGCGCGCTGTCGGTGCGGATGCCGCCGCGCACCGGTCCGTTGGTGCCGGCCGACCTGGACCGGGTCACCCGGATCATCGAGCGCGCCGGACGGCAGGCCGATGCGGTCGTCGTGCTCCCGCACTGGGGCACGCAGTACACCCACACGCCGGAGCCGATCCAGCGCGAGGTGGCGCGCGCGCTCGTCGACGCCGGCGCCGACCTGGTCGTCGGCGGCCACCCGCACTGGGTGCAGGGCATCGACTCCGTCGACGGGGTGCCGGTGCTGCACTCGCTCGGCAACTTCGTCTTCGACATGTACTGGGAGCCACCGCAGGTCCGCGAGGGCGTCGTCCTCGAGGCGACCTGGTGGGGCGACGAGCTGAAGGCCATCCGGCTGGTTCCCTATGCGATGGAGGTCGGCCCGTACGTCCCACGCCCGGTCTCCGGTCGGCGCGCCGCCGGCATCCTCGCGGACGTCTGGAGCACGTCGACGGGTCCCTTCAGCGCCGGCTAGAACAGCTAGCGGAGCCAGCTGACGACCACCCGCGCGGCCCGTTCGAGCTGACGACGGTCCACGACCGCCACCACGTCCGAGGCCGAGTGGTAGCCGGCGTACGGCGTGCTGCCGAGGCGTACGCCGGGCAGCCCCTCCCGCACGAAGGACCAGTGGTCGCTCGACCGTTGTCCGCTCTCGACGACCAACGGCGCGCCGATCCGCGCTGCCGCCGCGACCACCTCGTCCCGGTGCGGGTCGCTCGTCCTCGGGGCTGCCGATCACGACGGCGTTGCCGACGCCGACCCGGTCCAGCGCCACCATGCCGCGCAGCGACCGGCGCTCCCGGGCGGCCAGGCCGGCGACGTACGCCCGCGAGCCGTAGTGGTGGTCGTCGTCGGTCGTCGCCGCGCGGCTCCTCGGCGCCGAACGCGATCAGCACCACGGGCAGCCGGGTGCGGCGCCAGGTGATCGCCTCCGCGACGGCCAGCAGCACGCCGATCCCGGACGCGTTGTCCTCCGCGCCCGGTGACCGCGGCACTGTGTCGAGGTGCGCGCCGACGGCGAGCCAGGGCGCTCCCGGGCGGAGGTCGCCGCGCTGGGCGATGACGTTCACGGAGTCACCGGCGGCCACCGGCGCGACCCAGGAGAAGCCGCCCGGCACCGGGAACCGTTGCTGCTCGACCTGCCAGGTGAGCCGCTCGAACCGCGCCGCCACCCAGTCCGCCGCCTCGTAGAACGCGGGCGTCGTGCCCGGCCGGGGCCCGACCACCTCGGCCAGGTGCCGCACCGTCGCATGCGCGGTCGGGACCCGCACGTCGCCCGGCCGGGCCCGGCGGCATCCCGCGAGCGTGCCCGCCGCCACGGCGGCGGCGCCGCCGGCCAGCCCGCGTCGCCCGATCCGGGGAGCGCTCACCATCCGTCGAGCCTGTCACGCAACCGTTTCCGGGCGACAGCCCTCTGTAGAGGTGGAAGGCAAACCGACAGGGCCAAGCGAGAGATGGAGAATGACGGTCACCATGGGACGTCGAGCCGACGAGTTCGCGGCGTACGCCGAGCAGGCGCAGCAGCGGCTGTTCCGCCAGGCCGTGCTGCTCACCGGCAACGCCGACTCCGCGCGGGACCTGGTGCAGTCGACGCTGGTCAAGCTCTACGTCGCCTGGCCGCGGATCGACACCCCGGCGGCCTACGCCCAGCGGACGATGGTCAGGACGTTCCTCGACGGCCGGCGCAAGGAGCGCCGCGAGGCCGACCTGCACCGGCCGATCGACCCGGGGAAGGCCGAACCGGATCCCGCGCAGGCCCTCACCGTGCGGCAGGCCATCGCGGCCCTGCCCCCGCGGATGCGGGCCGTGGTGGTGCTCCGCTACTGGGAGGACCTCACGGTCGACCAGACCGCGTCCGCACTCGGCTGCAGCAGCGGCAACGTCAAGTCCACCGCCAGTCGCGGCCTCGACCGGCTGCGAGACCTGCTCGGGGATGCCTTCGCCGAACGCACGTCCACACCTGTAGCGGAGGAACTGACATGAGCATCCCGACCGACGACCTGCGCGCGCACCTCGCGCGCGAGCTGGACGACCTCGGCCCGGCACCGGACCTGGTGGGGGAGGCGGCGGCGCGCGGAGCGGGCGTCGTACGACGCCGCCGGGCGCTGGGCGGTGCCGCGCTGGCCGTGGCGGCGGTGGTGGGCGGTGCCGCCGCGACCGGTGTGTTCGCCGGTGGCAGCGACCCCGCTCCCCAGCAGGACCTCCAGGTCACCGACGACCGGACCACGCCGCCGCCACCGGCGTGGGATCCCCTCGCCGACGGGCACGTGACCGAGCGGGAGTGGGAGCGGACGGTCGCCGAGGCGCTCAGCGCGGCACTGCCGAACCGCTACGGGGCGGTCGCCCCGGTCGACAGCGACTTCGCCGTCCAGATGTACGGCACCGCGGGCGGCAGTCCGCGGCTCCAGCTCGACGTGGCCGCCTCCGGCTGGCTCCGGTCGGAGAACCCGCGTGGCTACCGACAGGACCAGTCGTGCGCGGCGATCAACCATGCCCGCGAGCTCTACTCCTGCCGCGAGGTCGCGTTCGGCGACGGCTGGTTCGCCATCGTCGCGACCGACCTGACCCCGCCGGGCAACCGGTCGTACGCCGCGGGCGAGCGGGTCGAGATCCCGCCGTACGACCCGGAGCACGTCCCCGAGGACTGGACCTTCGGCACCGAGCTGCACCTGATGAACGAGGGCGTCTCGTTCCGGATGGGCGTCAGTGAGCTGGGCTGGGACGAGATCTCGGGCAACGACCTGCCTGGCATCACCGACGAGGAGCTGCTGGCGTCCGCCCAGGACCCGGCGTTCCTGCGGATGGTCGAGGTCGGCGTCCAGTGGTGGTACGACGACCCCGGCCCCGACCCTTACCTCGACCCCGACACCGGCGAAGAGGTGCCGACGTTGACCGGAGAGGGCCAGCAGACCCCGCCGCAATTCCCGTCCTGAGTGTCGGGAACAACCCCCTGCTCCACTCCGTTGAACCCTGTGTCAGACTTGAGCCAACTCGACTCAACTTACTTGCTGGATGTCTGATCCAGAGCAACAACGGAGGAGCAACAAAATGGCACGTGCTGTCGGCATCGACCTGGGGACGACCAACAGCGTCGTCTCGGTTCTCGAGGGCGGCGAGCCCACCGTCATCCCGAACGCAGAGGGCGCGCGCACGACGCCGTCGGTCGTCGCGTTCGCGAAGAATGGCGAGGTCCTGGTCGGCGAGGTCGCCAAGCGTCAGGCGGTCACCAACGTCGACCGCACCATCCGCTCGGTGAAGCGCCACATGGGTGAGTCGTGGACGACCGACGACATCGACGGCAAGACGTTCACCCCGCAGCAGATCAGCGCCTTCATCCTGCAGAAGCTGAAGCGCGACGCCGAGGCCTACCTCGGTGAGACGGTCACGGACGCGGTCATCACCGTGCCGGCGTACTTCTCCGACGCGCAGCGGCAGGCCACCAAGGAGGCCGGCGAGATCGCGGGCCTGAAGGTGCAGCGCATCGTCAACGAGCCGACGGCAGCCGCGCTGGCCTACGGCCTCGACAAGGGCGAGGACCAGACCATCTTGGTGTTCGACCTCGGGGGCGGCACGTTCGACGTCTCGCTGCTGGAGATCGGCGAGGGCGTCGTCGAGGTGAAGGCCACCAGTGGTGACAACCACCTCGGTGGCGACGACTGGGACAACCGGGTCGTCGAGTGGATGGTCAGCACGTTCAAGAACAACAACGGCATCGACCTCGCCGCCGACAAGATCGCGGCGCAGCGGCTGCAGGAGGCCGCCGAGAAGGCGAAGATCGAGCTGTCGTCGTCGAGCGAGACCACGATCCACCTGCCCTACATCACCCACGGCGAGAACGGCCCGCTCCACTTCGAGGAGCGGCTCACCCGCGCGGAGTTCCAGAAGCTGACCTCCGACCTGCTCGACCGCACCAAGAAGCCGTTCCAGTCGGTCCTCAAGGACGCCGGTGTCCCGGTCTCCGGGATCAACCACGTCGTTCTCGTCGGAGGCTCCACCCGGATGCCCGCCGTCACCGAGGTCGTCAAGGAGCTGCTCGGCGGCAAGGAGCCCAACAAGGGCGTCAACCCGGACGAGGTCGTCGCCGTCGGTGCCGCGCTCCAGGCCGGTGTCCTGGCCGGCGAGGTCAAGGACGTGCTCCTGCTCGACGTGACCCCGCTCAGCCTCGGCATCGAGACCAAGGGTGGCGTCATGACCAACCTCATCGAGCGCAACACCACGATCCCGACCAAGCGGAGCGAGATCTTCACGACCGCCGACGACAACCAGCCGTCGGTCGAGATCAAGGTCGCGCAGGGCGAGCGCCAGATGTGGGCGCAGAACCAGCCCCTCGGCAACTTCGAGCTGACCGGCCTGCCGCCGGCGCCGCGCGGGGTGCCGAAGATCGAGGTCACCTTCGACATCGACGCCAACGGCATCGTCCACGTGTCCGCGAAGGACCAGGCGTCCGGTCGCGAGCAGTCGATGACGATCTCCGGCGGCAGCGCGCTGTCGAAGGACGAGATCGACCGGATGGTCCGCGAGGCCGAGCAGTACGCCGAGGAGGACGCCCAGCGCCGCGCCGTCGTCGAGGTCCGCAACCAGGGTGACCAGCTCGTCTACACGACCGAGAAGTTCCTGGCCGACAACGGCGACAAGATCCCGGAGGACGTGAAGACCGAGGTCGGTGCGGACCTGGACGAGCTCAAGAAGATCCTCGAGAACGCCGAGGCCACCACCGACGAGCTGAGCGCCGCGATCAGCAAGCTCGGGGAGTCCAGCCAGAAGATGGGCGCGGCGATGTACGCCGCCGCCGAGGCCGACGCCGCGGCGGCCGGTGGCAGCACCGGCGCGACCGGTGAGGCCGACGACGACGTCGTCGAGGCCGAGATCGTCGACGAGGAGGCTCCGTCTTCGGATGCCGAGGACGAGGCCAAGTGACCGACGGCGACCCGACGCCTCACGAGGTCACGCCCGAGGAGGTCCCCGACCCGTTGGTCGAGGAGGTCGCGCAGCGACCGTCTCGAGACCCGGCCTCCCCGGAGGGCTTTGGTGACGCCGCTGCCGAGATGGCCGACGACATCGAGGTCGAGGTCAGCTCGGAGGCCGACGAGCTTGCGGTGACGAAGATGGCGCTCGAGGAGCGCACGCTCGATCTCCAGCGGCTCCAGGCCGAGTACCTCAACTACAAGCGCCGCGTCGACCGCGACCGGGAGCTGGTGCGCGAGAACGCGACGTACGCCGCGCTCACGCCGATCATCGACGTGCTCGACACCATCGACCGGGCCCGCGACCACGAGCCGCTCGAGGGCGGCCTGAAGGCCGTGGCCGAGCAGCTCGAGCGGGTGGTCGCCGGGATCGGCCTGGTGAAGTTCGGCGAGACCGGTGACCCGTTCGACCCGACCATCCACGAGGCGCTGTCACACATCGGCACCGACCCGGAGGTCGAGGTGACGACGTGCAAGGTCGTGGCCAAGGCGGGCTACAAGATCGGTGACCGGGTGGTGCGCGCGGCGCAGGTCCTGGTGGTCGATCCTCCAGAGGTCCAGGCCGCTGCGGAGCAGCAAGGAGAGATGTGACGGGAGGTGCGCGATGAGTGAGACGGATGGCATCCGGTCGGACTGGGCGACGAAGGACTTCTACAAGGAGCTCGGCGTCGCCAAGACCGCGTCCGGCGACGAGATCAAGAAGGCCTACCGCAAGCTCGCGCGCGCCAACCACCCCGACTCGCATCCCGACGACAACGCGAAGCACGAGCGGTTCAAGTCGGTCGCCGAGGCCTACGACGTCATCGGTGACCCGGAGAAGCGCAAGAAGTACGACCAGGCGCGTGAGCTGTTCGCGTCGGGTGGCGGCTTCCCCGCCGGCGGCTTCGGCGGCGGCGTCAACCTCGACGACCTGCTGCGCGACCGCGCGGGTGGTGGTGGTGGTGGCTTCGGCGACCTGTTCGGCGACTTCCTCGGCTTCGGTGCCGGTGCCCGCCGGCAGCAGCCGCGACCGGCGCGTGGCTCCGACCTCGAGACGACCGCGACGATCGGCTTCGTCGATGCGATCGACGGTGTCACCGTCTCGCTGCGGATCAGCGCGGAGGGCGCGTGCCAGACCTGTCACGGCACCGGCGGCAAGCCCGGCACCCGGCCACACCCGTGCCCCGTGTGTGAGGGCACCGGCTTCGTGACGGCCTCGGTCGGCGGCGCGTTCTCGATGAACGAGACCTGTCCCGGCTGCGGCGGCCGTCAGCTGGTCTACGACGACCCCTGCCCCACCTGCCGCGGCACCGGCGTGGGCCAGTCGACCCGCACCATTCAGGCCAAGGTGCCGGCCGGTGTGAAGGACGGCCAGCGGATCCGGCTGCGCGGCAAGGGCGCGCCTGGTGAGCGTGGCGGACCCGCAGGGGACCTCTACGTCACGGTCAAGGTCACCCCGGACCGGGTGTTCGGCCGCAAGGGCGACAGCCTGACGATCGACGTACCCATCTCCTTCACGGAGGCGGCGCTCGGTGCGCAGGTGAAGGTGCCCACCCTCGGCGGGCCACCGGTGACCCTCAAGATCCCGGCCGGGACGCCCAACGGGCGCACCTTCCGCGTGCGCGGCAAGGGCGCCCCGAAGAAGGACGGCACCCACGGCGACCTGCTCGCCACGGTCGAGGTGCAGGTCCCGGCCACGCTCACCGACGACGCGCGCACGGCACTTGAGGCGTACGCCGCCGCCACTGCCGACTCCCGGCTGCGCGCCGGGCTGTTCGAGCCCGTGGAGGGGTGATCGACCATGACGACGCGACAGCCGTTCGGCACCGACCCGCCTCCGCCCGAGGCAGCGGTCTTCGTGATCAGCGTCGCTGCCGAGCTCAGCGGCCTGCACCCCCAGACCCTGCGCACCTATGAGCGGATGGGGCTCATCACGCCGGGCCGCACGCCCGGCGGCGGCCGGCGCTACTCCTACCGCGACATCGAGCACCTGCGGGTCATCGCCGAGCTCACCAGCTCCGGCATCGGCATCGAGGGCGTCCGCCGGATCCTCGAGCTCGAGTCCGCGGTCGCGACCCTGCGCGCGCACCGCGACGAGCTGCTCGCGGAGCTGGATGCCGCGCACGAGGCCCTGCGCCAGGCGCTCGCCGCCCGCCCTTCGGCCGGCGGCAACCTCCCCGCCGTACGCCCCCCGACGACGCCGCAGGCGATCGTCGTCTGGCGCCGCCACCACTGAGGCGGTGGCACTGCCGCCCTTGTGTGCTCGCGGCCCTTCGTCACCCGAATCGCCGACATGTCTCCCCACCGTCCACAGCCCAGCTCTTGTTCGGCCAACGCACGACCACAAGTTCCTCGACGACAAGACCAGCTCGATTCAGCACTCGCACCGTGGCGTCGCGCTTCGCGCGGTGAAGGACAACGGCGCTTGAGCCGATAACCTGGCGCTCCACGTCCCGGCGCACGTCCTCCAGTGACACCCCTGGGGAAGGCGACGACCGGTCATACATGAACACTGAGCGGTTGCGTCCACCGCAGGCCCAGAGCGCTTGGCGGGCATACTCCACGACGACGTTGCTGAGCGCGGCATCCGTCAATGGCACGCTCTCCTCCGAATGGCTCGCGTCCACCTTGGCTGGCGGCTGAGGCTGCGAGTCGTCCTTCTCGACAGAGCAGCTCAAGACGGCAAGCGCCACCAGAAGTGCGAGGGCGAACCTGGGTCCAACACGTGAAGCGGCCATAAGTAGATGACGGCATGGGCCACCGACCGGTTCCAACATCCGCACCTGGCACCCTGCGTGTTCGCGAAGTCCGGGCACCTGCGAAGTCCGGGCACCTTGTGAAGCTGCACCTCGGGACGGAGGTATCAGATGCCGTCCCGTTCCCCGAGCGGTGCCGCCAGCGGCAGCACCTCGAGCTGGCGGTGTGGGTCGCACCCAAGGTCGCCTCGATGTCGCGCCGACTCTCCGAGGACGCCGTCGGCCCGGTGGACGTGGCGGTCGCGGCTGCGGTCGACCAGTCGCCCGGCCGGATCCTCTCGATCGCCGAGCTAGCGCAGCGTCACCGGCCCTCGGTCGGTCCGCAGTGTGACGCTGTGGACCCCTGGCTCGCCTCCAACGAGGCCCAAGCCGGGCACTTCCGTCCCGACCCAGTCGCCCACGACCGCTGGGTCACCGCCAACAAGCACCTCGTCGATGCCGTGTGCCACCACGCCGCCATCGGCCTCGTCGGCGGCTGCGCGATGCGGGCCGTCCCAGGCGATGAAAAAGGGCAGCATCCGGGTGAGTGCTGCCTCCATGCCCGCCAACCGCCAGGTGAGGGTGATCCCCTCCGGCGTGACCCGTGAGCCCGGCGTGGCCGTCAGCCCGAGCCTCCTGCACTCCGCGTCCAGATCGTCCGGTTCGAGGGCCACGCCCGCGAGTCGGTCCCCGGCAGCGGTGTAGGCCAGGAGCCATTGCCCTAGCGGGTTCTGCTCAGCGGCAGTTCGGTCTTGCACCGCCATCAGCTCGAGGTACGCGGAGCCTGCCGGCACCAGCAGGTTCGCCGTCCCCCACGCCGGATGCTCGCCACCAGCAATCGCGCGCAATCCGTGGTCGTCCCGAAGGCGCGCGGCGGTCTCTGAAAGCTCGGCGCAGGCAAGGATCACGTGGTCGATGCGCACAGCACGTGAGTTTGGCAGTCGTCCAACCCACCGTCCACCAGCGCCGCGAGTTATGTGCGACAGTCCGTAGCGCGGATGCGGATGCCGCTCCCGACAGCAGGCACTACCCTCAGGGCACTCGGTAAACGTTCGGTTCACGACATGGGGCGAACCGATCGGTGGACAGGAGTGCATGGGTGGACGCGGTACTGGACGTCTTTCGGGACTGGGCCAGTGGTGACCTCACTGGCACCCACGGTGTCGACTGGTTCGCGTTCATCTCCATCCCGTTCTTCACCGGCATCATCGGCTGGCTGATCAACTGGTCCGGCCTCTGGATGCTCTTCAGTCCCGTCAAGTTCTACGGCTTCAAGGTCCCGGGGCTTCGCGAGGTCGCCACCGTGATCCCACGCAAGCTGCAGGAGGTGCCGGGCATCCCCTTCGGCCGCGTCGGCTGGCAGGGCATCGTTCCCGCACGCGCGGCGAAGATGGGCAGCATCGCGGTCGACAAGGTGATCGCGAAGCTGGGCACTCCGGCCGAGTTCTACGCCCAGCTGGAGCCCGAGGAGATCGCGGCGCACATCGTCAGGGTGTTCGAGCCCGACCTCCCGCAGATGGTCGACGAGATCATGATGCGCGAGCACCCGAGGCTCTGGCGAGACCTGCCGCCGGCCCTCAAGCAGGGCGTCATCTCGCGTGTGCAGGCCCAGCTGCCTGCGGTCGTCACGACCATCACCGACGAGATCGGTGTGCACATCAACCAGCTGCTCGACCCGAAGATCATGGTGATCGACCACTTCCGGAAGAACCCGGACCTCGTCGTCCGGGTGTTCCGCGACGTGGGTCAGAAAGAGCTCAACCTGATGGTGCTCTTCGGGTTCATCTTCGGCTTCCTGCTCGGTATCCCGGTCGCTGTCGTCGACCAGACCTGGCACATCTGGTGGCTGCTGCCGCTCCTCGGGATCATCGTCGGTTGGTCGACCAACGCCCTCGGCATGTGGCTGATCTTCGAGCCGCCGGAGCCCCGGCGGATCCTCGGCATCAAGGTGCAGGGCCTGTTCTTGCGCCGTCAGGACGAGTGCGCCGAGGTCTACGCCGGGATCATCGCCGACGACGTGGTCACGCTGGAACGGATCGGCGACTTCCTGATGGACGGCCCCCGGGGCGACCGGACCCGCCAGATGATCGCCACCGCGATGCGGCCGGCGATCGACAAGGCGGCCGGTCCGCTGCGTGGAGCAGCGAAGGTCGTCGTGGGCGCCGACACCTTCGACCGGATCCGTGAGTCGTTCGCGATGGAGGCGGTCGGCCGGACGATCACGCCGTTCCGCGACCCGGCCTTCAGCAAGCGACAGTCGGAGAAGATCCGGGTGTTGATCGCGCGGCGCACCAAGGAGCTGCCACCCAAGGACTTCGTCGAGATGATGCGCGCGGCGATCAAGGAGGACGAGTGGATGCTCTACGCCCACGGCGCGGTCATGGGTGCTGCCGGCGGACTCATCCACCTAGGACTGTTCAACTGGGGTTGGATCCCCGGGTTCCCGCCGTGATCACCGGAGGGCGAGACTTGAGTGACGATGACTGACGACGACCTCGACAAGGACGGCCTGCCGAGGCTGCCCGCGGTGCCGAGCAACGGGCAGCAGATGGTCGACTCGCTGCCGGGACTGGCGCGGGTCGCCGCCACCGCCGCGATCAACACCACCGGCTGGGGCCTGCGGACCACCGCACGCAACTGGCGCCGCGTCGGTCGCGCTGCCACCAACCGCGACGAGGCCGTGCAGCTGATCCGCGAGGTGGGCTCGGTCGTCGGGACGGTGGGCGAGATCGCTCGGCACGTCGCCGACGGCATGCCCGTCGGCACCGCCCTTCTCAAGGCCGGCGAGCAGCTCGGCGGCGTCGTCTCCGGTACGACGTCCTTCTCGTCGTCGAGCGACAACGGCCGGGTTGTGGGGGGTGAGGTGACCGAGGTCCGATCCACGTCACTCCGCGAGCGCGGCCAGGAGCTGCTCGAGAAGTCCCGCGACGTCTGGGCCACCGACGACCGGCACCCCGCGTTCGACCGGATCCTCGACGACCTGGCGCCCGACGAGGCACGGATCCTCGTGATGCTCCTCAAGAACGGGCCGCAGGCGAGCGTCGACGTCCGCACCGGCGGGCCGGTCGGCCTGCTCAGCAGCCAGCTGATCGCGCCCGGGCTCAACATGGTCGGACCCCGCGCCGGCCTCCGCTACCTCGACCAGGTGCCGTCCTACCTCAACAACCTCTACCGGCTCGGCCTGGTCTGGTTCTCCCGCGAGGCGCTGCGCGACCACCTCGAGTACCAGGTGCTCGAAGCCCAGCCCGACGTGCTCGAAGCGATGCACTCGGTGAAGTTCCCCAAGGTCGTACGCCGGAGCATCCACCTCACGCCGTTCGGCGAGGAGTTCGTCAAGCAGGCCCTGGTCGACGAGGTGACGGCGACCAGCCCCGAGCTGCCGTCGCACGACACCCCGCCCGAGGTCGAAGGCGACTGACGCGAACGCCCGAGCTAAGGGTCGTCGCGACGGACACGGTGCAGCTCGACATCGTGGAGCCGACCGTCCGAAACAACTGCGGTCAGGTAGGTGCAGTGCGGCTGGCGGCGCCGGTCGGTGGGTGACCCGGGGTTGAGCAGTCGCAGCCCGGTGCCGGTCGTGGTGTCCCAGGGGATGTGGCTGTGTCCGAAGACGAGCACGTCGAGGTCGGGGTAGCGCGCGCTGCACCTCTCCTCACGCCCCTTCGATGCCCCGGTCTCGTGCACGACCCCGATGCGGACGCCCTCCACGACGACCTGCGCCTCCTCGGCGAGCCGCTCCCTCAGGACGCCGTGGTCGTTGTTGCCCCACACCCCGACGAGGCGTCCGGCACGCGCCTCCAACGCATCGAGCATGCGCACGTCGACCCAGTCGCCGGCGTGGATCACGAGGTCTGCGTCGGCCACTGCGCGCCACACCTGGGCCGGCAGGTCCCGCGCGCGCTTCGGGACATGGGTGTCGGCCATGATCAACAACCGGGTCGCCACCACGCCAGTGAACAGCAGAGCGGTTCAGGCCGCGCCGGGCGGGGTCATCGCCCACCGGATGGTGCCGACAGCGGCGGCGCCCATGCCGCGCACGACGGTTCGTTCCGCGATCGGGAACCACGGGAGGCGCAGGTGCCGCCGCGTCCAGAGCGGCATCAGGGCGATGGCGGCCGTCGTGAGGACACCGTACGGCGCGCGTGCGGCGACCGGGAGTGGTGGCTTGATCAGCAAGTAGCGGATCGCTTCCCGTGCTTGCGGGGTCCCGTGCAGCTCGGGACGGAAGGCGGCCAGCACCTCGCGCAGTCCTGCCTCGGTCGTCGGCGGCTCCTCGACCCCGAGCCGGCGCGCGACCTCGGCGGTCTGGGCGACGTACTCGTCGCGCTCCGCCTGGTCGAGCGGCTGGTCACCGTAGACCTGGTGCGCAACCAGGAAGCTGTCGATCTCTGCGACGTGCACCCACAGCAGCAGGTGCGGGTCGGCCGCTGAGTACGGCGCCCCGTCGCGGGTGGTGCCGGTGACCCGGCCGTGGATGGCGCGGACCACGTCGACCGCCTGCTGAGCGTCGCCGGCAGCGCCGAACGTCGTGACCGCCAGGAAACGGCTGGTTCTCGCAAGCCGCCCCCACATGTCGCCGCGGAAGCCGGAGTGCTCGGACACCGCCTGCATCGCAACCGGGTGGAGGGTCTGCATCAGGAGTGCCCGGATCCCGCCGATGAACATCGAGGCGTCGCCGTGCACCCGCGTGATCGGGCTGCCCGGCTCGAACCAGCGCGGACCGGGGGTGAAGTGGATCCGGTCGCGGTGCTGGGCGCCGTCGGGCCCGGCCACCCGGTGGAAGATCGCCGTGCCCAACCGCTCTCGGACCACGGACAGCTCGGCGCCGAAAGGTCGCTGGATCTGTACCACCCTGCACCTCCTGGTCTCCGCCCGGCCGGGCACCCGGCCGCCTCCGACGCTACCGATGGGGTGGTACCACGGGTGGAACCCGCGGACCGAGATTTCACATCTGCGAACCGTTGAGACCCGGGGCCCTGGGGTACTGAGGACCCGCCCACGGGGACTGTGGCGGAGGATCTCGGAGGATCGAAAGCCGGAGCACGTCATGACTGATCCAGCACCGCTGGTGCTGAACGACCGCTACGAGCTGCGCGGTCTCATCGGCCGCGGGGGGATGGCTGAGGTGCAGCGGGGCTTCGATCGGGTCCTCGAGCGCCCGGTCGCCGTCAAGGTCATGCACGCGACGCTCACTGCGGATGTCGACCGGCGACGGTTCGAGTCGGAGACCCGCCTGCTTGCCGGCCTGAACGACCCGCACCTGGTGATGGTGCTGGACGCGGGCGTCGACGACACCGCCGGGACGCCCCGACCGTGGCTGGTGATGGAGCTGGTCACGGGCCCGACGTTGGCCGAGCAACTTGCCGCCGGACCGTTGCCTGCCGGCGACGTTGCCACCATCGGGGCCGACCTCGCGGCGGCGCTGGGGCACGTTCACGCCGCGGGCATCGTCCACCGTGACGTGAAGCCGGCCAACGTCCTGCTGACCGAGACCGGGGCGGCGAAGCTGGCCGACTTCGGCGTCGCCCGGCTGATGGCCGAACAGTCCGATCTGACGAATGCCGGTCACGTCATCGGGACCGCCGCGTATCTCGCACCCGAGCAGGCACGTGGCCTGCCGGTGACGGGCGCCAGTGACGTCTACGCCCTGGGCCTGGTCCTGCTCGAGGCACTGACCGGTCGGCGAGCCTACGCCGGAACGCCGACCGAGGCGGCGGTGGCGCGGCTCCACCAGAGTCCGGTCATCCCGGTCTCGCTCGGCGCCGGTTGGGTCCAGCTTCTCGACGCGATGACGTCGTTCGACCCAGCCCAACGCCCCGGGGCCCTCGAGGTCGCGGCTCGGCTGGACGCGATCCGCGGTGGTGGCACCGCGTCGAAGGCTTCGGGGACAGTGGCCCCAACAGCGGAGCGGCCGGTCCGTACGACGGGGGCCGCATCCGTCCGCGGCGTTCGGGCAGACCGAAGGCTGGTCCTGGCGGGTGCCGCGGCGATCGTCTGTCTCCTGGTGGCCGGCGTCGCCTTGGTGACCAGCGGAGGGACCGACTCCGTGCCGCCGCCTGCCGACGCCGTCGCCGCCCACAAGTCCGGCGCCCAGCCATCGAAGGCGGATCCGTCCGAGCGCCCGTCGACGGCCGCGCCCCCGTCGTCCTCGCCGACCGTCAGCTCGAACCCCGCTCGCCCGCCGCAGACCTCCCCGCACCACTCGCACAAGGGGAAGCACAAGGCTGCCCAAGCGCAGCGGCCGGCGAAGCACCACAAGAAGCACCACAAGAAGCACCCGAAGAAGCACCACAAGGGCCACGGGAACAAGCCCAAGCCCAAGAAGTGAGCGTCCCCGCACGGAGCCGCGCGGAAAGTCAGAGTTGAGTGGAACAGACTCAACTTTCGCGTCGTTGAGATGATCAGACACGACGACGTCAGAGGAGCCGCACCACCATGAGCCAATTCGGGGCCGACAAGTTCACGACCCGTAGCCGGGAGGCGATCGAGGCCGCCCAGCTTGCCGCGACCACCGCGGGCAACAGCAACATCGAGCCGATCCACCTGCTCGTCGCGCTGCTGCTCCAGGAGGGTGGCACGGCTGCCTCGATGATCGCCAAGGCCGGTGCCGACCCCACCTCGCTGGTGAGGATCGCGAGCGCGCAGCGCGACGCGCTGCCGAAGGCCAGCGGCGCGACCGTCCAGCAGCCGGCCGGGTCGGCCGCGCTGAGCCGGGTGCTGGCGCAGGCGCTCGACCTCGCGACCTCGCTGAAGGACGACTACGTCGCGACCGAGCACCTGCTGATCGCGCTCGCCACCGTGGAGAGCAGCGCGAAGCAGGTCCTCACCGACGCCGGCCTCACCGAGGCCGGCCTGCGGGACGTGCTCAGCGCGGTGCGCGGGAACCGGAGGGTCACCTCGCAGGAGGCGGAGTCGACGTACGAGGCCCTGGAGAAGTACTCCGTCGACCTCACCGCCGTGGCCGAGGAGGGTCGCCTCGACCCGGTCATCGGCCGGGACGCGGAGATCCGGCGCGTGGTGCAGGTGCTGTCGCGGCGGACCAAGAACAATCCGGTCCTCATCGGCGAGCCGGGCGTCGGCAAGACCGCCGTCGTCGAAGGACTGGCCCAGCGGATCGTGGCCGGTGACGTCCCGGACTCGCTGAAGGGCCGCCGGGTGCTGTCGCTCGACCTGGCCGCGATGGTCGCGGGCGCGAAGTACCGCGGCGAGTTCGAGGAGCGGCTCAAGGCCGTGCTCGAGGAGATCAAGGACGCCGGCGGCCAGGTGATCACCTTCATCGACGAGCTCCACACCGTCGTCGGCGCCGGTGCCGGCGGCGACTCCGCGATGGATGCCGGCAACATGCTGAAGCCGATGCTGGCGCGCGGCGAGCTGCACATGATCGGCGCGACCACGCTCGACGAGTACCGCGAGCGGATCGAGAAGGACCCCGCCCTGGAGCGGCGGTTCCAGCAGGTCTTCGTCGGCGAGCCGTCGGTCGAGGACACCATCCAGATCCTGCGCGGCATCCAGGAGAAGTACGAAGCGCACCACGGTGTGCGGATCACCGACGCGGCGCTGGTCGCGGCGGCGACACTGTCCGACCGCTACATCACCGGCCGGCAGCTCCCGGACAAGGCGATCGACCTGATCGACGAGGCTGCCTCCCGGCTGCGGATGGAGATCGAGTCCTCTCCCGAGGAGATCGACCAGCTCCGCCGGCAGGTCGACCGGATGAAGATGGAGGAGTTCGCGCTCGCCAAGGAGAGCGACGACGCCTCGGTCGAGCGGCTCGCCGCGCTGCGCGCCGACCTCGCCGACAAGGAGGAATCCCTGCGCGGGCTGGAAGCCCGCTGGGAGCGGGAGAAGCGGTCGCTCGAGGGCGAAGGCGAGCTGCGGCGCCAGCTCGACCACCTGCGGGTCGAGGCCGAGAAGCTGCAGCGCGAGCAGCAGTACGAAGCCGCGAGCGAGATCCTCTACGGCCGGATCCCCGAGCTCGAACGACAGATCGAGGCGGCCGAGGCTGCCGACGAGGTCTCGACAGGCTCGCCCGGCAAGGAGGACAAGCTGGTCGGCGAGGAGGTCGGCGCCGAGCAGGTCGCCGAGGTGGTCGAGGCCTGGACCGGCATCCCCACCGGCCGGATGCTGCAGGGCGAGACCGCCAAGCTGCTCGAGATGGAGACGACCATCGGCGAGCGCCTGATCGGCCAGGCCGACGCGGTCCGCGCGGTGAGCGACGCCGTACGGCGGTCGCGCGCCGGGATCGCGGACCCGGACCGGCCGACCGGCTCGTTCCTGTTCCTCGGTCCGACGGGCGTCGGGAAGACCGAGCTCGCCAAGTCGCTCGCGGACTTCCTGTTCGACGACGAGCGGGCGATCGTCCGGATCGACATGAGCGAGTACTCCGAGAAGCACGCGGTGGCCCGCCTGGTCGGAGCGCCTCCCGGCTACGTCGGCTACGAAGAGGGCGGTCAGCTCACCGAGGCGGTCCGGCGCCGGCCGTACTCCGTCGTGCTCCTCGACGAGGTGGAGAAGGCCCACCCCGAGGTCTTCGACATCCTGCTGCAGGTGCTCGACGACGGCCGCCTCACCGACGGACAGGGCCGCACGGTCGACTTCCGCAACACCATCTTGATCCTCACGTCGAACATCGGCTCGGCGTTCCTCGTCGACCCGACACTCGGCTCCGAGCAGCAGAAGGATGCGGTGCTCGCACTCGTGAGGCAGAGCTTCAAGCCGGAGTTCCTCAACCGGCTCGACGAGATCGTCATCTTCGACGCCCTGTCGAAGGACGACCTCGCGCGCATCGTCGACATCCAGCTCGGCCTGCTCGAGCAGCGGCTCGCCCTGCGCCGGATCACGATCGACGTCACTGACGACGCCAAGGAGTGGCTGGCCGACGCGGGCTACGACCCGGCGTACGGCGCGCGCCCGCTGCGCCGGCTGATCCAGACCGCGATCGGCGACCGGCTGGCCAAGGCCATCCTCGCGGGCACGGTGACCGACGGCGGGAAGGTCGTCGTCGACCGCGCCGACGAGGGCCTCGAGCTCCGCGTCAGCTGAGATCACCCCGAGTCGGCGCATCTTAAGATGCGCCGACTCGGCGACGAGGAGCGTCTGGTCAAATGGAGGCATGAGCCAGAAAGCGCCACGGCCGGGTCAGGCCACGTTCGCTGCCTGGCTGATCATCGGAGGCTCGGCCATCTTGGTGATCACGGCCTGGCAGCGGATCTCCACCCTGCACACCCTCGAGGTCCAGGAGGAGCTGCAGCGGGTGCTGTCGGATCCGCCGTTCTCCGGGTCCGGCCTCGGCGTCAGCGGGCTGAAGACCACGATCCGGGTCCTCTGCATGGTCGCCGCCGCGTCGGCGACGGCGTCGACGATCCTCGGGGTCCAGGCGCTGCGCCGCTCGACCAGCGCGCGACTGGCGCTCACCTGGCTGGCGCCGCTGGTGCTCATCGGTGGGTTCGCGACCGCCGGCGTCTTCGCGCCGATCGTCGTGGCCGGGGTGATCATGCTGTGGCTGCGTCCGACCCGCGACTGGTTCGCGGGCCGGCCGTGGGCCGCGGCGAAGGCCGGCCTGCCGCCGCTGCCGGACCTGTCGCTCCAACGGCGACCTCCCGCCGACGGCTCGACGCCGCCCGCGCCGCCGCCGCCGCCACCGCCGCCGACCCTCGAGCCGCCCGCCCGGCCCGGCCCCTACACCGGCACGTACGGCGCGCCCCTGCCGGAGCCCGCCGCACCCCCGCACGACCCGCGTGCGAAGCGGCCCGCCACGCTGATCGCCGCGTGCGTGATCGTGTGGGTCTCCTGCACCTTGGTGGCGGGCTTCATGCTGCTGTTCTCGCTGGTCATGGCGGTCGCGCGCGACGAGTTCTTCGACGAGATCGAGCGGCAGCAGCCGAACTTCGACATGAAGGGGCTGACCGAGGCCGAGCTGGCGACCGGCACCTACCTCGCGACGGCCTTCATCCTGGTCTGGAGTGCGGTGGCGATGGTGCTGGCCGCGCTCGCTCTCCGGCGGCTGCCGTGGGCGCGCGTCGCCCTCGTGGTCTGCACCGGCATCGCTGGTCTGGTGCTGCTGGGGGCGACCCTCCTGAGCCCGTTCCTGGTCGTGCTGCTGGCGGCGACGCTGGTGACGATGTGGCTGCTGCTCCGCGCCGACGTCACCGACTGGTTCACGCCTAGAGGAGGGCGCTGAGCGATCCGACCTGCTGCGCGGCGCCCCGCAGGCGCTCGCGACGGCCGGATCGCTCAGCGACCTCCTCGGAGGTCGGCGCTAGCGAGCCGGCGCAACGCCTCGTCGATGACCCCGGCCTCCTTGCAGAACGCCCATCGCACCAGGTGCCGCCCCGCGCCCGCGGGCGTCCGGGTCGTCGTAGAAGACCTCCATCGGCACCGCCACGACGCCGGCCCGCTCCGGGAGCGCCGCGCAGAACTCCCGGCTGCTGGCCCAGCCGAGGTGGGAGACGTCGGTGGTGGCGAAGTACGTCCCCTGCGGGACGTACGGCGTCAGCCCGGCCGACTGCGAGCCCGGCCACCAGTCGGTCCCGCCGCGCCTGCAGGCTCCCCGCGAGGTCGGTGGGGAAGTCCGGGCAGTCGTCGAGCGCCGTGGCGACCGCCGGCTGGAGCGGCGCGCCCGAGGTGAAGGTGAGCCACTGCTTGGCGGCGAGGAGTGCCCCGACCAGCTCTGCCGGACCGGTGGCCCAGCCGACCTTCCAGCCGGTGAACGAGTAGGACTTGCCGGCGCTGGAGAGGGTGAGCGTCCGCTCCCACATCCCGGGCAGGGTGGCGAGCGGCACGTGCTCCCGGTCGTCGAAGACCAGGTGCTCGTAGACCTCGTCGGTCACCACCACCAGGTCGCGCTCGATCGCGATCGCGGCGACCGCCTCGAGCTCGGCCCGGGTGAGCACGGTGCCGGTCGGGTTGTGCGGGGTGTTGAGCAGGATCAGCTTCGTGTGCGGACCGACCGCGGCGCGGAGCTCGTCGGGGTCGAGCCGGAAGTCGGGGGCGCGGAGGGTGACCGGGCGTCGTACGCCTCCGGCGAAGGTGATCATCGCGGTGTAGGAGTCGTAGTAGGGCTCGAGCACGACCACCTCGTCGCCCGGATCGACCAGGGCGAGGAGGGCGGCGGCGATGCCCTCGGTGCACCCGGTCGTGACCACGATCTCCGAGTCCGGGTCGAGGTCGAG
Organism: uncultured Actinomycetota bacterium; assembly: GCA_963766035.1. Taxonomy (GTDB): domain Bacteria; phylum Actinomycetota; class Actinomycetes; order Propionibacteriales; family Nocardioidaceae; genus Nocardioides. The sequence goes on along the minus strand of CAVXYP010000005.1, from coordinate 140,817 downwards.
GCCGTAGTGCCGTTGCTGGTGGCGCGCGATCGCCTGCCGCAGCGACGGGATGCCCGGGCCAGGTGCGTACTGGTTGGCGCCGCTCTGCAGCGCCGCGACCGCCCGCGCGATCACCTCGGGCGGGCCGTCACGGTCGGGGAAGCCCTGGCCGAGGTTGACCGCTCCCGTCCGGATCGCGAGTGCCGACATCTCGGTGAAGATCGTGGTCCCGATGCCGTCGAGGCGGGATGCTCTGCGAGAGGTCACCGCTTCACCTTAGAGTCCGGCTGTGACCGAGAGAGTCGCGCTGTGACCGAGCCGCACATCGAGATCCGCGAACCGGGCTTGCCGCCCCGCGTCGTGGTGGTCGACCACGCGCTGGAGATCGGCCGCGACCGGGTCGGGGTGACCATCGCCGACGACGGCATCTCGCGGCGCCACCTCAAGCTGCTGCCCAGCCCGCTCGGTCTGTCCGTGGTCGACCTGGGCAGCCGCAACGGCACCCTGCTCAACGGTGTCCCGGTCGCCAACCGCACCAACCTGGCCGACGGCGACGTGATCCGGATCGGCCGCACGGACCTGGTCGTCCGGCTTCCGCAGGAGGCGGTCCCGGTGCCCGCCGGGCCCCGGGTGCGTTCGGTCGACTCGGTCGGCGAGGTCCCGGCGCCGCCGCCGCTGGTCGTCCCGCCGCGGCCGCCGAGCGCCGCCGGCACCGTCCTGCGGCGGCTGCTCCGGGGAACCGAGACGGACCCGCTCTTCCGCACCTACACCGAGCTGCCCAACCGGATCCCGGTCCGGGTCTGGCGGGTGGTGCGGGTCGGTAGCGTGGTGAGCTACCTGACCCTCTCCGCGGTGCTCGTCGTGTGGCCGCAGACCGGCCTGCGGATCTTCTTCGGCGTCGTGGTCCCGCTGCTCCCGGTCCTGTTCTTCGTGGCGCCGGGCATCTGGCGCAACATCTGCCCGCTGTCCTCGGCCAACCAGTCGGCACGCGTCCTGGGTTTCACGCTCGGTCGGACCCCGCCGCGCTGGCTGCAGGAGCGCGGCTACCTGCTGGCGATGACGCTGTTCTTCGGGATCGCCGGCGCCCGGCTCGCCGTCTTCAACGACAGCGGGCCGGCGACCGCCGTACTCCTGCTCTGCACAATCGGCGCTGCGTTCGCCGGCGGCGTGCTCTTCAAGGGCAAGAGCGGGTGGTGCAGCAGCATCTGCCCCCTGCTGCCCGTGCAGCGGCTCTACGGCCAGACGCCGTTCGTGCTGTCGCCCAACAGCCACTGCCGGCCGTGCCTCGCCTGCACCCGCAACTGCTACGACTTCCAGCCCCAGCTGGCCCAGCAGGCCGATCTCCACGAGCCGGAGGCGACCTGGCACCAGCCGCGCCGGCTGTTCGCGAGCGCGCTCCCGGGGTTCATCCTCGGCTTCTTCACCCTCCTGGGTCAGCCCGACCTCAGCACGACGGAGGTCTACGCCCGGCTCGCGCTCTACGTCCTGGCCAGCGTCGGCGCCTGCTTCGCCCTCGAGGCGTTCCTCGGCATCTCGGCCGGCCTGGTCACCGCGCTGTGGGGTGCGGTCGCGCTCAACCTCTTCTACTGGCACGGCACTCCCCGGGCGGGCGATGCGCTGTCCGGGCTCTTCGGCGTCGGCGACCTCTCCTGGCTGCGCTGGCCGGTCCTGGCCGTCGTCGGGCCGCTCACCCTGCTCTGGCTGGTCCGGACCTACTGGGCCGAGCGCCGCTACCTCGCCGAGACGGGGGCGGAGGCGGTCACCGAGCTGGGGATGCCGATGATGCCCGCCGCGCCCCACACGACCGCGGCGACCGACGCTCCGGTGGCCGAGGTGGAGTTCGTCGACTCGGCGACCTCGGTGCCTGCCAACGCCGGGCAGAGCGTCCTCGAGCTCGCGGAAGGCTGCGGCATCGCGATCGAGGCCGGCTGCCGGATGGGGGTGTGCGGCGCCGACCCGGTCGCCGTCGTGGGCGGCGCCGACCAGCTCAGCCCGGTCGAGGAGGAGGAGCAGGCCACCCTGCGCCGGCTCGGCCTGGCGCCGAACACCCGGATGGCCTGCTGCGCCCGCGTCACCGAGGGCCAGGTGCGGATCAGCCTCACGCCCGAGAAGGGCGCACCCGTCGCCGACGCACCGGCCGACTACGACCGGGCGATCACCAGCGTGGTCATCGTCGGCACGGGAGTCGCCGGGGTGACCACCGCCGACTTCGTCCGCCGCGGGCACCCGGACTGCGAGATCCATCTGGTCGGCGCCGAGCCCCACCTGCTCTACAACCGGATGGCCATCTCCCGGGTCGTCTACGGCCGCACCGCGCTGACCGGGCTACCCCTCCTCGACGAGCAGTGGTACGACGACAACCGGCTCACCACCTGGCAGAACACCCTCGCCAGCCGAGGTCGACCTGGGCCGCCGGGTCGTCGTCCTCGGCACCGGCCAGCGGTTGTTCTTCGACCGGCTGGTGCTCGCCACCGGCTCGCGGGCGACGCACTCCGGACCTCCCGGGGTTCGGCGGCGCCGGGACCTTCGTGCTGCGGACAGCCGAGGACGGGGCCCGGATCCGGGCCTACGCCCAGCAGCACGCGCGTGCGGTCGGCCGTCGTCGCGGGCGGCGGGCTGCTCGGCCTGGAGGCGGCGTACGCCCTGCGCCGGCTCGGGCTGAAGGTCACGGTCCTCGAGCGCGGCGACCGGCTGCTGTCGCGCAACATCGACCGGCGCGCCAGTCAGCTGGTCCACCAGCACCTGACCCGAGCGGGGATCGAGATCCGCTACCGGCGTCACCGCCGCCGCGCTGGAGGGCCGGTCGTCCTTGCAGCAGGTGCGGCTCGACGACGGGTCGACGCTGCCCGCCGGGATCTTCCTCGCCGCCATCGGCATCACGCCCAACATCGAGCTGGCCGCGGCGGCGGGCATCGACGTCGACCGGGGGATCGTGGTCGACGACCGGATGCGCACCAGCGTCCCCGGTGTCTTCGCGGTCGGCGACGCGGCCCAGCACGACGGCCAGGTGCTCGGGCTGTGGCCGGTCGCCACCAAGCAGGCCGAGATCGCCGCCGCCAACCTGCTCGGTGACGAGGAGTCGCTCGCCGCCGACCTCCCGGCGATGATCCTCAAGGGTGTCGACCTCGACCTGACCGCGATCGGCCGGGTGCTGCCGCGGCCGGGCGACGAGGTCTTCACCGAGGACCTGCCCGCGGTGCCGTCGTACCGCCGGCTGCTCGTCGCGGACGGCGTGGTCGTCGGTGTGCTGGTCCTCGGACCGCACCCCGACTTCCTCGCGGCGGCGACCACCGCGGTCAAGCGCGGCCTACGACTCGATGACGCCGCGCTGGCGCGCGTCAGGGCAGGGGAGTGGCTGGCCGTCAAGGACGCGGTCTGACCCGTTACTCGACGTCCTCGGCGGGCATGTGGGTGTAGACGCGCAGCCCGAGCCGGAGGCTGTGACCGACCGGCACCGGCACCGGGTCGGGCCCGATGCGGGTCCACGTCTCGTCGCCAGGCGCGGCGACGTAGGTGCCGTTGGCCGAGCTCGCGTCACGCACCGTCACCCCGTCGCCGGTCACGACGACATAGGCGTGGACCCGGGAGATCAGCTGCTCGCCGTCGTCGATCTGGATCGGTGACGAGGCGCCGCGCACCACCGCGGGATCCTGCCGGGGATCGCGGCCGAAGACGTAGTTGCGGTCCAGCGGCACCCGGCTGCCGTCGTCGGCGTGCAGGACCGCGATCCGATCGGCGAGGCGCACGGTCTCGTGCGCGACCAGCCTCATCGCGGTGCCGACCTCCTCCTGGGTCGGTGGTCGCGGGGCCCGGGACGTGGCTCGGTGCGCACGTGCGGACGTCGGTGTCGGTGTCGGTGTCGGCGCCGGTCCGGACGGTCGCCGGGCTCGAGGACCAGCCCGGAGCCGCTGAGCACGCCGTCGCGGAGGTCGCTGTGCGGCGTCGCCACGACGGGGCCGGAGGCGACCGTCAGCGCGATGCTTGCCGTGGGCGGCGACGCTCCTGCTCGCCCCAGGTCCACAGGCCGGCGCCGCCGAACTCGTCGCCGTCGGCGACGGCGCGCGCTGCGCCGTGCACCAGCACCCGACGCGTCCGATCCGCGCAGACGGCGAGGGCGAACGAAGGCACCGCCGGCCGGTGAGCCGCCATCAGGCCGATGACCTGCCAGACCAGGGCGCGCGGGTCGTCGTGGGCGATCGAGACCCGGCGCAGCAGCGCGTCGGTGAACGCGTCGGCCCCGCGGGCGACCACGACGGCGACGTCGCCGTACCTCGCCACCACCCCGTCGCCGGGCTGGACCCCGGCCCGGAACCGGCTGTCTGCCATGGCACCACCTTCGCACCGAGAACGATTCACCGCCGTGTGTTCTTCTGCGTTCCTCTAGCCTTGCACCCCGTGACGACCACCGATCCTGAACTCGCCGCCGACATCGACGCCACCTGCCGTCTCAGCGGGGAGTTCACGCTCCGGTCCGGCCAGCATGAGCAACGAGTACTTCGACAAGTACCTCTTCGAGGCGGACCCGGGGCTGCTGGCCCGGGTGGCGCGCGAGATGGCGCAGCTGCTGCCGGGCGAGACCGAGCTGCTGGGTGGTCTGGAGATGGGCGGCATCCCGATCGCCACCGCGATCAGCCAGCTGATCGGCATGCCCGCCGTGTTCGTGCGCAAGGAGGCGAAGACCTACGGCACCTGCAAGCTCGCCGAGGGCCCGGCGTACGACGGCAAGCGGGTCACCCTCATCGAGGACGTGATCACCACCGGCGGCGCCGTCCGCGACGCGACCAACGCGTTGCGGGCCGGCGGCGCGATCGTCGACACCGTGGTCTGCGCCATCGACCGCAGTCCCGAAGGGGTCAACCCGCTCGCGGACGTGGGCCTGGAGGTCCGGGCCGTGCTGACCAAGGCCGAGCTGGACGCGGCGCGCGCGGCCGCGCCCGGCTAGCGATCGAGGTCAGTCGACGGGCGACCTCCTCGGTGCGGCTCGACCTCGGGAGCGGCGGCTTCGGCTTCTTGCGCGCCGGGCCGCTTGTGCCGCCACCACTCCCACGCCAGCGGGATCGCGGAGAACGCCAGGATCGCGAGGGTGACGTAGTCGATGTTCTCGCCCAGGGCAGGGATCGCGGCGCCGAGGAAGTAGCCGAGCAGCGTGATCGAGACGACCCACAGCACGGCACCGACGGCGCTCCAGACGAAGAACCGGCGGCGTTCCATCATGGTCACGCCGGCGACGACGGTGATGTAGGTGCGGACGAACGGCACGAACCGCCCAATCACCAGCGCCTTGTTGCCGTGCTTCTTGAAGAACGCGCTGGTCTTGTCGAAGTACTGCTTCTTCAGGATCCGTCCGTCGCGCTGGTAGAGCGGTGGCCCGAGCTTGCGCCCGATCTCGTAGCCCGAGACGTTGCCGGCGAACGCGGCAACGATCAGCAGGGCCATCGCGATGGTCAGGGCGACCGGCTCGTTCGTCATCCCCACGACGGAGTAGCCGGTCTGGTTGCTGCCGGCGATGAACAGGCCCAGCGCGAACAGCAGGGTGTCGCCCGGCAGGAACGGGAAGAAGAGCCCGCACTCCACGAACACGATGCCCATCGCGATCCAGATGAACGCTGCGCCGTATTCGCTCTGGAGCCACTGGGGGTCCAGCCACTTGATGCCGAGCAGCATGGGTACGACGGCCGGGGTCGCGACCAGCGTGTTCACGCCGCTCACGCTACCGGCCGATCCCTAACCGTGTGGCGGTTAGGGTGCCGTTCGTGGCACAGGATTCGGGCGACCCGTTCGAGACGCGCGCTCGTACCTCGCGCGCTCCTCAGGACAAGCAGCGGGCGCCGTACGACCCGATGCCGCACGGCCCGGCCGAGGTCGGCGTCGGGCCGTGGGAGGGGCCGTGGCCCGAGGGCGAGCAGTACGACGCCGCGCTGCTCGCCGCGGGCGATCGGCGCAACGTGGTCGACCGCTATCGCTACTGGACGATGGCCGCGATCGTGGCCGACCTCGACGCCCGCCGCCACGACTTCCACATCGCCATCGAGAACTGGCAGCACGACTTCAACATCGGCACGATCGTCCGCTCTGCCAACGCGTTCCTGGCGCGGGAGGTGCACATCGTCGGCAACCGCCGCTGGAACCGGCGCGGCGCGATGGTGACCGACCGCTACCAGCACGTCCGGCACCACCCGACCATCGCCGACCTGCACGCCTACCTCGCCGAGCACGACGGAGCCGATGGCGGCCGGGTGCCGCTGCTCGGCATCGACAACCTGCCCGGATCCGCACACCTCGAGACGATGGAGATCCCGCGCCGGGTCTGCTTCCTGTTCGGCCAGGAGGGTCCCGGCCTTTCGGCGGCCGCCCGGGACGCCTGCGACGGGACGTTCTCGATCGCGCAGTTCGGCTCCACCCGCTCGATCAACGCCTCCGCGGCCGCCGCGATCGCGATGCACGCCTGGGTGCGCACCCACGCCGACCTCAGTGATGAGGCGGCCTGGCGAGGATGAGGCGCCTGGGTCAGCGGTCCCGGGGCAGGCACGTCGCGTAGCGGAACCCGAGGCGCCACCAGTACCTCGACGGCGGCCACGAGTACCGGAAGTCACCCGACACCCGGGCCTGGCACGCTTCCAGCGCGATCTTCTGGACCTTGTCGTTGCCCCGCCAGTGGTTGCCGGGGATCCGGATCGACCGGGTCGCCCGGAACCGGTGCGAGCGGGTGCAGACGGTCCCGACGAAGTCGGCCCCCCGTCGGGCGATGCACCAGGCGACGGAGTTGGGCAGCGGCAATCGGCCGAGTCGGATCTTCGTCGGCACCGGCGCCAGGGATCCACCACCGCGCAGCGCGAGCTCGCACCGCACCCACGACGCTCCCGCCTCCCGTTGGTCGGGGGTCGGCAACAGCCAGTAGTAGGTGTAGCTCGACCGCGTGATCGTCTTCGGGTTCCCGCCGAGGACGTTGATCCACGAGAGGTTGCACTGGTCGTAGACCTGGTCGTCGTAGCTGTCCTCGTCGTTCCAGTCGGGCGGCTCGGCGAACTCGACGACGTCGAAGGTGACGGTGGTGTGGCGGGCCGTGCAGGCGACGGGCGGTTCGCCGTTGCTGGCCGCCCTCACCTGCTTGAGCGTGAGGTCGAAGCAGCTGCCGATCGCGGGTGGGGTGATGTCCACCTCGCCGGCGCGGGCGGGCGACGGCGCGGTCACTGTGGTCACGGCGGACAACGGGACGATGGTGGCGAGCAGTACGGCAGCGCCGAGTCGCAGCTTCACTGGGATCCCCTCAGGTTGGTGTGCTGCAGGGAATATAGATCGATTCGGTCGGCCGTGACGTGGGACGGCCGAGATTGCCCTATCCGGTCTCACTCGGCTCGAGCGACAGCCGCAAGGCGGCCAAGCCACGGGAGGTGTGGCTCTTCACGGTGCCCTCGTTGATCCCGAGCTCGGCCGCCGTCTCGGCGACGGACAGGCCGAGCCAGTGCCGCAGCACGACGCTCGCGCGCTGCTGGGCAGGGAGCGCCTGCAGCGCGGCGAACAGCTCGGACCGCTCCTCGACACCGGTCGGCTCGGCGGCCGGCCGGTCGGGCAGCGTCTCGGTCGCCCGCTCGCGGCGCCACGGCCGGCGCGACTCGTCGATGCTGGCCCGCACCAGGATCCGTCGGACGTAGGCGTCCTCCGAGCCGGCGCGCCGGACCCGCGGCCAGGCGACGTACAGCTTCACCAGCGCGATCTGGAGCAGGTCGTCCGCGCGGTGCCAGTCGCCGCAGAGCGCGTAGGCCACCCGGCGCAGGTGGGCCCGGCGGGCGGTGACGTAGTCGACGTACGCCGACTCGCGGTCGGTGCGGTTCACAGCAGTCCACCGCCGCCCTCGGCGTACCGCTCCTGAGCGAACGCGATGAACTCGTCGAGCGTGTCCATGACCCTGGTCGTGTTGACCGCGATGTACTGCGCCGGGCCGCCTTCGGTCATGCGGGCCAGCACGAAGGTGCGGGAGCCCTCGGAAGCCACCAGTGCGGCCCCGGTGACGTCGCCCGGAGCGGCGAACGACGCGCCCACGTCCACTCCGGGTCGCTGCTCGATGATCTCGGTGTCGTGCAGGGGGAGGAGGGTGCCGGGCTCCGGGGGCGCCGTCCGGGGCGGCGAGAACTCGACCAGGTCGTCGCGCTCGATGCCGGGCCAGGCACCGCCGGTGTCGCCGTCGGAACCGGGGTCAGCGACCATCAACGGGCCGTTGACCGTGACCCATTCGGTGAACGACGCGAAGTCGCGGTCGGGGGCCTGGGGGACGTGCAGCGTGCCGGCGCCGGACCAGAGGAACCACTGGTGCTTCTCGCCGTTGGCCACGTCGACCGCGACCGTGTTGGGTCCGGAGGGCTCCTCGATCAGGTCGACGACCTCCCAGCCCGGCTTGGTCACGACCGTGCTGTCCTCCATCAGTGCCGCCGCGTCCGCGCCGAAGACCCAGGGCTCTGCGGTGACGCCGTCGTCACTCGGGAGCCCCGACGTCGGCGAAGGCGTCGAGGTGGTGGCGACCTGGACGTCCCGGTCGGAGGCCGTGCTCCCTCCGCCGGGGCTGAGTGCCCAGGCCGAGCCACCGATGACGAGCGCGGTGGTTGCGGCACCGACGCCGATGGCGATCCGGCGACGGACGAGGGCGCGACGGCCGAGGGCCAGGGTGTCGGCGATGTCGGGAGCGTCCGGGGACGCGGTGCCGATGGCCGCGTCGAGCTGGTCGGCGATGTCCGGCATGGGTTCCTCCGTGGTCGAGTGTGGCTCACCCATGGATACGGAGCGAACACGCGATCGGTTGCCCTGGGTGGGTCAGTCCTCGGGCTCGATGACCCCACTCAGGACCCGATCGCCGGACGAGTCCTGGTCGCCATCGGCCCGTTCGCGGGTCACGGTGAAGTTCGGGTACTCCAGCGGCGACACACCGGCCCACATCACGACGTCGTCGCCTTCGTTGAACGTGCCGATCGGGACCAGGGTGCCGGCGTCGTCGCGGAGCCAGGCCTGGTAGTAGCGACCGTCATCGAGGCGGGGCAGATCCGCGTCGAGCTCGATCCGCCACCCCGAGGGGAGCTTCTTGATGTCGCCAGTTCCCCCGGATCCGGACAAGGCGAGGGTGAGGCCGGGGTCGTCCGGGTCGGCCTGGTCGTCGTCACGCAGGACCAGCCAGCCGACGACGAGTGCCAGCGCCACCGCTCCGACCAGCAGCGCGATCAGCATCGGCCGATTCCGCATCTGACGAGGATAGTCGCGTGCGGACCGGCCACGCAGCGGTCGGCCTCGGACCCTTCGACGAAGGGCACTAGGGTTGTGGAACCGACCTCCGACCCCGTGAGCAGGAGCAGGCCCGCAATGCCCATCGCCACCCCCGAGAAGTACGCCGAGATGCTGGACGCCGCCAAGGCCGGAGCCTTCGCGTACCCCGCGATCAACGTGTCGTCCTCCCAGACCCTCAACGCCGCCCTCCAGGGCTTCGCCGACGCCGGCTCGGACGGCATCATCCAGGTCTCCACCGGTGGGGCCGAGTACCTCTCCGGGCCGGGGGTGAAGAACATGGTGACCGGGTCGGCGGCGTTCGCCGCCTACGCCGCGGAGGTCGCCAAGAGCTACCCGGTCAACATCGCCCTGCACACCGACCACTGCCCGAAGGACAAGCTCGACGGCTTCGTCCGCCCGTTGCTCGACATCTCGGCGGAGCGGGTCGCGCGGGGCGAGGCGCCGCTGTTCCAGTCGCACATGTGGGACGGCTCCGCCGTACCTCTCGACGAGAACCTGCAGATCGCCGAGGAGCTGCTCGCGAAGGCCAAGGCCGCGAACATCATCCTGGAGATCGAGGTCGGCGTCGTCGGCGGCGAGGAGGACGGTGTCGAGGGCGCGATCGACGAGAAGCTCTACACGACCCCCGAGGACGCGCTCGCGACCGTGCGCGCGCTCGGCGTCGGGGAGAACGGTCGCTACCTGACCGCGCTCACCTTCGGCAACGTGCACGGCGTCTACAAGCCGGGCAACGTGAAGCTGCGCCCCGAGATCCTCAAGGCGGCCCAGGAGGCCGTGGTCAAGGAGCTCGGGCTGGCGGCGGACGCCAAGCCGTTCGACCTGGTCTTCCACGGCGGCTCCGGCTCGACGCCGGAGGAGATCGGCGCGGCCGTCGACTACGGCGTGGTGAAGATGAACGTCGACACCGACACGCAGTACGCCTTCACCCGCCCCGTGGTCGCGCACATGTTCCAGAACTACGACGGCGTGCTGAAGGTCGACGGCGAGGTCGGCAACAAGAAGGCCTACGACCCCCGCGCGTGGGGCAAGGCGGCGGAGGCCGGCATGGCCGCCCGCGTCGTCGAGGCCTGCGAGAACCTGCGGTCGTCCGGTACGTCGGTCGGCTGAACCGCGCGCCCCGTCACTCCGCCGGGGCGGCCACCACCGGAGCGGCGGCGCCGAACCCGGCGTGCTTCGGGCGCTCGAAGAACAGCACCGCCGCGAGCCCGAGCAGGATCGCGGCAGGGGCGATCAGGATCGACTGGCCCATCGCCGTGCTGAACGGGTCGAAGGCCTGCGGCGGCAGTCCGGTAGCGGCGCCCTCAGGGGCCTGCGACGGATCGAAGGTGAGGCCGTTGGCCGCGAGCCGGCTGTCCATCAGCACCGCGATGGCCGCCGATCCGATGACCGCGCCGATCTGGCGGGTGGCGTTGTAGACGCCCGACCCGGCTCCAGCCAGCGCCATCGGCAGGTTGCGGGTCGCGGTCGCGGTGAGCGGCGCCCAGATGGCCGCGCTGCCGGCACCCATCACGCCCATCGGGATCATGATCTCCCAGGCGTGTGAGTCGGGGGTCATCACCTGCACCAGCCACAGCAGGCTGATGCCCACCGTCGCGAACCCGACGCTGTTGATGTAGCGCGGGTGGACCCGGTCGGTGAGCTTGCCGACGAACGGCGCGAGCACGATCGACATCAGCGCCATCGGGACCATCAGCAGCGCAGCCTCGGTCGGGCTGAGCCCGCGCACCAGCTGGGCGTAGAGCATCAGCGGGAACCCGAGCGCGGTGAACGTGAAGCTGATGACGGTGATGCCGACGTTGGCCAGCGAGAAGTTGCGGTCGCGGAACAGCCGGAGCGGCACCAGGGGCTCCTTGCGGTTGAGGCCCTGCCAGACCACGAACAGCACCAGCACCACCGCGCCGGTGCCGATCAGCTCGGGCACCGTGATGAACCCGGTGACCTTGCCCCAGTCGTACTGGTGGCCCTCCTGGATGCCGAAGACGAGCAGGAACATGCCGACCCCGCTGAGCACCACGCCCAGCCAGTCGAACGAGTGCTGGTGGGTCTCGAGCGACGGCACCAGCCGCACGGCCATGAAGAAGCCGATGATGCCGATGGGGATGTTGACGAAGAAGATCCACTCCCAGCTGAGGGTGTCCACCAGGATGCCGCCGAGCAGCGGGCCGACCAGGATCGCGACACCCGCGGTGGCGCCCCAGAGGGCGGTCGCCTGGCCGCGCCGCTCGGCCGGGAAGATGCGGGTGATGATCGCCATCGTCTGCGGGGTGATGCATGCGGCCCCGAACCCCTGGACGACCCGCGCGATGATCAGTCCCTCGACGGTCGATGTCAGGCCGCACGCGAGGCTGGCCAGCGTGAAGATGGTGAGACCGACCAGGTAGAGGTTCTTCGGGCCGAACCGGTCACCGAGCCGCCCGGTGATCAGCACCGGCACGGCGTAGGCGAGCAGGTAGGCGCTGGTCACCCAGACCACCGAGTTGACCTCGGCGTGGAGGTCTTCGATGATCGCCGGCGTCGCGACGGTCACGATCGTGGTGTCGACCATGATCATGAAGAACCCGAGGACCAGGGCCCAGAGTGCCGGCCACGGGTCCTTCTGGGTCGACGGGGCGGCGTCGCGATCGGTGGTGGTCACGACACGAGTGAACCACTTCGCACGGACACCGATTCCCTGCGATTCGTCATGACCTGGCGTCTGACAGGCTGGGCCCATGAGTCACCAGGACCTGATGGCCGGACCGCCTCCGACCGAGCTGCCCGAGGACCCCGCGACCGGTGCGGTTGCCGCGGGGGAGTCACCGGCGTCCGTCGTACGTCGCTTCCCGGCGTCGCCCGTCGCCTGGGCCGCGCTCGCCCGGTCGGCAGTCGAGCAGGACGCCGACGACGTGACCGTCTACGCCTACGCCCGCGTCGGCTACCACCGTTCCCTCGACCTGCTGCGCCGCAACGGCTGGAAGGGTCACGGCGCGGTGCCGTGGGAGCACGAGCCCAACCGCGGCTTCCTGACCTGCCTGGCCCTCCTCGCGAAGTCCGCCCGCGCCATCGGTGAGACCCAGGAGTGGGAGCGCTGCTCCACGTTCCTGCGCGACTCCAGCCGGACGGCCTACGACGAGCTGTTGGGTTAGTACGATCCGGTCGTGACGACCCGCGGCGGCCGACGCGTGCTGTAACACGTTGTTCGCCGAACTCACAGGACGTCCACGTCTCTGTGGCCCCGATGCAAGGGGTTCCCAGGGACGTGAACGGTCTCCCAGATCGGCGAACAGCGTGTTACATCGGCGGCCGGCCGCCGAACCGCCCGACCCTGCCCCGATTCTCAGCCCGGGGGCGTCAGCAGCGACCGCACCCGATCCGGCCCGAGGGCGGTGAAGAGCGTGGGGAGGCGGGGGCCCCGCTCGGCGGCGACGAGGAGCTCGTAGAGGAGCTTGAAGAACGCCTTCTGGTCGGCCTTGACCTCGTCGGTCGGCGGGTCGTCGAGGGTCATGCCGCGGCACAGCTTCGGCACGCCGTAGATCAGCGAGGTGAGCTCGTCCGGCGTCGTCGAACGAGTCGGGGAGGCGGTCGAGCAGCTGGCGGAGCCAGAGCTCCTCGTCCTCGTCGAGTCCCCGCAGCCGGTCGGCGTCGGCCTCGTCCCGCACGGAGGTGCGGTCCTCGGCGTCGACGTAGTCGGTCATCCAGGTCGCGGCCTTCGACAGCCGCGGCTCGAGATCCGCCACCGAGTCGTGCGCGAAGCCGACCTTCCCGACGGTCTGCGAGATCAGGTCGAGCGAGCCGGCGGTGACGTCGGCGACCGACGACAGCATCCGGAAGGGTACGACGACCCTCGGCACCGGCAGCTTCCCCGCGGCCGCCGTCTCCGATGCTCGCTCCCACGCGAGCACAGCGGCGTCCCGCTTCGCCGGATCGGCCGCCTTGCGGCCGAGCGCGTCCCACTCGTCGTAGAGTCGCAGCACCTCCTGGCCGAAGTCGACGTTGAACGACTGCTTCGGCTGCCGCCGGACGTAGAGCCACCGCAGGATGGGGGCTTCGAGGATCCGCAGCGCCTCGGCCGCGGTAGGGACGCCGCCCTTGGACGAGGACATCTTCGGCATCCCGGCCACACCGACGAAGGAGTAGCCGACGAACGAGGGAGCCGTGCCGCCGAACACCGGACCGACCAGCTCCTTGCCGACCGTGTACGACGAACCCGGGCTGGCGTGGTCCACCCCGCCCGGCTCGAAGTCCACGCTCTCGTAGGTCCACCGCATCGGCCAGTCGACCTTCCAGACCAGCTTGCCCTCGTCCTGGGTCGCGACGTTGGTGACGTAGGAGTCGCCGCACACGTCGCAGGTGTAGGCGAGGTCGGTCGTCGCGTCGTCGTACGACGTCAGCGTGACCGTGTCGCGTCCGCACCCCCTGCAGTAGGGCTTGTAGGGGAAGCGGGCCAGGTCCTCGGTCGCACCGTGGCCCTCGTCCTCGTCGGCATCGGCGGCGGTCTCCGCGCCGTCGGCCTTCTTGGTCCGGTAGCGCGACATCACGGCTTCGATCTCGTCGCGCTTCCGGATCGCGGTGAGGACCTGGTCGCGGTAGGCGCCCGAGCGGTACATCTCGGTCTGGTCGACCTCGACCATCTCGCAACCCATCTCGGCCAGGGCAGCGCGCAACGGCGCCTTGAAGCGCTCGGCCCAGCTCGGGAACTCTCGGGTCGGATCCGGCACCGCCGAGAGCGGCCGGCCGATGTGCTCGCGCCACGCCCCGTCCACACCGACCGGCACCTTCCGGAACCGGTCGTAGTCGTCCCAGCTGTGGAGGTGGCGCACGCCGATCCCGCGGCGACGGATCTCCTCCGCCACGAAGTGCACGGTCAGGAACTCACGCAGGTTGCCGAGGTGGATGGGGCCGGACGGGCTGATCCCGGACGCGCAGGTGACGAGGTCGGGGAGCGTGCCGCCGTTGACGGTCTCTGCGTGCCGGAGCGCCAGGTCGGCCGTCCGGGTCACCCAATCGATCGGGTCTGCGTCTCCACGTGCTCCTCGTGCCACCCGAAGAGGCTATTGGGTCAGGCCGCCGGCACGATCATCGAGTACGCCGCCGGCTCGAGCCGCCAGCTCCGGTGCCGCTCGGGGCCGTAGAGCTCCCCGTCGGCACTGCACCAGAACTCGGTGCCGCTCACCGTCACCGTGGAGGCGCGCAGGGCAACCACGTCGCGGTGCGTGGCGTGCGTCCCGATCCCCAGCCGCGCGACGTAGGCGAGGCGGGACAAGGCGCCCTTGGGCCGGGCGATCATCACGTCGATCCGGCCGTCGCCCGGGTCCGCCTCGGGCGTCAGCTCGAGGCCGCCGCCGACGGTGGCGCCGTTGCCGAGCGCGACCATGAGCACGGGGTGGTCGACGTCGCTGACGACCTCGCCATCGGCCTCGACGCGGAGCCGCAGAGCTGGCGGGTCGACGGCGGACAGGACCGCGCCGATCGGGTAGCCGAGCCGGCCGAGGTTGACCGGCCCCACGCCGATCGCACCGAGCCGCTCCTTCCACGGCGCTCCCTTCCGTCCGGCTTCCGCGCCGGCGCCGAGGTGCACCTGGTTGACCACGACCTGCCCGACCTCGTCGACCAGCAGGTCCATCGGGCGGACGACGCCCTCGAGGAGGGCCCGCGCGGCCTCGATCGGGTCGAGCGGGATGCCGAGCGTCCTCGCGAAGTCGTTGCCGGTGCCGAGGGGCAACAGGCCGAGCACCCGGTCGACGCCGAGCTCTCGCCGGCGGTGCAGGGCGGACACCACCGCATGCAGGCTGCCGTCGCCGCCGGCCACCACCACCCGTCGCGAGCCGGCGCGGTGCAGCGCTCCGTCGAGCTCACCCGGCGCCGAGGTGGTGCACACCTCGACCGAAGTGGACCCGCGCAGTACCCCGAGGGCCGACGTCAGGGCGGTGTCGTCTGCCGTCCCGGCGTCACTGTTCGTGATCACCAGGAGCGGCTCGGAGGAGGGCATCGGCCCACCCTACGGGGCCCCGCTGGTTGAGGTGCGAGCGCAGCGAGCCTCGAAACCAAGGCGCGACGCGTTTGGTAACGTTGCGTCGCAAGAGCCCCGGTCTTGCACCGGGGCCATCTTGCATTTTGGGGAGGCATTTCCGCGAAGGAGCACACCGATGCCAGCGATCGTGATCGTCGGCGCCCAGTGGGGCGACGAGGGCAAGGGCAAGGCGACCGACCACCTGGGCAGCCGGGTGGACTACGTGGTGAAGTTCAACGGCGGCAACAACGCCGGCCACACCGTCGTGATCCGCCAGAAATCCGGTGAGCTCGAGAAATATGCCCTGCACCTGCTGCCCAGCGGCATCCTCACCGCCGGCTGCACTCCCGTCATCGGCAACGGCGTGGTGGTCGACCTCGAGGTCCTGTTCAAGGAGATCGACGGCCTCGAGGCCCGCGGCATCGACACCAGCAGGCTCAAGGTCAGCTCCAACGCGCACGTGATCGCCGACTACAACCGCACCCTCGACAAGGTGGCCGAGCGGTTCCTCGGCAGCCGCAAGATCGGCACCACCGGCCGCGGCATCGGCCCGACCTACGCGGACAAGATGAACCGGATCGGCATCCGCGTCCAGGACCTCTTCGACGAGAAGATCCTGGCCCAGAAGGTCGAGGGCGCGCTCGAGCTCAAGGGCCAGATCCTCACCAAGATCTACAACCGGCGCGCGCCGACGGTCGACCAGACCGTCGAGGAGCTGCTCGCGCACGCCGACCGGCTGGCGCCGTACGTCTGCGACAGCACCCTGCTCCTCGGCCAGGCGCTCGACCGTGGCGAGACCGTCCTGCTCGAGGCGGGCCAGGCGACGCTGCTCGACGTCGACCACGGCACCTACCCGTTCGTGACCTCGAGCAGCGCCACGGCAGGCGGCGCCTGCACCGGATCGGGCATCCCGCCGACCCGGATCGACCAGGTGATCGCGATCGTCAAGGCGTACACGACCCGCGTCGGCGAGGGTCCGTTCCCGACCGAGCTGCATGACGAGTCCGGCGACTTCCTGCGCAACACCGGTGCCGAGTTCGGCACCACGACCGGCCGTCCGCGGCGCTGCGGTTGGTATGACGCAGTGATCGCCCGCTATGCCGCCCGTGTCAACGGCGTCACCGACTTCGTGCTCACCAAGCTCGATGTGCTCACCGGACTGGAGCAGATCCCGGTCTGCGTCGCCTACGACGTCGACGGTGAGCGCTACGACGAGATGCCAGCCAGCCAGAGCGCGTTCCACCACGCGGTGCCGGTCTACGAGTACTTCCCGGGCTGGTCCGACGACATCAGCGGCGCCCGCACGCTCGCTGACCTGCCGGCGAACGCGCAGGCGTACGTGCAGGCGCTCGAGGACATCTCCGGCGCACGGATGTCGGTCATCGGCGTGGGCCCCGAGCGCGAACAGGCCGTCGTCCTGCACCCCCTGCGCTGAGCGTTGTCACATCCGGTGTGCATCTCGCCGGGATGTAGGCGAAGCCCTGACAGGGCCGCGCATTCGTGATGCTGTCTAGACGGCTCCTAGCGGGCTGCTGCTCCACGGAGGGTGGAGCACGGGGGATATCGATCTCGAAGGGCTTCAACATGACTTTGCCATGCTCAAAACGACGTCTCGGACGTCTTGGTGCCGGCCTCGCGGCCGGTGCCGTCGCCACGGCAGGGCTGGCGTTCGTCGCCGCGCCCGCAGCGCACGCGGCCGGGGAGGTGGTGGTGACGCCGGTGGATGTGAACACCGACGCGACCCGGGCGGCCGGGCACAACGACTTCCTTTCCGACGGCGTGCGTGTCTGGACCGAGGGCAACACCGACGTCGGGTCGGATCCGAGGACTCCGGACCCGAACGACACGTGGAACACCGACAAGGCCGCCGGCTACTTCGACGTCCACCAGTTGCTGGCCGATGTCGGCGAGCCGACGTTGGACTGGTCCGGCACGTCGCCCGAGCCCGGCCTTCAGCTCACCACCGACTTCGACGGCGACGGTGACGTCGACGGCATCCTGGTCGGCGAGCCGGTCTACGGCGGCAACTGGTGGGTCAGCAGCATCCAGGACCAGTCGGTGTTCGACGCTCCCAACACGCCTCCGACCGAGGGTGGTGGCGGCGGCGCCTACAACGGCACCCTGGACCAGTGGCGCACGGCCTACCCCAGCGCCGAGGTCGTCCAGTCCGGCTGGTCGCTGGGCTCCGGGATCCACGGTGACGGCGTCATCTACGGCATCTCCGTGGGTGACATCGACTACCTGTTCAGCAACGACCAGGCGGAGACCACCGAGGTCCTCCACCCGGGCGACGTCGACCAGAGCGAGACCCGGGCCACCGGGCACAACGACTTCCGGGTGACGTCCGGCGTCCGCGTCTGGACCGAGGGCAACACGAACGTCGGGCCGAACCCGACGACGCCGAACCCGGACGACACGTGGAACACCGACAAGGCGGCCGGCTACTTCGCGGTCGGCGAGCCGATCGACGAGGTCGGCGAGCCCAGCATGAAGTGGCGCGCCCGCGGCAGCAGCAACACGTTGAAGCCGGGCATGCAGCTGGTCGTCGACATCGACGGCAACGGCTCGCCCGACGGCATCTTGGTCGGCGAGCCCAGCTACCCGAACGGCAACAACCTCTACAAGGAGCCGTTCGGCATCACCAACTGGTGGCTCTCGAACGGGTCGACCGCGGCGTTCAAGGCACTGGCGCCCACCGAGGGTGGAGGCTACGGGTCGGATTGGAACGGTTCGCTCGCCGAGTGGCGGGACGCACTCGCACCGGAGGCCACGGTCCTCGCGGCCGGCTGGTCGCTGGGTTCGGGGGTCAAGGGTGATGGTGTGATCGACTCGATCACGGTCGGCCTGACGACCTACACCTTCAAGGGCGACCCGGTCACCGAGGACGTCGTGCTGACGCCGGTGGATGTGAACACCGACGCGACCCGGGCGGCCGGGCACAACGACTTCCTTTCCGACGGCGTGCATGTCTGGACCGAGGGCAACACCGACGTCGGGTCGGATCCGAGGACTCCGGACCCGAACGACACGTGGAACACCGACAAGGCCGCCGGCTACTTCGACGTCCACCAGTTGCTGGCCGATGTCGGCGAGCCGACGTTGGACTGGTCCGGCACGTCGCCCGAGCCCGGCCTTCAGCTCACCACCGACTTCGACGGCGACGGTGACGTCGACGGCATCCTGGTCGGCGAGCCGGTCTACGGCGGCAACTGGTGGGTCAGCAGCATCCAGGACCAGTCGGTGTTCGACGCTCCCAACACGCCTCCGACCGAGGGTGGTGGCGGCGGCGGCACCTACAACGGCACCCTGGACCAGTGGCGCGCGGCCTACCCCAGCGCCGAGGTCGTCCAGTCCGGCTGGTCGCTGGGCTCCGGGATCCACGGTGACGGCGTCATCTACGGCATCTCCGTGGGTGACATCGACTACCTGTTCAGCAACGACCAGGCGGAGACCACCGAGGTCCTCCACCCGGGCGACGTCGACCAGAGCGAGACCCGGGCCACCGGGCACAACGACTTCCGGGTGACGTCCGGCGTCCGCGTGTGGACCGAGGGCAACACCTACCCACTGACAAGGCGGCCGGCTACTTCGCGGTCGGCGAGCCGATCGACGAGGTCGGCGAGCCCAGCATGAAGTGGCGCGCCCGCGGCAGCAGCAACACGTTGAAGCCGGGCATGCAGCTGGTCGTCGACATCGACGGCAACGGCTCGCCCGACGGCATCTTGGTCGGCGAGCCCAGCTACCCGAACGGCAACAACCTCTACAAGGAGCCGTTCGGCATCACCAACTGGTGGCTCTCGAACGGGTCGACCGCGGCGTTCAAGGCACTGGCGCCCACCGAGGGTGGAGGCTACGGGTCGGATTGGAACGGTTCGCTCGCCGAGTGGCGGGACGCACTCGCACCGGAGGCCACGGTCCTCGCGGCCGGTTGGTCGCTGGGTTCGGGGGTCAAGGGTGATGGTGTGATCGAGTCGATCACGGTCGGCCTGACGACCTACACCTTCACGGCCAAGAACCGGGCGCCGGTCGCCGCGGACGCCTTGATCACCTCGGTCGCCGGCGGCAGCATCAGCTACCCGCTGCCCGCCTCCGACGCCGATGGCGACCCGCTGACCTACACGATCGAAGGTCAGTCCGACGCCGACGGCGTGCTCGAGCACACCTTCGGGCGCAAGGTCGTCGGCCTGGTGTCGTTCGACTACACCGTCAGCGACGGCCGCGGCGGCACCGACTCGGGCATCGTGAAGGTCAACGTCAAGCGCGCGCCGACCGTGAGCACGGTGGACACCTTCCCGGCGTCCCCGACCATCAACTCGAACGTCCGGCTGAGGCTCACGGTTGCCTCGACGGGCTCGACCACCGGGATGCTGATCCGCGTCAGGGTCGACGGGATCACGTTCGCCTCCGGTGTGATGGACGGTGACGGGGTCAGGTGGTTCACCATCGGCAAGATGAGTGCGGGTCAGCATGTGTTGAAGACCGAGATCTGGGCCGGCAAGTGGGCCACGAGCTCGATCGGTACGAAGACGATCCAGGTCCAGGGCTGAGCCCGGGCGCGACCAGCAGGCGCCCCGGTGACGCGTTCGCGTCACCGGGGCGTTCGCCTGCCCCTACGCTCACCTCGTGCCACGTCTCCTCGCCTACCCCGTCCTGCTCGTCGCCGGCATCGTCAGCCTGCCCGTTTCCGCCGTCTTCTTCGACGGCGAGGGCTCGGAGAACTGGATCCTCCCCGTCCAGCTCGGCGCCATGGCGGTCATCGGCGCGCTGGTGGGCATGGCGACCCCGGCGCTGGACGGTGACGGGGCGTCCGCCGGCAAGCGGGTCGGGCTCGGTGCCCTGATCGGCGTGGGTGCGGCCCTCGTCGGTGTCGCGCTCTTCTTCCTGCTCCTGAACGGCTTCGACGGCGCCTAGCTGTTCTAGTGGAGCAGGTCCGCTAGAGGATCGACGGCTGGACGTTGGCCACGAGGCTGACCGCGCCACACCCTTCGCTCGGACAGGGGATGCTGCCCCACCTCTCGTACTGGGCGAACCGCTTCCCGTCCGACAGCGCGATCCCGACCGCCACCGCTTCCTCGCGGAGCGCGGTAGACACCAGGTCGTCGTCCCCGTCGCCGTCGACGTCCGACAGTGCCTGCCGGAAGTACGGCGCCCCGTTGTCGAAGACCCCTGCCTCCCATTCAGCCTCAGGAACCAGCCCCGCCAGCCACTCGGTCACGTCGCCGAAGCCGTCGTCGTCGTACTCGATCACTCCGACGGCTCCGTTGCGACCATTGGTGACGACGACCTCGTCGACGCCGTCACCGTCGGGGTCGCCCGCGACGAACCATCCGACGCCCCAGGTGTCGGTGTGCGGCCGGGACGGCTCCAGGGCGGTGTAGGCGCCCTCGTCGTTGCGGAACGGCTGGACCTCGACGCCGGTGATGTTGTTGCCCCGGTGGCTGTTGGTCGCCCGGAAGAGGTCGTCGTCGCCGTCGCCGTCGAAGTCCCCGACGCCGGTGATCGGATGATCGGTCCGCCCGAGGTCGAGCACCTCCTCGGGCTCCGCGAAAGTCCGGTCGCCGGCGATGGCCGCGTGGACGGTGAAGGAGGTGTCGAAGTCGTCACCGGCGTCGTCGGTGAACAGGAGGTCGTCGCGGCCGTCGCCGTCCACGTCGGCGAGGAAGGGCAACTGGTCTCCCCACCTCGACGTGGCGGTCAGCTCTTGCGAGTGCTGCCAGATATCACCCGTTCCGGTGATCACCCGGACCAGGTAGGCCGCCTCGGTCGGACTGGTGAACCAGACCTGATCCATCCGACCGTCGCCGTCCACGTCGCCCAGGAGGGGAGCACCGGTCTCGTTGCCGGCCTCGGCCGGAGGCCCCAGCGTGGTCCCGGTCGACAGCAGCGACAACAGGCTGCCCGAGCTCGTCGTCGTGGACTCGAAGGTGTTGGCGCGCACCTGGGCCACGACGTCACCGCGGCCGTCGCCGTCGATGTCGCCGCTCACCAGGTCGGGTGGGTCAGCGGTGGGCCCCTCGTGCGGCGCGTCGTCATCCCGCGCCGCAAGCCCCGCCCAGGTCGCGATGCCACCGAGCAGGGCCACCGCGACGAGGCCTGCGGCCACGAGCGGCCAGGTCCTCCGTGCGGACGGCCTCGATGCCCGAGCCGCGGACACGGTGGGCTCTGCGGGTGGGGCAGACGGCGGCCGAGGGGGGACGGCCGCCGTGCCGGGTGTGCTCGCACGGATGACGGTCTCCGGCGCTCCGGCCACCGGCAGCCGGACCAAGGAGTCCGGCGCGACGACCGCCAACCCCTCCAGCTCGGCAGCCAGCGCCGCCCCGTCGTCCTGCCGCTGGCCCGGCTCCTTCGCGAGCACCCGGGTGAGGAGCGCATTGAGAGAACGGACGAAGTCGTCGGTGCCGGGGAGCTGCGGGACCGGCGCGCTCGCGTGGGCGATCGCCATCTCGACCTCCGTGCCGGTGTACGGCGGCCGGCCCGTCAGGCAGGTCCACAGCACACAGCCGACGGCATAGAGATCGCTCGCCGGCACGGCCGCCGATCCGAGGGTGCGCTCCGGCGCCAGGTAGGCCCAGGTGCCCGCCACCATGCCGGTGGCGGTGTGGTGGCTCGCCGCATCGGAGATCGCGATCCCGAAGTCGCAGAGGTAGGCGTGCTCGTGCGGAGCACCGGGCTCGGAGACGAGGACGTTGCCCGGCTTGACGTCGCGGTGGAGGACGCCCGCCCGGTGGGCGTCGTCGAGGCCGCGGGCGAGCTGGGCGCACAGGCGGAGCGCGCGCCGCGCCGTCAGCCGCTCCTGCTCCTCACCAGGGAGCCCAGGTCCGTGCCGGCGATGAACTGGGTGACGATGTAGGGAAAGCCGTCGACCTCGTCGTGGTCGTGGATCTGGACGATCCACGGCGACTGGACCCGAGACATGGCGAGCGCCTCGTGATGGAAGCGACGCCGGAACTCGTCGGTCGAGGCGAGCGGACCGGTGATGACCTTCAGCGCCACCTCCCGACCGAGGCGGAGATCGGTCGCCGCGTAGACGACGCCCATGCCGCCCTGTCCGATCAGCCGCTCGATGCGGTAGTGGCCGAGGGTGGTGCCCGGCTCCGGGATCTGCATCGTTCCTCGCTCAGTACGCCGGTGTGATCGGGCTGAAGCTGTCGCTGCAGCTGGGCGTGCAGCTCGAAGGAACCCCACGGCACCGGCGGGGCGAACTCGCCGTCCTCAGCCATCCGGACCGTCACGGGCTTGTCGGGGTCGCCGTGGTACTTCAGGAACACCAGGTCGTCGTCCCCGTCCCCGTCCACGTCCGACATCACCCAGTCGGCCGTCGCGGAGGAGCTGTAGCGGGCGAACCGGTTCTGCCACGCGCGGTTGTCGGGACCCGCCTGCCAGATCACCGCGACCTCGGGGGAGGACCCCTCGGCGAACTCCGTCGTCGCGAAGCCCTCGGGCCCGACGAGCAGCGGCTCGTCGGCGCCGTCGCCGTCGAGGTCGCCGTACAGGCGGACACCTTGCTTGTAGCTGTCGGGCTCGAGCGACCGAGCCTCGCCCGCGTCCACCAGCGCACTCCCGTCGGAGGTGATCAGCTGCAGCTCGATGTCCCACGGCCGTCGGCCGTCCCCGGGACCGTCGCCCTCGAGGGTGGCCAGGACGTCGTCCTCGCCGTCACCGTCGAAGTCGGCCACGTCGAACTGGACGAGGTCGGCGTCGTCGCCGGACTCGTACCACTGCTCCGGGTCGGCGAACTCGCCCTCGCCCGACAGGCCGACGAAGAGGCGGACGCCGTCGTTGTGGACGTACTCGTTGGCGACGATCAGGTCCGCGCGACCGTCCCGATCCATGTCGGCGAAGAGCGCAGCGGCGGAGTCGCTCGGTCCCCACGCGGTGCCCTCGGAGCGGATCTCCTGGTGCCACGGCTCACCGTCGGCGGGGACGACGTCGATCACGAGCGCGATGTCCACGGCGGAAGCGAACACCTTGTCCAGGTGTCCGTCGCCGTCGACGTCGGCGAGCTGCAGCCGCGGGAAGCTGTCGATGTCGACGGCGTCCGGGTAGGGCTCGACGACCGGCTCGCCGAGCCCGTCGTCGCCGGTCGGGAGGAACACGGTCTCCCCGACCTTGCCGGACGTCTCGGGGTCGATGTGGTCGAGGAGCACGTCACCACGGCCGTCGCCGTCGAGATCACCGGTGACCGCGGGTGCTGCCGCCGACGGATCGTCCTTCCGGCCGTCGTCGTCGCCGCCCGTCAGAAGCGACCAGACGACGCCGCCGGCCACGACCACGAGCACGACGGCGCCCGCGACCAGCGCGAGCACCGTGCCGCGGCGGCGACCCGGTGCGGATGGATCGAACGGACCGGCCGGGGCGGACACGACTGCGGGTCGCACCGAGGTCGGCGGCGCGGCCGGCCGTGGCGCCGTGGGTGCGGCCGAGTGCGGCAGCGGCGGCGGTGCGGCTGGGGGAGCCCAGCGTCCGGCGAGGTCGCCGAGCTCGGCGCGGAGTGCGTCCGCGTGCGGGGGGCGGGCGGCCGGGTCGGAGCCGAGCAGCCTTCCGAGCAGGCTGTCGACGAGCGGCCCGAACTGTCCGGGGGGAGGGGGTGGCGAAGCCGGGCCGGGGTCGGCGCCGGTCAAGGCGGCGACCAGCAGGCGACCGACCCCCTGGAGGTCGCCGTCGATGCTCGCCGAAGGGTTCGGCCCGGTCAGGGGGAAGCCGGTGAGCCAGGCGTGCGCACGGACGGAGCCCGCTTCGCGCACCAACACGTGACGAGGCCCGACGTCGCCGTGGACCAGCCCCTGTCGGTGGGCGTCCGCCAGCCCGGCGGCCGCCTGCTCAGCCAGCGCCAGCGCCGCGTGCTGGGGGAGCGGCCCGTGCTGCTGCAACCAGGTCGCCAGGTCGCCGTCGGGGACGTACTGGCTCACCAGGTAGTGAAGGTCGCCCTCGGTCTCGTGGTCGTGGACCTGGGCGACGTACGGCGACGACAGGCGGGACAACCGGGTGGCCGCCTCGCGGAAGCTGTTCGATGAAACCTGGCCTGGCGGCGAGCTCGGACCGGACGACCGTCAGCGCGACCGTGCGTTGGAGTCGCGCGTCGGTCGCGGCGTAGACCACTCCCAGCCCGTCCTGGCCGATGACTCGGTCGATGCGATAGCGACCGAGCTGGTCGCCGGGCTGTGGGAACACCACGGACAAGAACCCCCGGGAGATTGATGGACGAGGCCAGTCTGCCCCAGGGCCCGTGCCTCCCATCACCGCGGGCCGTCCCGCCCCTAGGATCGTGGCCCGTGAAGACCCTCGTGATCGGCACCGGTGGGCGCGAGCACGCCATCGGCCTCGCCCTGTCCCGTGATCCGGGGGTGACCGAGGTGCACGCGGCGCCCGGCAACCCCGGGCTCGGTGCCTTCGCGACGCTGCACGACGTCGACCCGATGGACGGGTCCTGAGGTCGCCGCGCTGGCGCGCCGGATCGGCGCCGACCTGGTGGTCGTCGGACCGGAGGCGCCGCTCGTCGCCGGTGTCGCCGACGCGGTCACCGCTGCCGGGATCGCCTGCTTCGGACCGTCCGGTGCGGCAGCGCAGCTCGAGGGGTCCAAGGCGTTCTCCAAGGAGGTCATGGCCGCGGCCGGCGTTCCGACCGCTCGCTCCAGCACCTGCACCACCGGCGAGGAGGTCGCGGCGGCGCTCGACGAGTACGGCGCTCCTTTCGTCGTGAAGGACGACGCGCTCGCCGCGGGGAAGGGCGTCGTGGTCACCCTCGACCGCGACCAGGCGCTCGCGCACGCGGCGACCTGCGGTCGCGTGGTCGTCGAGGAGTTCCTCGACGGTCCCGAGGTGTCGGTGTTCGCCGTCTGCGACGGGCGTACGGCGTACGCCCTCCAGCCGGCCCAGGACTTCAAGCGGATCTTCGACGGCGGCCGTGGGCCCAACACCGGCGGGATGGGTTCCTACACGCCCCTCGCCTGGGCGCAGCCCGACCTTGCGCAGGTCGTCCTCGACACGGTGGTGCGGCCGACCCTCGACGAGATGGCCCGGCGCGGCTCGCCGTTCGTCGGCTGCCTGTACGTCGGGCTCGCCCTGACCGCGGGAGGGCCGCGGGTGATCGAGTTCAACTGCCGCTTCGGCGATCCCGACATCCAGCCGGTGCTGGCAGTGCTGGAGTCGCCGTTGGGCGCGCTGCTGCACGCGGCGGCCGAGGGCCGGCTGGCCGACGTGCCTCCGCCGACCTTCCGCGATGCCGCCGCGGTCACCGTGGTGCTCGCGTCGGCCGGCTATCCCGAGTCGTCCTCGAAGGGCGACGTCATCACCGGCGTCGGTGCGGCCAACGGCGTCAACGACGTCGACGTGATCCATGCGGGCACCGCGATCGTCGACGCACCCGAGCCCGGCGACCCGGGCCACCGGCACCTGGTCACCGCGGGCGGGCGGGTGCTCGCCGTCCGTGCGGTCGGCTACGACGTCGCCGACGCGCGCTCCCGCGCGTACGCCGCGGCCGACCTGATCTCCTTCGCCGGCCTGCAGCGTCGCTCCGACATCGCGGCCGAGCCGCTGGGTGTGGTCGAGGGCGCGTCGCTCAAGGACTCCTGACATGTCGATGCCGCTCTGGGACGCCGCCACCGTGCGCGCGCTGCGGTCCGGCGCCCGGCTGGAGGGATGGCACCCGTCGTTCCCCCGCAAGGACGACGTGGACGCCGCGAGCCTCTGGCGCGAGGGCAACCCATGGGGGCCGCGGTCGATCATCGTGGACGGCCTGGTCGCCGGCTCGATCGGGTTCTTCGGGCCGCCCGCGCCGGCGGACGACGGTGTCGCCGAGGTCGAGGTCGGCTACGGGCTGGTCGAGGAGGTGCGCGGCCGCGGCATCGCGACCCGGGCCCTGCTCGCCGCGCTCTCCCACTGCGACAGTGCGGGGGTGAGGGTCCGGGCCAGCATCGCGCCCGACAACGCCCCGAGCCTGGCGGTCGCGGCCAAGGCCGGCTTCACCGAGGTGCGGGGCACCAATGAGGACGGCGAGCTGGTGCTGGTGCGGCCGCTGGCCTCCGCTCGTTGAATCCGGCCTCGTGGTGGGTTGAGTCCGGAGTGGTGGTGCCCGCTCGTCAGCCACGAGACCCGATTCGAGCGACCACGACACCCGATTCGAGCGACTACGGGGCCGGAATCAACCTCATGGGAGAATGAGGCACGTGACCGTGCCCAACGTTCTCGCCACCCGCTACGCCGGCGCCGACCTCGCTGAGATCTGGTCGCCCGAGCACAAGATCGTGCTGGAGCGGCAGTTGTGGATCGCCGTGCTCAAGGCGCAGCGCGACCTCGGCATCGACGTCCCCGACGGCGTGGTCGAGGCCTACGAGGACGTCGTCGAGAAGGTCGACCTGGCCTCGATCGCCGCGCGCGAGCGCGTCACCCGCCACGACGTGAAGGCGCGGATCGAGGAGTTCTCCGCACTCGCCGGCCACGAGCACATCCACAAGGGCATGACGTCGCGCGACCTCACCGAGAACGTCGAGCAGCTGCAGGTGAAGCAGTCGCTCGAGCTGCTCCGCGACCGCACCGTCGCCACCCTGGCCCGGCTTGCCCGGCTCGCGGCCGAGCACGAGACCACGGTGATGGCGGGGCGCTCCCACAACGTCGCGGCTCAGGCGACCACCCTCGGCAAGCGGTTCGCATCGATCGCCGACGAGCTGCTGATCGCGCTCGACCGGGTCGAGGATCTCCTCGCCCGCTACCCGCTGCGCGGCGTCAAGGGGCCGATGGGCACGTCGCAGGACATGCTCGACCTGCTCGGCGGCGGCACCGAGGGCATGGACAAGCTGGCCGACCTCGAGCAGCGGGTCGCCGCCCACCTCGGCTTCGAGCGGGTGCTGACCAGCGTCGGCCAGGTCTACCCGCGCAGCCTCGACTTCGACGTCCTCTCGGCCCTGGTCCAGCTGACCGCCGCGCCGTCGAACCTCGCGACGACGATCCGGCTGATGGCCGGCAACGAGCTGGTCACCGAGGGCTTCCAGGAGGGCCAGGTCGGCTCGTCCGCGATGCCGCACAAGATGAACACCCGTTCCTGCGAGCGGGTCAACGGGCTGGCCGTCATCACCCGCGGCTATCTCTCGATGGTCGGGGAGCTCGCCGGAGACCAGTGGAACGAGGGCGACGTGTCGTGCTCCGTCGTACGCCGGGTGGCGCTGCCGGACGCGTTCTTCGCCGTGGACGGCCTGTTCCAGACGTTCCTCACCGTGCTCGACGAGTTCGGGGCGTTCCCGGCCGTGATCCAGCGCGAGCTCGACCGCTACCTGCCGTTCCTCGCGACCACGAAGGTGCTGATGGCCGCGGTGCGCAACGGCGTCGGCCGCGAGACCGCGCACGAGGCGATCAAGGAGGCCGCCGTCGGCACCGCGCTGGCGATGCGCAGGGGCCAGGCCGACAATGACGTCTTCGCGAAGCTCGCCGGCGACCAGCGCCTCGGCCTGACCGCGGAGCAGCTGGCGACGCTGGTGGCCGATCCGATCACCTTCACCGGCGCCGCCGTTGCGCAGACCCAGGCGGTCTGCCGGCAGGTGGCCGCCGTCGTCGAGCGGCATCCGGCCGCGGCGTCGTACGCTCCGGGCGCGATCCTCTGAACGACGATGTGACGTTCGATGCCGAGGCGGACATGGAAGGACATGACCCTCGGTTCCGCCGCGGACGAGAACGACCCGGAGCAGCAGTTCCGGGCGCTGTACGACGGCAACTTCGCCGCCGTGCTCGGCTACACCCTGCGCCGGGTGGAGCAGCCGACCGACGCCGCTGACGTGGTGAGCGAGGTGTTCCTCGTGGCGTGGCGGCGGCTCGGCGAGGCGCCGCCCGGCGACGGGAGGCCATGGCTCTTCGGGATCGCGCGGCACGTCCTGTCCAACTACCACCGCGGCAACCGGCGCAAGCAGCGGCTGGGCGGCCGGCTGCGCGACACGATGGGGCGAGACGTCGTGCCCGACCCCGCCATCGGGGTGGCCGAGTGGGACCGGATCCGCCGGGTGCTGCTCCGGCTGCGGCCCGACGACCGGGAGCTGCTGATGCTGGTCGGCTGGGACGGGCTGACGCCGACCGAGGCCGCCGGCGTGGTCGGCATCGCGCCCGGGACCGCGCGGATGCGGCTGGCTCGCGCGCGGCAGCGATTCCGTGAGCTGGTGGATCCGGGGTGTGACGCGGCCGCGGCGACCGGACATGTCCAGGCAGTCCCGTTCGAGCACGTGATCGGGGAGAGCCGATGATCGAGAACCACTCCGAGTCCGGGCCCGACCCGCTGGCCGGGAAGGACCCGCACCCGCGGGAGCAGATCGACCTCTGGCCCCTCCACGACGCGCGCCAGGAGCTCCTGGAGGAGATCGTGTCCCAACCCGGCCCCGGAAACGCTGCCCCGTCCGCCCGCCGTTTCCTGCTTCCCGTCGGCATCGCTGCCGCGCTCGCGATCGTGGCCGGCGGGGCGTGGCTGGTCGTCAGCGACGACGACCCGAGTGGCGACACGGACCAGCAGATCGTCGCGTCGAGCGATTCGCCGGGCGACGACTCCGACGCAACCGACGGCACCGAGGACGTCGCGTCGGACCCGACGACCGCTACGGAGACGACGGAGTCCGCCCCGCCGGAGCCGGACGAGCCGAAGCGGATCCCGGTCCGGGAGCTTCAGAAGGGCGACGTCCTCGGCCCGCAGCAGTGTCGCGAGGTCCGGCGCGGAGTGATCGTCCTCGGCGACAGCGACAAGCCGCGCGACATCAAGGTGAAGCGGCTGGAGACGACGCTGGATGAGCTGAGCTACGTCGTCCTGCGGAACGGCAAGCACGGAAAGGGCCGCTGGTACCTCGCAGTACAGGCGGGCAAGCGCTGGATCAGCGTCGACAAGGAGTGCACCGTCATCTCGGTCGGAAAGTTCCCGGACGCGCGCGGCCACCGCTGACCCAGTCGGGTCAGCCCTTCGGCCTCACGTCCAGCACGACCTCGAACTCCAGCAGGTCGGCACCGGTCGACACCGGCGACTTCCGCTCGTCGCCGGGCTTGGTGGCGTGCGCTGCCTTGCCGTCTCCCTCGCGCCACGCGTCGAAGGACGCCTGGTCCTCCCAGTGGGTCACCACGAAGTAGCGGTCGTCGCCCGCGACCGGCCGCAGCAGCTGGAAACCGAGGAAGCCCGGGGAGCCCTCGACCGCGCCCGCCCTTGCGGCGAACCGCTCCTCGAGGTGAGCGCCGGCGCCGGCCGGGACGTGGATGGCGTTGATCTTCACGACGGACATGCCGCCGAGCCTAGGCCGGGCTCAGGCCCGCGCGTCGCCGCCCCAGTTGGAGAGCTTGGTGGCCACCGTGCGCAGGTCTGCGCGCCACACGTCCTCGGCGCCGGCCGGGATGATGTCGTCCCATTCGGCGGCCGGGGAGCCGAGCACCGGCATCAGGCCCTTGGTCCGCGCGAAGAACCAGACGTGGAAGTGCGCACCGCCGTCACCCCAGCGGCTGACGTGCACCCGGCCGATGTTGGGGAGGTTCTCGATGATCCGCACCAGCCGGTTGCTGATCCGCCCGAACTGCGAGGCGAGCTCGTCGTCGAGCTGACCGAAGTCGTCGTGCTCGCGGGTGTGCAGCATGACGACAATCGGCAGGCCGGTGGGCCGGCCGGGGTGGGTGAGCACCCAGTGCTCGTCCTCCCACACGATCCGCTCGGCGTCGATGCCGGTGCACTGGTGGCAGGGCTTGTCGGGGTCCTCGCCGTAGCGGCTCGGCTCGTCGGCCGGCGGCGGGATCACCTTCGGGGCGAGGGCGCCGTCGACGACCTCCCACGGAAAGATGTCCCACTCGCCCGACGGTGGCATCGGCAGGCGCCCCCCGTCGCCGGTGGCGGCGACGACGCGCTGGTAGACCTCTTCGGCAGACTCCGGCATGGCGACACCTTGTCATCACGGTCTGCGGCAGGAACGTCCGGCCCCTCTCATCCCGCTGGCATCCCGACGCGCCGACTTAAGTATAGTGATTTAGTGTAGTAAGGTCGTCGACATGACGGTCGTGATCCCTGCACTCCCCACGTACGACGACGCCGAGCTCGTCGTGGCCGCCCCGGATGCGGGGCCTGGCAACTGGGCAGGCGCGGCCAGCGCGGTGCTCGTCGACGGCACGTTCTGGCTGACCTACCGGGTCCGCCGGCCGCTGACCGATGGCCGTGGCGTCGCCGTGGTCGTCGCCCGCAGCGAGGACGGAGTCCGCTTCGAATCGGTGTGCGAGGTGCCGCGTGAGGCGTTCGGGTGCGAGTCGTTCGAGCGGCCGGCCCTGGTGCCGCTGCCGAACGGGGACTGGCGGCTCTACCTGTCCTGCGCGACGCCGAACTCCAAGCACTGGTGGGTCGACAGCCTGACCGCGGCGACGCCCGAGGAGCTTCCGACCGGCCGGCGCCAGCCGGTCCACGGCGGCGGCCTGAGCGCCGGCGTCAAGGACCCGGTCGTCGTGCCGACCGAGGACGGCTGGGAGATGTGGTTGTGCTACCACCCGCTGTCGCCCCGGGGCCACGAGGACCGGATGTCCACGCACCGGCTGGTGTCCAGGGACGGCCTGCGGTGGCTCGACCTCGGGGAGGTCCTCGTCGGGCGGCCGGGGAGGTGGGACGCTCGGGGCGCACGGGTGACCACGGTGCTCCCCGGCGAGCCTGGCGAGTCCGTGACCGTGCTCTACGACGGTCGACCGGACGCGGAGTCCAACTGGCAGGAGACCACCGGCGTCGCTCGCTGGCAGGGTGGCCGGCTGGTCGCCGAGGACGTCGAGCCGATCCGCTCGCCCCACTCCGACGGCGCCTGGCGCTACGCCAGCGCGGTCTCACTGCCCGACGGCCGCACCCGCCTCTACGTCGAGGCCGCCCGGCCCGACGGCGCGCACGACCTCGTGACCTGCGTGCTCGGGGTCCAGCGGCCCGCGGCCTGAGTCGGGTACGACGAAAGGTCAGCCCGTCAGCCCGTCAGCCGCGTCAGCCGCGTCAGCTTGCCAGCTGCGTCGCGCGACGCTGGACGAACGAGCCGCGATCGGCCGTCGACAGCCAGTCGGTGAAGTCCTCGCCGGTGATCTGGCTGAGCAGCGCGATGTCATCGGCGAAGGCCGGGAGCAGCCGGCGGCGCTGCTCTGCGGTGAGGGCCGGGCGACGCGCGTTCTTGCCGCGCGCGAGGTAGGAGATGAGCGGCTCGCTCGCACGTCGCCAGTACTGCGGCGGCGCGAACTGTCCGGCCCGGGCGCCCGCACGGACGACCGGCCCGAGCACGGTCGGCCGCCAGCCTGGCATCACGAACGGCTTGGAGTTGTCGCGCGGGATCTGGTCGACCAGACCCTCCCGGATGCCGAGGAACCGGCAGACCCGGTCGACGGTCGGGCCGGGTTGGTCGACGACGTCGCGGTAGCGCACGACGAGGACGCGCTCGGGATCCACGTAGGAGTAGAGGTGGTGGAGCTGCTCGCCGTAGCAACCGAGCTCGCGGTAGCGCCAGAACGGAGCCCAGCCGGCGCTGACCCGCTCGCCCTCGAGCCGGAAGGCCTGCTCGAAGTCGCCGATCCGCTCGAGGCCGTCGGACCACAGGTGCATCCAGTTGCTGTAGGCCCGGTCGATCGGGTCGCGCACGACGGCGACCAGCTTGACGGAGGGCAGCGCTTCGGCGATCCGCCGGTGCGCGCCCCGGCTCCACAGGTAGAACGGCGTCGACTCGCCGCGCACCTGGTCGGGGCGCGCGGTCCGGAAGAGGTCGGCGTACTCGTGGTGCCGCCAGATCCACTCCCGCTGCGAGTGCCGGTCGCCCGGGCCGTTCCAGTGCGGCGGGGGAGCGCCGTCGCAGAGCCAGAACTTCGGCTCCTTCGGGTTCGTCACGAACGCGTCCGGATGCAGCGCGAGCGCGGCATGCAGCGCTGTGGTCCCGGCCTTCGGGGCACCGATCAGGAGGAAGTCGGGCTGGGGGGCGCGGGCCATCGTGTCTCCCTTAAGTCATGTGAATCACTACAGATACGACACTAAAGGAGATTGAGGGGTCGTGCAACGATCGGTGGGTCGACCTGTCGGAGTACGACGCGGTCGTCCGACCCGCCGTCGGCTGAGGTACGACGACCGGGGCCGGTCTCCTAGGGTGGTGCCGTGACGCTCACCAACATCCCGCCGGCACCCGAGCTGTCCGGCGCCCGGCACGTCCACTCGGGCAAGGTGCGCGACCTCTACGAGCTGACCGAGGGTCCGCATGTCGGCAAGCTGCTGATGGTCGCGAGCGACCGGCTGTCGATCTTCGACTTCGTCCTCGAGACGACGATCCCGGACAAGGGCGAGATCCTCACCCGGACGTCGCTGTGGTGGTTCGAGCAGCTGGCCGACCTGGTGCCGAACCACATCGTGTCGACCGACGTACCCGCCGAGGTCGCGGGCCGGGCGGTCATCTGCGACCAGCTCGCGATGTATCCGGTCGAGTGCGTCGCGCGTGGCTACCTGACCGGGTCCGGTCTGCTCGACTACAACGCGACCGGAGAGGTCTGCGGCATCCCGCTGCCGGCCGGGCTGGTCGACGGCAGCCGGCTGCCGGAGCCGATCTTCACGCCTGCCACCAAGGCCGACCTCGGCGATCACGACGAGAACGTCTCCTTTGACGGCGTCGTTGCGACCGTCGGCCCGGACGTCGCCGCAGCGTTGCGCGACCTGACGCTCGTGGTCTACGGCCGGGCCGAGGAGATCGCCCGGGACCGGGGGATCATCCTGGCCGACACCAAGTTCGAGTTCGGCGACCGCCCTTCCGGTGGTCGAGGAGGTCGCCCTGGCGACCGTCTCGAGACCATCGTGCTCGGCGACGAGGTGCTCACGCCGGACTCCTCCCGCTACTGGCCCGCCGCCGAGTGGCAACCCGGCCGCGCGCAGCCGTCGTACGACAAGCAGATCGTGCGCAACTGGGCGCTCTCACCCGAGTCCGGCTGGGACAGGTCGTCCGGCGAGGCGCCGCCGGCGCTGCCGCCCGAGGTCATCGAGCGGACGCGCAGCCGCTACGTCGAGGCCTATGAGCTGCTGACGGGGGAGACCTTCTAGACTTTGGGTCGTGGCCCGAGTCGTCGTAGCCGTCATGCCGAAGCCCGAGATCCTCGACCCTCAGGGGAAGGCGGTGCTCGGGGCGCTTCCCCGCCTCGGCTTCACCGGAGTGAG
Organism: uncultured Actinomycetota bacterium; assembly: GCA_963766035.1. Lineage (GTDB taxonomy): Bacteria > Actinomycetota > Actinomycetes > Propionibacteriales > Nocardioidaceae > Nocardioides. The sequence continues at coordinate 107,443 of CAVXYP010000005.1, read as the reverse complement.
CGACGTCCGCCAGGGCAAGCGGTTCGAGCTGGAGTTCTCCGGCGAGGTCACCCGGGAGGTGCTCGCCGAGGTCGAGAAGATGGCGGGGACCCTGCTGTCGAACCCGGTCATCGAGACCTACGTCGTCAGCGTCGAGCAGTGAGAATCGGGGTCGTCACCTTCCCCGGCTCCCTCGACGACGTCGACGCGCGACGCGCGGTCCGGATCGGCGGCAACGAGGCGGTTGCGCTCTGGCACGCGGACGCTGACCTGAAGGGTGTCGACGCGGTCGTGCTGCCGGGCGGCTTCTCGTACGGCGACTACCTGCGTTGCGGCGCGATCTCCCGCTTCGCGCCGGTGATGTCGGAGGTGGTCCGGGCAGCCGGGCACGGGATGCCGGTGCTCGGCATCTGCAACGGCTTCCAGATCCTGTGCGAGTCGCACCTGCTGCCAGGTGCGCTGATCCGCAACGACCACCGCAAGTTCGTGTGCCGTGACCAGCGGCTGCGGATCGAGAACAACCGCACTCCGTGGACGTCGTCGTACGACCAGGGCGCCGAGATCACGATCGTGCTCAAGAACGGCGAGGGCGGATTCGTCGCCGACACCGACACCCTCGCCATGATCGAGGGGGAGGGCCAGGTCGTCGCCCGCTACCTCGAGGTCAACCCCAACGGGTCGCTCAACGACATTGCCGGCGTCACCAACCAGCGTGGCAACGTGGTCGGCCTGATGCCGCACCCCGAGCACGCTGTCGAGGAGCTCACCGGCTCCGGTACCGACGGGCTGGGCTTCTTCACCAGTCTCGCGGCCACCGTGCTGTCGTGATCGCCCGATGACGCCGCGCAACGTCTTTCGCACGCTCGCCATCACCGAGGCGATCACGTGGCTCTGCCTGCTCGCGGGCATGTTCGTGAAGTACGTCGTCGGCACCACCGAGGTCGGCGTGCAGGTCGCCGGCCCGATCCACGGCGTCGCGTTCATCTCCTACTGCCTGGTGACCGTCGTCGTCGGGATCGACCAGCAGTGGTCCCGCGGGCGGTTGCTGCTCGGACTCGTCTCGTCGGTGCCGCCGCTGATGACGATCTGGTTCGACCGCCGCGTCGAGAAGCGGGACGGGCTCGACGACCACTGGTACTCCCGCCACGACAGCGCCACCGCCGCCGAGCGAGCAGTCTGCTGGCTGCTCCGCCACCACCGGCAGGCGGTCGTCGGCTTCGTCGTCGCGGTCGCCGCCCTCACCGGGATCGCACTGCTGGCCGGCCCGCCCGTCGGCGGCTAGAGCTCACACGAGTCCCACGGGAAACATCGGACGGGCAGCACTGGCACTTGTCGGGTGTTGCGATGCCCGACAAGTGCAGGAATCCCCGGTCGACCGGGGATTCCTGCACCTCCCTCGTCGTCCCCCGCGCTCCTCAGACCCGCCCTGCCCGCAGCCGCGCCCAGGTGCCCAGGTTGACGATGCCGGTGCGGCGGAGGCCGACCCGTCCCTGGTAGGCGCGGACGTCCCTGGCCGTCACGCGGGTGAAGATGCCGTCGACCGTCCGCTCCAACCCCGGGCCGGCGGCGTTGAGCGCCCGCTGGACGCGACGGACGTCGGGGCCGGTCGAGCCGACCTTCTGGGCGTAGCGGGTGCCCTCACCGAAGACCGCGACCCAGTTGGCCGGGCTCCAGGTGGTGCTGACCGGGAATCCGTGGCTCGCCTGCCAGGCCTGGGCCGCGGCGATCGTCGCGGCGTTGTAGCGCCCGGACCGCTTGCCGGCGTACAGGTCGCGCTCCTGGAGCAGGCATTGGAGTGCCTTCACCTTGTTGGGCGCGGGTCGGTATCCGTCACCCGGCTCGCGAAGGGCGGGGAACCGCTCGAGGTCGAGGTCGGTTCCCCCGCAGTGCACCTCGGGTGCCGCGACGCTGCCGCGGCCTACGTCGAGGTAGTTGCGGTCGATGTTGATCGTCACGCCGCCCCAGGTCTCGTTGTGCCCGCCCTCGTACTGCTTCACCCGGCCGCCCGGCACCCAGCCGTCGTCGCGGACGTACGACGAGGACGTGTTCGCGACACCGTCCCACCGCGCCAGCCAGATCATGTCGGGCATCGTGTAGACGCCCGGGCGCTCGACCCGGGCGTCGTCGAGCACCGCGATGCCGGAGCCGGCGCTGGAGTAGACGCCCGAGACGTAGTGGAGGTTGTGCAGCTTGTTGGTCCATGCGCTGAGGAACGCCAGCGCCGATTCCCGGCACCGGCTGTTGCGGTCGTCGAACGCCTCGATGTCGTACCAGAGCGTGCTGCCCGCCTCGATCCCGAGCGCCGCGGCGTCCCCGACCGTCTTCGCAGCCTCGGCCCGACCCTGGCGGCGTGCATACGGGAACCTGTCCGCGCGGCCGGGCCGGTCGTCGATGACCGGGTCGTCGTCGTAGCGCGGGAACCGGGTGCTGCACGACGCTTGCGGACCGAGCGTGATCGGCAGCAGTCGCCAGCCCTTGCGCAGCTGGTTGCTGATCCAGGCCGGTGTCAGGTTCGGCTGGCTGCGGCAGGCGCGGGAGTTGCCGGAGATGTAGATGCCGACCGAGAGGAACGGAGAGTGGTTGAGCCAGGCGTCCATCGTCCGCTGGGTCGGCGCCAGGCACTGGTCGAAACCGAAGCCGCGGAAGTCGCCGGGTGTGACCGGGTTGGGCGCTGGGTCGGTCTGGGCCGAGGCCGAGACGTTCGGGACGACGGCCATCACCAGTCCCAGCAGGGCGGCGGCGACAGTGGACCGGGCAGGCATCTCAACTCCAGGTGCGGCAGGACAGCCTCGGGTGACGACGGGGACAAATCACAATAACCTCATCTTTCACACCAGTAACAGGGTCACCAACGAACTACAAGTGTGTAATTCTGGTGCCGTGGCCAGGGTGGGCGTGCTCGTCGCTTCGGCGGCAGCCGGGACATGCTGGCTGCTCGCCCTGTTCCTGCCATGGACCACCACCGGTGCCCTGTCGTCGGCCTCCCTGCTCGACGCGGTGGAGCTCGTCCGTGGCGGCGCCGTCGACGCCATCGTGCCGTCGGGTGTCGCGGTCCTGCTGCTCGTCCCCGCCGGCGCCGGGATCGCGTTGATCGCGCTGGCCGGGATCTCCGGTCGGGCGGCGGCCGCGGCGCGGGCCGTCGCGCTCGCGACCGGATCGCTCGGATCGACCGGCTTGGCGTGGCGGCTGACCGACGCGCACCTGTCCGCTGCCGGGCCGGGCACCTGGGTCGCGCTGGTCGGCGTCATCCTGGCCGTCGGGGCACTAGGGTTCTCGATCAACGCGGTGGCAGCCGACGGGTCCTCGGCGCCCTGATCGGTGAGGAGGTCGGATTCAGATGGACTGCCCCAGCTGTGGCACGCCGCAGGCCCATCCCGACCAGCGTTTCTGCGCGAAGTGCGGGACCAACCTGGCGCCGATCGAGCCGCCGGCGGCGTACGGCCAGCCGTCGCGGATCACCGGGCCGCTGTTCGCCGACGACCCGCCACCACCGCCACCACCATATGCAGCGCCACCGCCCTACGTCGCGCCACCACCTGCGGCGCCACCGCCGTACGTCGCGCCACCGGTCCAGCAGTTCGCGCCGCCACCCCCTGCTCGGTCCCGTCCCCGTCGGACGTCGGTCGTGCTCCTCGTGGTGACCGCCCTGGTCGCCGCGCTGATCGGCGCCGGCGGCGTCGTGCTGCTGTTCGGCGACGATGAGACCGAGTCGCCCCCGACGTCGGCAACGGACCCGGGGGACGCTGCCGACCCGACGACCGACGCCGGCGCGACGTCGTCGACGACCGCGAGCCCGACGGAGTCGGACACCTCCGAGCCGACGGCGTTCGAGTGCTGGGACGGCGATCGGGTGACCGCGCTGGCGGCGTGCGAGCCGCCGGTCGGTGCGGCGGGACTGGGCTGGGTCTTCGCGTCGTCGACGGGCAGCACCTGCTCCACGAACCTGGGCGCCCAGCGCGCGTCGGAAGCGGAGTGCACGCCCGATGTCGAGGGCGACCCCGTGCGCTTCCACTACAGCGAGTGGCGGTCGCGGGCGGCGCTGGAGACCTACTACGGCAGCAACACGGTCGCCTCCATCGGAGCACCCGGCAACCGTGACGACCTCACCGCGTTGCGGGTCACCTCCCGCGACCCGTCGGTCGGCTACAAGGTCGCGGTCTACTACGCCGACCCGTCCGCGCTGTGGTCGGTCACGATCTACGCGGCCGACGAGACGGAGTACCTCGCCGCGCTCGACCAGCTCGAGGTCCGCCCCTTCGCGCAGCTGCGCGGCAAACGCGCCTGACCGGAGCGCGTCGGGTCAGTCGACGTCCAGGTCGTGACCGACGTCGAACTGGCTCCCCGGCACCGCCTGGAGTCCGAGCAGGTCGGTCACGACGTTGGCGACGTCGCCGTTGCGCACGGGCTGCGGACCGCCGTAACCGGGCCGGTCCTGCCCGGGCTCGCGATAGTCGGGGTTGAGGCCGTAGAGGTCGCCGGGCGTGACCCCCGGGCCCCAGACCACGAACGGGATCGTGTAGTCCTCGGACCGGGTCCGGTCCTGGTGGGTGGTCGTCCCGGGCGTCCCGCCGTGGTCGGCGGTCACCACCACGACGGTCTCCTTCGCCAGGTCAGGGTCGGCGATGATCGCCGAGACGACACGGTGGATGTCGGCGTCGGCGTTCCCGACGGCGGCGAGGTACGGCGTGCTGCCCCAGCCGTGCTCGTGCCCCGCCCCGTCCGGCCCGGCCAGGTGGAGGAACACCAGGTCGTGGTCGTCGTCGCGCAGATCGGTGATCGCGTCGGTCACGAGTGCCGTCTGGTCGCTGTTGATGTCGAGCACGTCGATCGCGTCCGGCCAGGCACGCCCCCACATCTCGAATTTTTCCTTGCCGACGTACACCGCGCTGCTGCCGCCCGCGGAGTCGATCGTGGTGAAGACCGACTCCGTGCCCGGCACCACCGACCGCGTCGAGGTGTGGTTCCAGGTGACGCCGTGCCCGCCGCGCGCTGCGTCGACGCGGACGCCGGTCACCATGCCGGTGTGGTTGGGCAGGGTGACCGTCTTCTCGACCTCGGTGCGTGCGTTGAGGGTGCCGGCTCCCTGCTCGAGCAGGTCGGCGAGGGTCGGCGTCGTCGCCTGGCTCACCCACAGTGACCCCAGGCCGTCGACCGAGATCACCACCACGCGCGGGTCGTCCGGGAAGTCCTGCCCTGCTATCGCCTCCGCCTCGGCGCCGAGCCCCGGGTCGGCGTCGGACCCGTCGCCGCGGCCGTCCCGTCCTCGCTGCCGTCCCCGTCCTCGCTGCCGTCCTTGTCGCCGTCGGTCTCGCTTCCGCGGTCGACCTGGCCGGGACCGGCGTCCGACGGCTCCGCAGACCTGTCGTCCGCCTCGGGGTCGTCCTGCTGCTGCACCCACCAGAGGCCGGCAACCGCGATCGCCACCACCAGCGCGATCAGCGCGAACGTCGCCGCCGACGCGCCGGCTTTCAGGGGCGACGTCGGTTGCGGCATGCGGGCAAACCTAGCCCGCCGCGATCCGGCGACCGCTAGCGTGTTCGGAGCCTCGGTCGGACCGGGGGTGACTTGCTGGCACGAACCAGGAGGCGCGGTGGACATCCATCTCGCGGTGCGCGACATCGTGGATCAGATCGGTGCCGCCGTGCTCAAGGACCCCGAGCACTTCCGCGCGGTGCTCGACGACGTGCTCGACGAGGATGCCGCGGACGTCGGCGAGGTCAACCTCCTGGTCGACGCGGTCCGGTTCGGTGCCCTCGCGCAACTGGTCCGGCTGCTCGACTCGGACGCGGACGTGCCGCGGGCGGTGGAGACCGCCGGCGAGGGATTCGCTCGGCTCCGCGGCGGCGCCGATCCTCGAGCAGCCGGCTGGGCGTGCGCCGTCCTGGGCTTCGCGATCGGCCGGGTGCCGGAGACCGTCGTGCTCGCGCGGGCGTCGGGACTGCCCCCGGGTCACCCCGACTCCACCAAGCTGCCCCCGACCAGGCAGCCCGCGAGCCCGCCGCCGCCCCCGCCGCCGGCCGCGACACCGGCCGCGACACCGGCCGCGACACCGGCCGCGGCCCCGCCCGTGGCCCCGGCAGCCGCCCCGCCCCCGACACCGGCAGCGGCCCAGCCCGTGGCCGCCGCCGGCTGGCCATCGACGATGCCGCCGGTGGCGCCTCACCCCGCAGCCGGCGGCAGCGGTCGCACCGTTCGCAGGGCCGTCGCCATCGGTGGGCTGGTCTTCGCGCTCATCGCCGCCGGCTTCATCGGCTGGCGATTCTTCTGGCCGCGCGGTGGCGCCGGCTCACCCGAGGAGGCCGCGGAGAGCCTGATGCTGGCCGTGTCCGACCAGGATCCGGTCGCCATGATCGACCTGGTCAGCCCGGGCGAGATCGAGGGCCTCGACGAGGTCTACGACGCCGCCCGCGAGCGGGCCGAGGACGAGGACCTGGTCGATGACGACGGCATCACCGACGCCGTCGAGGTCGAGTTCTCCGACCTCGAGTTCGACGTCACCGAGCTCGGCGACGACCTCGCCCGGGTCACTCTCGTCAGCGGTCGCTACGACGCCAGCTGGGATCCGGCCAAGCTGCCGCAACGGCTCGACTTCGTCGCCGACCGCACCTCGGAGGAATCGGACTCCGGCGACATCGAAGACCTCTTCGACGGCGACCAGCCCACGGTGACGACGGTCAGGATCGACGGCCGGTGGTACGTCACCCTCATCGGCACCGCCGCCGACTACACCTACCAGGAGATCGACCGGCAGGCCGAGGCCGATGGGATCGACCTCGACAAGCCGGACTACGACCTCGCGGCCGACGACGCCGACCCGATCACGGGGGACGATCCCGAGGACGTGATCGACAACCTGGTCGAGGCCGTCGACTCAGGGGACGCCCAGCAGCTGCTCGCCAACCTCCCGGACGAGCTGGTCAAGCCGCTTCGTCCCTACATCCCGGTGTTCGAGAGCGCGGTGGAGCAGGACGACGCGGGCGACGGAACCGTCGCGTTCGACGTGGCCGCGGACGGTCTCGACCTCGAGACCGAGGACCTGGACGACGGAAAGCTCAAGGTGACCGTCAACACCGGTGCGTTCTCCGGAGCCGTCCTGGAGGGCGGGGCCGAGCGGGCCTCCGGGTCGATCACGGTCGCCGACGACTGCGTCCAGGTCTACTCCGGGGGCGTCCTCGAGAACGGCGGCTGCATCGGCGACGACGAGGTGTCGGCCGACCTCGGCCTCGACCAGATCTTCTTCGTCCTCCGCGAGGTCGACGACGGCTACCAGTTCGATCCCGCCGCGACCTGGGTGGAGTACGCCGCGACCGCGGTCGACGGTCTGAGTGGTGATGTGGTCGACCAGATCATCGACGACATCGAGAGCTCCTGACCGGGCTCGAGCCGGAGCCGGGCCTGGCTCGGGTCGGACCGAGCCCGGCCGATAGATTGTGGCCGTGCTGGACACCGTCTCCTCCGCCGCCACCGACCCCGACCGCGAGCAGCCGTGGGCCGACCTGGGGCTCAAGGCCGACGAGTACGACCGGATCCGCGAGATCCTCGGACGCCGGCCGACCAGCTCGGAGCTGGCGATGTACTCGGTCATGTGGAGCGAGCACTGCTCCTACAAGTCCTCCAAGGTGCACCTGAGGCAGTTCGGCGACATCCCGCAGGAGACCCCGGTCGGCAAGATGTTGGCGGGCATCGGCGAGAACGCCGGCGTGATCGACATCGGCCAGGGCTACGCGGTCACGTTCAAGGTCGAGTCGCACAACCATCCGTCGTACGTCGAGCCCTATCAGGGTGCCGCAACCGGTGTCGGCGGCATCGTCCGCGACATCCTGGCCATGGGTGCTCGGCCGGTCGCGGTGATGGACCCGCTCCGGTTCGGGCCGTTGGAGGCTGAGGACACCCACCGGGTGCTCCCCGGGATCGTCGCGGGGGTCGGCGGCTACGGCAACTGCCTCGGACTCCCCAACATCGGTGGCGAGGCGGTCTTCGACCCGACCTACCTGGGCAACCCGCTCGTCAACGCGCTCTGCGTCGGCGTGCTGCGGCACGAGGACCTGCACCTGGCCAAGGCGTCCGGCAAGGGCAACCAGGTGATCTTGTACGGCGCCCGCACCGGCGGCGACGGGATCGGCGGTGTCTCGGTGCTGGCCTCGGAGACCTTCGACGCGGACGGTCCCGCCAAGCGGCCGAGCGTCCAGGTCGGCGACCCGTTCATGGAGAAGCTGCTCATCGAGTGCACCCTCGAGCTGTTCCGGGCCGGCGTGGTCGCCGGCATCCAGGACCTCGGCGGCGCCGGCCTGTCCTGCGCCACCTCCGAGCTCGCGTCGGCCGGCGACGGCGGCATGACCGTCGAGCTCGACCGGGTCCCTCTGCGCGACTCGACGCTCGCTCCCGAGGAGATCCTCATGAGCGAGAGCCAGGAGCGGATGATGGCGGTCGTCGAGCCCGCCGACGTGGAGGGCTTCCTCTCCATCTGCGCCAAGTGGGACGTCGAGGCGGTCGTCATCGGCGAGGTGACGGACAGCGGCCGGCTGGAGATCACCTGGCACGGCGAGACCGTCGTCGACGTACCCCCACGGACCGTGGCCCACGACGGCCCGGTCTACGAGCGCCCGCTCGCGCGCCCGGACTGGCAGGACGGCCTCCAGGCCGACAAGGCCGAGGCGCTGCCGCGGCCGACGACCGGCGACGAGCTCCGCGAGACGCTGCTCCGGCTGGTCGCGAGCCCGAACCTGTGCGACAAGTCGTGGATCACCGACCAGTACGACCGCTACGTCCAGGGCAACACAGTCCTTGCGCAGCCGGCCGACAGCGGCATGATCCGGGTCGACGACGAGACCCACCTGGGCGTCTCCGTCGCGACCGACTGCAACGGCCGCTTCGCCAAGCTCGACCCCTACGCCGGGGCGCAGCTCGCGCTGGTCGAGGCCTACCGCAACGTCGCCACCGGCGGCGCTCGGCCGCTCGCGGTCAGTGACTGCCTCAACTTCGGCTCGCCCGAGGACCCGGGCGTGATGTGGCAGTTCGCCGAGGCCTGCCGTGGCCTCAAGGACGCCTGCGTCACGCTCGGCATCCCGGTGACCGGCGGCAACGTCAGCCTCTACAACCAGACCGGTGAGACCGCGATCCTGCCCACCCCGGTCGTTGCCGTGCTCGGCGTGATCGACGACGTACGACGCCGCACGCCGAGCTCGTTCCCCGTGGCGGACGAGCGGATCGTGCTGCTCGGCGAGACCCTCGAGGAGCTGTCCGGCAGCGAGTGGGCGCACGTCGTCCACGGCCACCTCGGCGGCCGCCCGCCTCAGGTCGACCTGATCGCCGAGCGCTACCTCGCCCGGCTGCTCGCCGACCTCGTCGGCATCGCGACCAGCGCCCACGACCTCTCCGATGGTGGGCTGGCCCAGGCGCTCGCCGAGGCCTGCCTCGTGGACGGCGTCGGGGCCAGGGTTGCGCTCGACGGCGACGCGTTCGTCGGCCTGTTCTCCGAGTCGACCGCTCGTGCGATCGTCACGGTCGCGCCCGAGGACGTCGATGAGCTCCGCGCGCTCTGCGCCCGCCACGACGTGCCGATGACCGAGATCGGCACGACCGGCGGCGACGCGCTGGTCGTCGACGGTGCGTTCGTCGTGCCCCTCGACGAGCTGCGCACCGCCTGGACGACGACCCTCCCGGCCGCGCTCGGCGCTTAGGGCGTCGGGTGGACGCCGCTGGGAGGCCGCGGCGTCGTACCGTGCTCGCGGCGGCGGTCGCACTGTCCGCCGCCGCCTGCGGGAAGTCGCAGGAGAGAGACCGCCCGACCACCGGAGGCGACGTGGGCACCAGCTACGGCGACGACCCCAGCCAGTTCGGCGACCTGCTCGTGCCCGACGGGCCCGCGCACGGTGTGGTGGTGGTGATCCACGGCGGTTTCTGGAAGGCGGCCTACGACCTCACCCTCGGCACGCCGCTCGCGCAGGACCTCACCGAGCGGGGATGGGTGACCTGGAACCTGGAGTACCGCCGCGTGGGCCCGGGGCCGGGAGGCGGCGGTGGCGTGCCGGGGACGCTGGATGACGTCGCCGCCGGCATCGACCACCTCGCGACCATGTCAACCGTGGGGCTGCTGCCCGAGGACTGCCTCCGCCGGGTCGTCACCCTCGGTCACTCGGCAGGCGGCCACCTCGCGACCTGGGCGGCCGGACGGGAAGCGCCCCGGGTTCCGGTCACCCACGTCGTGTCCCAGGCCGGCGTGCTGGACCTCGTCGCCGCTTCGCGGGACGGCCTCGGCGGCGGCGCGGTCGAGGCGTTCCTCGGGCACTCCCCGGGGCCGGACGACGCAGCAGTCGACCCGGCACAGCAGCTCCCGCTCGCCGTACCGGTGTGGTGCGTGCACGCAGCCGACGACGACATCGTCCCGATCTCGCAGTCCCGGGAGTACGTCGACCGCGCGGCCGCTGCTGGTGCGGCCGCCGAGCTCGTCGAGGTGACCGGCGGGCACTTCGGCGTGATCGATGTGGCACACCCCGCCTGGGCACGGATCCGCGACGTGTTCGGCGGGATACGGTGACGCGGTGGCGATCGAGGAGGGATACCGGCCCCTGGAGCCCGGAGTCCGCACGGATTTCAGCGAGAAGCTCGACTACGCCGGCTACCTGCACCTCGACACGCTGCTCTCGGCCCAGCATCCGCTGAGCGACCCGGAGCACCCCGACGAGCTGCTGTTCGTCATCCAGCACCAGACCACCGAGCTGTGGCTGAAGCTGATGGTGCACGAGCTGGTCGGCGCCCGCGGCTTCCTCGACACCGACGACCTCGCGCGCGCCCGCAAGAGCCTGTCGCGGGTGAAGCACATCCTGCGCACGATCACCGAGCAGTGGTCCGTGCTCGCGACCCTGACGCCCAGTGAGTACTCCGAGTTCCGTGGGGTGCTCGGACCGGCCTCGGGCTTCCAGTCGGTGCAGTACCGCGGTGTGGAGTTCCTGCTCGGCAACAAGAACCCTCAGATGCTGGAGGTCTTCAAGGGCAACCCGCCGGCCCATGCGTTCCTTGCGGACGCCCTCGAGAGCCACACCGTCTACGACGCCTTCCTCCGGCTGGTCGCCCGCCGGGGCCTCCCGGTGCCGGCCGCCGTCCTCGACCGCGACGTGAGCCGGCCCTGGGTCGAGCAGCCCGGGCTGGTCGACGTGTTCCGTGAGGTCTACGAGGACACCACCCGCTACTGGGACCTCTACGAGACCTCCGAGGACCTCGTCGACGTCGAGGACGCCTTCCAGCTCTGGCGGTTCCGCCACCTGCGGACCGTCCAGCGCACGATCGGCTTCAAGCGGGGGACCGGCGGGTCGTCGGGCGTCTCGTTCCTCCGGCGCGCCCTCGACCTCACCTTCTTCCCCGAGCTGATCACCGTGCGCACCGAGATCGGAATGCGATGACCGCCGAAAACGCCGATAGTCCCCCTCGAAAAGCACCTGATTCGGCCGGATCCGGGTGCTTTTCGAGGGGGACTATCGCGCAGCGCGCGGCCGAGCTCGACGCCGCCGACCCGCTGGCGTCGCACCGGGCGAAATTCGTCATGCCGGACGACGTCGTCGCCTATCTGGACGGCAACTCGCTCGGCCGGCCGCTCCACGCGACACGTGACCGGCTGGCAGCGTTCGTCGACGACATGTGGGGCCGCCGGCTGATCCGCGCGTGGGACGAGGGCTGGATGGACGCCCCGACCGATCTCGGCGACACGATCGCCCGGGTCACCCTCGGCGCGGCAGCCGGGCAGACCGTCGTCGCCGACTCCACGACCGTCCTGCTCTACAAGCTGGTGCGCGCCGCCGTCGACGACCGGACCGCGGCAGAGCCCCGCCGAACCGAGATCCTCCTCGACACCGACAACTTCCCCACCGACCGCTTCGTCGTCGAGGGTGTCGCGGCGGAGCGCGGTCTGCAGCTGGTGTGGATCCGTCCCGATCCAGCGGCCGGCGTGACCCCGGACCAGGTCCGCGCCGCAGTCTCGGACAGGACCGCGCTGGTCCTGCTCAGTCACGTCGCCTACCGCTCCGGCCATCTCGCCGACCTGCCCGCGATCACCGCGATCGCACACGAGGCCGGCGCGCTGGTGCTCTGGGACCTGTGCCACTCCGCCGGCTCCGTCGAGATCTCCCTCGACGAGCACGAGGTCGACCTCGCGGTCGGCTGCACCTACAAGTACCTCAACGGCGGCCCGGGAGCGCCGGCGTTCGCCTACCTGGCGAACCGCCACCACGGGCTGCTCCAGCAGCCGATCCAGGGCTGGATGGGCGTGGCCGACGTGTTCGCGATGGGCGAGCGCTACCAGCCCGCCGGGGACGTCCGGCAGCTGATCAGCGGCACGCCCCCGATCGTCGGGATGCTGCCGATGCGCGACATGCTGGCGTTGATCGACCAGGTCGGCATGCCCGCCGTACGCCGGAAGTCGGTCGCACTGACCGGCTTCGCGATCGAGGTGGCCGACGCGCTGCTGACGACCCACGACGTCCGCCTGGTCACGCCCCGCGACCCGCAGGCGCGAGGCAGCCACATCACCCTCGACCACCCGGAGTTCCGGCGGGTGACCGCCGAGCTGTGGCAACGCGGCGTGATCCCGGACTTCCGCCCGCCACAGAGCCTGCGGGTCGGGCTGTCGCCGTTGAGCACGTCGTTCACCGAGGTGGCGGCGGGCCTGTCCGTCGTGGCGGAGCTGCTCAGTCCTTCCAGATCTTGAGCTCCTGCTTGTCCTTGACCACCTTGCGGGTCGGAGGGTCGAACTCGCCGAAGGCGGCCGCCCGGAGCAGGTGGTACTTCACCTTGAGGTCGAGCGGGCCCTGCTCGCCGTCGTCGGCCGGCACCTCGAAGACCACGCTCCGGCTCCACCCGCAGGTGTAGGTGCCGGCGACCGGGCAGGTGTCGGCAGGGCTGTTGGTCGACAGCTCGAACTCCGGCTTCTCGTCGTCGATCTTCGCCTTCACCTTCACCGAGGTCGCGCTGTAGCGCGCGCCGCCGCCCAGGAGGTCGACGAGGCTGTAGCCCCGCAACGTCGTCTCCACGGTCAGCGCGAGCCACAGGCTGCCGTCGGGCGCCCACTCGCCGCCGGCGTACGGCGTCAGCACCGGGCCGATGAGGTCGCAGCTGAACTCCGCGGAGGTCTTGGCGCTCTCGAACCACTTCTCCTCGTCGCAGCCCTTCTTCTTCAGCCGGTCGTCGCTGATGTCGTAGAGGCCGGCCGCGCTGCTCTTGTCGGTGCGCCCGTTCTTCAGGTTCACCGATTGCGTCACGCCGTCGAACGCGATCTCCAGCGAGCGCTCCTCGGCATCGCCGTCGACCACGACGTAGAACGACTCACCGCCCTCCGCGTCGGGCGTCGGCGGCCGCAGCCGGTAGTGCTCGCCGTCGCTGACCAGGTCGACGATCGGCGTGTCCGTGCTGTCGAGGATGCCGTAGAGCCGGTCGGAGGCCCAGGGGTCGTACTGCCAGCTGATCGGCACCAGCGTCCCGCCCGACGGCGCGCTGACCTTCTCGCGCGTGCGCGTCTCGTCCGACGACGCACTGCCGACGGGGTCGGCGGCGTGGATCAGCAGCTGTCCGGTCGGGATCCGCACGATGGCCTCCCGCCCGGACTTGAACTGGTCGTCCAGCCGCGCGTTGATGATGTCGCCCGCCTTGGTGGACTCCGCCTCGTCGTCGCACGCCGCGAGCAGCGCCGACAACACGAGGAGGACCGAGCCGAGGACCACACGCACCTGCATGGCTCCATTGTGTCGGACGCTCCTTTGTAGGCTCGCCCCGTGCCCTCCCGAATGCGTCCCGCCGATCGCGCCGCGGTCGCCGAGGCCGTCGCCCGGGTCTCCCTCGGCACGGCGGAGCAGGACGACCTGCGGCTGCTCACCAAGCACTTCCTCGCTGTGCTCGAGGAGCGGGCGCCGGGCCGCTCGGTCGAGGTCCGGGTGCCGCCCTACGCCGCCGTCCAGGTCATCGAGGGCGTCCGTCACACCCGCGGCACCCCGCCTGCCGTGGTCGAGACCGACGCACTGACCTGGATCGCGCTCGCGACCGGCGAGCTCACCTGGTCCGACGCTCTCGAGACCGGCCGGGCGCGGGCCAGCGGCGAGCGCACCGACCTCTCCCCTCATCTTCCGCTGAGTTGAAAGGCCGAGCGCGTCTGCGGTGCGTCAGTGGAGGCAGCAAGCTGCCGGCGCGCACCTCCCGCCGCGCTGCCGGCCGCAGGCGGTTAACGTGGCGCCATGACGATGGCGAGTGACGACATCCGGGCCAGGGTCGCCAGCGCGCTCCCGGGCGTTCGCAAGGATCTCGAGGACCTGGTCCGCATCCAGTCGGTGAGCGCCGACCCCGAGCGGCTGGGCGAGGTCGAGCGGAGCGCGGAGGCGACCGTAGCGCTGTTCCGCGCCGAGGGCGTCGACGCCCGGATCGTGCGCGCGTACGACGGCGCGCCCCCTGCCGTCATCGGCGAGAAGCGCGGTCCGGACGGCGCCCCCGTCGTACTCCTCTATGCGCACCACGACGTCCAGCCCGAGAACGACCCCGCCGACTGGGACAGCCCGCCGTGGGAGCCGACCGAGCGGGACGGGCGGCTCTACGGGCGTGGCGCTGCCGACGACAAGGCCGGGATCATGACGCACATCGCCGCGCTGCGGGTGCTCGGCGACGAGCTGCCGGTCACCGTGCGGCTCTTCATCGAGGGTGAGGAGGAGGTTGCGAGCGCGACCCTCTCCCAGCTCCTGGAGCAGTACCTCGACGAGCTCCGCGCCGACGTCATCGTCATCGCCGACTCCGGCAACTGGGACATCGGTGTCCCGGCGCTGACCACCAGCCTGCGCGGCCTGGTGCGGGTCAACGTCGAGGTCCGCACCCTCAGCCACGCCGTCCACCAGGGCATGTGGGGTGGGCTGGTGCCCGACGCCCTCATCACCCTGTCGCGGCTGATCGCCTCGCTCCACGACGCCGACGGCAACCTGCTCGTCGAAGGCCTGGTCCGCGGCCCGGCCGCCGACGTCGACTACCCCGAGGAGCGGCTCCGCGCCGAGTCCGGCGTCGCCGAGGGTGTCCAGTGGATCGGCTCCGGTCCGTCGGTCGAGCGGCTCTGGACCCAGCCCGCGCTCTCCGTCATCGGGCTCGACGCGCCCAAGGTCGATGGCTCGTCGAACACCCTGATCCCCGCGGCCCGCGCCCGGCTCGCGCTCCGCACCGCACCGGGGGAGACCTCGGCGAACGCCGTCGCCTGCCTGCGTGAGCACCTGGAGCAGCACGTCCCCTGGGGAGCGCAGCTGTCGATCGAGGTCGTCGACACCGGCGAGCCGATCGCCCTCGACGTCACCGGTCCGGCCTACGACGCCGCCCGCTCGGCGTTCGCCGAGGCCTGGGACGGCACCGAGCCGGTCGACATGGGGGTCGGCGGCTCGATCCCGTTCATCGCGGAGTTCCTCGAGGCGATGCCGGGCGCCAGCGTGCTCGTCACCGGCGTCGAGGACCCCGACACCCGCGCCCACGGCCCCAACGAGGGCCTGCACCTGGCCGAGTTCGAGAAGGTCCTCGTCGCCGAGGCCCTGATGCTGAGGAACCTCGGGGCCGCGCCCGCGCCGAATCCTGTTTGAGGGCGACCGGCCGATAGACTCCGGCACGTGTGCGGCGTATTCGGCGTCTGGGCCCCCGGTGAGGACGTCGCGAAGCTCACCTACTTCGGGCTCTACGCCCTCCAGCACCGCGGCCAGGAGTCAGCCGGCATCTCGGTGAGCAACGGCCGCCAGATCCTGGTCTACAAGGACATGGGCCTGGTCTCGCAGGTCTTCGACGAGAACACTCTCGGCTCGTTCCAGGGCCACCTCGCGGTCGGCCACTGCCGCTACTCGACCACCGGCGCCAGCACCTGGCAGAACGCGCAGCCGACCTTCCGGCCGACCGCTCACGGCTCGATCGCGCTCGGCCACAACGGCAACCTGATCAACACCGCCGACCTCGCCCAGATGGTCGCCGACCTGCCGAGCGACGAGGACGAGCTCGACATCCACGCGCGCAACCTGGAGGCGTCGACCAACGACACCGGCCTGGTCACCGCGCTGCTCGCGCACCACCCCGACCAGTCCCTCGAGGCCCGGGCGATCGAGCTGCTGCCCAAGGTCAAGGGCGCGTTCTGCTTCGTCTTCATGAACGAGGACACGCTGTACGCCGCGCGCGACGCCGAGGGCATCCGACCCCTTGTCCTCGGACGCCTCGATCGCGGCTGGGTGGTGGCGAGCGAGAGCGCCGCGCTGGCCACGATCGGCGCGAGCGTGGTCAGGGAGGTCGAGCCCGGCGAGCTGCTCGTCATCGACGAGGGAGGGCTGCGGTCCTACAAGTTCGCCGAGCCGCAGCGCAAGGGCTGCGTGTTCGAGTACGTCTACCTCGCCCGCCCGGACGCTGCCATCGCCGGCCGCAGCGTCCACGAGGCCCGGGTCGAGATGGGCCGCGAGCTGGCCCGGCAGTTCCCGGTGGACGCCGACCTGGTCATCCCGGTGCCCGAGTCCGGCACTCCCGCGGCCTCGGGCTACGCGTTGGAGAGCGGCATCCCGTTCGGCCAGGGGTTCGTCAAGAACGCCTACGTCGGCCGCACCTTCATCCAGCCCAGCCAGACGCTGCGTCAGCTCGGCATCCGGCTCAAGCTCAACGCCCTCGACCACATGATCCGTGGCAAGCGGATCGTCGTGGTCGACGACTCGATCGTCCGGGGCAACACCCAGCGCGCCCAGATCCGGATGTTGCGCGAGGCCGGTGCGCTCGAGGTCCACGTGCGCATCTCGAGCCCGCCGGTGAAGTGGCCGTGCTTCTACGGCATCGACTTCGCGACCCGCGCCGAGCTGATCGCCAACGGTCTCGAGGTCGAGGAGATCGCCGCGAGCGTCGGCGCCGACAGCCTGGGCTACATCTCGCTCGAGGGCATGGTCGAGGCGACCGGCCAGCCGCGGCAGAGCCTCTGCACGGCCTGCTTCACCGGGGACTACCCCATCCCGCTGCCCGACGAGAGCCTCCTCGGCAAGCACCTCCTGGAGGCGACGCTCAGCTCGCCGATCCACGGCGAGGCCCTGCCCGTCTTCAACAACCCTTAAGGATCCGCCTTGTCAGATCCCGACCGCCCTGACCCGGGGGCGTACGCCCGCGCCGGCGTCGACATCTACGCCGCCGACAAGGCCGTCGACCTGATGAAGGTCTGGGTCGAGAAGGCACGACGGCCCGAGATGCTCGGCGGACTGGGTGGGTTCGCGGGCCTGTTCGACGCGAGCGCGCTCACGTCGTACAAGCGGCCGCTGCTCGCCACCTCGACCGACGGCGTCGGCACCAAGGTCGCCGTCGCGCAGATGATGGACAAGCACGACACGATCGGGTTCGACCTGGTCGGCATGGTCGTCGACGACCTGGTCGTCTGCGGCGCCGAGCCGTTGTTCATGACGGACTACATCGCGACCGGCAAGGTCGTGCCCGAGCGGATCGCGGCGATCGTCAAGGGCATCGCCGAGGCCTGCGTCGAGGCTGGCTGCGCGCTCGTCGGCGGCGAGACCGCCGAGCATCCTGGGCTCCTCGCCCCGGACGAGTACGACGTCGCGGGCGCCACCACCGGGGTCGTCGAGGCGGACGCGCTGCTCGGGCCGGGCCGGGTGCGGCCCGGCGACGTGGTGATCGCGATGGCGTCCAGCGGCCTGCACTCCAACGGCTACTCGCTCGTGCGCCAGGTGTTCTTCAACGACGCCGGCTGGACCGTCGACCGGCAGGTCGACGAGGTGGGCCGGACCCTCGGTGAGGAGCTGCTCGAGCCGACCCGGATCTACACCAAGGCCGGACTCGCGCTGGCCCGCGAGACCCGGACCCACGCCATGGCCCACATCACCGGAGGCGGGCTGGCCAACAACCTGGCCCGGGTGATGCCCGTCGAGCTGCGCGCGACGCTCGACCGGGCCTCCTGGGAGCCGGCGCCCGTGTTCGCCATGGTCCGGCGGGTCGGCGATGTCTCCCAGCCCGACCTCGAGGCCACCCTCAACTGCGGCGTCGGCATGGTCGCGTTGACCCACGCCGACTCCGCCGACGCGGCGCTGGCCCGGCTCGCCGACTTCGGGATCGAGGCGTGGGCAGCCGGTGAGGTGGACGTCGATCCGGACCAGAAGGGCACCGTCCGGCTCGTCGGCCAGCACCCCGGCTGGTGACCTGTCGATCTCACAATCTCCTCGCGTCTCGTGCCTCTGCGCTCCGCGCAGACGCACGCGCTCGGACATTCCGCCCCAGAAGGGCATCTCGGTGTGCGGGAACAGCCACCGAGAAGGTAGCGTTACTCCCACGAAGACTCTGACTAAGCAGTCCGGGGCGTCACAGCACGTCCCGGCCGAGTGTGCGAGGGGGCTGGACCCTATGGGCCGCGGCCGAGCGAAAGCCAAGCAGACGAAGGTCGCGCGCGACCTGAAGTACCGCACCCACGAGACCGACCTCAGTGCCCTGGCGCGAGAGCTCCATGGCGGCGAGGACGAGTCCGAAGCGGTGCCGGTCGAAGAGCTCGAGAAGTGGTCGGACTACTCCGGCCCACGGGACTGAATTGCGCGAGCGTGTCGCAGATCGTGCGGCACCGCCCGGGCCGTCGCTTCGCTCGGCCCAGGGGCGCCGCACGATGCGGGCTTCGCCCGCTGTGCGCCACGCTGCCGCGCCGCGGTTGACGTAGTCACGGGTTGCGGCGACCTGGCGTCTTCCGGCGTTTGCGCGCCGGTGGGCTGTCAGCGCAGCCAGATGCCGCGGAGGCGGCCGACCTCGAGCATCCGCTGCTCGGCGATCCGGTCGGCCGCGGTGGCGGTCGGGACTCCGTCGGTCTTGGCGCGCTCCAGGATCGAGCGGGTCGTGTCGTAGATGCGCGCGGCGCGCACCCGGGCCCGCTCGAAGTTGAAGCCCTCGAGCTCGTCGGCGACCTGGACCAGGCCGCCGGCGTTGACGACGTAGTCGGGCGCGTAGACGATGCCGCGATCCTCCACCAGCTTCTCCACGCCGGGGTGCGCGAGCTGGTTGTTCGCCGCGCCGCAGACGATGCGCGCCGACAGCTCGGCGACGACCGCGTCGGTGAGTGCCCCACCGAGTGCGCACGGGGCGTAGATGTCGAGGGGAGCGGCGACCATCGCCTCGGTGGACTCGGCCACCCGCACCGACGGGTGCTCCTCGCGCACCCGGTCGATCGCGGACGGGAAGACGTCGGTGATCACGACGTCGGCTCCGGCGTCGACCAGGTGGCCGACCAGGTGCCGTCCGACCTTGCCCACGCCGGCCACGCCCACGGTCCGTCCGGCGAGGACGGCCGCCGGATCAGCGTCGCCCCAGACCGACTCGGCGGCAGCGCGGAGACCGCAGAAGACGCCGTACGCCGTCAGCACGCTGCTGTCGCCCGCTCCGCCGTGGGCCTCGGTGCGGCCGGTGACGTGGGAGCTCTCGAGCGCCACCATGTCCATGTCCTCGCTGTACGTGCCGACGTCGCACGCGGTGATGTAGCGACCGGCCAGGGACTCGACGAAGCGTCCGTAGGCGCGCAGCAGCGCCTCGGTCTTCATGGTCGCGGGGTCGCCGATGATCACGGCCTTGCCGCCGCCGAGGTCGAGGCCGGTGACCGCCGCCTTGTAGGACATGCCGCGCGACAGTGCGAGCACGTCGGCGAGCGCGGCCGCGGTCGAGGGGTAGGGGTGGAAGCGGGTGCCGCCGAGCGAGGGGCCGAGCGCCGTGGAGTGGATCGCGATGATCGCCCGGAGACCGGTCGCAGGATCATTGGCGAAGACGACCTGCTCGTGCTCGAGATCGTGCTCGAGGAGATCGGAGGCGGATACGGCGGGCACGGATGGCGTGCTGCTGCGCTCGGACATGGAATGTCGCTTTCTCGTCAGCCACGGGGGTGTTGTGGCGGGGTGGTGTCCGGCCCACGGGGGTGGTGCGGGCCGGTATCACCAACGATAGGGGACGACGCCGGGCTCAGTGGTGTTGCGGTGGATCGGGGACCACCACCACTCAGGGACGACTGAGCCAGGGCCGGTCAGCCGATCTCCATGTCCTCGTTGCTCCAGAACGCCCGCATGGTGGTGATCCGGGCTTCGTCGTCGAACGTCATCACATCGATCGGCGCGAGCGTGTAGGTCTGGTCGCCCACCCGGGTGACGAGCTCGAACAGGAACGCGGCCTGGCCGTCGGCAACCTTGGCCGACACCAGCCGGCTCTCCTGATCGAGCGGCTCGATGGCGGCGTAGAACTCGTGGATCGACTCACGGGTCGCGCGCACCTCGGTGCCGACGGGGTCCTCGACGGTGGCCCCCTCGGCGAACAGCGCCAGGATCTCGTCGGCGGTGCCCTTGCCGACCAGGTCGACGTAGCTGTGGATGGTCTCGAGGATCCGGTCCCTGTCGGCGGCCATGGTGCTCCCATCGGTCATTGAGGAGCTCGTGAACGAACGAGCGTCTCGAAATGTAGAACGTGTTCTTGTTCTGGTCAGGGTAGCTGTTGCCCGGCCCCTTCATCCGCCGGGTCATCCGCGGGGTCATCCGCCGGGTCATCCGCGGGGTCGGCCGAAGCGAACCCCATGGTGCCGGAGTGGTCGGGCAGCGAGACGGTCGTCCGTGGCTGCACGGATCGCAGCAGGGCGAGCAGCGCGCCGACGATGAGCAGGGTGCCGACGATCTCGCAGGTCTCCTCGATCGTGAGGACCGAGAGGTACGGCGTCGACTGCCGTCCGTGCTCGACCGCGAATCCACTGAGCATCTCGACCACGATGGCGCCGCTGAGGTAGACGGCCAGGGCGACGAGCAGCCGCCGGCTGATCGTGCCGGGCAGGGCGAGCACCACCGGGAGGAAGTACCACGCGCAGACGGCGAGGAAGCCCACCGCGGGCAACAGCCAGGCGAAGTAGAAGACGCCGAAGTCGATGTCGAGGCCACGGCGCAGCGGCCCGGTGAGCATGTCGTGGAGCTGTGAGGCCTCGTCGATCGCCATGAACAGGAACAGCCCCGACAACGCGACCCAGCGAGGGGCGAGCGGCGAGCGCTGTCCGCGGAAGTGGGACGCGATGAGGAACGTCAGCACGGCACAGATCAGCAGCGGGAGCGACTCGAACCAGGAGGCGAAGTTGCCCTCGTTGTTGAGATCGAACTGCCGTGCGACGCTGATGTCGCGGCGGACGCCGTACTCGGTCGACAGCACCAGCGTGACGATGTGCCCGGCGACGACGACCGTCGCGGTGATCCACAGCCAGCGGAGCAGGGGGATCAACAGCACACCCCGAATTTTACGCCGGTCAGCGGCCGTTCTCCCGCGATTAGCCGCTTTCGGACGGGTGTCTCAAGACACGTCGGCGGCCGGAGTGAGCACGGTCAGCCGGTAGCGCAGCACCATCGGGCGGGCCCCGAGCGCGTGGAAGGTCAGGTGCGGCCAGCGCCACGCGGGGTCGCTCTGGTCCGCCTGCAGCGTTGCGGCGACGCCGGCGGCACCGGCGCCGCCGAAGTGGTCGGCGCTGCCGACCGCCAGGATCTGGGCGATCGTCACCTCGGCCGTCAGCGCCGGCTCGGCTCCCGCCTTGAGCGCCTCGGCGTCCGGCGGGACGAAGCCCATCGGCGCGGAATCGATCTGGCTGCCGGAGCGGTAGATGATGATTCCCGAGTCCTGGGCGATCGTGATCTCGCCGCTGTAGGTCCGCAGCCGGGCGGTCGTGCCGTCAGCGGCGAACGCCGGCTGGTCGAGGAAGGGGGACGGTGTGACGCCCGCGAGCCGCAATGCCACGGGGTCACCTTAGGGGACTTTTGTCCTTGCCGGATCCGGGCTTAGTCACTTCGGGTCAAGCGGGTCGGACCGCGGGGCGGTGCCGAGCGGGCCTGCCCCGAACCTACGGTGGGCGTCCCGGTGCCTCGCCCCCCAGGAGTCCCGAAGTGACGCTCGCGCCCGCTCGTTCCGCCCCGCCCCGCCGACGGGGCCGTGCGATCGCCACCTACGACGTACGGCGTGTGCCGACGACGCTCGACCGCGCCACCCGGCACCTCGTCAACCGATTCAGCGGCGGGCTCACGCCGGACCTCGCGGCTCAGGTGAGAGCGGCCGGCGGCGGCCGGGTCTGGTTCGAGCAGCAGCTGCAGCCCGCGACGGTGGCCGATGCCCCGGGCGACGCCGTGGACACCTGGTTCCCGTCCCTGCAGCTCACGCCGAAGCAGATCTTCACGAACCAGGACAAAGGCGTCCAGGGCGCGTGGGAGGTGGCGTTGGACCACAGCCGCTGGACCGTCGCGCGTCGCATCGCCAGCAAGCGTCAGCTGCAGGAGGTGATGGTCGACTTCTGGTCCAACCTGCTCAACGTCTCGCTGTTCCACGACGAGGCCGCCTTCTGGCGGATGGACTACGACCGGGTGATCCGCGCCAACGCGCTGACGACGTTCGAGAAGCTCTTGCAGTCCGCGATCACCCACCCGGCGATGGGCCTCTACCTCGACAACGCGTACTCGTCGAAGGAGTCGCCCAACGAGAATCTCGGTCGCGAGCTGCTCGAGCTCCACACCGTCGGCGTCGACGCCGGCTACACCGAGGACCACGTCAAGGCGTCGGCCCGGATGCTCACCGGCTACCGGGTCGACCTCTACTGGCCGACGTTCCGGGCGTTCTACGACACCGAGCGGCACGACACCCAGCCGGTCCGGGTGCTCGGGTTCCGGCACATCAACGGCTCGGCGGACGGGCGGGCCGCGACGCTCGCCTACCTCTCGTACCTGGCCCGCCACCCGGCGACCGCGAACCGGCTCGCCCTCCGGCTGTGCAAGAAGTTCGTCGCCGACGACCCCACGCCGGCCCTCGTGCGAGCCGTCAGCCTGGCATACCTGGCGACCGGCACAGCGATCAAACCCACTCTCCGCGCCCTCGTGACCCACCCCGACTTCGCCGCCGGCGCGGGAGCGAAGGTGCGGATGCCGATCGAGGACTACGTCGCCACGGTGCGCGCGCTCGGCATCAAGATGCTGGCGCCGACGACCGACGAATCGTTCGCCAACGCCATGTACTGGCAGTACGCCGGCAGCGGCCAGGCGCCGTACGAGTGGCCGGCACCGAACGGCTACCCCGAGGTCGACGGTGCGTGGGCGAGCGCCGGCCGCGTCCTGACCAGCTTCACGATGCACCGCGACCTCGCCGCCCGCTGGTGGCCGACCGGCCAGGCACGGTTCCCGAGCTTCGCCTCGCTGCTGCCGCCCATGCCGGCCACGCTCGGCGAGGTCATCGACCACGTCTCGCTACAGGTGCTCGGGCAGAAGCCGGACAGCGCCGTGCGCCGAGGCGTCGCCCAGCTCCTCGGCTCGCCGCTGACCAGGCGACTCACCAAGGACGAAGCGCTGGACTACTGGATGCTGCGCGGCATCATCTCGTCCCTCCTCGACTCGCCCCTGCACCTGCACCGCTAGCCAGATCGATCACGGAAGGAGCCGACGATGTCCACCAACGCCATGACCCGGGACTGCGGGTGTCCGGAGCTCACGAGCGCCCGCTTGACCCGGCGCCGACTGCTCGGCACCGCGGCTGCCGGCGCCGGCGCGCTGGTCGGCGCGCAGATGGTGGGCGACGCCTTCCTCCAGGCCGCGTACGGCGGCGAGCCGGGCGGGAACGTGGTCGTCGTGCTGAGCCTGCGCGGGGGATCCGACGGCCTCTCGCTCGTAGTCCCGCGCGGCGTCGACCACGACCACCTTGCTGCCTATCGTCCCAACATCGTCGTTCCCGAGCGCACCCTCCTGGGTGCCGACCCGAGGTTCGGCCTGCATCCGGCGTTCGGCGCCCTGATGCCGATGTGGAACGCGGGGACCTTCGGCGCCGTGCACGCCGTCGGCCTCCCCGCGCCGAACCGCAGCCACTTCGAGGCGATGGAGGAGGTCGAGGACGCCGATCCCGGATCGACCGCCCGGGTGGGCTGGATCAACCGGCTCATCGGGCTCGACCCGGCGGCCGCCCCGCAGGACGCCATGTCGCTCGGAGCGACGCTGCTGCCGACCGCGATGGTGGGCCCGGCCAGCGCGCTCGGTGCCTATCGGATCGCCGACCTGACGGTGGCCGACCTGGGCACCGCCGCGGCCACGCGCCTGGCCTCGCTCGCCACCATGTGGGCGCCGGACGAGTCCGTCCTGGGCCGCGGCGTACGCCTTGCCGTCCAGTCGACGACGCTGCTCGCCCCTCTCGTCGAGGAGGCCGACGGCGTGGTGCACGTCGACGCCTACCCCGAGGGTCCGCTCGCCGAGGTGCTGGCGAACGCCGCGGCTCTGATCCGCGCGGACGTCGGCACCCGGGTGGTCGCCGTCGACTACGGCGACTGGGACATGCACGAGGGCGTCGGTGACGTCGACGCGGGCTGGATGCACGACCACCTCAGCCACTTCTCCGGGTCGCTCAAGGCCTTCTTCGCCGATCTCGGGACGGCCGCGTCCCGGGTCACGGTCGTCACGATCAGCGAGTTCGGCCGGCGCCTAGAGGAGAACGGGGACGGCGGCATCGACCACGGCTACGGCAACGCGATGCTGCTGCTCGGGGCCGGTGTCGCCGGTGGATCGGTGCACGGCGGCTGGCCCGGGCTCGCGGACAGCGATCTCGAGGACGGCGACCTCGCCGTGCGGCAGGACTTCCGGAGCGTGCTGTGGGAGGTGATGTCGCACCGGTTCCCGGAGATCAGTGGCAGCAGGGCGCAGCTGTTCCCCGGCTTCACGCCCGAGCACGTCGGCGTGATGACCTGAGGTCCGGTCAGGGCAGCTGGGTGCCCGGAAGGAGCGACACCACGAAGAGTCCGACCGATGAGAGCAGGCAGGCCCCGAGCATCCGGTCGACGGAGTTGGTGACGACCCGCACCTGCGCGGTCGCGAGCCGCCACGCGGTGATGCCGACCGCGACCGCCATCAACAGACCGCTGTACATCACTGCGGTGGGATCGACCATCGTTCATTTCCTCCGGAGTCAGCCCATGTCCTTGGACTGCTAACGAGCGTACGTCCCGCGGGGCACGGGTCGATCAGCTGATGAACCGCTCGCACCCGAACCGCTGGGTGTCGGCGGGGTCGTTGTCGGTGGCGTCGTTGCCGTCGTTGCACTTGAACTCGTCGGCACCGGCTTCGCCGTACAGGTTGTCGTCGCCGGGACCGCCCTCGAGCAGGTCGTTGCCGTCCCCTCCGTGGACGACGTCCCCGCTCTCGCCTCCGACCAGGTGGTCCTTGCCGCCCTCGCCGAAGACCAGGTCGTCGGCCTCACCCGAGCGGACCCAGTCGTTGCCTTCGCCGGCCCAGATCCGATCGCGTTGGAACGCGCCGTTGATGAAGTCGTCGCCGTCCCCGGTGTGGACCTCCTCCTTGCCCTGGTCGGCGAGCACCGTAGCGCTGAACTGCGCGGGGAGCGTCCTCGTGTCGACGTAGTCGTTGCCGAGCCTCATCTCCAGCTTGATGACGAGCGGGTGGCCGACGCTCACCGAGGCCGGAACCCGGCACGATGCGGAGACCCCGCGGGCGACTCGCTCCTTGCGGCACTGCCGGGCGAGCCGGGTCCATCCGATGACATGCGTGTCGCGGAAGTGGAGGCGGTTCCCCACCAGGGTCACGGTGATCCGGTTGTCCGACCCCCACGCGGAGTAGTAGTAACCCTGGGCGTTCTTGGTCAGCGACACCCGCCGGGGCGGGGCGGCCGGCGTGCGTGCGGTGCGTACGTCGGGCGCCGCCCGGTCGCCGGGACCGGTCGGCGCTGCCGCGGCTCCGCCCGGTTGCATGCCGGCGGCGGTCAGTGTCGCCACGGCGACGAGTGTGACGATGGACGAGATCGATCTCAGCATGGGGGAGCCTCCCAGAATTCGTGCAGTGCCAGCGTGCGCCCGTAGGACGGGAAGTGCAACAGGGTGTGCTCGGGTACCTTCGGCGCATGACCGACCTGCGATCACGGCGCGCCGTTCTCCGCAGCCTGCCGAACGCGATCGGACGGAGCCGGGAGCGGCTGACGGGCGCGTTCCAGCACCGCTATCCGACGGTGGCCGTCACCGGCATGACCGGTGTCGGCAAGACCGAGCTGGTCGACCACCTCAGTGGCCGGGCGCGCCCCGGTGGGGTGCCCGAGTCGGGTTCCGCGGTCATGGAGCGGCGGGTGCGGCGCGACCGCAGGCTGCGCGGCTTCCGCTTCCGGGTGGTGCCCGGCGAGAACGCAGCGACCCGGCTCGGCGCGCTTGACGAGGTCTTCCACGACACCCCGGTCGACGGCGTGCTGCACGTGGTGGCCAACGGCTACGCCACCGGTCGCCGACCGGCCGGCACGACCGGCAGCGTCGACGCGGACCGCGCGGAGCAGCTGCGCCGCGAGCTCGAGGACTGGACCGTCACCGCGCACCGGATCGCCTCCATGGCGGTGCGCCGCAGCCATCCGACCTGGCTGATCGTGGTCGTGACCAAGGTCGACCTCTTCCCGGACGACATCGACGACGTGGTCCGCGGCTACTCACCCGGCAGCGGCACTCCGTTCGGTGACCGGCTCGACGAGCTGCGCGCACTGGCCGGCGGCGCCAAGCTCTCCGTCGACGTGCTGCCCGCCTGCAGCCATCTCGCCCAGGACACCCCGGTCACGCCGAGGACGCGGGATGGCTATCTCGCCGCCCTGGAGGCCCGGATGGCCCAGCTGTCCGGGCACGTCTGAGCGAGGCTGCACCCAGGCCGGAAGAGGCAACGCCCCCGTCGGTGTCCGACGGGGGCGTCGTGCTCGTGGGCAGGGGCGGGGTCGAACCGCCGACCTTCCACTTTTCAGGCGGACGCTCGTACCAACTGAGCTACCTGCCCGAGCAGTGGCACACCATACCGGAGCGGTGTCCGTCGTACGAAAGCGACGGCGGCGGTTAGGTGGGCGGCGGGCCACCGCCACTATGCTGTCCGGGCTGCGCCGGCCTCGCCGGCCCAGCGGGCCCCCGTCGTCTAGCGGCCCAGGACCCCGCCCTTTCACGGCGGTAGCGCCGGTTCGAATCCGGTCGGGGGTGCCACCTGGCGAACGAAGTGACTACCTCAGTCTGCCGTCGAGCGACGTACGACGAGCTCGGGCTCGAGGACGACGTCACGGACGCGCGCGCTCGGATCGGCGATCAGCTCGAGGAGCATGTCGGCCGCGACGGCCCCGAGCTCGTCACGTGGCTGCCGCACCGAGCTGAGCGGGATCGCCGCCGACGCTGCGAAGTCGATGTCGTCGTAGCCGACGATGGCGACGTCGTCGGGCACCCGGAGGCCCGCCAGCGTGAGCGCTTGCAGAGCGCCGAGCGCGACCAGGTCGTTGGCCGCGAAGATGGCATCCGGGCGCTCGCGCGCCGCCTCCGTGAGCAGCTGCTCGACGGCCCCGCGGCCGGCGTCGGCATCCATCGCGAGCGTCTCGACCTGGCGCAAGGAGACACCGGGCGCGCCGTCCACGATCTCCTGAGCGCCACGGAGACGGTGCTTCACCTGGGTGAGAGTGCGTGGCCCGCCGATGAACGCGATCCGACTGCGGCCGATGTCCACCAGGTGGCGCGCGGCGAGCCGACCGCCGCGACGGTCGTCGACCGCGACCGAGGAGAACTCGCGGGTTCCGGTGCGGCGGTCGACGACCACCACCGCGATGCCGCGCTGCCGAAGCCTGCGGAGGCGGGGGAGGACGCGGCCGACCGGGGTGATCAGCAGGCCACTGACGCGCTGTTCCTCGAAGAGGTCCAGGTACATCGACTCGCGCGCCGCGTCCTGACCCGAGTTTCCGAGGATCAGCGGGCGACTGTGCTCGCCGAGACGGGTCTCCACGCCCTGGGCGACATCGGTGAAGAACGGGTTGCGGACGTCGAGCACGATCATCCCGACGGCGAGATTGGTGCCGGCACGCAGCTGTCGAGCGGCGTTGTTGCGAACGAAGCCCAACCGGTCGATCACGGCAAGGACATGGTCGCGGGTGGCCGGCGAGACGATGTCCGGCCTGTTCATCACGTTGGAGACGGTGCCCAGCGAGACGCCTGCCGCCGCAGCGACGTCCTTGACCGAGACGCTGCGACCGGACGCAGCATTGACCGCTGCGCTCTCGTCGACGACCACACTGCCTCCTTACCGTGTGCGCCCACACTACGCGCGGCGAGGACGGCGCGGGGCAGGCTCATTTGATTCGTTTCAAAGAAGTATGGCCGAAGTTCTTGACGCCTGTGATCGACCTCACTTACTGTGGTTGAAACCTTTCAATCCATACCCTTGAGGATTCAGATGTCGGCCACCTCAACAGCCAGCGGCACCCAGCCGACGCTGGAGCTTCGCGACATCGCGAAGTCCTTCGGTGCCGTTGCCGCCCTGAGCGCCGGCAGTCTCGTGGTGCTTCCGGGCTCGATCCACGCCTTGGTGGGCGAGAACGGCGCCGGCAAGTCGACGCTGGTCAAGGTCGTGGCCGGCGTCCACCGTCGCGACTCCGGGGTCTTCCGCTTCCAGGGCGCCGACGTGGACTTCCACTCCACTGCCGAGTCCAAGGCTGCGGGCATCGCCGTCATCTACCAGGAGCCGACGCTCTTCCCTGACCTGTCGGTCGCCGAGAACATCTTCATGGGACGCCAGCCGCTGGGATCCGGTCGCCGCATCGACCGGAAGCGGATGTACACCGAGTCCGCGGCGCTGTTCGACCGGCTCGGCGTGCACATCGACCCGCGACGCCCGGCCCGCGGCCTGTCGATCGCGGACCAGCAGATCATCGAGATCGCGAAGGCGATCTCGGTCGACGCTGCTCTGCTCGTCATGGACGAGCCCACCGCCGCGCTGAGCGGCGTCGAGGTCGATCGGCTCTTCGCGGTCGCCCGGAGTCTTCGCGACGAGGGTCGCGCTCTCGTGTTCATCTCGCACCGGTTCGACGAGGTGTTCGCGCTCTGCGACACCGTCACCGTGATGCGGGACGGCGCCTACGTCAGCACCGATGCGATCGCCAGCACTTCCGTCGATGAGATCGTCGCCCGGATGGTGGGCCGCGAGGTGGCCGAGCTGTTCCCGAAGACCGCAGCCGAGGTCGGTGAGGTGGTCCTCGAGGTCGACGGCCTGACGACCGCAGGTGTGTTCCACGACGTCTCGTTCTCCGTGCGCGCCGGCGAGATCGTCGCACTCGCCGGGCTCGTCGGTGCCGGGCGGAGCGAGATCGCACGAGCGGTGTTCGGCGTCGACCACTACGACCGCGGCTCGGTCCGCCTGGCAGGCGCGGAGGTTCGTGCCCACGACCCGCGGGCAGCGATCCGGGGCGGGATGGCCTTCGTCCCCGAGGACCGTCGCCAGCAGGGTCTCGTCACCCAGAGCTCGGTCGCCCGCAACGTCGCCGGCGTGATCCGCCGCCGGCTGTCGACGGGCGGCCTCATCACCGCTCACGCCGAGAACAAGGCGGCAGGCCCTTGGGCCGGCCGGCTCGAGGTCAAGACGAGCGCGCTCGACATGTCCGCCGCGACCATGAGCGGGGGCAACCAGCAGAAGGTCGTCCTCGCCAAGTGGCTGGCCACCGAGCCCCGCCTGCTGATCATCGACGAGCCGACCCGCGGCATCGACGTCGGCACCAAGGCCGAGGTCCACCGGCTGCTCTCCGAGCTCGCCGGCCGCGGGCTCGCGATCCTGATGATCTCCTCCGAGCTGCCTGAGGTCCTGGGGATGGCCGACCGGGTGCTCGTCGTCTGCGAGGGCCGGATCACCGCCGCCCTCGATCGCGCCGACGCCACCCCGGAAGTGGTCATGCACGCCGCGACCCGCTCGGCGGAGCCGGCCGGCTCCCTGACCGAGGGCTCGACCGAGGGCTCGACCGAGAAGCAGGTGACGTCCGCATGACCGAGGTACTGGTGCACCCGAGCGAGCTGTCGGCGGGCCGCCGCGCGCTCACGACGGTCCTGCGCTCACGTGAGCTCGCCGTGGCAGCGGTCCTGGTGGCACTGATCGCGGTCACGACAGCCGTGAGCCCGAGCTTCCTGTTCGGCAGCGAGGGCTGGCGCAACCTCCTGGTCACGCCGTCCATCCTGATCCTGCTGGCCGTCGGGCAGACCGCCGTGATCGTCACCCGCAACGTCGACCTGTCGGTCGGTTCGACGCTGGGACTCACGGCCTATCTCACCGGCCAGGTGTTCATCGCCTATCCGAGCCTGCCGTACCCCTTCGTGTTCCTCATCGGGCTCGCGTTCGGCGGGATGCTCGGGGTCGTCAACGGCGTGCTGGTGACTGTCTTCAAGGTGCCGGCGCTGGTGATCACCCTCGGCACCCTCTACATCTTCCGCGGCATCTTCCTCCAGTGGGCCGGCAAGGACCGCGTCTACGCCTCGGACCTGCCGGACAGCTTCCTCGACCTCGGCACCGGCCAGGTCCTCACCATCCCCGTGCTCACCATCGGTGCGCTCGCGGTCCTTGCCGCCGTCGGCTACTACACGCACACCGCTCGTGGCGGCCGCGAGCTCTACGCGATCGGCTCCGACCCGGACGCGGCCCACCTCTTCGGTCTGCCGGTCAAGCGGCGGGTCATCGGGGCGTTCGTGCTGTGCGGTGCCCTCGCCGGACTCGCCGGGGTGTTCTACGCCGCGCGCTACGGCACGGTCAGCTCCGGAGCCGGCCGCAACATCGAGCTCGAGGCGGTCGCGGCCGCGGTCATCGGCGGCGTCGCGATCTTCGGTGGCGCCGGCACGGTCTGGGGTGCGGCGATCGGCGCCTTCCTCCTCGAGACCATCGGGCGTGCCCTGCCCCGCCTGGGCATCGACGACTTCTGGCAGCGCGCCGTCGTCGGAGCACTCATCATCGGCGCCGTCGTCCTCGACCGCGTCCTCACCCTTCGTCAGGAACGGAAGCTCGCCGAGGCGAGGGAGGAATCATGACGACACTTCTCGCCCCGGAGCGCCGGGATCCCGCGCGCACCTACTCGTCGTACTCGCGGCCGCTGGTGCTGCGACTGCTCGCGACCCGCGAGTTCGCCGTGGTCGCACTGCTCGTGGGTGTCTTCCTCTACGCGACCGCGAACGTCCAGTTCTTCGACGGCCCGCTGACCCTCTACTTCCTGTTCCGCGACCTGGCGCCGGTGCTCGTCATCGCGCTGCCGATGACGCTGATCATCATGACCGGGGAGATCGACCTGTCGGTCGCCAGCACGATGGGGCTGAGCGCGGTCGTGATGGCGATGCTGCACTTCGAGGCAGGTTGGGCCGTGCCGGCGGCAGCGGCTGTCGCGGTCGTCGTCGGCACCCTCTGCGGAGCGCTGAACGGCTTCCTCGTCGCGTACGTCGGCCTGCCGTCCCTGGCCGTCACGATCGGGACGCTCGCGTTGTTCCGGGGCATCGCGGTCGGCCTCACCGGCACCACGCAGTACACCGGCTTCCCGCAGGACTGGCGCGACCTCGCCCTCGATCGGATCAGCGAAGGGTCACGGTTCCCGCTGGTCCTCGTCCCGATCGCCATCCTGGCCCTGCTCTTCTTCGTCCTCCTGCACTTCACGACCTTCGGCCGCGGGGTCTTCGAGATCGGCCTGAACGACGAGGCCGCCCGCTTCACCGGGGTGAACGTCGAGCGCACCAAGCTCCTGCTGTTCATCATGGCCGGAGCGGTGGCGGCGGTGGCCGGCATCTACTTCGCGCTCATCTACAACAGTGCCCGCGGCAACACCGCCGAGGGCACCGAGCTGAAGGTGATCGCGGCGGTGCTCCTCGGCGGGGTCTCGATCTTCGGCGGCCGCGGCGCCCTGCCTGGCGTCATCGCCGGCGCGCTGCTGATCGGCGTGCTGTCCAGCGCTCTGCGCCTGGAGAGCGTCGAGGACAACCAGATCAACATCATCATCGGCGGGCTGCTGATCCTCTCGGTCGTCTCCGGCAGCCTGCTCGCCAGTGTGCGCGGGCTGCGCGGGATGCTCCGCCTTCCCTGGCGCGGATCCGCTCCGCCGCCTCCTGATCTCCCGGGTGAACCCGGGCCCACGACGCCTCCTGGCGCCAACCCCCGCACGACCGTCGCCGACGGCTCGTCGCGTCCCTGACCACCGCGGTCACCGGAAGAACGAAAGGCACACACCCATGAAGCGCAACCAGCAACGGCTCGCCGCCTTCGCCAGCCTGGCGCTCGCGGCCGGCATCGGACTCTCCGCGTGCGGTGACGACGACAGCGGCGGCAGCGACAACGGCGGCAGCGGCAGTGACGCGATCGTCTTCCTGCCCAAGAACCTCGGCAACCCGTACTTCGACGCCAGCACGACGGGCGGAGAGCGTGCGGCCGAGGAGTTCGACGGCAGCATCGAGGAGGTCGGCCCCGACGAGGCGACCGCGGAGCTGCAGGTGCCGTTCATCGACACCGCCGCCCAGCAAGGCGTCGGCGCGCTCGTGGTCTCGGCCAACGACCCGTCCGCACTGTGCGACTCCCTCAACCAGGCCCGCGAGGCCGGCGTCAAGATCGTCACCTTCGACTCTGACGTCGAGGCCGACTGCCGCGACATGTTCGTCAGCCAGGCCGACGCCGCGGGCATCGCCAAGGCCCAGGTCGACCTGATCGCCGAGCAGATCGATGGTGACGGCCAGGTGGCGATCCTGTCCGCCGCGGCCAACGCCACCAACCAGAACGAGTGGATCGCGCTGATGGAGGAGGAGCTCGCGGCCAACTACCCCGACATCGAGCTCGTCGACACCGTCTACGGCGACGACGACGACCAGAAGTCCTTCGACCAGACCGAGGCGCTGCTCTCCGAGTACCCCGACCTCGAGGGCATCATCTCGCCGACCACCGTCGGCATCTCGGCTGCGGCCCGCTACCTCTCGGAGTCCGACTCGAAGGGCAAGGTCGCGCTGACCGGCCTCGGCACCCCGAACCAGATGCGGGAGTTCGTCGAGGACGGCACCGTCGAGGCGTTCGCGCTGTGGAACCCCGAGGACCTCGGCTACCTCGCCGCCTACACCGCCCACGCGATCGCCTCCGGCGAGATCGACGGCGAGGAGGGCGACACCTTCGAGGCCGGCGACCTGGGCGAGTACACGGTCGGCGCCGACGGCGTCGTCCTGCTCGGCGAGCCGTACGTCTTCAACGCAGACAACATCGGCGACTTCGACTTCTGAGCCTTGGTTTCGAGGCTCGCTGCGCTCGCACCTCAACCAGCGGCGCAGAAGTCGAACCCGGATCACCCCGACCGCAGGAACAGGGAGGCGGCACCACCATGCCCCGCTACTGCTTCACCCTCCAGGTCCGACCGGACCTGATCGACGCGTACGTCGAGCGTCACCGGGCCGTCTGGCCCGAGATGCTCGCCGCGCTCGCCGAGACCGGGTGGCGCAACTACTCCCTGTTCCTGCGGGAGGACGGACTGCTCGTCGGGTACGTCGAGTCCGACGACCTGGCAGCAGCCCAGGAAGCCATGGCCCGCACCGAGGTCAACTCCCGATGGCAGGCCGAGATGGCCGACTACTTCACCTGGACCGACGGGATGAACGGCAGGACACCCGACGAGGGGTTCGTCGTGCTCCGTGAGGTGTTCAACCTCGACGACCAGCTCGCAGAAAGCAGCCGATCATGACCAGTCAGAAGGGCTTCGCCGCCATCGCCGCCCGGCTCGAGGGCCAGGCGATCGAGCTCCCCTCGTGGGCGTTCGGCAACTCCGGCACCCGCTTCAAGGTCTTCGGCACGGCGGGCACCCCACGCAGTGTCGAGGAGAAGATCGCCGACGCCGCGACCGTCCACCGGTACACCGGTCTCGCGCCGAGCGTCGCCCTGCACATCCCGTGGGACAAGGTCGACGACTACGCCGCGTTGTCGACGTACGCCCAGGACAAGGGGGTCCGGCTCGGGACGATCAACTCCAACACCTTCCAGGACGACGACTACAAGTTCGGCTCCTTGACCCACGTGGATGCGAAGGTCCGGCAGAAGGCGATCGACCACCACTTCGAGTGCCTCGACATCATGGGTGCCACCGGGTCCCGCGACCTCAAGATCTGGCTCGCCGACGGCAGCAACTACCCCGGCCAGGCCGACCTGCGCGGCCGGCAGGACCGGCTCGCGGAGTCGCTCGCCACGATCTACGAGCGACTCCTGTCCACCGGCGACCACCAGCGACTCGTGCTCGAGTACAAGTTCTTCGAGCCGGCGTTCTACCACACCGACGTTCCCGACTGGGGCACGTCGTACGCCCAGGTCGCGGCGCTCGGCGACCGCGCCACGGTCTGCCTCGACACCGGCCACCACGCGCCCGGGACCAACATCGAGTTCATCGTCATGCAGCTGCTGCGGCTGGGGAAGCTCGGCTCCTTCGACTTCAACTCCCGCTTCTACGCCGACGACGACCTCATCGTCGGCGCGGCCGACCCGTTCCAGCTCTTCCGGATCCTGTTCGAGGTCATCCGGGGCGGCGGCTACGGGCCCGACAGCGACGTCGCGTTCATGCTCGACCAGTGCCACAACGTCGAGGACAAGATCCCCGGGCAGATCCGGTCCGTCCTCAACGTGCAGGAGATGACGGCCCGTGCGCTGCTCGTCGATCCCGATGCGCTCACCACCGCCCAGGAGGCCGGTGACGTCCTGGGCGCCCACGAGGTCCTCATGGACGCGTTCTACACCGACGTTCGCGCCGACCTCGCCGGCTGGCGCGAGCAGCGCGGCCTCCCGGCCGACCCGATGCGCGCCTACGCCGACTCCGGCTACCAGGCCGAGATCGAGGCGACCCGCGTCGGCGGCACCCAGCTGTCCTGGAACTAACCGCTGGTTGAGGTGCGAGATTTCGAGACGGCTCGTCCCTCGCCTCCTCAATCCAGGTCTACGCGAGCCTCGAAACCAAGGGCCTCAACCACCGAATGAGAAGGAAATGATGACCAACCCCGCAGCGGCCGCGCTGATCGCCCGGTCCAACCGTCTCGGCGCCGACGCCAAGAACACCAACTACGCCGGCGGCAACACCTCAGCGAAGGGCGTCGAGACCGACCCGGTCACCGGCGAGCCCGTCGAGCTGCTCTGGGTGAAGGGCTCTGGCGGCGACCTCGGCACGCTGACCGAGCCCGGTCTCGCCGTGCTGCGGCTCGACCGGATGCGCAGCCTGGTCGACGTCTACCCGGGCGTCGACCGCGAGGACGAGATGGTCGCCGCGTTCGACTACTGCCTGCACGGCAAGGGCGGCGCCGCGCCGTCGATCGACACCGCCATGCACGGCCTGGTCGACGCCGCGCACGTCGACCACCTGCACCCCGACTCCGGCATCGCGATCGCCACCGCAGCCGACGGCGAGGCACTCACCAAGGAGATCTTCGGGGACCGGGTCGTCTGGGTCCCGTGGCGCCGCCCCGGCTTCCAGCTCGGCCTGGACATCGCCGCGATCAAGGAGGCCAACCCGCAGGCGATCGGCTGCATCCTCGGCGGCCACGGCATCACCGCGTGGGGCGACACCAGCGAGGAGGCCGAGGCGCACTCGCTGGTGATCATCGACACCGCAGCCGACTACCTCGCCCAGAGCTCCAAGGCGCAGCCGTTCGGTGCACCGCTGGTGGGGTACGCCGGGCTGGAGCCGGCCGAGCGCCGGGCCAGGGCAGCCGCGCTGGCCCCGACCATCCGCGGCATCGCGAGCAACGACCGGCCCATGGTCGGCCACTTCACGGACACCGACGAGGTGCTCGACTTCCTCGCCCACGACGAGCACCCGCGGCTCGCCGCGCTCGGCACCTCGTGCCCCGACCACTTCCTGCGCACCAAGGTGAAGCCGCTCCTGCTCGACCTCCCGGCGACGGCGTCGGTCGAGGAGTCGATCGCGCGGCTCCACGAGCTCGCGGTGTCCTACCGTGAGGACTACCAGGGCTACTACGACCGCAATGCGGTCGCAGACAGCCCCCCGATCCGCGGCAAGGACCCGCTGATCGTGCTGGTGCCGGGTGTCGGGATGTTCTCGTTCGGCAAGGACAAGCAGACCGCGCGGGTCGCCGGCGAGTTCTACACCAATGCCATCAATGTGATGCGCGGCGCCGAGGGGGTGTCGACCTACGCGCCCATCGACGAGGCCGAGAAGTTCCGCATCGAGTACTGGGCACTGGAGGAGGCGAAGCTGCAGCGGATGCCGAAGCCCAAGCCGCTCGCGACCCGGGTCGCGCTGGTCACGGGCGCGGCATCCGGCATCGGCAAGGCCACCGCGCAGAAGCTCGCAGCCGAGGGCGCATGCGTCGTCGTCGCCGACCTGTCCCTGGAGAAGGCGCAGGCGGCCGCGGCGGACATCGGGTCCGCCGACGTGGCCGTCGGCGTCCAGGTCGATGTCAGCGACGAAGCCGCAGTCCGGGCGGCGGTCGACGCTGCCGTCCTCGCCTTCGGGGGAGTCGACCTCGTCGTCAACAACGCCGGCCTCTCGCTGTCTCGCTCCCTTCTGGAGACCACCGAGGCGGACTGGGACCTCCAGCACGACGTGATGGCCAAGGGCTCGTTCCTCGTCGCGAAGGCCGCCGCCAAGGTCATGATCGACCAGGCGATGGGCGGCGACATCGTCTACATCTCCAGCAAGAACTCGATCTTCGCCGGTCCCAACAACGTTGCGTACGGCGCGGCCAAGGCCGACCAGGCCCACCAGGTCCGGCTGCTCGCGGCCGAGCTCGGCGAGCACGGGATCAAGGTCAACGGGGTCAACCCGGACGGTGTCGTCCAGGGCTCCGGGATCTTCGCCAGTGGCTGGGGCGCGAACCGGGCGGCCGTCTACGGGGTCGAGGAGGATGACCTCGGGAAGTTCTACGCGCAGCGGACGATCCTCAAGCGCGAGGTGTTGCCGGAGCACATCGCCAACGCGGTCTTCGTGCTCTGCGGACCTGACCTGACCCACACCACGGGGCTGCACGTGCCGGTCGATGCCGGGGTCGCTGCCGCCTTCTTGCGATGACGACCGCTTCGGTCCGGGTGGCCGCTGTCGATCTGGGGGCGACCAGCGGGCGGGTGATGTCCGGCCGGATCACTGCCGGCCGGGTCGAGATCAACGAGCTGCACCGGTTCCCGAACGGTGCCGTCACCGCTCGGGACGGATTGTTCTGGGACGTGCTCGGGATCCATCGGGAGATGTTGAAGGGCATCCGTGAGGTTGCCCGCACCGGACCGCTGGACGGGATCGGGATCGACTCGTGGGCGATCGACTACGGGCTGCTCGACCGGGACGGTCAGCTCCTCGGCCTTCCCTTCAGCCACCGCGACCCCCGGACCGACGGTGTCGCCGAGAAGGTCGTGGCCGAGCTCGGTGCCGCCGAGCTCTACGCCACGACCGGCATCCAGCAGCTGCCGTTCAACACGCTCTACCAGCTGGTCGCCGCCCGGGGAACCGCTGCTCTCGAGGCGGCCGAGACGCTGCTGCTGCTGCCCGATCTGCTCGGCTACTGGCTCACCGGCGCGATCGGCGCCGAGCGGACGAACGCCTCGACCACGCAGCTGTACGACGTGCGCACCGGTGAGTGGGCGCTCGACCTGGTCCGGCGGCTGGGTCTCCCACCGGGGCTGCTGCCCCCGCTCCGGGACCCGGGCACCATCCTCGGGTCGCTCCTGCCCGGCGTCGCGATGGACCTCGGTGTGGTCGACGTGCCGGTGGTGGCGGTCGGCTCCCATGACACGGCGTCGGCCGTGGTCGGCGTGCCTGCCGAGACCGACCGCTTCGCCTACATCTCCTCCGGCACCTGGTCGCTCGTCGGCCTCGAGCTGGATGGTCCGGT
The DNA here is from genome assembly GCA_963766035.1 of uncultured Actinomycetota bacterium. Taxonomy (GTDB): domain Bacteria; phylum Actinomycetota; class Actinomycetes; order Propionibacteriales; family Nocardioidaceae; genus Nocardioides. The sequence goes on along the minus strand of CAVXYP010000005.1, from coordinate 69,843 downwards.
GCTGACCGAAGAGGCGCGGCGGGCCGACTTCACCAACGAGCTCGGCGTCGACGGCACCGTCCGCTTCCTCAAGAACGTGATGGGACTGTGGGTGCTCTCGGAGTCGCTGCGTTCCTGGAGCGACCGCCAGCTCAAGGATGTCGAGCTGCGCTCGCTGATCGTGGCAGCCGCCGACTTCGAGCCACTGCGGACCGTCGTGGACATCAACGACCCCCGTTTGCTCGCGCCGAGCACCGCCTCCGATCCGATGCCGGAGCGGGTGTCGGCGCTGGCGGCCGAGGCCGGCGAACCGGTGCCGCACTCTCCGGTCTCGATCGCCCGCTGCATCGTCGACAGCCTTGCGGCTGCCTACCGCGGGCACGTCCGCTCCGCGGCTGCTCTGGCCGGTGTCGAGGTCGAGGTGGTGCACGTCGTCGGCGGTGGCTCGCAGAACGAGCTGCTCTGTCAGCTGACTGCCGATGCGTGCGGACTGCCCGTGATCGCCGGTCCCGTCGAGGCCGCGGCGCTCGGCAACATCTTGGTCCAGGGCCGCAGTCTGGGCGCCGACCTGCCCGATCTGGGGGCGATGCGGGCGCTGGTCCGACGGTCGTACGAAGTCCGCCGGTTCGAGCCGCGCGACGGTCTCGACTGGGACGACGCGGAGCGGCGGGTCGGGGGAGGATGACCTCCATGCGGGTCGCGCTGATGGTCACGTGCGTCAACGACGCCATGTTCCCGGGCACCGGGGCGGCCGTCGTACGGCTGCTGCGGCGGCTCGGTGTCGACGTCGACTTCCCGCAGGCGCAGACCTGCTGCGCCCAGCCGATGGTCAACACGGGTTACCTCGACGAGGCCGTCCCCGTGGTCCGGAGCTTCGTCGACGCGTTCGCCGGGTACGACGCCGTGGTGACGCCGTCCGGGTCGTGCGCCGGGTCCGCGCGGCACCAGCACCGGCTCGTCGCGAAGCGATCGGGTGATCCGGGCCTCCAGCGTGCGGTCGAGGAAACCTCGCCCCGCGTTCACGAGCTCAGCGAGTTCCTGGTCGACGTGCTCGGCACGACCGATGTCGGTGCGTACTTCCCTCATCGCGTGACCTACCACCCCACCTGCCATTCGCTGCGGATGCTCGGAGTGGGGGATCGCCCACGGCGGCTCCTCGAGAACGTCCGCGGGCTGCGGCTCGTCGACCTCCCGCACGCTGAGGAGTGCTGTGGCTTCGGCGGCACGTTCGCGGTCAAGAACGCCGACACGTCCGTCGCGATGGGCACCGACAAGGCGCGCCACGTCCGGGACACCGGGGCCGAGGTGCTCGTCGCGGGGGACAACTCGTGCCTGATGCACGTCGGCGGCCTGCTCTCCCGTGGCCGTTCCGGCGTGCGCGTGATGCACCTCGCCGAGATCCTCGCCTCGACCGAGGAGTCCGCATGACCGCGACGTTCGTCGGCATGCCGCCGTTCCCGACCGCCGCTCGCGCCGCACTCGCGGACACTCAGCTTCGGCACAACCTTTCCCACGCGACCGGAACCATCCGTGCGAAGCGGGCGAGCGTCGTGGCGGAGGTCGAGAACTGGGAGGACCTCCGACTGGCAGGCGCGGCGGTCAAGGACCGTGCACTCCGGGCACTCGAAGCTCACCTGGTGCGGCTCGAGGAGTCGCTCACTGCGGCCGGCGCGACCGTCCACTGGGCCCGGGACGCAGCCGAGGCGAATCGGATCGTCGTCGGGATCGCCCGGCGGCACGCGGTCGACGAGGTCGTCAAGGTCAAGTCGATGGTCACCCAGGAGATCAACCTCAACGACGCCCTCGAGGACGCCGGGATCGCGGCCTGGGAGACCGATCTCGCCGAGCTGATCGTCCAGCTCGGAGGCGATCTGCCGAGCCACATCCTGGTGCCGGCTATCCATCGCAACCGCGCCGAGATCCGCGAGATCTTCCGGCGCCGGATGGGTGATGTCGGCCGCCCCGCTCCCGCCGGCCTGACCGACGAGCCGGCGGACCTCGCGGCCGCCGCGCGAGCGCACCTGCGCGAGAAGTTCCTCCGCGCGCGGATGGCGGTGTCCGGTGCCAACTTCGCGGTCGCAGACACGGGCACCCTCGTCGTCGTCGAGTCCGAGGGCAACGGGCGGATGTGCCTGACCCTGCCGGACGTCCTCGTGAGCGTGGTCGGCATCGAGAAGGTGGTGCCGACCTGGGCCGAGCTGGACCCGCTGCTGCGGCTGCTGCCGCGCTCGTCGACCGGTGAGCGGATGAATCCCTACACCTCGACATGGACCGGCGTCACCCCCGGCGACGGGCCCCAGGAGGTGCACGTCGTGCTCCTCGACAACGGTCGGACGCGTGCGTTGGCCGACGACGTCGGCCGCCAGGCCCTCCGGTGCATCCGCTGCTCGGCCTGCCTCAACGTCTGCCCGGTCTACGAGCGCACCGGCGGGCATGCCTACGGCTCGGTCTACCCCGGCCCGATCGGCGCGATCCTCAACCCCTTGCTGCGCGGAACGGGCGACCCCCAGACCGACTCGCTGCCGTATGCGTCGTCGTTGTGCGGTGCCTGCTTCGAGGCGTGCCCGGTGCGGATCGACATCCCGGACGTGCTCGTCCACCTGCGCTCGAAGGTCGTCGACCAGCACCGTGGCGACCGGGTGCCGAAGGCCGAGGCCGTGGCCATGCGCTCGGCGGCCTGGGTCCTCAGCGACGCGGGTCGGCTGGGCCGGGCCGAGCGGCTGTCGGCGCTGGCCGGACGCGTGCTCGGCAGGTTCACGCGCGGGCATGCGCCGGGTGGCCGGCGTACGGCGCCGCGGCTTCCCGGGCCCGGAGCGGCCTGGAGCGAAGCCCGCGACCTACCGATGCCGCCTCGCGAGTCCTTCAGGGCGTGGTGGCATCGGACCGATGGCCGGCTCGACGACGAGAGCACCGGCCATGGCTGACGGAACGGGGGGCCGGGCGCCGGATCTGGCGAGGGCGGAGATCCTCGGGCGGGTCCGAGCGGCTCTCGCCGACGTCGAGCCCGATCCCGACCCGGTCATCTCGCCCGCCGGAGCGCAACCGGCAGACCCCCTCGCACACTTCGTCGCGCGGGTCGCCGACTACCGCGCGACGGTCGTGCGCTGCACCCCCGACCACGTGTCGGCTGCGGTCGCCGCTGCCGTCCCCGAGGGCGCCCGGGTCGTCGTACCCCCGGCCCTTCCGGAGAGCTACACCGCGAGGCTCGTGGACGTGCAGCGCGACGACGCCTTCGACGCGCCTGCCCTGGACGGGTTCGACGCGGTGGTCACCGCATGCCGGATCGCCATCGCCGAGACCGGCACGATCGTCCTCGACCACGAAGCAGACCAGGGCCGTCGGGCACTGACCCTGGTGCCCGACCGGCACGTGTGCGTCGTCCTCTCGGACCAGGTCGTCTGCGATGTCGGCGACGCGCTGCCCGTCCTCGATCCACGGCGGCCCCTGACCTGGATCAGCGGCCCCAGCGCCACGAGCGACATCGAGCTCGACCGGGTCGAAGGCGTCCACGGCCCTCGCCATCTGACGGTGATTGTTGTCGGCGTGCCCGGTGACGCGGGAGGGCACCTCGATTGGGTCGGCCCGGGCGCGATGGGTTAGAGTTCCACCGCTTCACAAGGCCCCGTAGCGCAGTTGGTTAGCGCGCCGCCCTGTCACGGCGGAGGCCGCGGGTTCGAGTCCCGTCGGGGTCGCAAGTGGTAAACGGCCTCTGGCCTGCGGAAACGCAGAGCCAGAGGCCGTTTGCTTTCACGACCGGAGTGGCACGACAGCGGCCGTGTCCCGTCTGCGTCCCGTCCCAGCTTCGGCTCCCGCGTTCAGCGCGACCGTGCGAGCCGCGTCCATCGCGCCAGCAACTGTGTCGAGACGGTCGGGAAACAGATGCCCGTAGAGGTCGAGCGTCATTGTGGCCGACTTGTGTCCGAGCATCTGCTGAACGACCTTGACGTCGGCTCCGGCGGCGATCGCGCCTTCGGGTCGACGCGCTGACCCGTGACGACCGACGTCGTCACCTCGTAGAATCACCGCCGCGCGTGGACCTTCCGCACGAAGTGCTTGGAGTGCTGACGACCAGCGTCAGCCCGCAAAGGTGCGTGCCTGCTCGATGGTTAACCGCACTAGGTCAAGGTGGTCGATCGCAGCTGCGAGGCATCCCTAGCCCGGCCAGCGCCTGTCCGTGTACCCCATTATCGGCAACGCTCGAAAATGAGGCCGATCCGACGCCGGACGAGAATCGCACGGCGCTCCGCATTGGTGGTCGCGCGGATCCGCCAGAACTATCCCGATCATCCATCCTTTGCCGGACATCGCCAGTGCTTCGGATCCGTCAATGTCAAGGCGGTTCGCTCAGAGCCGAGCGCAGCGCCTCGTCTCGCCCCGCCTCGGTCTAGACCACTGTCGGGCTCTTCGTTGACCGGAGATACAACGGCGTGTTCTCGTGCGATCCTCGTATTGTCAAACGTGGGCGAAAGTTCTCGCCCTCACACGTACGTCCGGGAGTCGTGATGGCGAGAAGTGAGCACAGTCGCGGACAGTCAAGTCTGGCGTATGGAGCGGCTGCGGTAGTTGGCTCGAGCGCGACGTTGGCGGTCATCTGGCTCGCAGCACCAAACAGTCTGCTGCCGTCGGCGTCAGCTGACCCGTTGCCGAATTCATGCCTTTCGGCGAGCAGCGGCGGCGATGACGACTACGGCCAGTTCACCGTCACCGAGGCCGGCACAGACGGCGACGGCACTCGAGCTGATGTGTGGTTCACGGGATCAAACATGCAGTGTCAGAAGATCAGCACCCTCGGTGTCTACTCCCCGACAGGCAACGGCTTCTGGGAATTCGGCTGGATCCTTGGTTGGTGGGGTCCGTCGAGCGGAGATCGTTACCTGGTACCCACCATGTTCGCCGTCGGCCACAACAGCACGGGGGCGTCCGTCTATGAGCACGTGTGGACCGGCCGGACGCCGACACCTGGCAAGTTCCACAACGTCCGAGCATCAGACCTCAACGAAAATACGTACTGGGGCGGGTTCGTCGACGGGGACGGCGGATTCGATCCCGCCGCGAACATGGACTTCGCAAACGGAAGCCCCTACGTGAATTGGGAGCGAGGGCACCCCGATGATGAGCCTGCCGGTGGTGAGTTCAAGTCGATCGAGGAACACACCGGCAGCCCGGGGAACGAGATCTGGAATTACACGGACAGTCTGAGCGGCGCGGGTGACGACCCCGAATACGACTTGACGATCGACACGAACGACCACCACGTCACCATCCAGAAGCCGTAGAGCGTCGCTCGGACGATTGCCGGAAAGTCTCTGTATGCGATGAAGCAGCGAATCCTGGTTCTGAGACGTTAGACAGGTGTGGAGAGATCACCCATGGCGTGGGATTTCGAGGACTTTGCCCGGCAGCAGGTTCCATCGCTGCTGCGCTCTGCCCGGCTGCTAGTCGGTTCCACCTCGGGTGCCGAAGACTTAGTCCAGGAAACGCTTGTTCGGCTCGCCCAACGTTGGCCGCGCGTCTCCCGGATGACGAACCCCGCAGGTTACTCCTACCGGACCCTCGTCAATCAATTTCTGTCTGATACGCGCAAGCACCGCGTCGCCCTCGAGGCGCAGCCGCGGCTGGCCATCAACGACACCGGCAATTCAGATCTGCAACGGATCGACGACCTCGACGAACTCAAACACGCACTCGCCGACCTGCCACCCCGTCAGCGGACTGCCATCGTTCTCCGACACTACCTCGACTTGGAAACGCGTGACGTCGCCAAGGTCATGCGAGTTCGGGAAACGACCGTCCGATCACTGCTTGCACGAGGGCTGGCCTCTCTCCGTACCACACTCATCGACCACGAAGGAACTCAAGATGGATCTCTCACACCACGACCTTAAGGGCCGGCTCGAACGACTCGCCGCGGATGATGGCGGACTCGCGACGGCAGAGAACCGACTTCTCTCGGATCTCCCTCGCGCACGACGTGGGCGATCGCATCGAGTCATCGGGGCCGGCGTTGCCGGCGCCCTAGCAACGGCCGGCGTCGTCATCGCGCTCAACGGCGCCGGCTTGATCGGCGGGTCGGACACTCCGGTGCAGAAGGACCAGACGACCAACGAATCGGCAGAAGAAGCGCTGAATGGCTACAACGGCCCCGAAGTCGTCGAGCCCGGTGAGCCCTGCTTCGATGCCGTCGAACTGGCGCCTGACCTCGCGGCCATCTCACGCGCGGTCAAGGTTCCGATCATGCAGCCAGATGCCGCGATCACGCGAGCATGGAGATGCGGTGACACCCCGGTCCTCATGTTTGACGATGTCCAGGTCTCATACGAAGAAGGTTGGACCGGGGTCGACATCGAGAAGAAGTGGGCCGACCTAGCCGCGGATACCGGGGGCACGGTTGAGTCGATCGCCGGGCACTCTGCCCTCGTCCAGCCGGCCGACGGCGACGGCACCCGAAACCAGGTTCTGATCGTTGAGGGTGACATCCTCATCAGATTCCTCGCCACGGCGGATGTCCCGATCTCGCGACTCACCGAACTTGCCGCAACCCTGAAGCTCAATTGAACCAACCCGGGACACGCCAGAGTCTCCGGACTTGCCGGGGCGGTTCAGGTCGAGTTCTGTGGCGCCGTCCAGATCGCTCACGCCTTTGACATCACGCCGCCGACAACCGACGCCCTCTGGCGCTCCTCACGACGTGATCAGCGACCTGTCGAGGGCCCTCTGGGTAACTCCCCCGGCCCTGCGTCCTCGCGCGACTTGATTCGGGGGCCGTGTCCCGTCTGTGTCCCGTCCCAGTTCCGTTGACGACCAACGACGCCCAACGCTCGCAACGGCGGACACCCCACCTGACCTGGGATTTCGTCGGATCCCAACACCAGCCCACGACGGCCGTCAGGACACGGAACGCCCTGTCGCGGCGGAGGCCGCGGGTTCGAGTCCCGTCGGGGTCGCACAGTTTTGAATTGGCCGAGCGTGTCTCCGGCCGCGCCGCCCGGTCTTGGCCGACCGTCGTCGGCTTACGGCCGGCTACGGGCGGCACAGCCTCCCGCCACGCTGCCGGCATGCCGGATCTTTGATCCGGGCTCTTGCCATTTCCGGGCTCGGCCTATGCCGGCACGCCGCGCTGGTTCTCGTCGGTGAGCCGGGCCTGCTCGGCTGCCTGGTGCTCCAGCTCGAGGCGGACCCGGTTCCACTCCTCGGGGTCGGACGCGAGCGCCTTGGTGCCGCCCTTGATGCGTTCGATCGCCCGTCGGGCGTAGACCTGCTGCTCGGTGACCGCACGCTCAGCGCGTCCGCGGCCGAGGAAGCTGACCGCCCAGTGGCCGAGCGCGGTGATCCGGTTCTTGAAGCCGGTCAGGTACACCAGGTGCAGGCCGAGCCACATCAGCCAGGCCAGGAAGCCCGACACCCGGAACTTCCCGACGAGCACCACCGCGCTGAACCGCGAGATCGTGGCCATCGAGCCCTTGTCGAAATACTTGAACGGCTTGAGCGGGTCCTTGCCGTTGATCCTCCGGACGATGGTCTTCGCGGAGTACTTCGCGCCCTGGATCGCGACCTGCGCGACCCCGGGCAGGTTGTCGAGCGCCATCATGTCGCCGATGACGAACACTTCCGGGTAGCCGGGCAGCGTCAGGTCCGGGTTGACGCTGATCCGCCCGGACCGGTCCAGGGGAGCGCCGGTCTGGTCGGAGAGGGTCCGGGTGAGGGAGTTCGCCTGGACGCCGGCCGCCCAGACCTTGCAGGCGCTCTCGACGCGCTCCGTCGTGCCGTCCTTGAACGCGAGCGTCACGCCGCGCTCGTCCAGCTCGGTGACCATCGCGCCGAGCTTGACCTCGACGCCGTGCTTCTCCAGCGACCTCTTCGTCACCTCGCCGAGCTTGGACCCGAAGGGCGGCAGCACCTGCGGGGCGGCGTCGACCAGCAGCACCCGGGCCTCGCGGGTGTTGATCGCCCGGAAGTCGTGCCGCAGCACCCGCTGCGCCAGCTCGGCGATCTGGCCGGCCATCTCGACACCGGTCGGCCCGGCGCCCACCACGACGAAGGTCAGCTGGCGAGTGATCTCGTCCTCGGTCTCGGCGAGCTCGGCCAGCTCGAACGCACCGAAGATCCGGCCGCGGAGCTCCAGCGCGTCGTCGATGCTCTTCATCCCGGGAGCGAACTCGGCGAACCGGTCGTTGCCGAAGTAGGACTGCCCGGCACCGGCCGCCACCACCAGCGAGTCGTACTTGGTGATGGTCATGCGGCCGCCGATGTGGGAGGTGACCGTCTGGGCGTTCATGTCGATCGCGTCGACGGTGCCCAGGATCACCCGGACGTTCTTCTGCTTCGCCAGCACCTCGCGGGTGGGCGGCGCGATCTCTCCCTGGGACAGGATCCCGGTCGCCACCTGGTAGAGCAGTGGCTGGAAGAGGTGGTGGGTGGTGCGCGAGATGAGGGTGACGTCGACGTCGGCGCGCTTGAGCGCCTTGGCGGTGAAAAGACCGCCGAAACCCGATCCGATGACGACGACGTGGTGCCTGGCCATGTGAGTCCTTCCGCGGATGCCTCGACTCCATTCTGTCAGGATTCAGAGGACGAGGACGATGGCGGAGGGATGCCGAGATGCCCGTGCAGGTGAGCCCGGAGGCGTTCGACGCACTGGTCGAGAGCGCGCTGGACGCGATCCCCGACGAGATCGCGGAGCTGGTCCGCAACGTGGTGGTCCTGGTCGAGGAGGAGCCGCCGGAGGACGAGCCCGACGACCTGCTCGGCCTCTACGACGGCGTCGCCCTCACCGAGCGCGACAGCGCCTGGGCCCCCGAGCTGCCCGACCGGATCTTCCTGTTCCGCGGCCCGCTGCTGGACATGTGCGACGACGAGGACGACCTGATCGAGGAGATCCGGATCACCGTCGTGCACGAGGTCGCCCACCACTTCGGCATCGACGACGACCGGCTCCACGACCTCGGCTATGCCTGAGGCTCATCGCAGGCTCAACCACCGGCGGCGAGGTAGCCGATCGTCGCGGCGGCAAGCCCGAGGCCGACGGTGAGGACGGCGTACGTCGCTCCGCGACGGGCGCCGAGGTCCCGGGTCTGTACGGCGAACGCCGAGTACGTCGACAGTCCGCCGCAGAACCCGGTGCCGATCAGGGCGAACGCCGATCCGTCGACGGACCAGCCGACGCACAGCCCGAGCAGCAGCGAAGCGCCGGTGTTGGCCGCGAGCGTGCCGGCGTGGAAGCGGCCGTCGAGGAGGTTGCCGAGGACGAACCGCAGCGGAGCGCCGATCGCGCCACCGAGCGCCACCCACAGGACGGTCACAGCTCGTCCTGGTCCGGCAGCGGCGGCGCGTAGTGACCGACGACGATGACGACCACGAGGCAAGCGGCCAGGGTCCCGAGCAGGTAGCCCGCGGCGAGGACGCTGTCGCCGGCTGCCAGCAACGACCTGCCCTGCTCGCTCGTCGCCGACAACGTGGTGAAGCCGCCGAGGACGCCCGGACCGAGTGCGGCGGCCCAGGTGGCCGAGCGCCGGGCCGGCGGGAGCAGTCCCAGGCCGGCGAGCAGCGCGCAGCCGACGACGTTGATCGCGAACGTGGTCCACGGGAAGCCGGCGCCGTCCGGAGCCACCTCGCCGCACAGGTAGCGGAGTGCGGCGCCGACCGCCCCGCCGGTTGCGACCGCGAGCAGCACTCGCGGCGGCAGGGTCACGACAGGATCGTAGGACTCGTCGAGGTGGTGCCCGACCACGGCTGTGGCGCTGCCCCGGCCGCCTGGCGGCGGAACTCGCTGAGGAACCAGATCTGGAACGCACGCTGCTCGGGCGACCGCGGCGCGGTGAGCAGCCGCTCCGAGCGACCGAAGTCGTCGGCGGCGTCGAGGAGGTCGATCAGCTCACCGATCTGGCGCGCCACGTGCGGGGTCATGCGCAGCCGGAGGTCGATCTGCTCGCGCCCGGCTTCGAGGGCTTCGTCGACCTGCTCGCGGCCCATGTTGGACCGCAGCGGCGCCTCGAGGACGTTGAAGTGCTCGGACAGCACCTTCGCCAGCGGGTAGTCGGTCTCGTGGGCGAGCGCCAGCAGCCGGATCTCGCGGCGCAGGTCGCGGTGGTGCCGTTGGAACCGGGCGAACGCCTCCACCGGCACGCCCTTGATCTGGATCGCGATCTCGCCCATCCGGGTGTGCTGCTCGCCGGGGGCGGGAGGGGCCATCAGCTGGAACTCCGGGCCGGCGTCGTCGGAGAAGCCCGTCGCGGGCTCGAACCACACCGTCTTGCCGTCCTCCTCGACAACGGCGCCCCAAGCGGCGGACGCCCGGGCGACGATGTCGAGGCCGCGCCCGAAGCCGGTGAGGTCGGTGACGTCGAAGTCGCCGGAGGCCGCGGAGTCGAACGCGTCGAGGTCGAACGCGTCGATGTCGATGCCGCCGGCGCGGGACCCGGGCTGCGGCGGCACCACCGACGAGTCTGAGACCTCGATCCGGGGATGCTCGGTCGTGCCTCTCAGCTTGAGGCGGACCGGCGGCTCTGCGTGCAGGAGCGCGTTCGTCACCAGCTCGGAGACGCCGAGCTCGGCACACTCCGCGAGGTCATGACGGTCGATCTGCCCGCAGGTCCAGACCGCCCACCGGCGCGCTTCCTGCACGCTCAGGGGACCCGTGGCCAAGGTGACGACCTGCCGATGCGGCAACGCGCCCCCCTTCTGTCGGTCCCGCGCCCGAGCGCGAACGGGCCCTGCCGAGAAATCCAGGGTTATCTACCCCGCGTCCCCGAGGTCAAACATTCAATCGATCGTGATTGTGGCGCGTTCCGAGGCGGTTGTGTGGCACGTGCGACCAGCGCCACAGAACCCGTCAGTTAAATCTCGCGGTGCTGTGACCGAGGAGACAGTGCGCGAGGCCGCCCGAGTTTTGGGGGGCACGCGCGCGGCGCGGGAGAATGGATGGCACAGGAGGCCCCCATGACCGTCGACCAATCGACTGCGACAACGACTGTGCCAACGACTTCAGAATCGACTGCGAAATCGACTTCGGAATCGACTCCCGACCGCGTGCTCGTCCCGCGTTCGGGCAGGCATCAGGTCGTCGTCATCGGCTCCGGCTTCGGGGGGCTGTTCGGCACCAAGGCGCTCCGCAACGCCGATGTCGACGTGACCATGATCGCGAAGACCAGCCACCACCTCTTCCAGCCGCTCCTCTACCAGGTGGCGACCGGCATCCTGTCGGAGGGTGAGATCGCGCCCCCGACCCGAGAGGTGCTGGCCAAGCAGAAGAACGCGCAGGTCCTGTTGGGCGAGGTCACCGACATCGACCTGAGGAAGAAGACCGTGACCTCGCACGTCCTCGGTCGCGAGCTCACCACGCCCTACGACTCGCTGATCGTCGCCGCCGGCGCCGGCCAGTCCTACTTCGGCAACGACCAGTTCTCCGAGTTCGCGCCCGGGATGAAGAGCATCGACGACGCACTGGAGCTTCGCGGCAGGATCTTCGGCGCGTTCGAGATGGCCGAGATCGGCGCCGCCCGCGGCGAGAACGTCGACCACCTGCTGACTTTCGTCGTCGTCGGCGCCGGTCCCACCGGGGTCGAGATGGCCGGCCAGATCGCCGAGCTCGCGCACCGCACGCTGACCCGCGACTTCCGCGCGATCAGCAGCCACCACGCGCGGGTGATCCTGGTCGACGCGGCACCCCAGGTGCTGCCGCCGTTCGGTGCGCGGCTCGGTGCCTGGACCAAGAAGAAGCTCGAAGCGCTCGAGGTCGAGGTCCTGCTCGGCGCGCTGGTCTCCGATGTCGACGAGCGTGGTCTCGTCGTGAAGCACAAGGACGGCACCGAGGAGCGGATCCGCGCGGTCACCAAGGTGTGGGCCGCCGGCGTCCAGGCCAGCTCGCTCAGCACGACGCTTTCCGAGCAGACCGGAGCCCCTCTCGACCGGGCCGGCCGGATCGCGGTCAACCCCGACCTCACCCTCCCCGGCTATCCCGAGGTCTTCGTCGTCGGCGACATGATCGCGCTCGACAACCTCCCCGGCGTCGCACAGGTCGCGATCCAGGGCGCGAAGTACGCCGCCGGAGAGATCGACGGCCGGCTCCGGGGCCGGGCGCCCCAGAAGCCGTTCAAGTACTTCGACAAGGGCTCGATGGCGATCATCAGCCGATTTCGTGCCGTCGCCGTTGTCGGCAAGCTGCGGCTCACCGGGTTCCTCGCCTGGCTGATGTGGCTCGGCGTCCACCTCGTCTACATCACCGGCTTCAAGAACCGGGTCACCGCCGTCCTCCACTGGCTGATCTCCTTCCTCGGCCGCGGGCGCTCCGAGCGCACGGCCACCGAGCAGCAGATCTTCGCCCGAGTGGCACTGCAGAGGTTGCACCGCGGCACCGCCGACCTGGTCTCCAAGCCGGGGGAGTACGACGCCGAGGCCGAGCGTCTTCGCCGCGAGGAGCTCGAGCGTCGGGCGCTCGAAGAGGTTCGCCTGACCGACCAGCAGGCCAGAGGCCTGAAGGCCTAGACGGGTTCGAACCCGGACTCGGTCGCCTCGGCCGCGGCGCGCAGCGTGTCGAGGTCGCGAGCCCAGCGGGGCAGGATGAACACGCCGTCCGCCTCGGCGGTGACCTTTCCGTCGGCGGTGAGCAGCTGGCCCTTCCCCCAGGTCTTGATCCCCTCGCGTCGGTCGACCCACGCCTCGCACCGCAGGTCGCCGAGGGGTGTGCCGTGCCGATAGGTGATGGTGAGCGTCCCGGTCATGCCCGGCCGCCCGCTGGTGCTGACGGCGTGGCCGAGGACCTGGTCGAGCATCAGCGCGATCACGCCGCCGTGGACGAGCCCCGGCGGCCCTTCGTACGGCGCTCCGAGGTTGAAGTCGCTCCACGCCCGGCCCATGCGGTCGCTGCGGATCTGGAGCGGCGGCGCGATCGGGTTGCGCAGACCCATGACGGTGTTGCCCCAGTTGCGGCCGCGGCTGCCGTCGGCGCGGAACCGGACGCCGTACGCCCCGTCGATCTGCTTCTTCCGCAGCCGCTCGACGATGGCCTCGACCTCGGCCTGCGCGGCCCGGATCTCCTCGGCATCCACCTCGGTCCGGATGGTCACGTCCACCAACGCGCGCACCGCGTCGGTGAACGGCGCGTAGAGCGCCGCTTCCTCGGCGATCTCCTCGTCGGTCGCGGTCTCTTCCTGGAACCGGCTCATGAAGGTCACACTAGAACAGGTTCCTGTGGCGAATAACGTGATGCGACCAGCGTCACCGCTTGATGGGATGGAGCCATGACCGCACTCGTCCTCCCCGACCTCCGCTGGTTCCCGAGCTGGGCCGCGACCGTGACCGACTTCGGCGAGGAGTTCATGCACGGCTCCGGCGCCTGGAACCTCGATCACCCGTTGGAGCCGACCGAGGCCTCGTGCCAGGAGTTCATCGAGGTGCTCGCCGAGCGGAGCAAGGCCGACCCGGACGCCGAGGTGGTCGCGGGGAGCGGTCGGGTCGCGTCGACGTACTTCTGGATCACGGCCGGCGACGGTGGTGCGGACGACGAGATGATCGGCTTCCTCAACCTCCGGCACGAGCTCAACGACTGGTTGCTGGAGGAGGGTGGCCACATCGGCTACTCGGTGCGGCGTCAGCGACGCCGGCAAGGTCACGCGTCGCGTGCCCTGGCCCTCGGCGTACGCCGCGCCGGGGAGCTCGGCATCGACCGGGTGCTGGTCACCTGCGACCCCGACAACGAGGCGTCGGCACGCACGATCGAGTCGGGCGGCGGTGTCTTCGAGGACATCCGCAAGGACAAGCGCCGCTACTGGATCACGGTGCCGCGGTAGGCGCCTTTCCGGTGGCTTGGGGCCGGAGGTCCGGACGGATCCGGTGCAGGACGGTGGTGAACACGTGCGGGTCGACCATGCTCCGGTCCAGCACCAGGAGCGGCTGGTCGTGCCGTTCGACGAGCACCCGCCAGCCTCGGTTGCCCGGGCGGCCCTCGACCAGCACCGGGGTGTAGGGGCTGGCCAGGTCGATCACCTCGAACTTGCCGTCGCGGATCATCTCCAGCTGACCCCGGATCACCGCCAGCTCGGTGACGCTGGTGCTGGCGCGCACTCCCCACACCACGAACGTGAGCAGCGCCAGCAGCGCGGCGATCCCGTAGCTCAGAGTGGTGCGCTCCTGGTAGGCCCAGTAGCCGGCCCCTGCGGTCAGCACGACGACGAGCAGGAACAGCAGCGTGATCGCACGGCGAGCGCCGGTGCGCGGCGCGAAGACGGCGTTGGTGGACCGCGAGGCGACCAGCTCCTCCTCGTGCTCCGGCGTCGACGCGTACGGCGACCCCTTGCCCGGCGTCCTCCCGGGGCGCGCCGGCGGCGTGGCGTGGTGCTTGGTGGCGGGCTCGATCGGGGCCTCGGTGGCACCGTCGTCCGGCACCTTGTGGGCAGGTTGGTAGGGCGTCGGCCACTTCGTGGCGACCGGCGGGTCGGGCGCCACGAGCGCGTCCAGCACGTGCTGCCCGGCGTCGCGCGCGTTCGGCACGCTCAGGCGGGTCGGGTCGACGGTCCCGGGCGGGTCGACCCGGTGCTTGCCGCCCCGTTGGGGGTCGCCCAGGTCGTCGGCGTACGTCGCCCGCTTCGCCAGCCACTTCCGGATGGCGTCGGTGTCCGCGCCGAAATCCATCTCGTCAAGCTCCCCCATGACGAGGCCTCCCTTCCTCCCAAGCCTGAATCTACGCCGGTTCGGGCCACCTCGTGGCCGGTTTGGCCAGGGTCGGGCGGTAGATTGAGAGTGAGTCTCATCCCCTGGGGAGGCGCCGGTGCCCGAGCCATCGTCGACGTTGCGGCCGACCCGCCAGCGCCGCGCGATCACCGAGGCGCTGCGCGTCGCCGCCGACTTCCAGAGCGCCCAGGACATCCACGACACCCTCCGCCACTCCGGCGCGAAGGTCGGGTTGGCGACGGTCTACCGCACCCTCCAGGCGATGGCCGACGCCGGCGAGGTCGACATCCTGCAGGGGCCGGGCGGGGAGTCGTCCTACCGCCGGTGCAGCACCGACCATCACCACCACCTGGTCTGCCGGACCTGCGGCCGCACGGTCGAGGTGACCGGGCCGGCGGTCGAGACCTGGGCCGACGCCGTCGCCCGCGAGCACGACTTCGCCGAGGTCAGCCACAGCCTCGAGCTGTTCGGCATCTGCGCCGAGTGCCGGACCTGACCGCGTTCAGCAGTAGCGGTGGCGGCCGCCGGGGCTGAGTGCGAGGTCGCGGAGCACGACCGGCCACCGGTCGCCGTACTGGCGGCAGGTGCGCCGGAAGTCGCGCCGGCGGTACTCGATGGCCAGCACCTGGTCGCCGTACGACGCCCCGTAGAGGTCGCACTCGCGCCACCGGCCGCACTCCTCGGCGACCGCGAAGTCGAACCCCGCCGTGGTGCCGTTCCAGCCGGCGAGGTTCTTCTGCCCGACCGGCAGCCCGGCGTCGTGGGCACGGCCGACGAGCAGCCGGGCGAAGGCAAGTGCCTGGCGCCGCTTGACCAGCCGGTGGCTGCGCGTGAACGAGTCGAGGTTGTCGTACTCGACTGCGTCGAAACCGTCGGCCGCGCACTGCTCGGTCCACCCGCCGACGATCCGGGCGAGTGCCCGCCGCTTCGCGGGCGTGCGGGTGTCGAGGAGCCACTCGCCCCAGACCTCGTCGACGACCGGCCGCCCGCCCTCCTTGAGCACCAGCCGCCAGTGGTGACGCCGCCAGAACCGGCGTTCGTCCGGCTGGGTCTGGAAGCCGTTGACGTAGCAGACGTTGAAGCGGCCCGCGAGCGGCTCGGAGGTGCGGTCGCGCACGATGATCCCGACGTGCGCGGGCACGCCATCCCAGTCGCCGCCGAGCTGGTAGTCGACATCGGTGCCCGGGGGGAGCGCGGGCGTGGACCGAGCCGCTGCCGGCGGGCCGGCGGCGGTCGCCGCCAGCACGGTCGCGACGATCGCCAGCCAGCTGCGCATGCCCGAATCGTAGGTCGGTAGGCCCCGTGGGACTCGAACCCACAACCTAAGGAGACAGATCTGGCCGATCATCGCAGGTCCGTGAAGGTCACGTTTCCCCAGGTCAAAGCCACTATTGAGTCAATCGGACTTCAGTCCAGATCATCGAGAATCATCCAATAAGTGGTGAATAAGTGGTGAGTGGAAGCTCATCGCAGATGGCGCCGGGTCACTCGATCCGACCCGCTTCCCGCGCCCACCGCTCGATGTCCGCTGACTCCCAGATCGGCCCCGCGGCAAGCTGTCAACGCGGCTGAAAACTGACCCCTCTCGCGGCAATCGAAAACTGACCCCCTCGGTTACTGGTTCTCTTCGGTGGCGGCCGCGGGGACGCGGCCGAGTTCTCGGTTCTTCAGCCGGTAGGAGTCGCCTTTCAGGCGATGACCTCGGCGTGGTGGACGAGCCGGTCGATCATCGCGGCGGCGACGGTGTCGTCGCCGAAGACCTCGCCCCAGCGGGCGAAGTTCTTGTTCGACGTCACGATCAGGCTGGCTCGTTCGTAGCGCGATGAGACGAGCTGGAAGAACAGGTTCGCGGCCTCGGGTTCGAAGGGGATGTAGCCGACCTCGTCGATCACCAGCACTGGGTAGCGCACCAGCCGGCGGAGCTCGTCTTGCAGCCTGCCGGCGTGGTGGGCCTCGGCGAGCCGGTCGACCCACTGGCTGGCGGTGGCGAACTGGACTCGGTGCCCGGCCTGGCAGGCCCGGATCGCCAGCCCGGTGCCAGGTGCGTCTTCCCGGTGCCGGGCGGGCCGAGCAGGACCACGTTCTCCTTGCCGGCGACGAAGTCCAAGGTGCCCAGGTGCGCGACGGTCTCCGTTTCAGGCCGCGGGCGTGGTCGTAGTCGAAGTCCTCCAGCCTCTTCCTGCGCCGGGAAGCGGGCGGCACGGATCCGTCCCTCGCCGCCGTGGGACTCCCGCGCGACACCTCGCGTTGCAGGCACGCGGCGAGGAACTCCTCGTGGGTCCAGGACTCCTCCCGCGCCGCTCAGCCAACCGGGCAACCGACTCCCGCAGCGTCGGTGCCTTCAACGCCCTGGTCAGGTACTCCAGTTCGCTGGTGACATCTCGTCCCGTCTTCGGCGTCGTGCGTCGTGGTCCTGGTGGCCATCAGCTGACCTCCTCGTCGATCGGTCTCACGAGGCCGAGTGCTGGTCGTAGACGCCCGAGTGAGCGGACCTCGATCTCCTCGCCCGTGACCGCGTCCGCGACCGGCCGCAGCAGATCACCCCGCCCTTGGCGCAGCAGCTTGGCGGCGACGGTGTGCTCGAAGTCGGTGATCGTCTGATGCTGCGCCCACACCCGCTCGTGGTCGGCGACGATCGCGCCTTCACATGTCACCCACACCCGGTCCAGGTCGGCGTGGATCTCGATCCGGCGCCCGACCACAGCCGGGTGCACGGAGTAGTCGTTGGAATCGAGCCGGACGTAGTGGTCACGCGGCAGCCGCATGGTCTTGCGCCAGCCGACCTCCGGCGGCACCGGTGGCAGCGGCATCATCGCGGCCCGGTCCGCGGCGACCCGGTCACCCGGGCTACAGCCCAGGACCCGCATCCGCCGGGCATTCGCCTTCACGAAGAACTCCGCGAGCTGGGTGTTGAAGTCCTCCGGGCGACTCGAACCGTCGCCCGGGGAGGAATGACCTCTCGAGGTAGTCGTGGAGCCGCTCCAACATGCCCTTGGCTTCGGGATCGGCCGGCTTGCAGATGTACACCTTGGTGCCCAGCACACCGCGGAACGCCTGACAGTCCACCAGTCAGCTCGGGTTGCCGGCACGCCACCGCCCGACCGCTCCTTCGCCGTCCCACACCAGCGTCCTCGGCACGCCCTGCAGCTGGGTCGACAGCAGATGCCACCAGCCCGCGTAGAGGTCTGCGGCCTCGCGCGAAGGGATCAAGATTCCGCCCGACCACCGCGAGTAGCCGCTCACCGTCGTCATCACCGGCAACCGCTTCGCCGTCCGAGTCTGGCCGTACCCCGACCGGGAGCTCGATCGTCGGGAACCAGAAGTCGAACTGTGCCAGCTCGCCCGGCTCATAGGTCGTGCGCGATGCCGGGTCCGGCGGGAGATAGACCGGCCGTAGATCGCTGACCCGGTCCGCAGGATCCGGCATCGAGTGCTCCCACCCGATCCGCTCAGCCACGACCGTCGCCGGCATCGTCGGCGTCGACCCGCAGCAGCTCGCGGATCCTGGGCTCGACCGCGTCGACCACCGACCCCGCCGACTCCGCTCGTAGCGCGGCGGACCGTCGTCACGCAGCGCCTTGCGCACCGTGTTCTTCGAGATCCCCATCGACCTGGCGATCACCTTGATCGGCACTCCATCGCGCACGGTGCAACCGCCGGATCTCAGCCCAGTCCTCCACTGCCAACACTCCGCATCTCCCTGCCTCGCAGCTCGAGGACAGGTTCTCGGAGGGGGTCAGTTTTCCAGCCGTCGTTTAGGGGTCAGTTTTCACGTGCCGTCGACACAAGCGAGCCACGGGCTCAGGGAAGCTCTCGCTCTGCTAGTGCCGCGTGGCGGAAGTATCTAGATGGTTCGGGTCTGAAATCATGAGGCATGGCGAATCGTCCTGCACCTGCGTTGGCTCTTCGTGATGGCGACCGTGAGGAGTTGGAGCGGTGGACCCGCGCCTCGACGGTGACGGCCGCGGCTGCGAAGCGAGCAAGGATCGTGCTGCTGGCCGCAAACGGGGTGGCGAACACGCGGATCGCGGAGTTGGTCGACTCGACCGTGACCACGGTGTTGAACTGGCGCGGTCGCTACGAGGAGCGTGGGATCGCTGGTCTGGCGAACGCGCCGAAGTCCGGCCGTCCACGCGAGCTCGATCACCGCGCGATCGTGGCCGAGACGCTGAAGCCGCCACCGAAGAAGCTCGGCGTCACGCACTGGTCGACCCGGCTGGCCGATCGGCTCAAGATCTCCAACACCTCAGTCGCCCGTGCGTGGCGGGCCTACGGCATCAAGCCGTGGAAGGCGGAATCGTTTCGGTTCTCCACCGATCCCGAGCTGGTCGGGAAGGTCACCGACATCTGCGGGCTCTATCTGGCTCCGCCGGAGAACGCGATCGTGCTGTGCGTGGATGAGAAGTCCCAGATCCAGGCGCTGGACCGGACCGTGCCGATCCTGCCGATGCAGGGAGGGCGGATCGAGCGTCGCTCGCACGACTACTACCGGCACGGCACCACGACGCTGTTCGCGGCGCTGGACATCGCGACCGGGCAGGTGACCGCGGCGTTGAAGCCCAAGCACCGTCACCAGGAGTTCCTGGCGTTCCTCAAGCAATCGAGCGGGCCTACCGCGACGTTCGCGGTCCCGACGGGCAGCCGGTCGAGCTGCATCTGGTGATAGACAACTACGCCGCGCACAAGCACGCGAACGTGAAGGCGTGGCTGGCCGAGCACCCGCGGTTCGTCGTGCACTTCACCCCGACCCACGCCTCCTGGATGAACCTGGTCGAGGTCTGGTTCGGCATTGTCGAGCGCCAGGCGATCCGCCGAGGCGTGTTCAAGTCCGTCAAGGACCTCAACGCCAAGATCCGCGCCTTCATCGACGGCTGGCACGACCGCGCTCATCCATTCGTGTGGACCAAGACCGCCGACCAGATCCTGGCCAAGGCCAACCGTCCAACTACTTCAAATCCGCGCCACTAGTCGACCCTGATGCTTTCCATGATTTGAATGGTCAAGTCGAGTTTCGGACCCGTCACGATGATGGCGATATCGCGCTCTGGCACGGTCGCAGCGAGTGTCGCGACTGAGTTCATACCGACCAAGCTCCCTGTTGTCACCCGCCGGATTGGTACGCCGTTAGACGACAGGGCGTCTTCAGTGATCTCGTCCCAAGGTTCGTCGAACGGTGGATTGCTGAGGTCCGTGATGTACACGCGATTGGCGGAGGCGGCGCGATACCCCATGCACTCGTCGACTGGCCCTTCCAGTTGGATGACGGCGTCTGTCGATAGGCCACCTTCCTTGCAGTCCTGCGCTTCGACGACAGCCCAGGACGCCGGCACCTCAACACTCACTCCGTTGCGTCCGACGCGGTCGAACCTTGGCGAACGCGATTGGTCCTCGGCGGCGGGACCTGCATCGTTGCCTGGATCGTCTTGCATGGCCACCACCCCGACAACGGTACCCACAGCGAGTAGGACGACGATTGCTGGAACCGCGAGCATCCAACGGTGTCGTGGAGGTTCGCCCGTTGGCAGCACCGGCGGCCGAGGGGTGATGTCACTGGCGGACTCATGAAGAATCGCAGACAGCCGGTCGGTATCCATCATCGCTCCTGGTACTCGCGGAGGTGGGTGTTTGTTGCAAGGGCCGAGAGTGCCCGGGAAGTGCGACTCTTGACCGTCCCGGTTGCGACGCCGAGCACGTCGGCAGTGTCCTTCTCGGACAGGTCCAGAAAGTAGCGGAGGACGATCGTTGCTCGTTGGTCGGCAGGTAGGTCCGAGAGGGCAGCGCGAATCAGTGCAGCACTGGCCACGCGTTCCTGGGGGTCCGCGGTCGCGTCTTCGCCAGACGATGGGCGGGAGTCTGCCGCTGTGCGTTGCGCTCGCCGGGCCTGTCGAACGGCGTCCTTCTTGAGGGCATTGACTACGACCTTCATTACGTACGCGTCCGGGTTGTCCATCGCAGAGACTCGGCGCCATCGTCGCCACAGCTTCGACAGCGCGGCCTGGACAGCGTCTTCGACGTCCTGTTGGGGCCAGCCGGACAGCACGCCGACCCGCACCCAGCGCTGGTGGCGCGAACCGACGAACTCATTGAAGTCAATGATCATTGCAGCCACGGCCTTGCGTATGTCCCACATCCCTAAGAGGGCAACGCTCGCGAGAAAGGTTCCCTCCCGCCACAAACGGACTTCGTTGCCTGGCCAGGCTACCGCGCAACGAGTTCGGCGAACTCTAGCCGAACCACCCGATCAGGGCACGTTGTCAGGAGCCAGCTCTCGAGGGCGGCCGCGTCGGCGCTGGTGACATCGGCCGGCGCTTCGAGCCCGGGGGTGCTGGCCGCACCGGACGGTTTCCCGCCTCCGACGAAGGCAACTGTGACTGCCGCGACGCCCCCGATCGCCGCCCTGCGGCTGAAGCCGCGGTTAGCATAGATAGTCAAGAGGACCTCCCCATCCCTGCACGTTGCCTGAAGGACTGTTGACGAACATGAATTCCCCGTCGACGCTGTAGTTCCAGCGTGCCGAGTTCATGACGTTTGTGATGAAGTTTCCGTTCTGGTCCTTGTTGGAGACTGGAGAAGTTCCGCGTTTGTGACACCACCGGTTGGTCGCACCGTCCTTGTTGAGGCGCCACCAGTGATAGTCGTTCCCCGGCCAAATTGCGAACCATACTTTGAGCTTGTCTCCGGAGCAGGAATCGTGTATCCCGTCACCGCGAGCTCCATTCCCGATATTTGTCACGGTCGGTGCGACGAGGCTGGGGTAGTGACCACCGAAACCGGTGTTGCTCCGGTAACCGGGCTGGGCGAAATTGTCGGTGCGGTCGTTCGACGCGTAGTTGTAGCAGTTGTTCCGGACGCGGGTGCAGTACACGCCGTTCCAAAAGGAGAAGTCGTTGAACGACGTTCCTTGTTCGTTGCAGGCCGCGGCCACAGTGCCTGACGCGCCGGAGAACGGCTCGACCGCCTTCGACTCCACCGCCTCCCACAACGCCTCCTGCGCGCCTTCTTTGAGCGTGGCTCCGCGGGCGCCTTCGGCCAGTTCACGTTCGATTTCTGCTCTGCTCAGGCGACCCGCTGCCTCCGAACTGAGGCGGAAAAGAGGCGGCAGACCCATCTTGCTCAGCGTCTCGGCGTCGTCGCCGGTTGCGTGGATGATGTATCCCAGGTAACCCAGGCGGGTCTCGACCTGATCGACCCCGACGATTGGGGCCACACCGTCTGCAATCTGCTCTACGAGGGACGCGCCTTGAGAAGGGCTCAATGTCCAGACTGGATTGGGGACGCCCGAAAATATGTCGAGTACAACAGTGAACAAGACACACAATCCTTCCTGGGCCGCTGTTTCGGAATAGGACTTTTCCGCTCGGCATGTTGGATCTGCCAACCGTCCGTCGAACTCCGCGTCTAGTCATTGAAGTAGTTGGACGGTTGGCCTTGGCCAGGATGTGTTCGGCGGTCTCGGTCCACACGAATGGATGGGACGCGGTCGTGCCAGCCGTCGATGAAGGCGCGGATCTTGGCGTTGAGGTCCTTGACGGACTTGAACACGCCCGCGGCGGATGGCCTGGCGTTCCACGATGCCGAACCAGACCTCGACCAGGTTCATCCACGAGGCGTGGGTCGGGGTGAAGTGGACGACGAAGCGAGGGTGGTCGGCCACCCACTGCTTCACGTTCGGGTGCTTGTGCGCGGCGTAGTTGTCCATCACCAGGTGCAGTTCGACCGGCTGTCCGTCGTCGATCGAGGACGTTGCGGTAGTTCCGCTCGATCTGCTTGAGGAACGCCAAGAACTCTTCGTGACGGTGTCGTGGCTTCAGCGCCGCGGTCACTTGCCCGGTCGCGATGTCCAGCGCCGCGAACAGCGTCGTGGTCCCGTGCCGGTAGTAGTCGTGCGACCTGCGCTCGATGCGTCCTTCCTGCATCGGCAAGATCGGCACCGTGCGGTCCAGCGCTTGGATCTGGGACTTCTCGTCCACGCACAGCACGATCGCGTTCTCCGGCGGGGCCAGGTAGAGGCCGCAGATATCGGTGACCTTCCCGACCAGCTCGGGATCGGTGGAGAACCGGAACGATTCCGCCTTCCACGGCTTGATGCCGTAGGCCCGCCACGCACTGGCGACCGAGGTGTTGGAGATCTTGAGCCGATCGGCCAGCAGCCGGGTCGACCAGTGCGTGACGCCGAGCTTCTTCGGTGGCGGCTTCAGCGTCTCGGCCACGATCGCGCGGTGATCGAGTTCGCGTGGACGGCCTGGACTTCGGCGCGTTCGCCAGACCAGCGATCCCACGCTCTTCGTAGCGACCGCGCCAGTTCAACACCGTGGTCACCGTCGAGTCGAACCAACTCCGCGATCCGCGTGTTCGCCACCCCGTCTGCGGCCAACAGCACGATCCTTGCTCGCTTCGCAGCCGCGGCCGTCACCGTCGAGGCGCGTGTCCACCGCTCCAACTCCTCACGATCGCCATCACGAAGAGCCAACGCAGGGGCAGGACGATTCGCCATGCCTCATGATTTCAGACCGGAACTATCTAGTTACTTCCGCCACGCGGCACTAGTCAAGCTAGTGGCGCGGATTTGAAGTAGTTGGACGGTTGGCCTTCGCCAGGATGTGTTCGGCGGTCTTGGTCCACACGAATGGATGGGCGCGGTCGTGCCAGCCGTCGATGAAGGCGCGGATCTTGGCGTTGAGGTCCTTGACGGACTTGAACACGCCCCGGCGGATGGCCTGGCGTTCCACGATGCCGAACCAGACCTCGACCAGGTTCATCCACGAGGCGTGGGTCGGGGTGAAGTGGACGACGAAGCGAGGGTGGTCGGCCACCCACTGCTTCACGTTCGGGTGCTTGTGCGCGGCGTAGTTGTCCATCACCAGGTGCAGTTCGACCGGCTGTCCGTCGGATCGAGGACGTTGCGGTAGGTCCGCTCGATCTGCTTGAGGAACGCCAAGAACTCTTGGTGACGGTGTCGTGGCTTCAGCGCCGCGGTCACTTGCCCGGTCGCGATGTCCAGCGCCGCGAACAGCGTCGTGGTCCCGTGCCGGTAGTAGTCGTGCGACCTGCGCTCGATGCGTCCTTCCTGCATCGGCAAGATCGGCACCGTGCGGTCCAGCGCTTGGATCTGGGACTTCTCGTCCACGCACAGCACGATCGCGTTCTCCGGCGGGGCCAGGTAGAGGCCGCAGATATCGGTGACCTTCCCGACCAGCTCGGGATCGGTGGAGAACCGGAACGATTCCGCCTTCCACGGCTTGATGCCGTAGGCCCGCCACGCACGGGCGACCGAGGTGTTGGAGATCTTGAGCCGATCGGCCAGCAGCCGGGTCGACCAGTGCGTGACGCCGAGCTTCTTCGGTGGCGGCTTCAGCGTCTCGGCCACGATCGCGCGGTGATCGAGTTCGCGTGGACGGCCGGACTTCGGCGCGTTCGCCAGACCAGCGATCCCACGCTCTTCGTAGCGACCGCGCCAGTTCAACACCGTGGTCACCGTCGAGTCGACCAACTCCGCGATCCGCGTGTTCGCCACCCCGTCTGCGGCCAACAGCACGATCCTTGCTCGCTTCGCAGCCGCGGCCGTCACCGTCGAGGCGCGTGTCCACCGCTCCAACTCCTCACGATCGCCATCACGAAGAGCCAACGCAGGGGCAGGACGATTCGCCATGCCTCATGATTTCAGACCGGAACTATCTAGTTACTTCCGCCACGCGGCACTAGCAATGGCTAGATCGAACTATTGGCAGAGGTCAGCGATGGGGTCTGCTGCATGGTCAGGTGACAGATGGACGATTCCTGCCAGACTGATTTGCACGCTCCCTTTCGAACTTTGGCGGGCGAGAACATCCGGAGGGACTGTGCATCCGCGGGTGACTGGGTACGCCCGTACGACCAGCGCCATGGCCCCATCTTCGGCAGTCGCCCACTGCGGATTGAGGGTGGGCCGATCAGCGCGATGGCGCGACAGCACTGCTGACGACTGACGTCAGGTCGGCGACTACAACCGCCACGTCCTCCCCCTTCACCTCCTCCGAGAAACCCATCCACACAACGACCACTACTACCGACCCTTGACGACCCTTCACGACCTCGAAAATCGCCACCCCCGATCCACCTTTCGCCACCCCAAACCGAGCGGCACGCATGCTACGAAGGTTCGTAGATCGGCCTACCCCCTTGGGTGGGCCGAGCCCCATTTCCTGGGGTCGTTGACGATTGGTGACGGGCGGTGACGAGCATGCGGGGTGGGGTCGCGATCTACCGCGGATCGGCCGCAGCCGCCCGCAACTATGTCGAGGCCGACCGGTCACGTGCCGATGACTACTACCTGGCCGAAGGCACCGGCGTCGCCGAGCGGTACGTCGCCACCCCGTCGACCCTTGCCGCGCAAGCGCCGATGGATGGCGACACCTACGAGCAGTGGGTGGCCGGCTACGACGTCGAGACCGGTGCGGCCAAGGGACGGCTGGTGAAGGCCGACAACGGGGTGCGGTTCGCAGAGGTCGTGGTGAACGGTCCGAAGACCTGGTCGCTCGCGGCGGCACTGGATCCGGAGATCTCGGAGGCGTACGACGCTGCACAGACTCGGGCGGCGGAGCAGATCATCGGCTGGGTCGCCCAGCACGCCACGACCCGGGTCGGGCCGCGTGATGGTCAGGTGCAGGTGCCTGTGGAGCGGATCGAGGCGGCGGTGATCCGTCACCACACCTCGCGCAGCGGTGACCCGCATCGGCATCTGCACCTGCAGATCAACGCCCGGGTCTTCGCCGAGGGCAAGTGGCGCGGACTGCACACGGTCGGGCTGCGAGACATGGTCGCGGCCGTGAACGGGGTCGGGCATGCCGCGGTGATGTGCGACCCGCAGTTCCGGACCGTCCTGGCCCGCCACGGGTTCACCCTGGCCGAGGCTGGCGAGATCAACGAGCTCGCGCCGTACGCCGGCGCGTTCAGCGCCCGGTCGGCGCAGGTGGGCCGCAACATCGCAAGGTACGAGGCCGAGTGGCGCCGCGACCACCCCGAGGAGGAGCCAGGGCCGAAGCTGCTGCGCTCCTGGGACCGGCGCGCATGGGCCGACGCCCGGCCCGACAAGATCGTCCCCACGTCGGGGGAGGAGCTGCGTCAGCACTGGGTCGAGGAGCTGCAGGCACTTGGGTTCGTTTGCCCGCAGCGTCCTACGGGGGTTGCGGTGACTCCGGTAGGTGCACTGGATCGGGACGCGATCGTCGAGGTCGCGCTGACCCGTCTCGGTGCGAAGCGGTCGGCGTGGAACGCCGGCGACATCCGCGGCTTGATGGAGGAGCTCATCGCCGCCGCCGGTGTCGTTGCCGAACCTGGAATCCGCACAGAGCTGACCGAGGACCTGACCGCACGCGCGGTCGCCGACTCCCGACCGCTCCTCGGACGCGGTGACCTGCCCGAGCACATCCGGTCCCTGACCAGCGACCGGGTGCTGGCCGTCGAGGCGGAACTCAACGACCGGCTGTCCCTTCGTGGCGAGCACGGATCCCGTCACCTGGTGGTGGTCGAGGGAGCGGCGGGTGCCGGGAAGACCACCCGGCTGCGCGCCCAGCGCCGGGCCGTCGAAGCCGCAGGAAACTGGATGGTCGTGGTGACCCCAACCCTGAAGGTTGCCCGCGTCGCCGCCACCGAGGTCGGGTCGAGCGCGTTCTCCGCAGCCTGGCTGGTCCACCAGCACGGTTGGCGTTGGGACGCCGACGGCCGCTGGACCCGGGTAGCCGTCGACCGGATCAACCGGGCAGCGGTGCTGATGCCGGGCGATGAGCTCGTGGTCGACGAGGCGGGGATGCTCGACCAGGACACGGCCCGCGCGCTGCTCGCCATCGCCGATGAGGCCGGCGCCCGGCTCGTACTCATCGGCGACCGCCACCAGCTCCCTGCCGTCGGACGCGGGGGAGTGCTCGACCTCGCGCTGCGCTGGGCCCCACCGGAGGCGGTCAAACAGTTCACCACCGTGCACCGGTTCGCCGACCCGACCTACGCCGACCTCAGCTTGCAGATGCGCAGTGGTGAGCGCAGTGGTGAGGTCTTCGATGCCCTGTTTGAGCGTGGGGAGGTCGTCGTCCACGGCTCCGAGGCCGAAGCGATCCAGGCCATCGCCGCGGTACGTGGACTGGTCCTCGCCGACACCCGTGACCAGGTCGCCGCACTCAACGCCGCCATCCGCGACCAACGAGCAGCGGGTGATGCCGGTGGTGGGCGCGGTGGTGATCACCGTGGTGAGGTGCTCACCACCCGCGCCGGGGAGGTGATCGGCGTTGGGGATCGGGTCGCGACCCGCCGCAATGACCGCGACCTCGGCGTCGCGAACCGCGACACCTGGACCGTCATCACGGTCGATCGCGACGGCAGCGTGGCCGTCCGCGGACGGCCCGGTGACCGGCGTCTGCCCTCGGACTACGTGCAGGAACACCTCGAGCTCGCGTACGCAACCACCGTCTACGGCGCTCAGGGCGAGACCGTCGACCACGCCCACCTCCTGGTCGGGGAGACCACCGGCGCCGCCGCGGCCTACGTCGGCATGACACGGGGCCGGGAACACAACACCGCCCACCTCGTCGCAGAGTCGGTCGACGACGCACGGGCACAGTGGGTCGAGGTGTTCGCCCGCGGCCGAGCCGACCTCGGACCTGCCCACGCTGCCCGCGTCGCCGCCGAGGACATCGACCGCTACGGACCACGGGCCCGACGCGCGCGTGTAGCGAGCGGCGTGGCCGCACTCCAGGCCGCAGCCCTCACCGGCACCCGGCCGCGGCGCCCACGGGACCCGATCCCCGGCCCTCGCCCAGCACCCGACCGCGGTATCGGTATCGGCTTCTGAGGTCGCCGCCAGCGCCCGTCACGCAACCAACACCGACGTAGCTGTCCGATCCGGAGCGGTCACCGTTGCCTTTCCTCCACGAGGAGCCCGCCGCCCAATGCGATCCCAGACGGGAGGAATCCAGCCGATGACCACGATGCGGACAACTTTCGGAGGTACGCCCGCTGACCTGCGCAAACGCGTGCGAGCGGAGGGCGTACCCCCCGTTATCCACAAGGGGGTACGCCCCCAGGGGGTACGGAAACGGGTACGCCGGCCCGTCACCCTTCGACCGAGATCAGTCACCGAGTCGAGGAGACACTCATGAACCCCATCCAGGTCCCCGCCGAGTGGAACGACAACGGCGTCTTGCTGTTCGAAGAGTTCTGCGCCTTCATCCGCACACCGCAACGGACCGTTCGCGACTGGAAGAGACGAGGAATCGGTCCGCGCTGGTGGCGGTTCAACGGCACCGGCCGGCTCTACACCACCGTCGCCGAATTCCGCCGCTTCCTTCGCCCCGCCGTAGCGAACACCGAAGCGCATGCGGCGGGCGCGACAAGGCCAGAGGGGAGACGTGCATGAGCGAGTCGACGCTGCATGAGGACGGGACGTCCCGCGAACTCCTGACCCCTGCCCAGTTGGCCGACCGTTGGGGCGTCACCACCGGACACCTCGCCAACCTTCGCCACCAGGGCGAAGGGATCGGTTACCTCAAGATCGGCAGCCGCGTCGCCTACCGGTTCTGCGACGTCGTCGCGTTCGAGAACGAGCACTACGTCTCGCCGGGGTGAGTTCTCCACAGATTCCTTATGCGCCCGGGCCGATGGTCACCGACGGGACGTACCTTCGAACCTGACAACTTCTCACCACAAATGGGTGGAGCCTGTAGGCGGCCCGCCTGGCAGGAGCGAAATGGGAACCGGTCGGCCACAGCTGACACCGTGGCACCTGGGCGACGTTACGACACGCCCCCACCCCACCGTGAGCGGAAAGTGGCTCGCCCGAGGGAAGTACCGCAACGCTGACGGCAAGCGATTCGACGCCACGGCCAGCGGCGACACCGAGGCGAAGGCGAAGCGAGCGCTCCAGGCGAAGGTGGAGCAGCATCGGCAAAGCCACCGAGGCGGAGATGCCACGCTCAACCAGGACACCACGGTCGAGCGCGCTGCCCGGCTCTGGCTGGAGGCCGCCAAGCGCAAGCGCGTACGCGGCAAGCCGCTGGCGCCTCGGACACTCGAGCACTACACGGGCAACGTCCGCCGTTACGTCGAGGGCAGCCCGATCGCGACCCGCAAACTGGCCACCGCGAACAACGTGAGCGTCATCGAGCACTGGCTTGCGGGTATCGCCGATGCCCATGGCAACGGGGCCGCTCAGTCAGCGCGCAAGGTGCTGAGCAACACGCTCGCCCACGCCGAGCGCCAAGGCGCCATCGCTGCCAGCGTGATGAGCCGCGTACAGACGCCGAGCGCGCGCGTCGGCTCGGCGGGTGACCGCAAGTGCCTCGATCCTGACTGCGACCTGGACTGCGGCAAGCGGCACCTCGACACGAGACGTGCCTTCACCGAGGCCGAGGCGCGTCGAGTGTTCAGCGCGGCCGACACGGACGACGCGGCTGATCTCGCGGACCTGCTGCGGTTCCTGTTCGGCACCGGCGTCCGGATCCGCGAAGCGCTGGAGGGGGTGGCGTGGGACGACGTCGACCTCAACGCTCAAACGGTCCGCGTGCGCGGCACCAAGACAGCAGCGGCCGACCGCGTGCTGGCCCTCTCGGAGGAATTGGCCGAGTGCCTCGCGCAGAGAGCCAAGCAATGGGGTACTCACGGCCTCGTGTTCGGAACGACGCGGTTCGACACCAAGATCGGGCGTCCCCGCGAGGTCGGCAACGTGCTTCGCGGGATTCGCCGGGTGCTGGCGGAAGCGGACCTGGCGTGGGCCGGCTCGCACACCTTCCGCCGCACCGTGGCCACCTGGATGGACGCCAGCGGCGCACCGCTCGCCGAGATCGCCAACCAGCTCGGCCACGCCGACGTCAACACCACCGCCGGCTACCTCGGCCGACGCCAGGCGCCGACGCGAGCGGCGACCGTGATGACGCTGAGTTCGGGCGACACCGCCGAATAAGTGGTGAATAAGTGGTGAGTGAGCCACCCTCGCAGTCGAGGTGTTTCGCGTTTCCACAGGTCAGACGTAGTTTTCGGTGGGCCCCGTGGGACTCGAACCCACAACCTAAGGATTAAAAGTCCTCAGCTCTGCCAATTCGAGCTAGGGGCCCCCGGCCACATGATGCTCATCGCGGCCGACGAGCAGTATCGCAGGCCCGGGCCGACCAAGAACTTGCGGCTGCGCGGGTGCAAAGCGCCGACACGGGTTTACGGTGGGTTGCAGCGGTGGTCCTCGCGGGACGACCGCAGCTCCAGGGGGCCAGCTGAAATGCTCGGAACAGTTCGCTTTGCCTTGGCGGCGCTCTTCGCCGTCACCACACTCAGCATCGCCGCCGGCCCTGCTCAGGCCGATGAGACCATCACGGTCAGCGGCACCGTCGTCGACCCGGCCGGCAACCCGGTGGCGGGTGCCGAGATCTGGGACGGCGCCTTCAGGCGCCAGACCTTCGGCGAGAACGACCCGTTCGCGTTCTGCGCCGACCGGGCGCCAACAACCGGCACGCCACTCGCGGTGAGCGGTGCCGACGGCTCCTTCACCTTCAGCTGCGTCTCCGACGGCTATGTGATCGTCTACGCGGTCGCACCGGACGGTGCCTACGCCAATGCCGGTGGCTCATATGTCGGCCCGGGGCCCCACGCCGGGGGGTGCTGAAGCTCCGGCCGCTGGGCAGTGACCGGGTCACGGTCAGAGGCGTGATCCGCGACGCCGACGGGGCGCCGGTCGGCGGGGCAGTGATCCGCGACATGGAGGATCCCGTTGCGGACTTCACTACGGGGCGCTGTCGATCCGTCGGGCGGGAGGGCCGCCCGTTGGCGGTCTCCGCCGCCGACGGCAGCTTCCGCTTCAGCTGCTACGCGGACGAGGTCCAGATCTATGCGACCTCGCCAGCGGGCGACTACACCGCGGCGCGCTGGTACCAGCCGGGCACGCACGTCGGTGAGACCCTCGCGTTCTACCGCACACTCGGCAGCGCGACGGGGCGGATGCTCGACGCCCACGGTGATGCCATCGCAGGCCTCACGGTGTATCTCTTCCGCCGCGGATGCCGGTTCGCGTGCGAGGAGTTCGTGACCGACCAGGCAGGACGCTATGTGCTTCCCGAGCTCAAGCCCGGTGGTGACTACTGCGCGGGCGCGAGCGGGGACGTCTCCGCCGATTTCTGCTTCCGGGCCATCGAGGGAAGCCTCGAGCTCGGCGACTTCGTCGTCGATTCGATCGAGACGACGACGCTCCACGGCACGGTGCGAGCACGCGGGGGCATCCCGGTCGGCGGCGCACGAGTGACGGTGGCCGGCCGCACCGTGGCGACGCACCCGAACGGCTCCTTCGAGCTGCAGGACGTCGAGGCGCGCCTGCAGACCGTCACCGTCCGCCACCCCGACTACGTGAAGTTCGTGACGCAGGTGGTCGTCAACCCGCTCTCGACGAGCATCGTCGTGGAGCTCACCCCCGCACGGGCGGACGAGAGCCCGTCCGGCGACTTCACCTGGTCGAGAGGCGACGGCAAGCTCGTGGTGGGCGGCTATGCGAAGGACGACCGCGGGGTCGCGCGGGTGAAGGTCGCGGTCCGCAACATCAAGACCGGGCGGTGGCTGCACAGGAACGGCAGCTGGGGCAGGTTCGAGCTGCAGCTCGCGGAGACGACCGACCCTGGCGCGCGTCGTACCGACTGGCGGTTCAAGTGGCGACTCCGACCGGGGAAGTACGGCGTCTCGCTGGTGGTGGTCGACACGGCGGGCCAGCGCAACCCGGTGCCGCGACCTTGGCGAGTGGTGACGGTCCTGCGCTGATTTCCGCCTCGTTCGTCGTGCGCGGACGCCGCGGCCTTGTTACGGTGCCTGAGGTCGCCGTCTCGGGGATGTCGCTCCAGCAAAGGATCAGGCACATGCTCCGGGTACTGCACTACGTCGTTGCCACCGCCGTGGCCCTCGCCACGTTGGGCCTCGGCGGCGCGCCCGCCGGTGCCGACGTCCACGGATCCGTCGTCGGCACGGTCTTCGACCAGCTCGACGCTCCGATGCCCGGCGCCACGGTGTGGCTCTCGGGCCCCTGTGGCAGCGGCTGCGGCACGAACACGACCGATGACAACGGCGAGTACCACTTCGCCGGACTCGTGCCCGGTGAGAACTACTGCCTGGCGATGGAAGGCCCGGGCGCGATCGCCTACTGCTTCACGGCGACCGACGGCACCGTCAACGCCCCCGACGTGCAGCTGAGTCCTTCGGCGCCGGGTGCGCTCGACGGCGCGGTCACCACGGCCAGCGGCAGCGCGGTCCGCGGCGCGACCGTGGCCGTTCCCGGCACCAGCACGACGACCGACGACGCCGGCGGCTACCAGCTGACCGGGCTGGCTCCCGGTGTCTACACCGTGACGGTGACCGCCGCCGGTTACCTGACCACGAACGTGACCACCACCGTCCAGGGTGGCCTGCTGAACCCGCTGGACATCCAGCTGACCGCGCTGGACCGAGTGCCACTGGGCTACATCACCTGGTCCAGGAACGACGGTCGCCTAGTGGTCGGGGGATACGCCAAGGATGACGTGGGTGTGCTCAAGGTGCGGGTCGCGGTGCGCGACCAGAACACCGACCAGTGGTTGCACCCGGACGGCAGCTGGGGCGACTACCGGCCACTGCGAGCCTTCGCCAAGACGCCCGGCGCCCGCCGTACGGTCTGGAAGTTCAAGCGCCTCCTGGCGCCCGGGTCGTACGGCGTTTCCCTGGTCGTGGTCGACACTGTCCTCCAGCGAAACCCGGCGCCGCGGCCGTGGCTCGTGGTGGACGTGCTGCCCTGAACCTTCACGAGTGCGTCGGGAAACCAACACATCGTTCGCTGAGATCGGCGGGTCTCAAGGGTTCCGGCGTCGGCGTGGCTTGATAGGGTCGTGACTGCAGCGGATGCAGTTCCTTCAAGGTTTGACGCCTGCGGAGTCTGTGGCCGACGGCGTATCTGGTTTGTGGTGTCACCAATCACGGGTCGGAGCGACGCGTCATCGCATTCGCTGTGGGTCGCCGAAGTGGCGGCTCTCGCCCCGACAATAGGAGTAACGAGCACAATGGCTCAGGGCACCGTGAAGTGGTTCAGCGCAGAGAAGGGCTTCGGATTCATCGAGCAGGAGGGCGGCGGCGACGACGTCTTCGTTCACTACTCGGCGATCCAGACCTCCGGCTACAAGTCCCTCGAGGACAACCAGAAGGTCGAGTTCGACGTCACCCAGGGCCCGAAGGGCCCCCAGGCGGAGAACGTTCGCGCTCTCTGACAACGAAGAAGGTCCCCGGGGTCTGACCGCCTCGGGTATCTCGGGAGACAACAGTCTTCAGGCGAGACCCGGCCGGGAATCCGGCCGGGTCTTGTCAAATTTTTCCGAACTGCGGGTTTTGCAGGGTGTTTGTTGGGCAAGATGAACCGGATGGCACCGGTGTGCCCCAAACACCAAGGAGTGGGGGACGACCAGTCGTCCACACTCGGGAGGCGGGATCAGTCGTGGCGGACCCGTTCGACGTGGCGCTCGAGGACTCCGACCTGCTCGTCGAAGTCGAGCTGACGACGAATCTGATCATCGCCGCCACCGCCTCCGACGGCCCGCTCCCGCTCGACGAGATCGACCGGATCCTGGGCGTCGAGCCGGAAGGCGACGTGGCGTAAGCCGGCCCTGAGCGGTCGGCGCTCTCTGCCGCTTGACTTCATACCATAGGGGGGTATGGTGTCGAATGTGGAAGACGAACATCAGCACGGCTATCTAGGCCACAAGGACGACCACCTCAAGCGGCTGCGCCGGATCGAGGGACAGGCCCGCGGTCTGCAGCGGATGGTCGAGGAGGAGAAGTACTGCATCGACATCCTGACCCAGGTGTCGGCGGTGACCAGCGCACTGCACTCCTTCTCGATCCAGCTCCTCGAGGAGCACATGAACCACTGCGTCGTGGACGCGGCGCGCGCAGGCGATGCCGAAGCGCGCGAGAAGGTCACCGAGGCGATCGCCGCCATCAACCGATTGGTCCGGTCATGAGCGAGCAGAGCACCTGGCAGGTCACCGGCATGACCTGCTCCCACTGCGTGGCGTCCGTCACCGAGGAGATCCGCGAGATCCCCGGTGTCGAGGACGTCGAGGTCACCCTCGAGACCGGCGCGGTCGTCGTCACGAGTAGCGCGTCGCTCGATCGCGCTGCCGTCGACGCGGCCGTCGCTGAAGCCGGCTACACCCTCATCTGATGTCGACCTGGCAACGGGTAGTGGCGTACGGCGCGGCCGTGGCCGCGGTCTTCGCCATCGCGGTCGGCGTCGGACGGCTGGTCGGTCCGATCGAGGCCGGCGCCGACGAGCACGGCCACGACGGCGGAAGCGCGCACCTCGACCCCGTCGCTGCAACGTACGAGCTCGCGCTCGAGCACGACGTGCTCGACAGCGGGCGCACCCAGCTCGCGTTCCGGGTCCTCGACGAGGGCGGAGACGCGCTGACGTCGTACGACGTGCGGCACGAGAAGCGGCTGCACCTGATCGCCGTGCGAAGCGACCTGGCGGAGTTCCGGCACGTCCATCCCGGTCTCGATCCCGCGACGGGCCGCTGGGCGGTGCCGATCGCGCTGGATGCGGGCGCCTGGCGGCTCTACGCCGACTTCGCGCCGGCCGGATCCGAGGGGACGGTGGCAGAGGCCGACCTCTTGGTCGGCGGCCGGTTCGCGCCCGAGGAGCTGGGGCCGGACACGGCGACGTCGAGCGTCGACGGCTACGAGGTCCACCTCGAGCGGGACGAGGCGACGTCGACGGTGAGCATGCACGTCACCCGCGACGGCGGCGACGTCACCGACCTGCAGCCCTACCTCGGCGCCTACGGCCACCTGGTGGCGATCCGGGCCGACGACCTGGCCTACCTGCACGTCCATCCGGAGGCCGGCGAGCCCGGGCCCGAGGTCGGCTTCCACGCCGAGTTCGCGGCGAGCGGCCGCTACCGGCTGTTCCTCGACTTCAAGCACGGCGGCCGGGTGCACACCGCCGACTTCACGATCACGGTCGACGGCGCCGACAGTGAGGAGGGCGAGAGCCATGACCACTGAGACGTCCCCCGGTCCGACCACCGAGATCGACCTCGACATCACCGGCATGACCTGCGCATCCTGCGCCAACCGCATCGAGCGCAAGCTCAACAAGCTCGACGGGGTGACCGCGACGGTCAACTACGCCACCGAGCGGGCGACGGTCACCGCGCCCGGGACCGTCGGCCAGGAGACGCTGATCGGGACGGTCGCGGCGGCGGGTTACGGGGCGACCGTGCGGCGGCCTGTCGGCGTCGCCGTGAAGGACGAGCCCGAGGACCCGGCCGATCCCGAGCTCGGGGCGCTGCGCAACCGGCTGGTTGGCGCGGCCGTCCTGAGCCTGCCGGTGGTCGCGGTGGCGATGGTGCCGGCCCTGCAGTTCGACTACTGGCAGTGGGCGTCGCTCACGCTGGCCGCTCCGGTGGCGACCTGGGCCGCGTGGCCGTTCCACAAGGCCGCCTGGACCAACCTGCGGCACGGCGCGACCACGATGGACACCCTCGTCTCGCTCGGCGTCCTGGCCGCGTTCGGCTGGTCGCTGGTCGCGCTGTTCTGGGGCGACGCCGGCGTCCCGGGGATGACCCACCCGTTCGACCTGGTGCCCGACCGCGGCGACGGGCCGGCGTCCGGGTTGGGAGACATCTACCTCGAGACCGCGGCCGGAGTGACGACGTTCCTGCTCGCCGGACGCTACTTCGAGAAGCGGTCGAAGCGGCGGGCCGGTGACGCACTCCGCTCGCTCGCGGACCTCGGCGCGCGCGAGGTCGCCGTACTGCCGCAGGGCCCGGAGGGTCCCGAGCAGAAGGTCCCGATCGAACGGCTCGCGGCGGGCGACCTGTTCGTGGTGCGGCCGGGGGAGAAGGTGGCGACCGACGGCCAGGTGGTCGCCGGCCACTCCGCCGTCGACGCGTCGATGCTCACCGGTGAGCCGGTGCCGGTCGAGGTCGGACCGGGGGACGAGGTCGTCGGGGCGACCATCAACAGCGCCGGACGGCTCGTGGTGCGCGCGACGCGGGTCGGCGCCGACACCCACCTCGCCCAGCTCGCCCGGCTGGTCGAGGAGGCCCAGGCCGGCAAGGCGAAGGCGCAGCGGCTGGCGGACCGGATCTCCGGCGTCTTCGTGCCCGTCGTGATCGCGCTCGCGGCCGGAACCCTTGGCTTCTGGCTCGGCGCCGGCGCCGGCTGGGAGATCGCGCTCACCGCCGCGGTAGCTGTGTTGATCATCGCCTGCCCGTGCGCGCTCGGGCTCGCCACGCCGACCGCGCTCATGGTCGGCACCGGGCGCGGTGCCCAGCTCGGCATCCTGATCCGCGGCCCCGAGGTGCTCGAGGCGACCCGGGCGGTCGACACCATCGTGCTCGACAAGACCGGCACGGTGACCACCGGCCAAATGCGGCTCACCGAGGTGGTCGTGGACGGTGCCGAGGAGGACGACGTACGACGCGTGGCGGCGACGCTCGAGGCGGCCTCCGAGCACCCGATCGCGCGGGCGATCGCTGCCGGTGGCGCGACCGGGACCCTCGCGGGGTTCGCCAGTGAGCCCGGCCTCGGGGTCACGGGCGTCGTCGACGGTCGGGAAGCCGTCATCGGCCGGCCCGCCCTGCTCACCGCCCGCGGACTCACCATCCCGGGCCCGCTCGCCGACGCGGTCTCGGCGGCAGAGGCCCGCGGTGCGACGCCCGTCGTGGTCGGCTGGTCCGGCCGGGCGTACGGCGTGCTCGTGGTGGCCGACGCCGTGAAGGCAACCTCCGCGGAAGCGGTCCGGCGGCTCCGCGCCCTCGGCCTGGACCCCGTCCTGCTCACGGGCGACAACGAGCGAGCGGCCCAGGCGGTCGCGACCGAGGTCGGGATCGACGAGGTGCGCGCCGGGGTGCTGCCCGCCGACAAGGTCGCGTTCGTCCGCGGTCTCCAGGACGCCGGCCGGGTGGTCGCGATGGTGGGCGACGGCGTCAACGACGCCGCGGCGCTCGCCCAGGCCGACCTCGGGATCGCGATGGGCAGCGGCACCGACGTCGCCCGTGAGGCCAGCGACCTGACGATCGTGTCCGGGGACCTCCGGGTCGCCGCGGACGCCGTACGCCTCGCCCGTCGTACCCTCGGCACCATCCGCGGCAACCTGTTCTGGGCGTTCGCCTACAACATCGCTGCCCTACCCCTCGCCGCCGCCGCCCTCCTGAACCCCATGCTCGCCGGCGTCGCGATGGCCGCCTCGAGCGTGTTCGTCGTGTCCAACAGCCTCCGCCTCCGCCGATTCCGTTCCGAACGCTGAGGTGCCGAATTCGCGATAGTCCCCCTCGAAAAGCACCTGAATTCCTCGATTCGCGGTGCTTTTCGAGGGGGACTATGCGGCTTCCGAGTTCGGCCCTGTGGAGAGCGCCCCCACGGTTCGCGGATCTGGGCGACGCTCCCGCAATGGACGGGGGCGGTGTTGGGATGCGAGCGGGTCTGGTGCGCCCCGTCCGCCTGGACCCGCTGGGGATCACTGGTCCAACCCGTGGGCAGGCGCGGGGATCTTCGTGGCGCCGGACGAGCCACGGCTTCTACGTCCCGGTCGACGTCGATCGTGCCAATGTCGAACAGCGGATCCTCGAAGCGTCAGTGGTCGTCGAGCGGCGTGGCGCCGTGACCGGATGGGCCGCACTTCGGTGGCTGGGTGCCACGTGGTTGTCCGGGACAGACAGCTCTGGGGGCTCGTTGCCTGTCCCGGTCCTGATCAGCACGCACAACATCCGCAGTCAGCCGGGGATCCTCCTGTCGGGTGAAGGCTGCTCGCCCGGAGTGATCACGGTGGTCGACGGGGTCCGCGTCACCAACGCGTGCTGGTCCGTCGCGTTCGCCATGCGCTACGCGGCCAACCTCCGCGAGGCAGTGATCTTGCTCGAGATGGCGGCGTACGCCGATCTGGTGTCGATCGACGAAGCAACTGCCCAGATCGGCGGCCAGTCGTCTTGGACCGGCGTGCCGCTGGCGCGCCGCGCACTTCCGTTCGCCGGGGAGAACAGCTGGTCCCCGATGGAGTCGGACACCAAGGTCGTGTGGGTCGTCGAAGGCGGGTTCGCGTGCCCTCTTCAGAACCAACCGATCTTTGATCTGCACGGCCGCCACATCGGGACCCCGGACCTGCTCGATCCGGCCAGCGGTGTGATCGCCCAGTACAACGGCGCCGACCACCTGAAGAAGGAGCAGTTCGTCAAGGACGTGGAGAAGGACGCCAAGTACCGCGACCATCATCTCGAGGTGGTGATCCGAACGGCCGGCGACCGCCGCGAAGACTTCCTCGAGCGGCTCGCAGCCGCCTACCGCCGAGCCGGCCGTCGCCGTACGGCCCGCACCTGGACGATCACGCCGCCGCCGTGGTGGACGTCCACGACAACCGTGGCCCAGCGCCGCGCACTGACGCCCGAACAACGCGCCCGGCTGCTGCGCTACCGAGAACGCTGATCGTCTCGAATCGGCATAGTCCCCCTCGAAAAGCACCTCAAACCGCGGATTTCCGGTGCTTTTCGAGGGGGACTATCCGCCGCAGCGAATCAGCAGGTCGCGAAAATCACCGGCCCGGTCGCCAGGTCGGACATGACGTAGTTGCCAGGGATCGTCTCGAGCTCCATCGTGACGACATCGCCGTCCGCGGTCACCTTGCCGAGCTTGAACCGGTCGGGGAAGGCGCCGCCCTGTCCGGGGGCGGGGCCGGCCGCGAGCTTGGACCGGGTGTCGGCGTTGGTGCGGGCCTGCGCCTCGTTCTCGAACGCCATCGCCACCCGGACGTCGCCGCCGGGAAGGCTCGCGATCGCGAACGCGTGCAGCGGGTTGACCTCGCCGGCCTGGGCGATGAGATCGGCGGCGCGGACCCGGTCGGGGTCGTCTGCCTGGGTCATCGCCAGCTCGGCGCAGGCGTAGGCACCGGAGTAGATCGACGCGGACAACGAGGCGTCGACCGCTGTCGTGACGTCGGCGATGCTGTCGTCGAGGTCGGCGCCGCGCTGGTCGTCGCGCCACGCCTCGACGGTCTCGGCCTCATCGCTCGCCGCCAGCACCCGACGGTCGCGGTCGAGCGTCAAGAAGGCGAGCTCCTGCGTCACGGTGCCCAGGTTGATGAGCAGGTCGGACCCGCCGACCCAGACTCCGTCGGCGTCGCTCGGCCGCTGGTAGCCGATCCCCTCGAGGGTGTCCTCGAGCTGGTCGAGATCGACCGACGTCGGCAGCCCGATGAGGACGATGGCGCCCTCCTCGCTCTGCGCGAAGAGCTCCCAGTCGACGGTGGCGGGGGAGAAGCCGTAGCGCTCCTGCAGAACGGGCGCCGATGCCACCAGGGCCGACGTCGAGGTCAGGTCGGCGTTGAAGCCGGCGTCGAGGAATCCCCGCACCTCCCGGGTCCGAGAGGCCGCCGACAGGTCGACGTCGAGCTCCTTGCGGACGCCCGACCAGTCGGTCCAGCCCAGGCGGGCGCTGCCCTCGGGCGCCATCGCCACCGCGGTTGCCAGCCGCCCGGCGTCATCGTCGTCGCCGCGGGTCGTGACCACCCAGGCGACGATGCCGGCCGCGACCAGGAGGAGCACGACGCCGACGGCGATCAGGCGGCGACGCGATATCGACATGCTGGCGGTCTCTTCCCTTTCGGCCGGTAGGTGTGACACTAACGGCGTGACCAGGAGCTTGCTCACGTCGCCCCCGGACGTCCGGGCGGCGGGCGTGGTGACGTTCCGGCCAGGTCGTGAGGTGCTGCTGGTGCACCGGCCGAAGTACGACGACTGGTCCTTCCCCAAGGGCAAGCTCGAGCGCTGGGAACACCCGACCGCGGCCGCGGTCCGCGAGGTCGCCGAGGAGACCGGCGTGCACGTGCGCCTCGGTCCGCCCCTGAGCTCGCAGCGCTACCAGACCGGGCGCCGGATGAAGACCGTCGACTACTGGACCGGCCGCGTGGTCGGCGACGACGACGTCAGTCTCTACCGCCCCAACCACGAGATCGACCAGGTCGCCTGGGTCCGCATCGACAAGGCCGAGGCGATGCTCAGCTACCCCTACGACCGCGAGACCCTCGCCGAGGCAGCGAAGGTACGTCGCCGGACCCACGCGATCGTCGTGCTCCGGCATGCGCGGGCGCGTCAGCGGAAGGCGTGGCGCGCCGACGACCAGCTGCGCCCCCTGCTCAAGACGGGCACGGTCGAGGCCGACCGTCTCGTGCCACTGCTGGCGGCGTACGACGCGTCGCGGGTGTTCGCGTCGCCCAGCATCCGGTGCTTGCAGACCGTCGCGCCGTACGCCGAGATCACCGGCTGGGAGATCGAGACC
Source organism: uncultured Actinomycetota bacterium (assembly GCA_963766035.1). Lineage (GTDB taxonomy): Bacteria > Actinomycetota > Actinomycetes > Propionibacteriales > Nocardioidaceae > Nocardioides. Next base: position 29,910 of record CAVXYP010000005.1, on the reverse strand, counting down.
CGGCGCCGGCTCAGCGAGGAGCTGGCCACCGCGAAGGGTGTCCAGAAGGTCGTCGAGGAGGTCCTCGAGCGCGACCAGGGGGCAGTGTTCTGCACGCATCGCCCCGTGCTGCCCCTGGTGTACGACGCCCTCGGCCTGCGCGCCGGGCAGCGGGGCGAGGAGCTCGACCCGGCCGAGATGCTGGTGCTCCACGTGCGCAAGGGCAAAGTCGTCGCCGTCGAGCGGCATCGGACCGGCTGAGCCCCTTCGTTCCAGGCGGCGTGTGTGACCCCCGTCGCGGACGTGGGACCGATGCTCACCGCCTGTTCACCTCGCGTTCAGGCGCGTCCGAATCTTGCGTTACCGGTCGTCTCTAGCGTCCGAGGTGTCCAAACCACATGGGGGGCTCGAACCGACTGCCCCTCAGGTCCCGAGAGGCAAGACTCTTGAACGTCACCCCCATCCGCCGCGCGCTGATCCCCGGCGTCGCGATCCTGGCGATGTTCGCCACCGCATGCGGCGCTGCCAACGAAGACGACGGCGGCAACGGCGACAACAACGCTGCGTCCGGCCTGTCCGGCACGCTCAAGGGCGCCGGCGCCACCTCGCAGGAGAAGGCTCAGGAGGCGTGGTACACCGCGGTCCAGGGTCAGAACGACGGCAACCTCGAGATCAACTACAACGCGGTCGGCTCGACCGACGGCCGTAGCCAGTTCGTCGCCGGTGCAGTGTCGTACGCCGGCTCCGACTCCTACATGTCCGACGACGAGGGCGAGCTCAGCGCCGCCAAGGAGCGCTGCGGCGGCGAGGACATCATCGAGGTCCCGGCCTACGTCTCCTCGATCGCCATCGCGTTCAACGTGCCCGGTGTCGACACCCTCAACCTGACCGCCGACGTGATCGCGCAGATCTTCGACGGCAAGATCACCACGTGGAACGACGCGGCGATCACCGAGCTCAATGCCGACGCCGACCTGCCGGACACCGACATCACGCCGGTGCACCGCTCGGACGACTCCGGCACGACCAAGAACTTCACCGACTACCTCGGCAAGGTCGCGCCCGACGCGTGGCCCTACGAGGCCGAGGACGCGTTCCCGGTCTCCGGTGGTGAGGGTGCCGAGGGCACGTCGGGTGTCGTCGAGCTCATCACCAGCACCGAGGGTGCGATCGGCTACGCCGACGCCAGCCAGACCGGTGACCTGTCGGCCGTCTCGGTGATGGTCGGCGACGCGTACGTCGCGCCGAGCCCCGAGGCCGCGGCGGCCACGGTCGCCGTCTCGGAGCCGGTCGCAGACCGTGCCGAGACCGACATGGCCGTGGACGTCAACCGGACCACCGAGGACTCCTCGGCCTACCCGGTGATCCTGCTGTCCTACATCATCGCGTGCCAGCACTACGAGGACGCGACCGAGGAGGCCAACGTCAAGGGCTACCTCTCCTACATCGTCTCCGACGAGGGACAGCAGGAGGCCGCTGACTACGCCGGCTCGGCGCCGCTCACCGCGGACACCGCTGCGCGGGCCCAGGAGATCGTCGCCGGTATCGGCGGCTGAACCAGCTGAATCGAGCCTGGCGGGGGCAGGTGCGCGGCATCTGCCCCCGACAGGATCTCTGTCCGACCAACAGTTCCGAGGAATCGTGTGACCACCACCATGCCGTCCCTGGATGACCCCGACGCTCCTGAGTGGGCGAGCGCCCGAGCGGGCAAGGGCGACAAGATCTTCTCCGGCATCGCGCTTGCTGCAGGACTCGTGATCGTCGCTGCGCTCGCGGCCGTGTTCATCTTCCTCGCCATCAAGGGCGCTCCCGGCTTCAGCAAGGCCGGCGAGGTCTACGGCCCGCACGCGGACAGCTTCTTCGGGTACGTCGGGCCGCTGCTCTTCGGGACCGTCACCGCCTCGATCATCGCGCTCATCATCGCGGTGCCGCTCGCGTGGGGCATCGCGCTGATGATCAGCCACTACGCCCCCAAGTGGCTCGGCACCCCGGTCGCCTACGTGATCGACCTGCTGGCCGCCGTACCTTCCGTCGTCTACGGCCTGTGGGGCGCCTACTACCTGGCACCGAAGACGGTCCCGGCCTACCGGTGGCTGCACGACAACCTGGGCTTCGTCCCGTTCTTCGGCGATGCCAGCGCAACGGGCCGCACGATCCTGACCGCCGGCATCGTCCTCGCGATCATGATCCTTCCGATCATCACCGCAATCTCCCGCGAGGTCTTCTCGCGGACTCCGCGCCTCAACGAGGAGGCCGCGTTCGCGCTCGGCGCCACCAAGTGGGAGATGGTCCGGATGTCGGTCTTCCCCTACGCCCGCTCCGGCATGGTCTCCGCGGTGATGCTCGGCCTCGGCCGGGCGCTCGGTGAGACCATGGCGGTGACCATGGTGCTGTCGGTCGGTTTCGACATCTCGTGGAACGTCCTGGGCTCGTCCAGCCCGACCTCGATCGCGGCCAACATCGCGCTGAAGTACAAGGAGCGGTCGGCCGACCTGCTGAGCGTCCTGATCGCCACCGGTCTGGTGCTTTTCCTGATGACCTTCCTCGTCAACTTCGCAGCTCGATGGATCATCGGCCGCAGCGAGCGAAAGATGGCCCGATGAGCACCTTCGAAGAGGTCGAGTCGCGGGTCCACGTGCCGCTGACGACTCCGCGGTTGCCCAACCTGGCGCCGGCACTGATCGGCGTCATCGCCGCCGCCCTCGGCGGCCTGCTCTACGTCCTCGGCGCGCCCGTCCCTCTCGCACTCGTCGCCGCCGTGCTCGCGTTCCTGGTGGTCCTCCCGGTCTGGTCGCTCGTGATCGAGGGCCGCCGCGGTGCGGTCGACCGGCTGATGACCAGTCTGATCTGGACGACGTTCGGCGTCGCGGTGGTGCCCCTGATCTCGCTCCTGTGGCAGGTCGTGTCGGCGGGGATCGACCGCATCGACGGCACCTTCCTGCAGAACTCGGCCTTCCGGATCCAGATCGACCAGCCGATCGGGATCTACCACGCGATCATCGGGACACTCCTGATCACGCTGGGCGCTGCCGTGATCTCGGTGCCGATCGGCCTCATGGCGGCGATCTACCTGGTCGAGTACGGCAACAAGAACGCGCTGGCGCGCTCGATCACGTTCCTCGTCGACGTCATGACCGGCATCCCGTCGATCGTGGCCGGCCTCTTCGCGTTCGCGGTCTTCACGCTGGCGTTCGGTCCGGCCTACGTCTCAGGCTTCGGTGGCTCGGTCGCGCTGAGCCTGCTGATGATCCCGATCGTGGTGCGTGCGACCGAGGAGATGCTGATGCTCGTGCCGAGCGACCTCCGGGAGGCGGCGTACGCCCTCGGCACACCGAAGTGGAAGACCATCATCAAGGTCGTCGTCCCGACCGCGCTCGGTGGCATCCTCACCGGCATCACCCTCGCGATCTCCCGGGTCATCGGCGAGACGGCACCGCTCCTCCTCATCGCCGGAGCGGCCACCAAGACCAACTTGAACCTGTTCGAGGGTGGCATGACCACGCTGCCGGTCTACATCTACGGCGAGCGCCTCGACGCCAACGCAGAAGCCGAGGCGAACGCCTGGGGCGCCGCCTTGGTGCTGATCGTGATCGTCATGGTGCTCAATCTCGTTGCCCGCGTCGTGGGACGCATCTTCGCCCCGAGCAAGGGCTGAAAGGGAGTCAGGAAAGCAATGGCCAGGAGTATCGACGTCTCGGACGTCAACATCTACTACGGCGACTTCCTCGCGGTCCAGGGTGTCAACATGACCATCCGGGCGAGGTCGGTCACGGCCTTCATCGGTCCGTCCGGCTGCGGGAAGTCGACGTTCCTGCGGTCGCTGAACCGGATGCACGAGCTGATCCCGGGCGCCCGCGTCGAGGGCAAGATCGTGGTCGACGGGCAGTCGCTCTACGACCCGACCATCGATCCGGTCGCCGTCCGCCGCCAGATCGGCATGGTCTTCCAGCGACCCAACCCGTTCCCGACGATGTCGATCTACGAGAACGTCCTTGCCGGCAACCGGCTGAACTCGAAGAAGATGAAAAAGGCGGAAGCCGACGACATCGTCGAGCGGTCGCTGCGGCACGCGAACCTCTGGACCGAGGTCAAGGACCGCCTCAACAAGCCCGGCATGGGTCTGTCCGGTGGCCAGCAGCAGCGGCTCTGCATCGCGCGTGCGATCGCCGTCGAGCCCCAGGTGCTGCTCATGGACGAGCCGTGCTCGGCGCTCGACCCGATCTCGACCTCGGCCATCGAGGACCTGATCCACCAGCTCAAGACCGACTACACGATCGTCATCGTGACCCACAACATGCAGCAGGCCGCTCGGGTGTCCGACGAGACCGGCTTCTTCAACCTGAAGGCGACCGGCGAGCCCGGACATCTCGTCGAGTTCAACTCGACGACCAAGATGTTCGCCAACCCGGAGAACCCGGCGACCGAGGCCTACATCTCGGGCCGCTTCGGCTGATCGGGCGATGGGCGTACGTTCCGGGCGTCGCCAGTCCTCCCGCACCGTTTCCGACGGAGTCCCCACGGTCTCGTCGAGGGAGGCGACTGTCCGCACCTACCTGCACCGGTGGGCCGAGACCGCCGGCGCGCACCTGTTGGTCGTCGATCCCGGTCGCGACGAGGGCGGCCTCACCGAGGGCATGGCCGGCCGCGGCGTCCACGTCACCTGGGTGTCGTCGACGGTCGACGGGCTGGTGGAGTTCGGGCGGCTGGACCCGCACACGGTGGTGGTCTCGCCGATGGCCCTGGGTGTGCCCGCGGCAGAGTTCGTGACCGCGATCCGCCGGCACGGGTCGCCGTACGTCGTCGCGGCGCTCGAGCACGAGAACGCGGCGCAGGTCGGCGGGCTGATGCTGGCCGGCGCCAGCGCCGTCGTCGCGCGGCCCTACTCCGCCGACCACCTGTGGGAGCTGCTCAGCCACTCTCCGCGCTCGCTCGAGGAGCACGCCCGGATCGTCGTCGGCCCGGTCGACCTCGACGCCTCCGCCTACCGGGTGCTGATCAGCGGAGAGCGGATCGCCGACCTCCCGCTCAAGGAGTTCGAGCTGCTCCGCGCCCTCATGCTGCGCTCGCCCGGCGTCGTCACCGATCACGAGCTCCGCGATGCGCTCTGGGGCTCCCAAGGTGTCCGGCCCAGCGGCAACACGATCGCCATGCACGTCACCCGCCTGCGCCACCGCCTCGGCGACGCCGCCGACGTACGTCGCATCCGCGGCCGGGGCTACGCGCTCACCGTGTAGGTGTTCGCCGAGCGGTTTAGGTCGGGATGACCAGGTTGAGGATGCTGTAGGCGATCGCGGCAGCGAGGCCGGCGCAGGGGAAGGTGAGGACCCAGGCCATCACGATGGTGCCGGCCATGTTCCACTTCACCGCCGACTTGCCGCGGGTGGCGCCGGCGCCCATCACGGCCGAGGTGATCGTGTGGGTCGTGGAGATCGGCGCGTGGTAGTGGATCGCCGCGACGTAGAGGACGCTGGTGGCGACGGTCTCGGCGGCGAAGCCGGCCGGTGGGTCGAGCTTGATGATCTTGCGGCCGAGGGTGCGCATGATGCGCCAGCCGCCGGCGTAGGTGCCTGCGGAGATCGCGAGCGCCGCTGCGATCACGACCCAGAGCGGGAGGTCGTCACCGGTCGAGGCGTAGCCGCCCGTGACGAGGGCCAGGAAGATCACGCCCATCGTCTTCTGGGCGTCCTGCAGGCCGTGCCCGAGCGCCAACGCCGCGGCGGAGACCGTCTGCAGCGCCCGGAAGTTGCGGTTGACCAGGTGCGGGTTGCGACGCTTCAGGATCCACAAGAAGCTCAGCATCACCATGAAGGCCAGCGCGAACCCGATCAGGGGCGACGCCACCATCGGGATCAGGACCTTCTTCTCGATGGTGTCCCAGTTGACGGAGGCGCCTCCGGCGAGCCCGGAGCCGACGAGGCCGCCGATGAGCGCGTGGGACGACGAGGACGGCAGACCGAAGTACCACGTGATGAGGTTCCACGTGATCGCACCGAGGAGCGCGCCGAGCACGATCACCAGCCCGTCGGCCCCGTTGATGTCGCCGACGACGTCCGCCACGGTATGGGCGACCTCCTGGCCGAGCAGCGCTCCGACGAAGTTCATCACCGCAGCCAGGGTCAGCGCGACCCGGGGCGTGAGCGCCCGCGTCGAGACCGACGTGGCGATCGCGTTCGCGGCGTCATGGAAGCCGTTGGTGTAGTCGAACGCAAGCGCGACGACGACGACCGCGATCACGATCGCGAGGGTGAGTGACACGGGAACCGACCTCGGTCAGCTTTCCTTGACGGCGATCTGCTCGATGATGTTGGCGACCTTCTCGAACGCGTCGATGGCGCCCTCGAGCGACTCCGCGACGTCCTTCAGCTTCAACACCTCGATGGTCTTGTACTCGCCGGAGAAGAGGTTGGCGAGCATCCGGCGGTGGAACTTGTCGCCTGCGTTCTCGAGCCGGTTGATCTCGATCCAGTAGTCCTCGAGCGCCTTCATCGACTGCAGCTTCGGCATCGTCTCCGCGGTGAGCTCGGCGCAGCGTTGGATGATGCTCACCTGCTCGGACAGCTCGGCTGGAAGCATCTGGACCTCGTAGAGCAGGATCAGGTCGACGGCCTCGTCCATCATGTCCATGACGTCGTCGAGGCCGGACCCGAGCGAGTAGATGTCCTCGCGGTCGAAGGGCGTGACGAACGTGCTGTTGACCTTCTTCACGATCGCGTGGGTGGTCTCGTCGGCCGCGTGCTCGGCCTCGCGCATGCGCTGCGCGACGTCGGCGTTGACCGAGGTGTCGGACAGCATCTCGGCCAGCAGGTCCGCACCGAGGACCAGGTGCTGGGCCGCCTGGGTGAAGAGGTCGTAGAAGGACGTGTCGGTCGGACGCAGACGCAGACGCACAAGGACTCCCGTTGAGACGGAGGCGAACGGCCTCATGCTAGGGGGTGACGTTCACCCACACGCAAACCGCGGTCCGTCAACCGGCCTGTGGGATGCCACACGTCGGTGATAGGTGGACGGGCTCGGGCAAGGGCGTACGGCGGCGCCGGTCACCCGTGCCGGCGATGGTGCTGCGCCTCGATCAGGTCCTCCTGCAGATGGACCTCGCCCCGGTGCCGGGCCCACTCGCCGTTCTGGCCGAGGATCCAGGCGTCGGTCTCCGGCGCGAACGCCTGGTCGAGCAGCGCACCGATCTCCGTCACGTTGTCGGCCGTCGGGATGCGGACCAGGACCTCGACCCGCCGGTCGAGGTTGCGGTGCATCATGTCGGCCGAGCCGATCCACGCCACCGGGTCACCGCCGTTGCCGAACCAGAAGATCCGGCTGTGCTCGAGGAACCGACCGAGGATCGAGCGGACCGTGATGTTGTCCGACAGGCCGGGGACGCCTGGCCGCAGGGCGCAGATGCCGCGGATCAGCAGCTCGACCGGCACGCCCTCGCGAGACGCCAGGTAGAGGGAGTCGATGAGCTGCTCGTCGACCAACGAGTTGACCTTGAAGCGGATCCCCGCCGCGCGACCGGCGCGGTGGTGCGCGATCTCGGCGTCGATCTGGTCGATCAGACCGGACCGCACGGAGTCGGGAGCCACCAGGAGCTCGTCGTACCTCGCCTTCCGGGACCACCCACTCAGGTTGTTGAAGAGGTGGGCGACGTCGTCGCCGATCGCCTCGTTGGTGGTGAGCAGCCCGATGTCCTCATACATCCGGGCGGTCTTGCCGTTGTAGTTGCCGGTGCCGATGTGGGTGTAGCGGCGGATGCCGTCGGGCTCGTCCCGGACGACCATCGCGAGCTTGCAGTGTGTCTTGAGGCCGACCAGGCCGTAGACGACGTGGCAGCCGGCCTGCTCGAGCTTGCGGGCCCATCGGATGTTCCTCTGCTCGTCGAAGCGGGCCTTGATCTCGACCAGGGCCAGGACCTGCTTGCCGGCGTCGGCGGCATCGATGAGCGCGTCGATGATCGGGGAGTCGCCGGACGTCCGGTAGACCGTCTGCTTGATCGCCAGCACGTGTGGATCGGCCGCCGCCTGCTCGATGAACCGCTGCACCGACGTCGCGAACGAGTCGTAGGGGTGGTGGAGCATGACGTCGTTGCGGCGGAGCGCCTTGAACACGTCGACCGGCGCGGCCGACTCGACCTCGGCGAGCAGCGGATGCGTGCTGGGCACGAAAGCGGGGTACTTCAGGTCCTCCCGACCGAGGTCGGCGATGCCGTGCAGGCCGCGGAGGTCGAGCGGCCCGGGCAGCCGGACCACTTCCTCCATGCTGATGTCGAGCTCGGAGACGAGCAGGTCGAGCACGGACAGCGAGATCGACTCCTCGACCTCGAGCCGGACCGGCGGTCCGAACTTGCGGCGCAGCAGCTCCTTCTCCAGCGCGGCGAGGAGGTTCTCGGCGTCGTCCTCCTCGACCTCGACGTCCTCGTTGCGGGTGACCCGGAAGGTGTGCGCCTCGAGCACCTCCATCCCGGGGAACAGCCTCGTCAGGTGGGCCCCGATCACGTCCTCGAGCGGCACGAACCGGTCGTTGCCGAGGGGGACGAACCGGTCGAAGTTCGACGGCACCTTCACCCGGGCGAAGTGCTGCTTGTCCGTGCGCGGGTTGCGGACCACGACCGCCAGGTTGAGCGAGAGCCCGGAGATATAGGGGAAGGGGTGCGCCGGGTCGACGGCCAGGGGCGTCAACACCGGGAAGACGCGCTCCTTGAAGAGCCGCTTGCACGCGCGTTGCTCGTCCCTGTCGAGGTCGCCCCAACGGACCAGCTCGATGCCCTCGGCTCGCAGGGCCGGTGCGACCTGGTCGCGGAACACCTCGGCCTGACGCTGTGAGAGCTGGTCGGCCTCCTTCCAGATCGTCTCGAGGATCTCCCGCGGCATCATCCCCGACACCGCGCGGACGGCGAGCCCGGTGGCGATCCGGCGCTTGAGGCCGGCCACGCGGACCATGAAGAACTCGTCGAGGTTGCTCGCGAAGATCGCCAGGAACCGGGTGCGCTCGAGGAGCGGCAGGCTCGAGTCCTCGGCGAGCTCGAGGACCCGCTGGTTGAACCGGAGCCAGGAGAGCTCGCGGTCGAGGAACCGGTCGCCGACCTCGCTGATCGCATCGAGGTCGGCCTGCTCCGCGACGTACGGCGGCGCGCCGGCGTCGCTGGTCGTGGTGCCGTTCTGCGCGGCGGTGTCGACCGACTCGGGGAGAAGCTCCTGGGACATGGGTGCAGTTTGTCAGGCGTGGGTGAACGGACGGTGTCGTCCACCGATGGCTGGTGGCCTCCGGACCGCTACTGTCCTTCCTCGTGAAGGTCGTCGATGCCGCCGAGTCGCGCGCTCTCCGGACGGCGATGGGCGCTCCGCGTCGCATCCAGCGCCTGTTCGCGGGGCGGCCGGTCATGCTCGACGGCCAGACGCTGGCTCCCGACCTCCAGGTCATGCTCCGGCTGCAGGCGATCGCCCGGCCGCGCGACGAGGAGGTGCCGATCGAGGTGATGCGGAAGAACATGCTCCACGAGACGGCACTGGTCGGTGGCCAGCAGCCGATCGGTGACGTGCGGGATCTCGTGGTCGCCGGTCGGCCGGCCCGGCACTACCTGCCGAGCGTGCCTGTGGCCGCGGATCCCGGGCCGTTGTTGGTCTTCTTCCACGGCGGCGGCTGGATCGAGGGCGACCTCGACACCCACGACGCGCCCTGCCGGGTCCTCGCCGAGCGGTCGGGGGTCCCGGTCCTCGCGCTGACCTACCGGCTCGCGCCCGAGCACTCGTTCCCCGCCGCCCACGACGACGCCGACGAGGGCTACCGATGGGTGGTCGATCACGCGGCCGAGCTGGGCGCCGACCCCGAGCGGATAGCAGTCGGCGGCGACTCGGGAGGCGGCAACCTGGCTGCCTCCGTCGCGCTGGCCGCAGCCCGCGACGGCGTGCCGCTCGCCTGGCAGCTGCTGATCTATCCCTGCACCGACATCGACCGGGACACGCAGAGCCTGCGGCTGTTCGGCGAGGGGTTCTACCTCACCACCGCGTTCATGGACCGCGCCAACGACAGCTATCTCCCGAAGTCCGAGCACCGTCGCCATCCGCGGGTGTCGATGCTCCATGCCGAGATCCCCCGCGGCTTGGCGCCGGCGTACGTCGTCACCGCCGGGTTCGACCCGCTCCGGGACGAGGGCGAGGCCTACGCCCGCCGGCTCTGCGACGCCGGCGTCGGGACCGAGCTGCAGCGCGCCACGGACCAGACCCATGGTTTCGTCAACATCGTGGGCGTCGGAAGGTCCTCGCGGGCGGTGGTCGACGGCATCGCCGACCGGCTGCGCGCCACCCTGGCTTGACCGGGTGCCGACCGGTTCAGGCAGTCCCGAGGTCGGGCCGGTACTGGTGCAGCTGGCGCACGAACTCCTCGGGGTTGACCATGCCGGAGTCGACGACGAAGTCGTCCATGCCCTTGCGGTGGAACTGCACCTGCCAGTAGGAGTCGCCGGGTTGTCCGACCATGTCGACGAGGGTGCCGTCGTGCCTGAGGTCGAAGCGGTACTTCGTCTCGCCCTTGTCGATGTAGACGACGCCGTGGCTGATGCTGATCTCGACTCCCATGACTCGGGTCCGGGAGGCGGCATAGGCCAGCACGACGGTCGTCAGGATCATCGCGACCCCGAACGGCGTGTCCAGATTGCCGTTGACGAGCGCCAGCAGCGCCACCATCGCGGCGACCACAGCCGTCGCGGCCAGGATCATCGACAGCACCCGCGGGTCGCTGCCGTCGCGGGCCAGTCCGGTGTCGACGGGACCGGTGTCGGGAAGCTCGAAGATGGAGATCGGCGCCTCCGCCGCCGCCTCGAGCTCGGCGATCCGGGCGTTCGCGGCGGTGAGCTCGGCAGTAAGGTCGGCCACCTGTTGCTCCGACTCCGCGCAGCGCGCAGCGAGCGCGTCGCGCTCGGCCTGTAGCGAGTCCATCGCGGGCTCTTCTAGAGGTCCGGACGCCATTGGCGCAACGCCTCGACGAAGGTACGGGAGTCCACGGCCTTGCTGTCGATCTCGACCGGCGACATGCTCCGGCGCAGGATCATGATCTTCCAGGTGCGCTGACCGGGCGTGCCCATCTGCTCGATCTGGGTGCTGGGGCTGGTCAGGTCGAACGTGCTCGCGTAGTCGCCGAGCACCACCTTGAGCACGCCGTGGTCGTCGATGTGCACGCTGCGGGTGTTGCCGATCGCCCGGAGCGCATACATGAGCAGAAGGAACGACGCACCACTCAGCGTCGCGTTCAGCGGGATGTCGTCGCGCAGCGTGCCCAGGATGGCGTAGCGGGCGACGACCGCGGCACAGGCCAGCGCGGCGAGGATCGCGACGAGGGGCAGCACGCCGCTGCCGCGCTTGGAGTGGTACGGCGTGTGCTTGCCGGTCGCGACCAACGCGGGCGCGGGTTCGGGTTCGGCCTCGGGCTCCGTCTCGGGGGCGTCGTCGACCAGCGCGGCGTCGGCCTCGTCGATGTCCTCCACGTCGTCCAGGTCGGCCGCGACGTCCTCGACCTCGTCCTCGTCGGCCGCCAGGTCCTCGTCGAAGTCGTCGATCTCGTCGTCGGCCAGGTCCTCGGCCAGCGCCTCCTCCTCGACCTCGACGGCGGTGACCTCGGGGGCCGGCGGGAACGGCCTGGCCCCGGGCCACGAGCCGGCCCAGCGGTCGAGCAGTGCGTCGCCCTCGGCGCTCTCGTCGGCAGGGGGCTCGTCGCTGACCGGATCGTCGCTGACGGGCTCGTCCACGGGTGACGCAGCCACCGATGCTGCGGTGCCGTCCGTCGACGCCTTGATCGCGAGCCAGCGGTCGAAGAGGGTCTTGGGCCGTCCCTCCTCCTCGACCTCGGCCGCCTCGGTGCCGTCATCGACCTCATCGGCCACCTCATCGACCTCGACCTCATCGACCTCATCGACCTCATCGATGTCGGTCGAGGTCTCGACGGGGGCGACGTCCTCGGCTGCGGCGGCCACGATGGGCGAGTCCGGACGGGGAGCCCCTTCGGCGGGCGGGACGGGTGTCGTGAGTGCGGTCCAGCGGTCGAGCAGCTCCTCGGCCGGTGTGATCGCGTCGTCATCGTCGGTGGCGACCTGATCGTCGACCTGCTCCTCGACCAGCCCGTCAGCCGGCTCCGCGATCTCCTGTGCCGGCGCCTCTGCTGCGACGTCGTCGGGCGTGTCCCAGCCAGCCGACTTCTTGATCGCCGCCCAGCGGTCGAGCAGGTTCTCGGCAGCCGCCGATTCCTCCGGCTCCTCGACGGCGGTGTCCTCGACGGCGGTGTCCTCGACGGCGGTGTCCTCGACGGCGGTGTCCTCGACGGCGGTGTCCTCGACGGCGGTCTCCTCGGCCATCACGTCGACGGCCACGGGCTCGGCAACCTCGACCGCAACGGGCTCGGCGGCCACAGGTTCGGCCACCTGAGCGAGCGCGGCAGCGGCAGCGGCCTGTTCCTCGACGATCCGGCGCGCCTCGGCAGCTGCTTGCAAGTGCTCGGCGGCGCGCGCTTGGGCCTCGGCGGTGGCCGTCTCGAGCGCGGCCGCGCGAGCCCTCGCCTCGTCGACCTCGGCGGCCAATGCTGCGGCCCGGGCCTCGGCATCGGCCCGTGCTGCTGCCCGCTCGGCGGCGGCCTGCTCGGCGGCGGCCTGCATCTGCTCGGCGGCACGGGCCTGAGCGTCAGCGGTGGCTGTCTCGAGCGCGGCCGCGCGGGCCTGCGCTTCGGCGGTCGCCGTCTCCAGAACGACCGCGCGGGCCCTCGCCTCGTCGACCTCGGCGGCGAGTGCGGCCGCCCGGGCCTCGGCATCGGCTCGCGCTGCCGCCTGCTCGGCGGCGGCCTGCTCGGCGGCGGCCCGCATCTGCTCGGCGGCGCGGGCCTGGGCCTCGGCGGTGGCGGTCTCCAGAGCGACCACGCGGGCGCGCGCCTCGTCGACCTCGGCGGCGAGTGCGGCCGCCCGGGCCTCGGCATCGGCTCGCGCTGCCGCCTGCTCGGCGGCGGCGTGCTCGGCGGCGGCCCGCATCTGCTCGGCGGCGCGGGCTTGAGCCTCGGCGGTGGCCGTCTCGAGCGCGACCGCCCGGGCGCGCGCTTCGTCGACCTCGGCGGCGAGTGCGGCAGCCCGGGCCTCGGCATCTGCCCTCGCTGCGGCCTGTTCGGCGGCGGCCTGCTCGGCGGCGGCCTGCATCTGCTCGGCGGCGCGGGCTTGTGCCTCGGCGGTGGCGGTCTCGAGCGCGACTGTCCGCGCCCGGGCCTCCTCGACCTCGACGGCCAGCGCCGCGGCGCGCGTCTCGGCGTCGGCCCTCGCCTGCGCCTGCTCGGCGGCGACCTGCTCGGCTGCGGCTCTCGCCCGGGCGTGGTCGAGGGCCTGCTGCTCGGCCCTGAGCAGCTCGGCCTGAACGGTCGCGAGCGCGGTGTGCTGGGTGATCGCCGAGCGTTCGAGCTCACTCAGGGCGTCGCGCGCCCGGTTCTCGGCGTCGGTCCGGGCCCGGCTCGCGTGCTCGGCGATGCGCTCGGCCTCGACCAGCGCCTGGTTGGCGGCCATCCGCTCGTCGACGAGGGCCGCCGCCGACTGCTGCGCGGCGGCGGCAGCCGCCTGGGCTTCCCGCGCCAGCTCGACCTGCTCGCGAGCCGCCTCCTCGGCGAGCCGGCGAGCCTCGTGTGCCTCCGCCGCGGCGCGGGCCTGCTGGGCGGCGGACTCGTCCGCAGCCAACCGGGCCGATGTCTGTGTTTCGGCGAGGGCCGAGGCGTCAAGCGCGCGACGCTCGGCGGCCTCGGCCGTCTCGAGCGCGATCCTCGCCAGCTCTGCTTGCTCCTGGGCGGCGATCTCAGCGGCCTGCCGGGCGACATGCGCGTCGCGTGCCAGGTGGGCGTGCTCGGCGGCGGCCGCCTCGGCGGCAGCCCGCTGCTCGACCGCGTCCTGGGCCAGTGCGCCGTGTTGGGCGGTGCTGGCCGCCGCGTCCTCGGCGAGCTGCCGGGCGCGCTGCTCCGCGGCCTCGGCCGCCTGGTAGGCCTGGTGGGCGAGCGCCGCCTGCTGCCGAGCGGACTCCTCGGCCGCGGCGCGGGCGCTGGCGATCTCGACCGAGCTGCGCTCGGCCGCTTCTCGCTCCTCGAGGGTCCGTCGGGCGAACTCCGCATGCTCGGCCGCGGCGGCTGCCGCTGCCTCCGCAACCGCTCGTGCGCGGTCCTCTGCCGCGGCCCGCTCCTCGTGCGCGCGCCGGGCGAGGTTCGCGAACTCCTCCGCGGCAGTCTCCGCCTCCTGGCGCGCATTGGCCGCCCGGGCAGCGAGGGCTGCCTGCTCGCGGGCGTTGGCCTCCGCCTCGAGTCGTTGATTGTGTGCGGCCGCGGCGCGCTCCGCCTGCAGCTGCGCGTTGCGCTCGGCCTCCTCGCGGCGCGCGGACTCCGCCCCGGCCAGCTCGGCCTTCTCCCGCGCGGCCGCCTCCGCCTCCTCACGAGCGGCAGCCGCGTGCCGGGCGACCTCCTCGGCTTCCAGACGGGCGCGGCTGGCCTGCTCGGCGAGCGCTGCCTGCTCGTGGGCGAGCCGGTCGGCCTCCTCGCGGGCGATGGCCGCCCGCTGGGCGGCCTCCTCGGCAGCCATCCGCTCGGCCGCCTGCTCGGCGGCGGCCATCTCGGCATCGCGACGCAGCTGGGCGGCCAGCGTCGCGACGGCTTCGTTGTGTGCGGCGTCGCCCGTCTGCCGGTTGTCGTCGGAGGCTGCCGGCGGCGAGCCGGCGACCCGGGCGCCGCGGGGGACGACGACATCGCCGCGACGTCGCGGCCAGAGCTTGCGCTGTGGAGTGGGGAGCGGCTCGGCGAACCCGATGTCCAGCGCATCGGCGATGACCTTGCGCGCGGCGTCGATGTCGGGTGTGAACTCGGGATCGGCCTCGTCGTCGGCTCCGAGCCCGAGGTCGGTCTCGGTGTCGGTGTCGGTGTCGGTGTCGGGGTCGGGGTCGGACTCCTCGTCCGCGCCGACCTCGAGGCGGGGCAGGTCGAAGGCGGGATCGAACAGGGCGTCCGGCTCGGGCGGCGCCGCGCTCGCAGGTTCCGGGCCCGGCGCCGTCGGGGGCTCCACCAGCGCAGCCCAGTCCACGTCGTCGTCGCCCTCGGGTGCGAACTCGGCGTACTCCCGCGGCTCGGAGGGTCCGCGTACGGCGACCCGGGCCGCGATGTCCTCGAACGGCTCGTCCTCCGCCTCGTCGCCGAACGGGTCGGCGAGCGGCACGGCGTCGGTCTCGTCGGTCTCGTCGGCCGCGTCGGTGTCGTTCGCGGCGGCGGCAGCGCTCTTGCGGATGAAGGCCTCGACGTCGTCGAGATCGAGCTCTCCCACGTCGGGTGTGTCGTCGGTCCGGCGCTTCCAGGGCAGCCTCCGACCGCGCCCGCGGCGAGAGGGCTCGAGCGAGCGCTCTTCCTCCACCGCGTGCTCGTTGTCGGGGACCGAGCTCATAAGGGCTGATGCTATCTAAGGCGAAGGTGTTTCGTGTGACGGTTGCGGCGGGTGGGACGTCCGGTGGTACTGCACGTGGGTGTCCGCCGCGGCGTGGGTGAAGCCGAGCCCCGAGTAGAGCCCGATCGCCGCGGAGTTGTCCGATTCCACGTAGAGGTGCACTTCGGCGATACCGCGGCTGGCCAGGTGGCGCAGCCCCGCCAGGGTGAGCAGGCGTCCGATGCCCCGGCCGTGCGCGTCGGGTGACACGCCGAGGACGTAGACCTCGCCGTGCTCAGTGTCGTGCCGCTTGGTCCAGTGGAACCCGAGGAGCTCGCCGTCGGCGGCCGCCGCGAGCAGCAGGCCGGCGGGGTCGAACCACGGCTCGGCCATCCGTTCGGCGAGGTCGACCTCCGACATCCCGCCCTGCTCGGCATGCGCGGCGAACGCCGCGGCGTTGACGGCCAGCAGGGCCTCCGCGTCGGAAGCACCGAAGTCGCGGATCGTCACCCCCGATGGCGGCGCCTCCGGCGGAAGGGGTACGGCGGACGGCCGCCGCATCACCCACAGCTCCCGCGACCGGACGAACCCCAGGCGCTCCGCGATCACGCGGGCCGCGGGATGATCACCGTGCGACCACGCCGTCAGCTCGCCCGGCTCCGCCGCGGCGGCAGTCGCGAGCCGCCCGCCGAGGCCCTGCCTCCGCGCAACCGGATCGACCGCCAGGTCGAGCGCGCCCCGGTGCCGCAGCGCGAAACCCTGCTCCTCGACCCAGGAGGACGTGTCCGCCAACCCATGGTGCTTGAGGCGCAGGTGGACCGACTCGTCCACCGGGTCGTGCCCGTCGACGGCCAGGCAGGCACGTCGTACCTCGCCGATGACGGCGAGCGGGTCCGAGGCTGTCACCGACCCGACGATAGTTGGAAGCTCAGGCGTCGACGTCGGCGGCCCGGGTGTCCGCGGACTGCTCCTTCGATCCGTCCTTGCTCGGGAGCACGAACCGGTAGCCGACGTTGCGGACGGTGCCGATGAGCGTCTCGTTCTCGGGCCCGAGCTTGGCGCGCAGCCGCCGTACGTGGACGTCGACGGTGCGGGTGCCGCCGAAGTAGTCGTAGCCCCAGACCTCCTGGAGCAGCTGCTGGCGCGAGAACACCCGGCCGGGGTGCTGGGCCAGGAACTTCAACAGCTCGAACTCCTTGAAGGTCAGGTCGAGCACCCGGCCGCCGACCTTGGCGGTGTAGGTCGCGTCGTCGACGACGACCTCGCCGGAGCGGATGACGTGCGCCTCGGGGTCGGCCGCCTCCCGGGCCGCGGCGAGCCGGCCGATCGCGAGCTTGATCCGCGCCTCGAGCTCGGCCGGTCCGCAGGTGTGGAGGACGACGTCGTCCATGCCCCAGTCCTGCGACACGACGGCAAGGCCGCCCTCGGTCGCGACCAGGATCACCGGCACGTCAGTGCCGGTCGTGCGGATCAGTCGACACAGGTCCCGCGAGCCGGCCAGGTCCTGCCGCCCGTCGACGAGCACCAGGTCCGACTCGGGGGCCTCGAGCAGCGCGCTGCCCTCGGCTGGGCAGGATCTTGACGTTGTGTCCGAGCAGCGCGAGGCCGGGCAGCACCTCGGCGGACGGTTGCAAGGCGCTGGTCAGGAGAAGGAGAGTGCTCATCCCGGGTCTCCTTACTGGCACGACGTGCCGTAGAGACCGAAACGCAACGTTGAGCCTCGGCAGGCCGGGAGCGTGGCAACGAAGCGACACACTCGGCCCAAGAATGGTGTCTTTTGGCGACGATATCGAAACCGGGGAGTGACACGGAAGGGAAACGACGGTGGATGAGACGAAGGTCATCCGGGTGCACTACTGGGCAGCAGCACGATCTGCCGCCGGAATCGCCGAGGACACCCTGGAGGTCCCGGGACCGGCGACCCTCGCCGACATCCGCGCCGAGGTCGTACGACGCCACGGCGGATCCCGGCTCCGGACGTGATCGCCGTGTGCTCGGTGCTGATCGGCGATCAACCGGTCGCGTCCCAGGATCCGGCCGCCGTCACGGTGGCTCCGGGCTCGACGGTCGACTTCCTGCCGCCGTTCGCCGGGGGATGACGCCGCCCTTCAGCCGAGGTCCCGTTTGACCTGGTCGTAGACCCAGGCGTAGGTCTTGGCCAGGCCGTCGGCCAGCGTGATCGACGGCTCCCAGCCGAAGACCTCCGAGATTACGGTGTTGTCGGAGTTGCGGCCGCGCACGCCCTGCGGTGCGTCGAGCTTGTAGTCGCGCTCGCATTTGATGCCGGCGATGCCCTCGACGATGTCGACAAGCTGGTTGATCGAGACCAGCTCCGAGCTGCCGAGGTTGATCGGCTCGATGTAGTTGGACGCGAGCAACATCTGGGACCCGCGGAGGCAGTCGTCGATGTACATGAAGCTGCGGGTCTGCTCACCGTCGCCCCAGATCTCGAGCTGGTGATCGCCCGTGATCGCGGCTGTCGCGATCTTGCGGCAGACCGCGGCCGGGGCCTTCTCGCGGCCTCCGGTCCACGTGCCCTCGGGGCCGTAGACGTTGTGGTAGCGGGCGACCCGGGTGGTGAGGCCGTAGTCCTCGCGGAAGTGCCGGCACATTCGCTCGGTGAAGAGCTTCTCCCAGCCGTAGCCGTCCTCGGGCATCGCCGGGTAGGCATCCTCCTCGCGGAGGGCGGTCACGTCGGTGTCGGTCTGCTTGCCAGCGGCGTAGACGCAGGCCGAGGAGGAGTAGAAGTAGCGCTCGACATCGTGTTCCTGCGCGGCCTGAAGCATGTGGGTGCTGGTCAGGACCGACAGCATGCAGAGAGCCTTGTTGTTCTCGATGAAGCCCATGCCGCCCATGTCGGCGGCGAGCATGTAGACCTCGCTCGCCCCGGCGGTCGACTCGAAGGCGTTCTCGCGCAGCGACAGGTCGGTCTGCGTGTTCTGGGCGTCAGGGTGCACCTGGTACCACTGATCGAACGGCTTGACGTCGACAGAGCGCACGCTCTTGCCCTGCGCCAACAGGTCGGCCACGAGATGACCACCGATGAAACCGCCGCCGCCGGCGACGACGACGTCCACAGGTCCAGCAGACATTTTCGAAACCACTCCCTTGTCAAGGCCCCTAAGCCGGATGTCACTCTCTCACCCGAGGCGGGTCATCGTGGCACATCGGCGCATGGTGAACACGGCTTGGGGGCGGTTGGATCGGGCGCGCGCCTGTCAGGTCCCTAGGCTGACGCCGTGCGCGAGCTCGAGGGACGGACCGTTCTCATCACCGGTGTGACCGGCCAGGACGGCATCTACCTCGCCCGTCACCTCCTGGCCCGCGGCGCACGAGTGGTCGGCGCCGCACCGGCCACCGCGTCCCCGCGGACGCTGTGTGCCGCCTACCTCGACGGCGTCACGGTGGTCCCCGTCGACGTCTGCGACGCCGAGGACGTCCGGCGCCTGGTCTTCGACGTCCGGCCCGACCAGGTCTACAACCTCGCGGCTGTCAGCTCCGTCGCGCGAAGCTGGGACGAGCCCGAGATCACCGTTGCCGTCAACCACGCGGCCGTGGAGACGCTCGTCACAGCGCTGCTCGAGCTCCGCGACCGGACCGGGCACGCGGCGAGGTTCTTCCAGGCGTCGTCGGCCGAGGTGACCGGCTCCGCCGCTCACAGCCCGTACGGGCGCGCCAAAGCTGCCGCCGAGGACGTCGTGCGTTCGGCGCGGGCGAGGCACGGACTGCACGCCAGCTCGGCGCGCCTTCACAACCACGAGAGCCCGCTGCGCAGCACCGCGTTCGTGACCGGCAAGATCACGCGCGGCGCCGCCGAGATCGCGGCCGGCCTGCGCACCCAGCTGCCGCTGGGCAACCTCGAGGTGAGCCGGGACTGGGGCTTCGCCGGCGACTACGTCGACGCGATGTACCGGATGGTCGCTGCCGACGAGCCGCAGGACCTGCCGATCGGCACCGGCACGGCGCACCGGCTCGAGGACCTGCTGAGGATCGCGTTCGCCGCCGTCGGGATCGACGACCCGTCGCCGTACGTCGTGGTCGACCCGGAGCTCTCCGCCCAGCCGACACGGCCACGCTGGTGGCCGACCCGGAGCCGGCCGCTGCCGCGATCGGGTGGCGCGCCACGACGTCCTTCGACGAGCTGATCCGTCTGATGGTCGGTGTCGACAGCGAACGGGTGCGGACCGGCGTCGAGCACGACCCACGCTATCTGGAACCCTCAGCCACCCGCGAGGAGTGAGTCCCGCACGACGGTCGCTGTACGCCGCCACGTGAACGCGTCGGTGAACCGACGGCCTGCCTCGAGCTGCTCGTTCGTGAGGCGCAGCGCCTCGCCGACCGCGGAGGCGAGGTCGGCCGGTGAGGTCGATGCCGCAACGACGGCGTGACCGCCGGTCACCTCGGCGAGTGCCGGGTCGTCGGACACGACGACCGGGATGCCCAGCCGCATGGCCTCGACGGCGGGGAGGCCGAAGCCTTCGAAGTCCGACGGGAACAGCACAAGGCCGGCCGCGGCGAAGCAGTCCTGGAACGCGGCGGGGTCGAGCCACGGCATCAGCTCGACCCGGTCAGCGATGCCGAGCGCGGCGACCCGCTCGGTCGCGGCGGCGAGGTCGGCGGACCCCATGCCGACCAGCCGGAGCCGCCATGCCCGCCCGGGGCCCGTCGCCGCGTCGGACCGGGAGAACTGCGCCCACCCCTCGAGGACCGCGTCGGCGTTCTTGTTGGCGAAGTGGCCGAACGCCAGCGCGTACGGTGCCGTGGGGTCCGCCTCGACAGGCTCGCCGTGCAGGGCGGACCGCCATCCGTCGACGTGATCGGAGCCGAGCTGTGCGGCCACGCCGTGCCGGGCCAGCCGCGGGTGTCGGT
This sequence comes from uncultured Actinomycetota bacterium, assembly GCA_963766035.1. GTDB lineage: Bacteria > Actinomycetota > Actinomycetes > Propionibacteriales > Nocardioidaceae > Nocardioides. The sequence continues at coordinate 9,665 of CAVXYP010000005.1, read as the reverse complement.
CCCGCAGGTCGGAGAGGGTTCGCTCCGAGATCGTGTAGATGCCGTCGGCCCGGCTCATGGTCCAGCCCCACGACGCGCGGCGGGAAGCCCGGGTCTTGCGGGAGAACTGGTTCGGACGGAGCTCGTGACGCAGGTCGTAGAGGATCAGGCCGCGCCGCGTGCCGTAGCCGAACAGGCCGGTGGCGGGAACTGCCGAGAGGACGGCATCCGGCTGCAGTGCGCGGGCGGCCCGTCGTACGCCGAAAGAGCGCAGCCACAACGCACCGGTCGGGCCGCCGAGGGGCGGTCGCAGGGTCTCGACCCGGTAGCCGTCAGGCACTGAGAACACGGCTCCTTCCGGCCCGCAGAGCACCGTGATCCGGTCGTCGGGGGCGGCGTCGGCCCAGCCGCGCAGCAGGTGCTCGATGACGATCGCGGAGCTGCCGGAACGGACGACGACTGCGTCCACGACCAGGTGCATCGAGGCGATCCTTTCGAGCGCACGCGGCAGATCCGCGGGGTACCGGACTGGCGGAGCGTGCACCCTATCCGCCGTATACGGTGACCCGTGTGACGAAGCGCGCACTCATCACCGGGATCACCGGCCAGGACGGCTCTTACCTCGCGGAGCTGCTGCTCGAGAAGGGCTATGAGGTGCACGGCCTCGTGCGCCGGACGTCGACGCTCAACCGCAGCCGGATCGACCACCTGCACCGCCAACGCCTCGCTCCACCTCCACTACGGCGACCTGACCGACGGTGTCAGCCTGGCCAACCTGATCCGCGAGATCACGCCGCACGAGGTCTACAACCTGGGCGCGCAGAGCCACGTGCAAGGTCTCCTTCGAGGTGCCGGAGTACACCGCGTCCGCTGACGCGGCGGGCACGCTGCGGCTGCTGGAGGCCATCCGCGCCGCGAAGATCGGCTGCCGCTTTTACCAGGCGTCGACGTCGGAGATGTTCGGCGCGACGCCGCCACCGCAGAACGAGACCACGACCTTCTACCCGCGTTCGCCGTATGGCGCGGCGAAGCTCTACTCGCACTGGGTGACGGTCAACTACCGCGAGGCCTACGACCTGTTCGCCGTGTCCGGGATCCTGTTCAACCACGAGTCGCCGCGGCGCGGCGAGAGCTTCGTGACCCGCAAGATCACGCTCGGTGTTGCGGCGATCAAGCTCGGCGTCGCCGACCACCTCACCTGGGCAACCTCGACGCGGTGCGCGACTGGGGCTTCGCCAAGGAGTACGTCGAAGGCATGTGGCGGATGCTGCAGCACGACGAGCCGCAGGACTTCGTGCTGGCGACCGGGATCGGCACACTGTGCGCGAGTTCTGCGAGCTCGCGTTCGAGCACGCGGGTCTCGACTGGGAGAACCACGTCGTTACAACGAGTCCTACGAGCGGCCGACGGAGGTCGACGCGCTGGTCGGCGACGCGGGCAAGGCCCGCGAGGTGCTCGGCTGGGAGCCCGACACGGACGCCGAGGCGCTGGCCCGGTTGATGGTCGACGCCGATCTGGAGCAGATGACTCGGCTGCTGCGGGGGTGACGGCGATGGGCGGTCGCCCGATGCGACGATGAGGCATAGCGTGGGCTCGGCCTTCGGTGGAGATCTCACCCGAAAACAGAGGGGAGGAGTCGCGTGCTCAACTTGGTGCTGGCTGACCTGCGGGTTCACGTCGACCCTCGGCAGCCGAAGCTGAAATATTGGGTCAAAGTGATCGGCAAGGCGTTTGCATCACCTGCGGTGCACGTCGTGCTCATGTTCCGAATCAGCCATGTGCTCTACCAGCGGCGTGCGACGCGGCCGTTCTCGTTCCTGCTGCGAAGCGCTGCTGTCGTTTGGGGAGGCACGGAGATTCACCCTGCGGCGCAGATCGGACCCGGATTGTGTCTGGTCCACAGCCAGAAGATCCTCATCGCCGAGGGTGTTCGGATCGGCCGCAACGCCCGAATCAGTCATGGCGTGAGCATCGGCGGCGACACCGGCCGGGGAGGACCGAGCGCGTTGGCGGGCTGGCCCATGATCGGCAACAACGTCACGATCGCGTTGGACAGCATCATTCTCGGACCTCTCACGATCGGCGACGAAGCCTTCGTCGGGGCGCAGTCGCTCGTGGTGAAGGACGTCCCCGCACGCTGTGTCGCCATGGGTTCGCCTGCACGTGTCGTCAGGAAGCTGACCGACGAAGAGCTCGACCTCATCGCCCAAAGCGACCTGGCCGGTCCTCGCGACTGACGGTGGCGGTGTGCCCATGGTCCGAGACCAGACTTCGTGACTTATGAGCGCCTGCTCACTGCTATCGTCCGGCGGAGTCTGAGATGGAGGCTTCATGAATGATGTTGTGGGCTCGGTCGTAGCGATCGTCGAGTCGCTGCTGCGTGCTGCGGGAAAGGCCGACATGGAGGTCGGACTGGAGGTTGCCCTGCACGGCGAGGACGGACTTGGCCTTGACTCGCTCCAGACCGCAGAACTGTCCGCGATCCTGGAGGATGAGTTTGGCACCGACCCGTTCAGCGAGGGCTTGGTCGCCGGCACGGTGGGGGAGATCGTGAGGTTCTATACTGCTGGTGGTCAGTCAGGGGCAGCGGTTATCGCATGACCTCGACGCCACGCACCGTTGTCGTCACTGGCGGAAGCCGGGGCCTGGGTGCCGGGATCGTCCAGTCTTTCCTGGATTCCGGTGACAGGGTCGCGACCTGTTCGCGTTCGGAGACCGCAGTCGTGCGTGCTTGGCAGTCGGATCCGCGCTCCGCCGAGCGCTTTCTGTTCGCGAAGGCTGATCTAGCGAATCGCGAGGACTCATCCCGCTTCACCAAGGCAGTTCTGGACCAGTGGAAGTCGATCGATGTCTTGGTCAACAACGCGGGTGTTGCTCGCGACGGGATCCTTGCTTTGTTCCCCGATGAAGACGCTGACGCCGTCATCGATCTGAACCTGAAGGCAACCATCCACGTGACCCGTCAGGTGGTGCGCAACATGCTTGCCCATGGCGGCGGCCGGATCGTCAACATCTCCTCGATCACGGGCCTCACCGGCTACCGGGGGCTCACGGTGTATGGCGCGACGAAGGCCGCGCTCGACGGATTCACACGGGCCCTCGCACGGGAGGTCGGGTCCCGCAAGATCACTGTCAACAGCATCGCCTCGGGATACCTCAAGACCGAGATGAGTCACGGCCTCGATGAGGGACAGCTCGACCAGATCGTTCGACGCACACCTGCCGGCCGTCTGGGCGAGCCAGACGACATCGCGCGAGCCGTGCAGTTTCTCGTCGATGAGCGCAACGACTGGATCACGGGGCAGGTGCTCGTTGTTGACGGAGGACTGACGTGTTGACCATTCCAAGAAGGGCCGACCCAAGGCTCCTGCATGACTGAGCACTCGTACCAGCCAGCCGACCACTACGACCGGGTGACCCGGGCTTGGGCACTGCTTCTTGGTTCTGAGTTGCATTATGGCGTCTTCGCGGGCGACGAACCCCTGGAGGAGGCGACGCATCGACTCACCGAGCGGATGGCCGAGGCAGCGCGCTTGGAACCGGGGCTACGAGTCCTCGACGTCGGCTGCGGCACGGGCGCTCAAGCGCGCGATTTGGCTTCCCGTCACGACGTCCGGATCACCGGGATCACGACCAGCGTTGTCGGCGTCGAGATTGCGCGGGAGCGCACTGCCCGTGCGAACCTGGACGACCGCGTCGGCTTCGAGGTTCGGGATGGCACCGACAACGGCTTCCCCGACGGCCTCTTCGACCGGGTGTGGATCCTCGAGTCGTCTCATCTGATGCCCCGACGTGACCTCTTGGTGTCGGAGGCTGCGCGAGTCCTCAAGCCTGGTGGCTCCGTCGTTTGGTGCGACATCGTGCGCCACCGCAAAATCCCGTTCATGGAGCTGAGGGACCGCCGCGCTGAGTTCGCGACCCTGCGAGCTGCGTTCGGCGACGCTCGGATGGAGCCGCTGGCTGACTACGTGTCGTGGTTCGGCGAGGCAGGCTTGGTCGTAGAGACGGCCGACGACCTCACTCAAGCGACACTGCCGACATTCGAGGCGTGGAGGTCGAATGCAGCCGAACACCGTGACGAGGTCATCAACCTGATCGGCGAGCCCAGCCTCGACGACTTTGTGCGGTCCTGCGCGATCCTTGAGTCGCTGTGGCGCGAGGGGACCTTCGGCTACGGAATGGCTGTCGCATCCAAACCGGCTTAGGGAAGAGGCTACTGTGATCGAGCTCCTGCACAGGGTCGCAGCCTCCGATCCTGACCGTCTCGCCGTGGTGGATGCAAACGGCGAATGTAGTTATCACCAACTCGCGCACGAGACTGATGTCCTCGCCGCTGGCCTCCGACTTGCCGACATCAATCGTTTCGCGATCGTGTCCAACGACCTTCCTCTCATCATCGGGCTCCTGGCTGCTTCGTCGCTCCTCGGCGCAGAAGCGTGCGTCTATTCACCGGACATATCGCCGGAGGAACTGAGCCTCCAGGTCGCACGGTTCGACCATGACGTCGTCATCACCGACCGCGACGACTTAGGCGCGCCGATGGCCAATCTGGTCAACCTCGACGAGGTGGCGTCGTAGACCACGGCGAAGGCGTCCTGGTCACCCTGCCCCGCCCGCACCATTGCACTCGCCAGCCCGTCTCCACCCCCGACCGTCGTCATGGCACAGACCCTGCCATATCGAATCGTCCCTTGCGCCGCATTCCGGGCCACCCACCAAGCGTCGTCAGCAGGTGTTCGTCACGGCAGGGCCAAGGGGATTGGACCCGACGACCTGAACTTTCGTGCAGCGTCTCGCGGAAGTTTCTCGGGTTCGGCCCAATCCAGTGTGTTCGTGGTGCCGAACCACCACCCGAGTCCACTTCACCAATGCGTTCGCCGCCTCAGGTCGCGACCGCAACGAAGCAAGGAGTACGAGATGCGTAAAGGTCTAAGGCTCGCAGGAGTTGCCTGCGGCGCCGCCTTCATCGTGGCGTTCGGAGCCGGCCCCGCGCTGGCGCACGGCAGCACGGTTCAGGCCAACCTGAGTCCGGTCGCGGGCAATGGCGTCAACGGCAGCGGGACGGCGATGGTCGAGGTGAACGGTCAGACGATCACCGTCACGATGGCCGCGCAGGGTCTGCTGGCCGACCAGCCGCATGCCGCGCACATCCACTTCGGCGCCGAGGCGCGGCACGAGTGCCCGGTCATCGGCGACGACAGTGACGGCGACGGCCACCTCGACACCACCGAAGGCGCGCCCGCCTACGGACCCGTCGTGGTCTCGCTGACCAAGACCGGTGACACGAGTGCCGCCTCCACCTTGGCGGTCGACCGGTTCGACACGGCCAAGGGCGGCAAGATCAGCTACCAGCGAGGCAGCATCAAGGTCTCGAGCGCTGTTGCCGACGGGCATCACCGAAGGCAAGTCCGTCGTGGTCATCCACGGAGTCGACTACGACCACGATGGCAAGTACAGCGGCAGCAAGAAGAGCGACCTCGACCCGTCGCTGCCCACCGAGGCGACCGACCCCGCACTGTGCGGAGCGCTCCACGTCGGCCCCGCGGGTGGCATGGCTACCGGTGACGGTGGCGCGGCCGGTGGCATGAACGACGGCCTGATCGCCCTCGGCGGAGCCGGTCTGCTCGCCGCGGGTGTTGCAGCCGGGTTCGCCCGCTCGCGTCGTCGGTCTGACGCCGCGTAACCGAGATCGATGCATCGCATGACAGGAACAGACGACCGCCGTGGCCCGATCGGGGCCGCGGCGGTCGCCGTCCTGCTGCTCTTGGCGAGTGCCACGGCCATCGTCGTCGGCGTTCGGGGCTCGGACGGTCCACCCCAGCCCGCGGCTGCAGCTCCTCTGACCTCGACGCCCACCCCGGCGCGCGACCGCGACAGCCACTCCGACGCCTGGTGCCACCAGCCGGGCGACGCCGAGTCCGCGAGGCCTGTCGCTCCAAGCCCGCTGCACCGACCCAGCCGAAGATCGGCCCGTTCCTCGCTGCGTCCAGGCCCACGGTTCTCGACATCCCGTCCATCGGCGTGCACGCCACCGACTTCGTCGACCTTCGCGTCGCCGCCGATGGCAGCCTGGGCGTCCCTGGATCGACGAACGAAGTCGGCTTCTACCGGGACGGTCCGTCGCCGGGCCAGCTGGGCACTGCCGTGCTCGGAGCGCACGTGGACAGCAAGAAGGGGCCTGGCATCTTCTACCAGCCTCGGTGCCGTCAAGATCGGCGCAAAGGTGCAGATCACCCGCGCGGACAGGTCGGTGACGACGTTCGTGGTCGACAAGGTCCAGGCGTATCCCGAAGGACCGCTTCCCGGACGAGGTGTACACCGGCGACTTCACCCGCGCGGAGATCCGGCTGATCACCTGTGGCGGAACCTTCGACCGGGGCACCGGCCACTACCGCGACAACATCGTCGTCTTCGGCCACCTCACCGCCACCTGACCGGCAAGGCAGGCAGGCGCTGCGGCTCGGCAGAGAAGGCGGCCCGCGCCGGGTTAGAAACGCGGGGTTGCGGGTAGACACGCAGCAGCACCCTCGCGGTTCGGAACCACCACAGCCACGGTGGGCCTCCCGCGGCTGAGAGGCACACCCCCGGAGGCAGCATGGCGCAGAAGACGGTCATCCAACTCACCGACGACCTTGACGGCTCCGACATCAGCGGGTCGGGCGAGACGGTCAGCTTCGCCCTCGACGGCGTCAGCTATCAGATCGACCTGTCCGAGACGAACGCCGGCAAGCTGCGGGACGTCCTGCGAGCCCTATGTCGCGGCAGCACGCCGCGGGCGGAGCGGCGGCTCCCGAGCCAGCGCTCAACGCCTCCCGCTGCGAAGCCCCGAGACGCGCAGGCCATCCGTCGAGTGGGCCCGCAGAACGGCTACGAGGTCAGCGAACGCGGGCGGATCTCCGCCGCCGTCCTCGCGGCGTACGAGGCGTCGCGGGCCAGGCGTCCTGACGCGAGTCTCAACAGGCCACCTCAGACGGGCCGGGCCCTCCGCACGGCGCGGACGTGTGCGCGCCGACGAAGTGGGTATCACATCGCCCAGGGCTTGCCCGTGGTCCGGGCACTGGCGGGTCCAGGCCCGGGTGGTTGGTCCAGCAGCCACCCGCGGCCGACCCGGGCCCGACCCGACGAGGACGGTCGAGCAGAGGTGGCCGCCGGCCGAGTGAACCCGGCCACCCAGCGGGCTCGGTGATGTAGCGGCCACAATGCTCGGTGCCAGCCGGCGGACGACAGCAGGCGAGGTCAGTGCGACTTCTGAACGCGCAGATCGCTATGCGGGCTTGGAATGCCGCCGGCGATCGGCCTTGTCGATGTACATCGCCCGATCGGCCAGGTCGAGGATCTCGTCGGGTTCGAGGCTGCCGTCGATCGCGGCGATGCCGACGCTGAGCGTCAGTCCGGCGAGGTTGAGCACGTCACCGCCCGGCTCACGGAGCCGCTCGGCAAGCGCGCGCGCACCGTCGGGTGGCAGGCCGGGAGCCACGACCACGAACTCGTCACCGCCGATCCTGGCGACGAAGTCCTCGTCCCGCACCCTCGCCGCCAGCTCCTCTGCCCAGGCGTTGAGCGCGAGGTCGCCGCGGGCATGGCCCTGCCGGTCGTTCAGCCGCTTCATCCCGTCGACGTCGCAGAACAGCAGCGCACCGGTATCGGCCGGTCCGCTTGGCCTGGCGCACGGACGCAGCGAGCGCCTCGGTGAGGGCCCGCCGATTGGGCAGGCCGGTCAGCGCATCCCTGGAGGCGAGGTCGGACAGCACCCGTTCACGGGCCCGCCGTTCCTCGTCGTAGCGCGCCCTGAGCTCGACGCCGGCGATGGCGAGCCCGGCCTGCATCGCGAACACCTCGAGCAGTTCGCACAGCAGTCGCGACGGGCGCCTGTTGTCCGGCGGCAGGTCGACCGAGATGATGCCGACCATGTCGCCGGTCCCGGCCTACAGGGGCACGAGGAGGGCATCCATCGGGTGCCACGCCTGCGGATCGTCGTCGTAGGGGAGGTCGGGGACCCAGAAGACCTCGATGTTGTCGGTCCGGTCGTGCGGGATGAACCGCAGGGCGCCCCACTGGTCGGCCAGTTCGAGCGCCTCCAGGATCGCCTGCCGGGGATGGAGCACCCCGGAGAGCGCCGCCCGCACCTCGTCCGGGCCGGCGACGGCGACCACCTCGAAGTCGCCCGTCGGCGGTCTGGTGGTTCATCACCGCGGCGCCGAACCCCAACACGTCGACGATGCCGTCGGCCACGGCCTGGAGGGTCTCGGCCAGGTCGCTGCCGGCGTTGATGCGGCCGTTGACGAGGGCGAGCCTGCGGACCACGTCCATGCTGACGCCCATGGGATCGGCATGCGGCGGAGCGACCGCACCGTTGGCGGCGACCGGCCGCTCGTCCTCGCTCACCATGTGAACCTATTCGACACGTTTCGAGACCCCAACCGGGTTGGTCGCCGCACGACTGCGCCGTCGGCCCGTAAGCCCGGCGCGACTCCTCAGGGTCCCACCGAACGGGGCCCACTGCACGGCCCGGACCGCTGGCGCGGTGCCGCGCTCCGGCAGGATCGGTCGTATGCGACTGGCCCGCGATGCCTTCGGCGTGCCCCATCTCGAGTGCCGATTCGGTTCTCGATCTGGCCCATCTGCAGGGCCGGATCGCGGCCCGTGACCGCGCCTGGCAGATCGAGTACCAGCGATGGCGGGCGGAGGGACGGCTGGCGGAGCGGCTCGGGCCGCAGGCGGTCGGCTGGGACACGTTCGCCCGGCAGGCACGGGTCGACGACACCGGCAGGCAGTGCTTCGAGGCCCTCGACGACGAGACGAAGACCTGGGTGGCGTCCTTCGTCGACGGAGTCAACCTCGAACTGCCACGGGCATTCCGCGCGACGCCCGAGGGCCGGGCCCTGGGGGCGGAGGCCGGGCCGTGGCAGCCGTGGACCCCGCTGTCCGTCTTCGACGTGCAGCACCTCCTCTTCTCCTCGCTCGGCGACAAGTGGTGGCGACGGCGGCTGGTCGACCTCCTCGGGCGCGACCACGTCGAGCTCTTCCGGTGCGCCGACGACGGGGCGGAGTTCGAGCAGGAGGCAGGAGCAACGCCTGGGCGATGACCGGTTCCCGCACCGCCAGCGGCTTCCCGATCGTGGCGGGCGACTCACACCGGACCCTGGAGGTCCCGAACTGCTACCAGCAGATCAGGCTCGCCTGCCCGGAGTTCGACGTCGTGGGGTTCACCTTCCCGGGTGTTCCCGGCATCCAGCACTTCGGGCACGCCGGCGAGGTCGCCTGGGGGATCACCAACGCCGCCGCCGACTACCAGGACGTGTTCGTCGAGGAGTTGCGCGCCGACGGCAGCCGACGTGCAGGCCGCCGGGCCCGAGCGGCTGGGCCACCGCCCACCGGCACGTCGAGACCATCCGCGTCGACGGCGGCGACGACGTGCCGGTCGAGGTCGTCGAGACCGAGCGGGGTCCGGTCGTGTGGCGCGACGACGACGGCGTCGCGTTCAGCATCGCCACGCCCGCCCGGACCCTGGCGGACATGGGCTTCCAGACCTTCCTCCCGTTGCTTCGGTCCAGGTCCGTCGAGGACGTGACCGAGGCGTTTCGTGCATGGGTACAGCCGATCAACAGCGTGCTGACCGCCGACCGGTCCGGCCGCGTCCGCCACCTGGTGGCCGGCCGGGTGCCCTCCCGGGACATCGAGAACCT